>NZ_JBIVIA010000002.1:167782-723202 GCF_044749485.1 Pseudomonas sp. NPDC089401 | reverse complement strand
AACTCGTTGAATTTCAAGGAGTTTGTCGTTCCGTTGTCGCTGGAAGTGGGGCGCATTATAAGGGGATTCGGAAGCGCGTCAACCGTTAATTTCATCTATTTGAAATATAGGGGAAAAGACCGCATCAGGGCTACCAGGTGCCCGCCACAACCCTTTCTGCGCCTGTGAGATCGAGCGCCGCGCGGGCGGCGCTCGATCTCATAGGCGGTGCAAGGGTTGTGGCGAACACCTCCAAACCCCAACCCAACCTCAAGACAGATACCCGCCAGCCCCACCGCCAAAAACAAAGCGGGGAGGCCTGACGGCCTCCCCGCTCTTCTCTATATAGCTACAGCATCAAAGCACACCAGCGCTGCGCAACCCCTCCACCGCGCCGGCATCAAGACCCAGCACCTCCCTCAACACCATCTCTGTATGCTCCCCCAGCAGCGGCGGCGCACGCCGATACTCCACAGGCGTCTCCGACAACCGAATCGGGCTGGCCACCTGCGGCACACTCCCAGCCAGCACATGGGGCATGGTCACTGCCAACCCCCGAGCCACCACCTGCGGATCCTGGAACATCTGCGCCAGGTCATTGATCGGACCACAGGGCACGCCCGCGGCTTCCAACTGGCCTACCCACTCGGCGGTAGTCTTGAACACCGTCGCCTGGCGAATCAGCGGAATCAGCTCCGCCCGATTCGCCACTCGCTGCTTATTAGTAATGAAGCGCGGGTCATCCGCCCACTGCGGCTGCCCGGCCACCTCGGCAAACTTGCGGAACTGTCCATCGTTACCCACGGTAAGAATGAAATCGCCATCCGCCGTAGGGAAGTCCTGGTAGGGCACTATATTGGGATGAGCATTGCCCAGCCGCCGTGGCGGGTTGCCCGTGGTCAGGTAGTTCATCGCCTGGTTGGCCAGGCATGCCACCTGCACATCGAGCAGGGCCATGTCGACATGCTGGCCAACCCCATGCTGATCACGATGGGCGAGGGCAGCCAGGATCGCCACCGTCGAGTACAGTCCGGTAAGGATATCGGTCAATGCGACACCCACCTTCACAGGCCCCGCGCCTTCCTCACCCTCCGGCCGCCCGGTCAGGCTCATCAGCCCACCCAGCCCCTGGATCATGAAGTCATACCCCGCACGCTTGGCATACGGCCCGGTCTGGCCGAAGCCGGTGATCGAGCAATAGATCAGCGCGGGGTTTATCGCCTTCAGGCTCGCATAGTCCAGCCCATACGCCGCCAGCCCACCGACCTTGAAGTTCTCGATGACGATATCCGACTTCGCCGCCAGCTCGCGCACCAGGCGCTGGCCCTCCGGCTGGGTGAAATCGATGGTCACCGAGCGCTTGTTACGGTTCGCCGACAGGTAGTAGGCCGCCTCACTGGTGTTCTCGCCCTCGGCGTCCCTGAGGAACGGCGGCCCCCAGGAACGAGTGTCATCGCCACTGCCCGGGCGCTCGACCTTGATCACGTCCGCCCCCAGGTCCGCCAGGATCTGGCCCGACCAGGGCCCGGCCAACACTCTGGAGAGATCCAGCACCCGCAGGTGAGATAGCGCGCCCATGGGCTGGCTCCTTATCAATAGAAGGCCTGGATACCGGTCTGCGCGCGCCCGAGGATCAGCGCATGCACGTCGTGGGTACCTTCGTAGGTGTTGACCACCTCCAGGTTGACCAGGTGACGGGCCACGCCGAACTCGTCGGAGATACCGTTGCCACCGAGCATGTCACGCGCCATGCGGGCGATATCCAGGGCCTTGCCACAGGAGTTGCGCTTCATGATCGAGGTGATTTCCACGGCCGCAGTACCCTCGTCCTTCATGCGCCCCAGGCGCAGGCAGCCTTGCAGGGCGAGGGTGATCTCGGTCTGCATGTCGGCCAGCTTCTTCTGGATCAACTGGTTGGCCGCCAGGGGACGACCGAACTGCTGACGGTCGAGGGTGTACTGGCGCGCGGTGTGCCAGCAGGCTTCCGCCGCCCCGAGGGCGCCCCAGGAGATGCCATAGCGTGCGGAGTTCAGGCAGGTGAATGGCCCCTTCAGGCCACGCACATCCGGGAAGATGTTTTCCTCCGGGACGAACACGTTGTCCATCACGATCTCGCCGGTGATCGAAGCACGCAGGCCAACCTTGCCGTGAATCGCCGGGGCACTCAGGCCCTGCCAGCCTTTCTCCAGCACGAAGCCACGGATATCGCCGGCATCGTCCTTGGCCCAGACCACGAACACATCGGCGATCGGGCTGTTGGTGATCCACATCTTGCTGCCGCTCAGGCGATAGCCGCCGTCGACCTTCCTGGCCCGGGTAATCATCGAGCCCGGGTCGGAGCCATGGTTGGGCTCGGTCAGACCGAAGCAGCCGATCCACTCACCGCTGGCCAGCTTGGGCAGGTACTTCTGCTTCTGCGCTTCGCTGCCGAATTCGTTGATCGGCACCATGACCAGCGACGACTGCACGCTCATCATCGAGCGGTAGCCAGAGTCGATGCGCTCCACTTCACGGGCAATCAGCCCGTAGCACACGTAGTTCAGGCCGCTGCCGCCGTATTGCTCGGGAATGGTCGCGCCCAGCAGGCCGACGTCGCCCATCTCGCGGAAGATCGCCGGGTCGGTCTGCTCGTGGCGGAAGGCTTCCAGTACGCGCGGTGCCAGCTTGTCCTGGGCGAACTGATAAGCGCTGTCACGCACCATGCGCTCTTCTTCAGTGAGCTGCTGATCCAGCAGCAGCGGGTCGATCCAGTTGAAGCTTGCTTTACCGGCCATGAGCGAAATCCTCGAAATAGGGGAGCGGTTTCTTGTGCCATTGATCCTAGGCCTGATCGGGCAGGGCGACAAACGAGGATTGCGCACGTATTAGTGATAATTTGTCACTTCGAGACTCACCAAAAAGCCATATTTCCAAGCCTACGAGTGAGGTTGACGTACATGCGCCGCAAGATTCCCAGCACCACCGCCCTGGTCTGCTTCGAGGCGGCCGCACGCCACGAGAGCTTCACCAAGGCCGCCCTGGAACTGGCCCTGACCCAGGGCGCCGTGTGTCGACAGATAGGCGCGCTGGAGGCATTTCTCAATGTCGAACTGTTTCGGCGCTCACGGCGTGGGGTGAAGCTGACCGAGGCAGGGCTGTCGTACAGCCGCCAGGTGGCCACGCAGCTGGACGCCGTGGAGCGCGACACCTTGTCGGTAATGAGGCAGCAGGGCGCCAACGTCATCGAACTGGCCGTGGTACCGACCTTCGGCACCCAGTGGCTGCTGCCGCGGCTCAAGGACTTCCAGCAGCGCCACCCCGAGGTCACCGTCAACCTGACCAACCGCACCCGCCCGTTCCTGTTCGCCGATACGCCGTTCGACGCCGCCATCTATTTCGGCGATGCCGACTGGTCCGGCACCCAATCGCACCGCCTGATGGGCGAAAACCCGCTGCCGGTGTGCAGCCCGGCGCTGCTGGACGGGCAGGGCATGCTCGATGCCCAGCACATCGCCAGCCTGCCCCTGCTGCAGCAGACCACCCGGCCCTATGCCTGGCGCCAGTGGTTCAATGGCCTGGGCCTGAATATCGCGGGCGACATGACAGGCCCGCGCTATGAACTATTCTCCATGCTCGCACAGGCCGCCATGCACCAGATGGGCGTGGCGCTGATCCCGCCGTTCCTGATCCAGCGCGAGCTGGAGGAGGGCAGGCTGGTGGTCGCCAACAGGCACGCACTGAGCAGCGACAAGGCCTACTATCTGATGATTCCCGAGCGCAAGGTCGAGTCCGCCTCGCTGCGCGCCTTTCGCGACTGGCTGGTCCAGCAGGCACGGCTCTATATCGCTTCGCACAAGGGCGAAGCTTCTGCCCGACTTATGTAGTAAATTATTTTTAACACCTACAGATATACGTTTTTGTCGCATAAGCGAAAACTGTTCAGGTGAATCGAAAAACCCCTTTCAAGCCGCCAAACACGCGGCTTTCAGAGGCTTTTACGACACTTGCGAGCCAATCTGCGAAATCATCGCAAAAAATTTCAAATTTTCCCCTAATCTGCCAATGGCCCATGGTTGACGGGCTGCAGCAGGCTGCTTGCGACATACGGTCACAGGGTGACTTGTAGTTTTGACTTCGTTTCGCTCCATAACCGGTTGATGGCCCTTGGGTTCGTCTGCAAAATGCCTCGCCCGCCCTGGAATTGGCGGGCCCGGCGCTCCACAGCCGCCCCAGCGCACCATCCGCAGTACGCTGGCTCTTACAAAGACAAAAGGTCACCGCAGGAGAAATAGTCGTGCACATTGGTGTTCCTCTCGAGACGCAGACCGGTGAGACAAGGGTCGCTGCGACCCCGGAAACCATCAAGAAACTGATTGGCCAGGGCCATCAGGTCACCGTCCAACGGGGGGCAGGGCTCAACGCCAGCATTCCGGACAGTGCCTATGAGGCCGTGGGCGCTTCCCTGGGGAGCGCAGCCGATGCCTACGGCGCCCAATTGGTCCTCAAGGTAGTCGCACCCAACGACCAGGAAATCGCCCTGATCAACAGTGGCAGCCTCCTGGTGGGCATGCTCAACCCCTTCAACAGCGAACTGATCGGCAAGCTCGCCGAGCGCGGCATCACCGCCTTCGCCCTTGAAGCCGCGCCGCGTACCTCGCGGGCGCAGAGCCTGGACGTGCTGTCGTCGCAGGCCAACATCGCCGGTTACAAGGCCGTGTTGCTGGCAGCCCATCACTACCCACGCTTCATGCCCATGCTGATGACCGCCGCCGGTACCGTCAAAGCCGCGCGCGTGCTGATTCTGGGGGCGGGCGTTGCCGGCCTGCAGGCCATCGCCACGGCCAAGCGCCTGGGTGCGGTGATCGAGGCATCCGACGTACGCCCGGCGGTGAAGGAGCAGATCGAGTCGCTGGGCGCCAAGTTCATCGACGTGCCCTACGAGACCGATGAAGAGCGCGAATGCGCCGAAGGCGTCGGCGGCTATGCCCGGCCGATGCCGGCCAGCTGGATGCAGCGCCAGGCCCAGGCGGTGCACGAGCGCGCCAAGCAGGCAGACATCGTCATCACCACTGCGCTGATCCCCGGCCGCAAGGCTCCGACCCTGCTCAGCGCCGAGACCGTCGCGCAGATGAAGCCTGGCTCGGTGGTCATCGACCTCGCCGCGGCCCAAGGCGGCAACTGCCCGCTGACCGTCGCCGACCAGGTGGTGCAGGCGAACGGCGTGACCATCGTCGGCCCGACCAACCTGCCGGCGCAGCTGGGCGCCGATGCCTCGGCCCTGTACGCACGCAACCTGCTGGACTTCATGAAGCTGCTGTTCGACAAGGACGGCGCGCTGGTGATCAACCTCGAAGACGACATCGTCGCCGCGTGCCTGATGTGCCGCGACGGCCAGGTCGTGCGCAAGAACGGCTAAGGAGCACGACAATGGAAGACATGCTGATTTCCCACGGCATCTACAACCTGATCATCTTCGTGCTGGCCATCTACGTCGGCTACCACGTGGTGTGGAACGTCACCCCGGCACTGCACACGCCGCTGATGGCGGTCACCAACGCCATCTCGGCGATCGTCATCGTCGGCGCCATGCTGGCCGCGGCCCTGACCGTCACCCCGGCCGGCAAGCTGATGGGTACCCTGGCGGTGGCCCTGGCCGCGGTCAACGTGTTCGGTGGCTTCCTGGTCACCCGCCGCATGCTCGAGATGTTCAAGAAAAAAACCAAGAACGAGGCGCAGAAGTAAGCATGAGCATGAATCTGGTAACGCTCCTCTACCTGGTCGCCTCGATCTGCTTCATCCAGGCGCTCAAGGGCCTGTCGCACCCGACTACCTCGCGGCGCGGCAACCTGTTCGGCATGATCGGCATGGGGATCGCCATCCTCACTACCGTCGGCCTCATCTATAAGCTTGGATCCGAGCTCGCCACCGCAGGCATCGGCTATGTGCTCGTTGGCCTGCTGGTCGGCGGCACCGCAGGCTCGATCATGGCCAAGCGCGTCGAGATGACCAAGATGCCCGAGCTGGTCGCCTTCATGCACAGCATGATCGGCCTGGCTGCGGTGTTCATTGCCATCGCCGCCGTGCTCGAGCCGCAGTCGATGGGCATCGTCGCCGCCATCAGCGACCCGATCCCGACTGGCAACCGCCTGGAGCTGTTCCTGGGCGCGGCAATCGGCGCCATTACCTTCTCCGGTTCGGTGATCGCCTTCGGCAAGCTGTCGGGCAAGTACAAGTTCCGCCTGTTCCAGGGCGCACCGGTACAGTTCGCCGGCCAGCACAAGCTGAACCTGATCCTGGGCCTGGCCACCATCGCCCTGGGCCTGCTGTTCACCTTCACCGGCCACTACAGCGCCTTCACCCTGATGCTGGCCCTGGCCTTCGTCATGGGTGTGCTGATCATCATCCCGATCGGCGGTGCCGACATGCCGGTGGTGGTGTCGATGCTGAACAGCTATTCGGGCTGGGCGGCGGCCGGTATCGGCTTCTCGCTGAACAACTCGATGCTGATCATCGCCGGCTCCCTGGTGGGTTCGTCCGGTGCGATCCTCTCGTACATCATGTGCAAGGCGATGAACCGCTCGTTCTTCAACGTCATCCTCGGCGGCTTCGGCGGCGACTCCGATGCCGGTGCGGCACAGGGCTCGAAAGAGCAGCGCCCGGTGAAGTCCGGCTCGGCCGACGACGCCACCTTCCTGCTGAGCAACGCCGACAGCGTGATCATCGTCCCGGGCTACGGCCTGGCGGTGGCCCGCGCCCAGCACGCGCTGAAGGAACTGACCGAGAAGCTGACCCACAACGGCGTGACCGTCAAATATGCGATCCACCCGGTGGCAGGGCGCATGCCCGGGCACATGAACGTGCTGCTGGCCGAGGCCGAGGTGCCATACGACCAGGTGTTCGAGATGGAAGACATCAACGCCGAGTTCGGCCAGGCCGACGTGGTGCTGGTGCTGGGTGCCAACGACGTGGTCAACCCGGCGGCGAAGAACGATCCGAAGTCGCCGATCGCCGGCATGCCGATCCTCGAAGCGTTCAAGGCCAAGACCATCATCGTCAACAAGCGCTCCATGGCCAGCGGCTACGCGGGCCTGGACAACGAACTGTTCTACCTGGACAAGACCATGATGGTGTTCGGTGACGCGAAAAAGGTCATCGAGGATATGGTCAAAGCAGTCGAGTAAGGCGTTTCGCTGCAAACAGTGCGTTATATAGAAGGCCCCGGCGAGATTTCTCCCGGGGCTTTTGCTTTTCAATGATCCAGATCAACGGCTCTATTCCAAGGCTTCTCATACGACCATGGTCGTGGGACGCCAAGGGGCGAAGTCTCTAGACTGCGCTGCAGTAGTTTCAGTAGCCCGAGATAACAATCCATGTACCGTGATCGTATCCGCTTGTCCTCCCTGCACAGCAAGGTAATGAGTGCGGCTGATGCCGCTGGCCTGATCGAGGACGGCATGACCGTCGGCATGAGCGGTTTCACCCGCGCCGGCGAAGCCAAGGCCGTGCCGCATGCCCTGGCCGAACGTGCCAAGCAGTCGCCACTGAAAATCAGCCTGATGACCGGCGCCAGCCTGGGCAACGACCTCGACAAGCAACTGACCGAAGCCGGCGTGCTGGCTCGCCGCATGCCGTTCCAGGTCGACAGCACCCTGCGCAAGGCCATCAACGACGGCCAGGTCATGTTCATCGACCAGCACCTGTCGGAAACCGTCGAGCAACTGCGCAACCAGCAGCTCAAGCTGCCGGACATCGCGGTCATCGAAGCCGTGGCCATCACCGAGCAAGGCCACATCGTGCCGACCACCTCGGTGGGCAACTCGGCCAGCTTCGCGATCTTCGCCAAGCAAGTGATCGTCGAGATCAACCTGTCGCACAACGCCAACCTCGAAGGCCTGCACGACATCTATATCCCGACCTACCGCCCGACCCGCACGCCGATCCCGCTGGTTAAAGTCGACGACCGTATCGGCAGCACCGCCATCCCGATCGACCCGGCCAAGATCGTCGGCATCGTCATCAGCGACCAGCCGGACTCGCCGTCCACCGTACTGCCGCCGGATGACGAAACCCAGGGCATCGCCGACCACCTGATCAACTTCCTCAAGAAGGAAGTGGACGCCGGCCGCATGACCAACAAGCTCGGGCCGCTGCAGGCCGGCATCGGCAGCATCGCCAACGCGGTGATGTGCGGCTTGATCGAGTCGCCGTTCGAAGACCTGACCATGTACTCCGAAGTGCTGCAGGACTCGACCTTCGACCTGATCGACGCCGGCAAGCTGAGCTTCGCTTCGGGCAGCTCGATCACCCTGTCGAGCCGGCGCAACGCCGACGTGTTCGGCAATCTGGAGCGCTACAAGGACAAGCTGGTGCTGCGCCCGCAGGAGATCTCCAACCACCCTGAAGTGGTGCGTCGCCTGGGAATCATCGGCATCAACACCGCGCTGGAGTTCGACATCTACGGCAACGTCAACTCGACCCACGTCTGCGGCACCAGGATGATGAACGGCATCGGCGGCTCCGGCGACTTCGCCCGCAACGCCCACCTGGCCGTATTCGTCACCAAGTCGATTGCCAAGGGTGGTGCTATTTCCAGCGTGGTGCCGATGGTCAGCCACGTCGACCACACCGAGCACGACGTCGACATCCTGGTCACCGAACAGGGCCTGGCCGACCTGCGCGGCCTGGCGCCGCGCGAGCGGGCCCGGGCGATCATCGACAACTGCGTGCACCCGGACTACCGCGCCGCGCTGAACGACTACTTCGACCGCGCCTGCCAGCGCGGCGGGCACACCCCGCACATCCTCCGTGAAGCGCTGAGCTGGCACGAGAACCTGGAAGAAACCGGGCGCATGCTCGCCAGCTGATTCGCTACGCGCGGGTCTGTAGGAGCGGCCTTGCGTCGCGAAAGGGCTGCGTAGCGGCCCCAGCAATTTCAGCTACAGCCTTGAAACCCTGGGGCCGCGTTGCGGCCCTTTCGCGACACAAGGCCGCTCCTACAACAGTGCCAGTACAGTCTGTACCTAATACTCACCCACTGAATTGAATAAAACTGTACTACTGTACTGTTTATTTCTGCATCTCACGCCCTTCCCAAACCTCGCATCCGCTAGAAATGCACCGCGATAGTGCAGACCGGTACAGTTCCGCCTATTTCGAGTGCAACAGTCCGCTCAGACAGTTAACTGGCCCATCGCATTGCCACCGAACTGTATCTACTGTTCTGGACAGCAGAGGAGGATCATTGGCATCAGTTAAATCACTACCTAATCCCGCCATAAGCGGAAGGATGAAGCATCATGGAACGTACCCTCAGTTCCGGTCTGGTTTTTGAAAGCAACGCCCAGCAGTCCAAGGCTTCGATGCCACTGCGCGCCATCTCCACCCTGCTGCTGTGGCAGCGCCGCATGGCCAGCCGTCGTCAACTGGCTCGCCTGGACGCCCGCCTGCTGGCCGACGCTGGTATCAGCGAGTCGCAGCGTTATGAAGAGCTGAGCAAGCCGTTCTGGCGCTAAGCTCCGGTTCGCTGGCCCAGGCCGGCACCGCGATTCCCCTAACCCGTTGCAGGTGACTGCGACGGGTTTTTTGTTTACAGGGCCCGCGCCAGAGCGCCCGGCACGCTGAACAGTACAATTTATAAAAACCACATCAAGCACCATAACAGTTAACTTTCACGACGCCGGTTAACATCCCGATACAGCAGCGCGTGATACGCTTCGCTCAACAGTCTGGTAGAACCGGATGTTGAAAACGTACCGTGACGCGCCGTGAAAACGTCAGATGGTGCAGAACCACCCCGACCCGCTCCCAGGAGTCCACGCTCATGTCCCGTAACCACCTGATGGGTGCCGCCCTGCTGCTCTGCCTGGCCGGCACCGCCAACGCCAGCAGCTTCGTCGTCACCACCGATGCCGTCGTGCGTGCGGTTGCCGCCAGCACCGACGCCACCTCCGACCTGTCCTCCTCGCTGCGCGACGACAAGATCGTCCAGGCCGCACGCGACGACGCCGCGACCTATGTCGGCAGCCAGGGCGACATCCGCGGCGCCAAACTGGAAAGCGCCTTCCTGCACATCCGCTCGAGCATGCCGGCCCTGCAGGCCAGCGACGACCAGCTGGCCCAGGCCATCCTGGCCCTCTGATCCCGGCGATGCACAACAGGTGCGCAAGCGCAGGCCTGCGCACCTGAGCCCGCTTTCACCCCGCTTGCAGCCTTAAGAATGCCCATGCGTTATTTGTTGCCGTTGCTGTTTTCAAGTGTCGCCATGGGCAGCGCCCATGCCATGGACACCACCACCCAAGGACTGGTCATCACCGGCTACGTCACCAGCCAGGTCACCACCGCGCCCTTCGACCGCAAGCTGGTCCGCCAGGCCCGTGACGATGCCGCGGCCTTCGTGGCCAGCGACGGCCTGATCCGCGGTGCGCGCCTGGAAGCGGCGCTCGACTCGCTGCGCCACGGCTGTGCCCAATATTCCGTCGGCGACCGTGAACTGGCTGAAGCAATTCTCGTCCAATGACCACACCTGACTCCCTGCATTTTCCGGAGATGCTCCATGCGTAAACCGCTGATCGCCGCTGCCCTCGGCATGCTCCTGCTGGCCGACCTGGCCCAGGCACACACCCTGGTGGCCACCAGCAACATCATCGTCCGTGCCTTTGGCCGCTCGATCGATTTCACGTCCGACACCACCACCTCGATCCGCGACTCCAAAGTGGTGCGTGAAGCCCACGACGACGCCGCCACCTACGTCGGCAGCAATGGCCAGATTCGCGGCGCCCAGCTCGAAGCCGCCTTCACCACCCTGCGCGAGCGCCTGCCCGAAGCGCGCGATGCCAGCGACCAGGTCCTGGCTGAAGCCATCCTCGCGCTGTGAGCGGCGTGCGTGCCTGGCTGCTCGGCTGCGTCCTGACGCTGCTGGGCACGCCCGCCCTGGCCGACCTGCAGCTGGAGCTGCAGACGCCTGGCCTCGACCCGCAACAGGTCCAGGCCACCCAGGCCCTGCTCGACGAGGCCCTGGCCAAGCTGCCTCCACGCTTCAAGCAACAGCTGGACCGCCGCGTGCAAGTCAGCTGGAGCGACGCCATGCCTGCCGACGCCTATGGCGAGGCCTCGCTGGTTTCCACGGTGCAGCTCAACAAACGTCTGCTGCCCAGCCTCACCGACGGCAGCGCCGCCACCGAGCTCACCCAACGCCCCCATGGCACCGTGCGTGAAGAACTGCTGGCCACCGTGCTGCACGAACTGACCCACGTCTATGACCGCGCCCGCCTGTGGCCAGCGACCGAACGGACCCTGATCGCCCGCTGCAAGCGCCAGCAAGGCACCCTGGGCAAAGTCGGCCTGCCCGAGGCGTGCCGTGGCCAGGCCGAGCGCCGTTTCACCCTCAGCGACGACCCGCGCCTGCTCGACCTCGCCGGCTGGCAGCAGTACGTGGGCCGACGCGGCGAGCGCGAGTTGAGCAACGGCCAGTTCGTGCGCAGCCCCGACAGCTACGAACTGAGCAGCCCCAAGGAGTACATCGCGGTCAACATGGAGTACTTCCTCCTCGACCCGAGCTACGGCTGCCGCCGCCCGGCGCTCAACCAGTACCTGCGCGAGCACTTCGCCTGGGCACCCCAGCAGAACACCTGCGCCAAGAGCCTGCCTTTCATCAATGCCGGCAATGACTTCGCCCGCCAGCCGCTGGGCGAGATCGACCCCGAGCGCGTCTATGAAGTGGATTACCTGCTGGCCGAGGCCAACCAGAACCTGGTCAGCCGCTGGGGCCACAGCATGCTGCGCCTGGTGATCTGCAAGCCGGGCCGCCCGCGCGGGCCGGATTGCCGCCTGGACCTCGACCAGAGCCTGGTGCTGTCGTACCGCGCCTTCGTCAACGACGTGCAGTTGTCCAGCTGGGACGGCCTGGTCGGCGTCTATCCCTCGCGGTTGTTCGTACTGCCGCTGGCCCAGGTGATCGACGAATACACCAAGACCGAACTGCGCAGCCTGGCCTCGGTGCCGCTGAAGCTCGACCGCGAAGAAATCGAGAACCTGGTGCGCCAGGCCGCCGAGATGCACTGGAGCTACGACGGCAATTACTGGTTCCTGTCCAACAACTGCGCGGTGGAGTCGTTGAAACTGCTGCGCAGCGGCACCGCCAACCCACGCCTGAATGACCTCGACAGCATCATGCCCAATGGCTTGCTGGCCGTGCTCAAGGGCAGGGGGCTGGCCGACACCAGCGTGCTCGACGACCCGCGCGAGGCCCTGCGCCTGGGTTACCGCTTCGACTCTTACCGTGAACGCTACCAGGTCATGTTCGACGTGCTGCGCAAGCAGCTGCCGATCAGGCAGGCCGCGGTGGAGGACTGGCTGGCCCTGGATGCCGACCAGCGCCAGCCCTGGTTCGCCAAGGCCGACCTGCGCACCAGCGCGGCCTTGCTGCTGCTCGAGCAGGCCAGCCTGCGCCGCCAGCTGCTGCTGGCCCAGGACGAGGTGAAGCAACGCTACCTGAATGCTGCCGCGCTGAAGGACGGGAGCACCAGCCAGGCTGATGCCACCCTCAAGGAGATGCTCGCCAACAGCGGCTTCCTCAGCCGCCCGGCCGAGCTGCTGGAGGCCAAGGGCTACGGGCTACCGCAAGCGGAAGAGCGCAAGCACCTGGAGCAGCAGAGCAGCGAACGGCAGGCGCAGTTGTTGCGGCTGAGCACCAGCCTGGACAAAGAGGTGAGGGCGCTGCTGGAGCCGGCGCGGGCCAGGGAGATTGCTGCGGTCGAGGCCAATGTGAAGCAGATCGGCGAGCATCTGCGGGCGCTGCACAAAGCCGCTGGCGGCCTGCAGTTGCCATAACACCTGTACCGGCCTCTTCGCGGCTAAAGCCGCTCCCACAGGGACTGCACAATACCTGTGGGAGCGGCTTTAGCCGCGAAGAGGCCAGCAAAACCAACACAAGGCCTAGAGCTCTTCCTCAGCCTCCCCAGGCAACTGCTCATCCAGATGCACCCACGGCAACCGGCTACCCACCCAGATATGCCGCCTGGCCGGCACCAACTCCGGATGATCCAGCGTCGCCACCGTCACATCGATGCTGCCCGGGCTATGCTCGGTGACCAACGCCACATGCGCCCCGCATTCCCCGCAGAAATAGCGCTTGCAGCTGGCCGGCGCCACGTAGCACTGCGGACGCCCCGCCATCCAGCGAAACCCCGAACGGGGCAGGGTGACCCAGGTCACCACCAACCCGCCGCTGACCCGCCGGCAAATCGAACAATGACAATGGGCAACATCCGTCAGCTCGCCCGTCAACCGGTAGCGCAGGGCGCCGCAATGGCAGCCACCCTCGGTCACATCCTGCATCACTTACCTCCCGTCGCCGATTTGCCAGCGAAAGCTGGCTGAAAGCTTGTCCTCCTAGGATAGCCGCCACTACCGGCACAAGACCGGTCAGCCAGGGCATCCGGAATATTCCGCGCCCGGCCCATCAACAACAACAATGGTGATTCTGATGTCCTTCCCCGCCCGCCTTCCCGCAGTCCCCCTCCGCATGCTCGTCGTGCAGCGCCCCGTGCGCTGATCCGCCCGAATCGACTTTTCCTGTTCGCCGCGCCACGCCTGGAGTATTGCCATGCTGACCTTCCTCGGCTTCGCCATGGTCATCACCTTCATGTACCTGATCATGACCAAGCGCCTGTCGGCCTTGATCGCGCTGATCCTGGTACCGATCCTGTTCGCCCTGTTCGGTGGTTTTTCCGCCAAGATCGGCCCGATGATGCTCGAAGGCATCAGCAAGCTCGCGCCCACCGGCGTGATGCTGATGTTCGCCATCCTCTACTTCGCCCTGATGATCGACTCCGGCCTGTTCGACCCGGCCGTGCGCAAGATCCTCAAGCTGGTCAAGGGCGACCCGCTGAAAGTCTCGGTCGGCACCGCCGTGCTGGCCCTGGTGGTGTCGCTCGACGGTGACGGCGCCACCACCTACATGATCTGCTGCGCCGCCATGCTGCCGCTGTACAGCCGCCTGGGCATGAGCCCACGGATCATGGCCGGGCTGATCATCCTCGCCGGCGGGGTGATGAACATAACCCCCTGGGGTGGCCCGACCGCCCGCGCCGCCAGCGCCCTGCACGTGGACCCGTCGGACATCTTCGTGCCGATGATCCCGGCCATGGTCTTCGGCGTGCTGGCGATCCTCGCCATCGCCTATCTGTACGGCAAGCGCGAACGTGCCCGCCTGGGCGAACTGCACCTGCCGACCGACGACATCGACCACAGCGAAATCAGCGTGTCGCAGTTCCCCGAAGCGCGCCGGCCCAAGCTGATCTACTTCAACGGTGCCCTGACCGCCGCGCTGATGGTCGCGCTGATCGCCGGCATGCTGCCGCTGCCGGTGCTGTTCATGATCGCCTTCAGCATCGCCATGATCGTCAACTACCCGTGCCTGCAGCAGCAGAAGGACCGCATCGCCGCCCACGCCGGCAGCGTGCTGGCGGTGACCGGGCTGATCTTCGCCGCCGGCATCTTCACCGGCATCCTGTCCGGCACCGGCATGGTCGAGGCCATGTCCAAGAGCCTGCTGGCAGTCATCCCGGAGGCCCTGGGGCCTTACCTGGCGGTGATCACGGCGATCGTCAGCATGCCTTTCACCTTCTTCATGTCCAACGACGCCTTCTACTACGGCGTGCTGCCGGTGTTGGCGGAAGCTGCCAGCCACTACGGCATCAGCCCGGTGGAAATGGCCCGTGCTTCGATCGTCGGCCAGCCGGTGCACCTGCTCAGCCCACTGGTGCCTTCGACCTACTTGCTGGTGGCCCTGGCCGGCATCGAATTCGGCGACCACCAACGCTTCACCTTGAAATGGGCAGTGCTGGTTTGCCTGTGCATAATGTTCGCCGCGCTGCTGATGGGCATTTTCCCGCTGTTCAGTAGTCTTTAATAAACACGCATCACCCATCGCGACGCACCTGCTCCGGGCGCGTCGCCTTCACCGTTCGAAGGACGTACACATGGAATGGCTGACCAGCCCGGAAATCTGGGTTGCCTTTTTCACCCTCACCGCGCTCGAGATCGTGCTCGGGATCGACAACATCATCATGATCTCGATCCTGGTCAGCCGCATGCCCAAGCACATGCAACCGCGCACGCGGATCTTCGGCCTGGCCCTGGCCATGGTCACCCGCATCATGCTGCTGTTGTCGATCACCTGGGTAATGCGCCTGACCGCCGACCTGTTCGTGGTGTTCGGCCAGGGCATTTCCGGGCGTGACCTGATCCTGTTCTTCGGCGGCCTGTTCCTGCTGTGGAAAAGCTCCCAGGAGATCTACCACGGCCTGGAAGGCGAAGACGAAAGCAGCGACGAGCCCAAGGGCGCGGGCGGCAAGTTCTTCTACACCATCATCCAGATTGCCATCATCGACATCGTGTTCTCCCTGGACTCGGTGATCACGGCCGTGGGCATGGTCTCGCACGTGCCGGTGATGATCGCCGCGATCGTCGTCGCGGTGCTGGTGATGATGGCCTGCGCCGGCGCCATCAGCGACTTCATCGACAAGCACCCATCGCTGAAGATGCTTGCGCTTTCCTTCCTGATCGTCGTCGGTACCGTGCTGATCGCCGAAGCGTTCGAGGTGCACGTGCCCAAGGGCTACGTCTACTTCGCCATGGCCTTCTCGCTGGCCGTGGAAGCGATCAACATCCGCATGCGCACCGCCCTGGCGCGCAAGGAAGGCAAGGAGCACGACCCGGTGAAACTGCGCAAGGACATTCCTGGGCAGTAACAGCACCTGGCCCATCGCGGGCAAGGCTCGCTCCTACGGTAGGAGCGAGCCTTGCCCGCGATGCAGGCCACGCTGGCAAAGCTTCATGACAGAAAGGTTTCAATCCCCCGCCCCCCATGCCAAGCTGGCATCTCTCACGTAAAACAACTACAGCTAGTGTAAGCACTGGATAAAAACACCCACCCCCGGGCCAGGCTTGCCGCTTCACCCATTTTTGGCTCCGCCACTGGAGCACGAGAACAAAGGGGGGCTCGACCATGCTGACCTTGCTCAACCTGCTTTCCGCCGTGGCATTGCTGGTCTGGGGCACACATATCGTGCGCACCGGCATCCTGCGGGTATTCGGTTCCGACCTGCGCCGCGTGCTCAGCCAGAACATGGACCGCCGGCCGCTGGCGTTCGTCGCCGGCATCGTCGTCACCGCCGTGGTACAGAGCAGCAACGCCACCGCCATGCTGGTCACCTCGTTCGTCGGCCAAGGCCTGATGGCCATGACCCCGGCCCTGGCGATCATGCTCGGCGCCGATGTAGGTACCGCGCTGATGGCGCGGGTGCTGACCTTCGACCTGTCGTGGCTGTCACCGCTGCTGCTCTTCCTTGGAGTGATCTTCTTCCTCTCGCGCAAGCAGACCCGCGTCGGCCAGCTGGGCCGTGTCGGCATCGGCCTGGGCCTGATCATCCTGGCCCTGCAGCTGATCGTGCAGGCTGCCGCGCCCATCACCCACGCCCAGGGCGTGAAAGTACTGTTCGCCTCGCTGACCGGTGACATCCTGCTCGATGCCCTGGTCGGCGCGCTGTTCGCCATGGTGTCGTACTCCAGCCTGGCGGCCGTGCTGCTCACCGCCACCCTGGCCGGCGCCGAAGTCATCAGCCTGCCGGTGGCCATCGGCCTGGTGGTCGGCGCCAACATCGGCAGCGGCCTGCTGGCCTTCATCAGCACCAGCATGCAGAACGCCGCCGGTCGCCGCGTAGCCCTGGGCAGCCTGCTGTACAAGCTGATCGGCCTGCTGCTGATCATCCCCGTGCTGCACCCGCTGGTGGAGTGGATGGACAGCCTGAGCTTCAGCCCGCAGGAGCTGGTGATCGGCTTCCACCTGCTCTACAACACCCTGCGCTGCCTGATCATGCTGCCCACGGTCAAACCCATGGGCCGCCTGTGCGATCGCCTGCTCCCCGAGCGCAAGGCCGACAACGGCCAGATCCGCCCGCGCCACCTGGACGCCTCCGCCCTGGCCACACCCAGCCTGGCCCTGGCCAACGCCGCCCGCGAGACCTTGCGCCTGGGCGACATCGTCGACAGCCTGCTGGAGGCCATGCTCGGCGCCCTGCGCGGTACCCACACCGCCATGCCGCAACAGGTGCGGGCGCTGGGCGAGGATGCCGAGGGCCTGTACAGCGCGATCAAGCTGTACCTGGCGCAGATGCCCCGTGAAGACCTCAGCGAGCAGGACAACCAACGCTGGGCCGAGATCATCGAGCTGGCGATCAACCTCAAGCTTGCCTGTGACCTGATCGAGCGCATGCTGCGCAAGGTTCAGCAGCAGAAGACCAGCCAGCGCCGGGAGTTTTCCCAGGTCGGCCTGGAAGAACTGGCCGGCCTGCAGGAACAGCTGCTGGCCAATCTGCGCCTGGGGCTGTCGGTGTTCCTCAGCGCCGATCCGCACAGCGCGCAACTTCTTCTGCGGGAAAAACGCCGTTTTCGCGCCCAGGAACGGCGTCTGGCCCACGCCCATGTCAGCCGTTTACAGCGTAAAGTGGTGCAAAGCATTGAAACCAGTTCGCTGCACCTGGAATTGATCGCCGACATGAAACGGTTGAACTCTTTGTTCTGCAGCAGTGCCTATGTGGTACTGGGCGGCTCGGACACCGGCGGGCTGATGCTCGACAACGTACCGGAAGAAAACCCCCTGTCCTGATCTCGCACACCTGGAGACCGTCGCTCGCCCATGCGTTGCCTGATGTTCGTTTGCCTGCTGATCTGCAGCCTGCCCTCACTGGCCCTCGACCGCACGCGGGTCGAGGGTTACCTGTTGCCCAACGGCCTGCAGGTGGTCCTCAAGTCCGGCTATGAACGCGACCACGTGGCCATCCGCCTGGTGGTGGGCGTTGGCCTGGACGACTTCGATTGCTCGCAGAAAGAGCTGCCGCACCTGCTCGAGCACCTGCTGTTCACCGGCATCGACGACACCGGCGAGGGCGGCCTGGAAGAGCGCCTGCAAAGCCTGGGCGGGGAGTGGAACGCCTTCACCAGCAGCGCCGACACCACCTTCGTCATCGAGGCCCCGGCGCGCAACCAGCGCAAGGTCCTCGACCTGCTGCTGGCGATCATTCGCGACACGCGCATCGACGCCAAGTCGCTGGCCACCGCCAAGCGCATCATCGAGCGCGAGGACGGCGGCCACTACGGTCACCTGCAACGCTGGCTCGACCGCCAGGACATCGGCCACCCGGCCAGCGACCAGCTGGCCACCGAACTGGGCCTGAAGTGCCCCGAGCGCTCCAACGTCGACGACATGACCCTGGAGCAGGTGCAGGCCCTGCGCGAGCACTGGTACGCCGCCAACAACATGAGCCTGATCGTGGTCGGCGGCCTCGACCGCCTGTTGCCGGCCTACCTGGAGCGTACCTTCGGCGAGCTGCCGGCGGTGGAACCCGGAGAGCGACGCACCCTGGAAAGCATCAGCCAGCCGGCCGAGCAACGCCGCGAGCTGACCCGCGGCGTGCTCGGCGACAGCGTCAAGCTGCACTGGCTGTTCGTCGAGCCGGTGCTGGACAACGACCACCAGGAAACCCTCGACCTGCTCTCGCGCTACCTGGACTGGGCCCTGTACGACCAGCTGCGCCTGCGCGAAGGGCTTTCCTACGGGCCTTCGGCACAGCGTGAAAGCTTTGGCGACACCGGCCTGCTCAGCCTCAACGCCGACCTCGAGCGTGCCGACGTCGACAAGGCCGTGGAGGTGATGCAGCAACTGTTCGATCACTTGCGCAAGGAAGGCCTGGACCCGGATACCTTCGCCCGCATCAAGGATGCCGCGGTGGCCAAGGAAAGCTGGGGCACCCAGGGCAACAGTGCGCTGGCCGACTATTACTGGGGCGCGCTGAACGACTACGACAACGGGCGCTTCGCCGACCCGGCGCGCAAGCTGCGCCAGGTGACGCTGGCCCAGGCCAATGCGGCGCTGAAGGATCTGCTCAAGGGCGAGGGGTACCTGCGGGTCGAGGCGCCGTTCCTGGGGTATGACGAACTCTATGGGTGGGTGGCGTTGTTGCTGGGGTTGATCCTGGCGCTGGGGCTGCTGCGCTGGCGGCGGCACAAGCCGGACCGGCCCAGTGGTGCTACACGCCAGCGGTGAATCAGCGGTATCCTTTTGCCAGTACCGGCCCTTTCGCGGGTAAACCCGCTCCCACAGGTAATGCACTGCCCTCAAGCTGTGTGCGGCCCCTGTGGGAGCGGGTTTACCCGCGAAGAGGCCGGCACAGCCACCCCCAATGCCTGTTGTAGACCCATGCCCCCAATACCCTCCATCGTCCTGCGCATCATCGAACTGCTAAAACGCTACCCCGGCGTGATCGCCCTCGGTGGTTTCCTGTCCGGCATCGGCAGTTTCATTCTGGTCGACCGCCAGGCCAGCCTGGCCAGCTGGATCGCCATCCTGATGCTGGTCAGCTGGGTCTGGCTGATGTTCGAGAACACCCTGACCGGCCTGTTTACCCGCACCTTCAACCGCGAGATCCCACAACCGCTGCTGCGCTATGCGACGCAGATGATCCACCAGGAAAGCCTGTTCTTCGTCCTGCCGTTCTTCTTCATCACCACCACCTGGAACAGCGGCCAGCTGGTCTTCACCGGCCTGCTCGGCGCGGCCGGGCTGGTGTCCATCGTCGACCCGCTGTACTACAAGTGGGTGGCGCCGCGGCGCTGGCTGTTCCTGGCGATGCATACCCTGACGCTGTTCGCCGCCCTGCTCACCGCGCTACCGATCATCCTCAACCTGACCACCGCGCAAAGCTTCAAGCTGGCGTTGATCGCCGCCATGGTGCTGTCGTTCCCAAGCCTGGCCAGCAGCTTCCCGATCAACAGCTGGCGCCGTGGCGCGGCGCTGGTGCTGGTGACCCTGGCGGTCGGTGGCGGCGGCTGGCTGCTGCGCTCCTGGGTGCCCCCGGCGACCCTGTGGATGACCCAGGTGGCCGTCAGCACCGAGGTGATCAACCGCCAGCCGGGCGAATCGCTGGACGAGATCGCCGCCAGCCGCATCCGCAGCGCCGGCCTGTATGCCTACACCTCGATCAACGCCCCACGCGGCCTCAACGAACGCATCTACCACGTGTGGCAGAAGGACGGCCAGGAAGTCGACCGCATCGCCCTGGATATCCACGGCGGGCGCAAGGAAGGCTACCGCGCCTGGACCCACAAGCAGAACTTCCCGCCCAACCCGGTGGGCAAGTGGCAGGTGCGGGTGCTGACCGAGGATGGCCAGGTGATCGGCGTGCTGCGCTTCAAGGTGGTGGACGACGCGCCCGCGGGTTGAGCCCCCTGGAGGCTAATGCAATCACCTGTGGGAGCGGGTTTACCCGCGAACACCGGCGAAGCCGGTGCCATCCACCACGTTACCTACTTCGCGGGTAACCCCGCTCCCACAGGGACGGAGTCAACCTTCACAGCACATTCTCAACATACTGCTCCATGCCCGCTGCGCTATGATCAGCCTCTACGCCCAGCCGGATGCATGGAGCCCATGACCACCCCCAGCGCCACCCTGGACACCAACAGCCAGCCGGCCTGCCTGCGTATCGCCGGCGACTGGACCCTGGCCCACTACGCCAGCCTCAAGCGCGACAGCGAGCGCCTGCGCAGCCAGTACGGCGCCGATGCCGTCGCCGACCTCAGCCAGCTGGGGCGCCTCGACACCGCCGGGGCCTCGCTGCTGGCCGAGCTGCTCGGCGCGCAACGCCTTTCCCAGTGCACCCACGACCTGCCCGACGCCAGCCGCGCGCTGCTCAGGAACGTCTACCACTCGGTGCAGGACTACTGCATCCCGGTCAAGCAGCCCGAGCGCAACATCCTGCTCCTGCTGCTGGCGCGCATCGGTTGCGCCGTCGGCACCTTGTGGCAGGACAGCATGCAGCTGCTCGGCTTCGTCGGGCTGATCCTCGAAACCGTCCTGCGCAGGCTGGTGCAACCGCACCGCTGGCGGGTCACGCCGGTGGTCGCGCACATCGAACAGACCGGCCTGGACGCAGCCCCGATCGTCGCCTTGCTGACCTTCCTGGTCGGCGCCGTGGTGGCCTTCCTCGGCGCCACGGTGCTGGCGGCATTCGGCGCCACCGTGTTCACCGTCGACCTGGTGGCGTTCTCGTTCCTGCGCGAGTTCGCCGTGCTGCTGACCGCCATCCTCATGGCCGGGCGCACCGCCAGTGCCTTCACCGCGCAGATCGGCTCGATGAAGGCCAACGAGGAAATCGACGCCATCCGCACCCTGGGCCTGAACCCGATCGAGCTGCTGGTGGTGCCGCGGGTGCTGGCACTGCTGATTTCACTGCCGCTGCTGACCTTTGTCGCGATGATCTGCGGCATCGTCGGCGGCGCGGTGGTCTGCGCCCTGTCCCTGGACATCTCGCCGGCGATGTTCCTGTCGCTGCTGCAGAGCGACATCGGCGTGCAGCACTTCCTGGTGGGCCTGGCCAAGGCGCCGGTGTTCGCCTTCCTGATCGCCGCCATCGGCTGCCTGGAAGGCTTCAAGGTCAGCGGCAGCGCCGAATCGGTCGGCGCCCACACCACCTCGGCCGTGGTCCAGTCGATTTTCGTGGTCATCGTGCTCGATGCGCTGGCGGCACTGTTCTGCATGGAGATGGGCTGGTGAGCGAGCGTGAAGCGGTGATCGAAGCGCGGGGCATCTGCAACCGCTTCGGCAGCCAGGTGGTGCACCAGGGCCTCGACCTCGACCTGTACCGCGGCGAGATCCTCGCCGTGGTCGGTGGCTCGGGCAGCGGCAAGTCGGTGCTGCTGCGCAGCATCATCGGCCTGCGCCGGCCCAACGAGGGCCAGATCAAGGTGTTCGGCGAAGACCTGGCCGGGCTGCGCGAGGCCGAGCGTTCGCGGATCGAGCGGCGCTTCGGCGTGTTGTTCCAGAAGGGCGCGCTGTTCTCTTCGCTGACCGTGACCGAGAACGTCGCCCTGCCGCTGATCGAGCACGCCGGCCTGTCGCGCGCCGACGCCGAGCACCTGGCCGGGGTCAAGCTGGCCCTGGCCGGCCTGCCGATCTCCGCCGCCGACAAGTACCCCGCGTCGCTGTCCGGCGGCATGGTCAAGCGCGCGGCCCTGGCCCGCGCCCTGGCCCTGGACCCGGACATCCTGTTTCTCGACGAGCCCACCGCCGGCCTCGACCCGATCGGCGCCGCCGCCTTCGACCAGCTGATCCTGACCCTGCGCGATGCCCTGGGCCTGAGCGTGTTCCTGATCACCCACGACCTGGACACGCTCTACACCATCACCGATCGCGTGGCCGTGCTGTCACAGAAGAAGGTGCTGGTCGCCGCCCCCCTGACCGAGGTCGAGCACACCGACGACCCCTGGATCCACGAATACTTTCACGGCCCACGCGGGCGCGCGGCGGAACACGCTGCCGCCAGCGCCGGGCAGGAGCGCTGAAGCATGGAAACCCGAGCTCATCACGTCCTCATCGGCCTGGTCACCGTCCTGGTGGTCGCCGGCGCCATGCTGTTCGGCCTGTGGCTGACCAAGTCCAGCGTCGACGACGCCTTCAAGGACTACGAAGTGATCTTCAACGAAGCGGTCTCGGGCCTGTCCCGCGGCAGCCCGGTGCAGTACAACGGCATCAAGGTGGGCGATGTCTCCAGCCTGCGCCTGGACCCGAAAGACCCGCGTCGGGTGCTGGCGCGGGTGCGCCTGAGCGGCGACACGCCGGTGAAGGAGGATACCCAGGCCAAGCTGACCCTGGCCGGGGTCACCGGCAACTCGTTCATCCAGCTCAGCGGCGGCACGCCGCAGAGCCCCGAACTCAAGGGCAGGGACGGCAAGCTGCCGGTGATCATCGCCTCGCCGTCGCCGATCTCGCGCCTGCTCAATGACAGCAGCGACCTGGTGACCAACATCAACCTGCTGCTGCACAACGCCACGCAGATGTTCTCGGACCGCAACATCGAGCACCTGAACAACACCCTGGCCAACCTCGACCAGACCACCGGCGCCTTCGCCAACCAGAAGGGCGGCATCAGCGAGGCGATTTCGCAGCTGGCCCAGGTCGGCAAGCAGGCCAACGCCACCCTGGCCGAAACCCAGACCCTGATGCGCAACGCCAATGGCCTGCTCGGCACCCAGGGCAAGCAAGCCATCGGCAGCGCCGAACAGGCCATGCAGTCGCTGGCCGAAAGCGCCGCGACCCTCAACAACCTGCTGCAGGACAACCGCGAGTCGATCGATGACGGCGCCCAGGGCCTCAACCAGCTGACCCCGGCCATCCGCGAACTGCGCGAAACGCTCAACGCGCTCAAGGGCATCTCGCGGCGCCTGGAAGCCGACCCGAGCGGCTATCTGCTGGGCCGCGACAACAACAAGGAGTTCCAGCCATGACCCCTTCGCTGCGCCTGCTGGCCCTGGCGGCCACCTTGAGCCTGGCCAGCGCCTGCTCGATCCTGCCGCAGAGCGAGCCGCTGGATATCTACCGCCTGCCGGTCAACCAGGCCAGCCACGGCGCCACCCCGGTGGACTGGTCGCTGCGCCTGAACAAGCCGCTGGCCAGCGAAACCCTGGCCGGGCCGCGCATCGCCGTGATTCCCCAGGGCGATGTGCTCAGCAGCTACAAGGGCGCACGCTGGAGCGATCCAGTGCCGTTGCTGGTGCGCAACCGCCTGCTCGATGGCTTCCAGCGTGACGGCCGGGTGCAGCGCCTGAGCGCCGACGACAGCAACCTGCAGGCCGACTACGAGCTGGCCGGCGAGCTGCAGGCGTTCCAGAGCGAATACCAGGCGGGGGGCAAGGTGCAGGTGATGATCCGCTACGACGCACGCCTGGTGCAGGGCCGCAGCCAGCGCATCCTCACCAGCCGACGCTTCGAAGTGCGCCAGGCGCTGGCCGCCAGCGACGTGTCAGCCGTGGTCGCCGGTTTCGGCGCGGCGAGCGACCAGCTGGCCGCGCAGGTGGTCGACTGGACCGTGGCGCAAAGCGCCCAGGCCCAGCGCCAGGTGCGGCCTCAGGCGAAGAACCAGTAGCAGACGAAGATCGCCGCGATCACCCCGGACAGCTCGGCGAGCAGCGCGCAGCCGACGGCGTGACGCACACGCTGGATGCCCACCGCGCCGAAATACACCGCCAGCACGTAGAAGGTGGTTTCGGTGCTGCCCTGGATGGTCGCCGCCACCAGGGCAGGGAAGCTGTCCACGCCGTGGGTCTGCATGGTCTCGATCAGCATGGCCCGCGCCGCGCTGCCGGAGAACGGCTTGACCAGTGCGGTCGGCAGGCCTTCGACGAAGCGGGTGTCCAGGCCCATCCAGCTCACTGCATGGCGAATGCCGTCCAGGGCCAGCTCCAGCGCCCCTGAGGCGCGCAGCACGCCGACCGCCACCAGCATCGCCACCAGGTACGGCAGCAGGCTCTTGGCCACGTCGAAGCCCTCCTTGGCGCCTTCGACGAAGGCTTCGTACACCTGCACCCGTTTCAACGCGCCGATCACCAGGAACAGGATGATCACCCCGAACAGCGTGAGGTTGCCGAGGATCGACGACAGGCTGGCCAGCGCGGCGACCGAGAGGGTACCCAGGAAGGCCATGAAGCCGCCCAGCAGCAGTGCCCCGGGGATCAGGTAGGCGAGCACCACCGGGTCCCACAGGCGCAGGCGCTGCATCACCGCCACCGACAGCAGGCCGACCAGGGTCGAGACACTGGTGGCCAGCAGGATCGGCAGGAACACCAGGGTCGGGTCGGTGGCGCCTTGCTGGGCGCGGTACATGAAGATGGTCACCGGCAGCAGGGTCAGCGACGAGGCGTTGAGCACCAGGAACAGGATCTGCGCGTTGCTTGCCGTGGTGCTGCTGGGGTTGAGCTCCTGCAGCGCGCGCATGGCCTTGAGGCCGATCGGCGTGGCGGCGTTGTCCAGGCCCAGGCCGTTGGCGGCGAAGTTCATGGTGATCAGGCCCAGCGCCGGGTGACCGGGCGGCACTTCCGGCATCAGCCGGGCGAAGAGGGGGCCGAGGACCTTGGCCAGCCATTCGACGATGCCAGCCTTCTCGGCGATCTTGAGAAAGCCCAGCCACAGGGTCAGGGTGCCGAACAGCAGGACCATGACCTCCACCGACAGCTTGGCCATGGCGAAGATGCTTTCGACCATCGCGGCGAAGATGCCGGCGTTGCCACCGACCAGCCATTGGGCCAGGGCGGAGACGGCCGCCACCAGGAAAAAGCCGAGCCAAAGGCCGTTGAGCATCCGTGAGTACCCCCCTGAAAATTGCCCGAATGATAGCGTATCGGGGCCCGTCGCTGGCGACCTGGCGGCGATCACATGACCCTGTGGGAACAACTGTCTTGCTCAATGTCTGAAAGCTGGCGCGAATCTCTGTGGGAGCGGGCTTGTCGAGGCGTCGAACCGCCGCGAACACGGGCGAAGCCCGTGCCATCCACCGCAGTGTCTTCTTCGCGGCTAAAGCCGCTCCTACAGGGACCGTGGCAGCCCCCAAGGGGTCGCGAACCCACAGACAACAAAAAGCCCCGACAAGTCGGGGCTTTCTGGTTCAGCCGTTCAGGCTCAGCGCTTGGCGGCTTCGCCAACCACCGCAGCTTGCGACTTTTCGGCGATCAGCGAGGCGTAGTACTGCTCGCCCTTGGCCGAGTCGTACATGCCTTCCCAACGGGCGACCACCAGGGCGGCCAGGGCGTTGCCGATCACGTTCAGGGCGGTGCGGGCCATGTCCATGATGCGGTCGACACCGGCGATGAAGGCCAGGCCTTCGAGCGGGATACCCACGCTGCCCAGGGTCGCCAGCAGCACCACGAAGGAGACGCCCGGCACACCGGCGATGCCCTTGGAGGTGACCATCAGGGTCAGCACCAGCAGCAGCTGCTGGCTCCACGACAGGTCGATGCCGTACAGCTGGGCGATGAAGATGGCCGCGATGCTCTGGTACAGGGTCGAGCCGTCGAGGTTGAACGAGTAGCCGGTCGGCACCACGAACGAGCAGATCGACTTCGGCGCACCGTACTTCTCCATCTTCTCGATCACCCGCGGCAGCACGGTCTCGGAGCTGGAGGTGGAGTAGGCGAGGATCAGCTCATCTTTCATGATGCGCATGATCTTGATCACCGAGAAGCCGAACAGGCGTGCCACCAGGCCCAGCACCATGAAGGCGAAGAAGGCGATGGCGAAGTACACCAGCAGCACCAGCTTGGCCAGCGGCAGCAGCGAGCTGAAGCCGAAGTTGGCGACAGTCACGGCGATCAGGGCGAACACGCCGATCGGCGCGTAGTTCATGATCATGTGGGTGACCTTGAACATGGTTTCCGACACGGCCTGGAAGGTACGCACCAGCGGCTCGCGCAGGTCGGCCTGCAGGCTCGACAGGCCCAGGCCGAACATCACCGAGAAGAAGATGATCGGCAGCATTTCGCCACGCATCAGCGCTGCGAAGATGTTCGACGGGATCAGGTTGAGCAGGGTCTCGATGAACGCGTGCTCATGCTGCACCTCGGCCGCGGTGGCCTGGTACTTGGAAATGTCGACTGTACCCAGGGTGCTCATGTCGATGCCGGCGCCCGGGTGGAACAGGTTGGCCAACACCAGGCCGACAACGATGGCGATGGTGGTCACCACCTCGAAATAGAGGATGGTCTTCAGGCCGATGCTGCCCAGTTTCTTCGCATCGCCAACCCCGGCGATACCCACGACCAGCGACGAAATCACGATCGGGACGACGATCATCTTGATCAGGCGAATGAAGATGTCACCGGCGGGCTGGAGGACGTTGCTGATCCACCAGGCCTTTTCCGCGCTGAAGTGGTTCAGCAGCGCGCCGACTGCAACGCCCAGGACCAGACCGATGACGATCTGCCAGGCGAGGCTCAGTTTTGCCTTCTTCATGTCTTTACCCTTTGTTCTAGTGATCACGGGGGCCGACCGGAAAGCGCGTAACAGAGCCGTTGGCAACGTCACGGGGAGCTAGATGCTTCCGTCCGGAGACCTCGTGTAAGGACACCGCGAGCGAGCGACAGGGCGCTCGGGCCAGCGAAAAAGGCGGCAACTATTGCGATGGGGAAGGCTGAAATCTAATGCCGGAAACGCATACCCCATGCCGATCCGGCATAGGCAGTCAGGTCAAAATGCGCCGCACGTAAGTCATTGATTTATAACGTTCGGAAATCCGAACAAGACCAAACCGCCATATTTCGGCAGTTTTGACGGTGTCGGGGCGGGGAGAGAAACGGCTTGTTCGACAATCCGAATGGCTGAAATGCCACTTGCAAGACACCTTGGGCGACCGAAAAAAAGTTGATGTACGGTCACTACAAAATGTGTCTCGAAGGTCAATTCCTGAAAGGAATCAGCAAAACCTGAAATGGCGCCTCGGAAGTCAGGCCTGGTTCAGGTGTTTGTCAGACACGCCTGACCTGAAACTTCCGATTCTGCCTTTTCCTGACCCGGCCCATTTGCTGGAGGTACTCCCTGTACCCCTAGGCCACTCCGATCCTGCAACAATCAGAACAGCCCGGCCCCTTGGTCATGTGCCACCCCTCCTCGGGGCGGCGCATCATAGAAGCGAGAAAGATAGAAAGGTTCCGCTTCTATTACGTGACAGTGCGTGACCGCTGGTCAGTACCACTTGGGATCACGCTTGAGCTGCTCCTGCAACATCGCCTTCATTCCGTCGTCCGGTTTGCCCAGCCAGCGATATTGGGCATGACGGGTGGGCGACTTGTCGCTCGGCAGGCCTTCGGGTACCTCCACGAGCATCCCGTAGGCATCGTCCTTGTCCCAACTGAAGGCCACGATCAGTCGTTTGTAGGTGCAGTTGTCGGCGGATTCGCACAACGGGCCCACAAGGTACTGGTCGCCGTCCTCGGTCACCGCCGACATCTGCTGCTGGGCACTACCGGTCAGGTTGATCACCCAGTCGGGCAGGCGCTCCTCGCCTTTGAGGGCATCCTGCCAGGCCTCCCGGTATTCAGGGTCCGAGCCGAGCACCTGGTCGGCCCGGACCTGGCCGTCATTGGCCGCCATCGCCAGCGCACTGCCACCCAGCAGCAGGGCGGCAGCGAGGGCTGTGGTTAGCGTCCTGCTCATCTTCAACCTCGTCCACGTCCAAAGAAGAAAGAAGCCACGAACAGCACCAGGAAGACGATGAACAGAATCTTCGCGATCCCGGTAGCGGCGCCTGCGATACCACCGAAGCCCAGAACGGCCGCGACGATGGCGATGATGAGGAAAGTGATGGCCCAGCTCAGCATGATGGTTCTCCTTCTTTCTTGTACGAAATCGAACAGGCCCGGCAGCTCAGAACACCCAGCGGTCCTGGGGCACGACCGTTTCCACGGTTGCCGGTGCAGCCTTGTCCTCGGCCTTGACCGCAGACAGCGGGTCGGCAGCCCGCACCAGGGTGCTGGTGCGGCTCGCCTGAATCTGTGCCAGCAGGGCAGTCTGTGCCGCCACCTGATCAGCCAGGCGCGCGGTCTGCCAGCTGTAATGGAAGAGAGCGGCGGCCAAGGTCAGGAGCAGCGTCATGCCGACGAACAGGAACTGGCGCACGGGGAGTGCAGCGTTGCTCGAGCGATTGACGGTTGGGCGGTTCATGCCGGCTACTCCTGCTGTAATTTTTCTATTCAAACCTGAACAGGTAATTGCAGCTGGCGTGCCAGTCTTTTGCTTGAAATAAAATCCTTACAAATCAATTACTTAATCAACTATTAAGGATTCGTCGGGGACGTATCCTGCACGATGCCCTCCCTGGCGTCGTGCGAAATGCACGATCAACCCTCGACCTTGCTGGCCACCCTCAGCAAATCGGCGTCCACGCCCCGTACCCCGACTATCTGCCGCGCGATGTCCACGGCAATGGTCTTCTGCTCGCTACTGACCACCTCGCCGGAGAGCCGCACCATGCCCTGCTCGCTGGCCACCTTGATGTTCAGGCCATCGAGGTTGCGGCTGAAGCGGTAGCTGGTCTGGATCTTGTCCACCACCCAGCTGTCGCTCGGCGGCGGCCCGCTCGGTGCATCGACCGGGTTTTCCCGGGCCTTGGCCATGGCCGCGGTGTCCAGGCTGACCAGGTTGTTGACCAGGTGCACGCCATCGCTGGTGCGCGCCAGCAGGCCAGCCAGTTCCTTGGCTTCGGCGCTGTCGACCTTGCCGCGCAGGGTCACCACGCCATCGCTGCTCTGCACGTCGATGGCGGCCTTTTCCGTGAGACGGCTCCACAGCAGGCGGGCGCGAATGATCGCCGCCAGGGTGGCGTCTTCCAGGCGTTGCGCGTAGGCGCGCAGCTCCAGCGGGCGCTCGACCAGCCGGGGGTTGACCTGCAACTGGTTGTCGACCTGCTCGATGCCCCGGGTGGCCAGGGCCACATGCTCGGCCAGGTCACGCTCGACGGCATTCTCCACCTCGCCGGTCAGACGTGCCCGAGCACCCTCGACCTCGACCTGGATACGGAACGGGTTGAGGATCCGGTTGAGCGACAGCGCGGTTTGCAATGAGCCTTGCAGGCGTGCGTCCTGCACCGGGTCGGCCAATGCCGGCACGCAAACGGACAGCAATGCGGCCGCCAACACGGCCATTCGAGGGGTAAAGGGCATGGCAGTGCCTCCTTTTATTGGCAAAAGCTGAAAATCCTCGCAACCAATGTGCCAGCGCGTACCTCTAAGAAAATCATCGGGATAGCAGGGTTCCCTGTGCGAATTGGCGATTGGCTAGCATGCAAAGGACACAATCCTTCAGAATTGACCATGCAACTTGCCCGATTTTTCCCACACTAATTGAAGACCCAGCCCAAAGGAGCGCAGCACATGGAATCAGCCCAGGACAACCAAGGCCGCATTCTGCTGGTGGATGACGAGTCCGCGATCCTGCGCACCTTCCGCTACTGCCTCGAAGACGAGGGCTACAGCGTGGCCACGGCCAACAGCGCGGCCCAGGCCGAAGCGCTGCTGCAACGCCAGGTGTTCGATCTGTGCTTTCTCGACCTGCGCCTGGGTGAGGACAATGGCCTCGATGTGCTGGCCCAGATGCGTATCCAGGCGCCGTGGATGCGCGTGGTGATCGTCACCGCCCACTCGGCGATCGATACCGCCGTCGATGCGATCCAGGCCGGCGCCGCCGATTACCTGGTCAAGCCGTGCAGCCCCGACCAGCTGCGCCTGGCCACCGCCAAGCAGCTGGAAGTGCGTCAGCTGTCAGCGCGCCTGGAAGCCCTCGAAGGCGAAGTGCGCAAACCCAAGGACGGCCTCGACTCGCACAGCCCGGCGATGATGGCCGTGCTGGAGACCGCCCGCCAGGTCGCCACCACCGACGCCAACATCCTCATCCTTGGTGAATCGGGCACCGGCAAGGGCGAACTGGCCCGCGCCATCCACGGCTGGAGCAAACGCGCACGCAAGGCCTGCGTGACCATCAACTGCCCCTCGCTGAACGCCGAGCTGATGGAAAGCGAACTGTTCGGCCACACCCGCGGCGCCTTTACCGGGGCCAGCGAAAGCACCCTCGGGCGGGTCAGCCAGGCCGATGGCGGCACGCTGTTCCTCGACGAAATCGGTGACTTCCCGCTGACCTTGCAGCCCAAGCTGCTGCGTTTCATCCAGGACAAGGAGTACGAGCGGGTCGGCGACCCGGTGACACGCCGCGCCGACGTGCGCATCCTCGCCGCGACCAACCTCAACCTCGAAGAGATGGTGCGCGAAAGCCGCTTCCGCGAAGACCTGCTGTACCGCCTCAACGTCATTACCCTGCACCTGCCGCCGCTGCGCGAACGCAGCGAGGACATCCTGACCCTGGCCGACCGCTTCCTGGCCCGCTTCGTCAAGGAATACTCGCGCCCGGCCCGTGGCTTCAGTGACGAGGCGCGCGCCGCGCTGCTCAATTACCGCTGGCCGGGCAACATCCGCGAGCTGCGCAACGTGGTGGAACGGGCCAGCATCATCTGCCCCCAGGAGCGGGTGGAGATCAGCCACCTGGGCATGGGCGAGCAGCCCACCGGCAATGCGCCCCGGGTCGGTGCGGCGCTGAGCCTGGATGAACTGGAGCGCGCGCACATCGGCGCGGTGCTGGCCACCAGCGATACCCTCGACCAGGCCGCCAAGACCCTGGGGATCGACGCCTCCACCCTGTACCGCAAGCGCAAGCAGTACAACCTATGAAATGGCAGATGAAGCTGCGCACGCGGCTTTTCCTCAGCATCTCGGCCCTGGTGACGGTGGCCCTGCTGGGCCTGCTGCTGGGGCTGATCAGCGTGTTGCAGATGGCAACCGTGCAGCAGCAGTCGGTACGCGACACCACCCAGGCCCTGGAAGTGGGGCTGCGACTGCGGCAGAACCTCGGCGAGCAGCTGACCTTGCTGCTGGACGAAGACACCGCGCCGGAAAACCTGCGCGCCCTGCAAGACAACTTCCAGCAGTTGCTCGACCAGGGCCTGGCACAAGCCGGCGATCGTGCTGGCTTCAGCAAGGCCAGCAGCAATTACCAGGCCTTCCTTCAGGCCTACCGCGAGAGCCCGGCCCCGGCCCGCAGCATGGGCGTGGAACAGCCGCTGGGCGCGGCCTTCAACCAGATCCGCAGCGACCTGATCGACTCGCACAAGCTGGCACTCGAGCAGATCACCCACAGCGAGGAACGCACCCGCGACCGCGCCTTGCTGGTCAGCGGCGTGCTGGGCCTGATGGGCCTGGGGGTGCTGGTGCTGGGGTTCATCACCGCGCACAACATCGCCCGCCGCTTCGGCCAGCCTATCGAAGCGCTGGCCAAGGCGGCCGACCAGTTGGGCCAAGGCAACTTCGATGTCACCCTGCCGGTGACCCAGGCCATCGAGCTCAACCAGCTGACCCGTCGTTTCGGGCTGATGGCCGATGCGCTGCGCAAACACCAGGCGACCAATGTCGATGAACTGCTGGCCGGCCAGCAGCGCCTGCAGGCGGTGCTCGACAGTATCGACGACGGCCTGCTGATCATTGACCGCCAAGGGCACCTGGAACACCTCAACCCGGTGGCCCAGCGTCAGCTGGGCTGGAGCGACAGCCGCGTCGGCAGCGGCCTGGCCGAAGCCCTGCAGCGGCCGGAGCTCAAGCAGCAACTGCGCCAGGTATTGCGCGGTGGCAGCCTGGACCGGCCACCCGACGACCTGAGCATCGAAGTCGATGATGAATCACGCCTGCTGACCTACAGCCTGACCCCGGTCAGCCACCCGCAGGGGCCGATCCTCGGCGCGGTGATGGTGCTGCACGACGTGACCGAGCAGCGCGCCTTCGAGCGCGTACGCAGCGAATTCGTGCTGCGCGCCTCCCACGAACTGCGCACCCCGGTCACCGGCATGCACATGGCCTTCGGGCTGCTGCGCGAACGGCTGAAGTTCCCGCCCGAGGCACGTGAGAACGACCTGCTGGAAACCATTGGCGAAGAAATGCAGCGCCTGACCCAGCTGATCAACGACCTGCTCAACTTCTCGCGCTACCAGAGCGGGCTGCAGAAGCTCGAACTGGCCCCGTGCGCCCTCGACGAGCTGCTCGAACGCGCCCAGGCGCGTTTCAACGACCAGGCAGCAGCCAAGCAGATCGAGCTGATCAAGGCCCTGGAGCCGCCGCTGCCCCGCATCCAGGCCGACGTCGCGCAGCTCGACCGGGTGCTCGACAACCTGCTGCACAATGCCATCCGCCATACCGCCCATGGCGGGCGCATCCGCCTGCACGCGCGGCGGCATGCCGAGCGGGTGATCGTCAGCGTCGAGGACAATGGCGAAGGGATTGCCTATGGGCAGCAGGGGCGGATCTTCGAGCCGTTCGTGCAGGTGGGGCGCAAGAAAGGCGGGGCCGGGCTGGGGCTGGCCTTGTGCAAGGAAATCGTGCAGCTGCATGGCGGGCGCATGGGCGTGTTTTCCCGGCCGGGGCAGGGCACCCAGTTCTACATGGCCCTGCCAGTTTGATGTCGCCTGTGCCGGCCTCTTCGCGGGTGAACCCGCTCCCACAAGGGAATCACTTCTCGCAACGGCAGCACAGTACCTGTGGGAGCGGGTTCACCCGCGAAGAGGCCAGCACAGGAATACTCAGGGCTCATCATCGATCCGCACCCGCCTGGGCTGCCGCCCGCGGGTCACCAGCTCGGCAAACTGCCGGGCATTGAGCGGATGGGCAAACAACCAGCCCTGCCCGTAATTGACCCCCTCGCTGTTGAGCAACACCGCCTGCGCCTCGCATTCGATGCCCTCGGCAATCACCCGCAGGTGCAGGTCGTGGGCCATGCGGATGATATGCGGTGCCACCCCGCTGCTGGCCGCGTCATGCCCCAGGGCGTCGATGAACGCCTTGTCGATCTTCAGGCAATCCACCGGCAAGGTCTGCAGGTAGGCCAGGCTGCAATATCCAGTGCCGAAGTCATCGATCAGTACCTGGTGGCCCACCGCACGCAGCGCCTGCAGGTTGTCCCGCGCCACCACCACGTCGATCAACCCGCGCTCGGTCACCTCGAAGGCGATCTGGCTGGCCGCGACCCGGTGCAACGCCAGCAGGCGCGCCGCGACCCGGCCGATGCGCGGGGCCATCACATCGCAGGCGGCGAGGTTCACCGAGATGTACAGGTTGCGGTGCGAGCGCAGCAGCTGGCCGAGCTGCTCCAGCACGCGCTGCAGCACGAAGTCGGTGATCTGGCGAATCTGCCCGGTGTTTTCCGCCAATGGGATGAACAGGTCCGGGCTGGTCAGCGTGCCGTCCGGGCGGCGCCAGCGCACCAGGGCTTCGGCGCCGACGCAGCGGCGGCTGTCGAGTTCGATGATCGGCTGGTAGAGCACCTGCAACTCGCCACGGCGCAGGGCATTCTGCAGCTCCGAACTCATCGAGCGCCGCTGCTGGATCAGTTGCAACACCAGCCAGCCGATGCAGCAGGCCGCCAGCACGCTGCCGGGGAACAGCAGCCAGAGCATGCCATTCATGCGCAAGGGCAGGCTGGCCCGTGGCGCCATCAGCACCAGCTGGTAGTCCGGAGACTTGGTCGGCATGCGGTAGACCAGCCGATCGCGCAGTTCGAACAACGCCTTGTGGTTGGGCGGCGGCCAGCCACTGGTGGGCGGCCAGGCTTGCGGCGGGCCGAGCACCGGGATCGCCCGGGTGCCATTGTCGAGCACCACCAGCAGGCTGCCACCCGGCGGCAGGTCGACCACATCGGTCAGGTGCCCACGGGAGGTGGACACCAGGAAGTTGCCCCGCGCCAGCATCAGTGCAGCGAGGTTCTCATTGGGCTCGGTGGTGGTGTTGAGCCAGTAGCTGTAGGTCGGCCCCTGGATGTCAGGCAGCCGGGTGGGCACGAACGCGCGGTCGCCGCCGCGGTTGGAGCACGCGACATTGGCGTCGACATAGGCCGCCTCATAGATGAACCGCGAACCCAGGCCGACCCGCTGCAAGGTGGCGATCATCGCCGGGCTGCAACCCCGCAAGGTCTGCCCCTGCAGCTCATCGACCCCTTCGCGCAACTGCCCGAACACCTGCTCGAGGCGGTCGAGAAAGCGCTCGCCCTGGGCGTTCATCTGCGCGATTTCGCTTTCCTTCATCTGCTGCAGGGCGATGCCGATGCTGGCGGTGAGCAGCAGAGCGCCGCTGGCCAACGCTGCCAGGGAGGCCAGCATCCAGGGGCGGTAAAAAAATTGGCGCAGCGCAGAAATCGGGGCAGACATGGGCAGCATCCAGTTGATTAACAAGGTATAGCAACTGGAATGACAATCGGCCCCTGCCGTTGGGCGGGAGCCGAGGTGGGTTCAGCGCATGCGATTGAGCACCTGCAGCATGGCCGCAGTCTGGGCATCCGGCATGCCGTCGAAGCGCTGGGGACGGAAACGCATCTGGAACGCGGCGATGACATGGCGGGTGGCAACGTCGAGCTGCCCGGTCTGCTCGATGGCATAGCCGAAACGCGCCAGCTCCTGCTGGTACCAGCCGATGGTCGGCGGGTTGACGGCGAAGTACTGCTGCTGGCGTGCCACCGCATTGGCGTCCGGCCAGATGCCCAGGCCTTCGTCGGCCAGGCGCTTCCACGGGAACAGCGGCCCCGGGTCGAGCTTGCGCAGCGGGGCGATGTCGCTGTGGCCGATGATGTGGCGGGGTTCGATGTTGTTGCGCTTGACGATGTCCTTGAGCAGGGCGATCAACGACTGGATCTGCGCTTCGCTGTAGGGGTACCAGACGCGGCCGTTGGGCGTCTCGTCGAAGCCTGGGTTGACGATCTCGATGCCGATCGAGCTGGAGTTGAGCCAGGTCCTCCCATCCCATTGGCTGTCGCCGGCATGCCAGGCGCGACGGTTTTCATCGACCAGTTGGTAGACCGTACCCGGGCCGTCGCCGATCAGGTAATGGCTGCTGACCTCGCCATGGGTAAGCAGCGCCAGGGAGCGTTCCAGCGAGGCATTGGTGTAGTGCAGGACGACGAACTGGACGCGGTTGTCCTGGTTGGCCGAAACATGACTGCGGTCGATGCGCAGGCCGGTCGAGCAACCGGCGAGAATCAGAAGCAACAGCCCGGCAATTAAGGTTTTCATGGCAGAAGAGCACGTCGGTAGGGGAATGGGCAACAGCGCTACAGTATAACGTGCTCCTCCGTCCCAGGTGTTTCAGGCGCTGGAATGTCAGCGGCTGCACATCACCAGGAACTCGAGCGAGTTGTCGCCGCTCGGCCCTTTTTTGTCGACCAGTTGGGTCATCACATGGACCTTCTCGGCCTGCGGCTTGCCGGTCACTTTCGCCTGGCCGTACAGCTGGCGCTCGTAGGTGCTGGCATCAATTGGCGAAACGCTGCAGAAACCGGGGTCCTTATGCACGATGCGCTTGTTCAACGTCAGTTTGTACAGGCTGAAGTAGTTGTCCTGCGGCTGGTGATCGACACTGACGATCCACTGCGGCCACTGCCTGAGCACCTTGCCATCCGCCGACACATGGGCTGTCAGCAGCCCATCATCGGCGAACGCCGCGCCCTGGAAAGCCGCACCGAGCGCAAGCGCCGCGAGCCATTTGTTCATCCTCATGCTGTCACTCCTGTCTGATCGACCCATGCCTGCCTGAAAACCAGGCAGGCGAGGGGCCATTGTCAGAAACCGACAGGGGCAGGATGGGGTAACTATTTATGCCAGCATCACCCGATTGCGGCCTTGGTCCTTGGCACGATAGAGCGCATCGTCGGCCCGCTTGAGCACCACGTCGCTGCGTTCGCCGGCCCGGAAAGCACTCAAGCCGATCGATGCCGTGATCACCACCCGCTCGCCCTTGAAGTGGAACGGGCACGCCTCGATCGCCGCGCGCAGCACTTCACCGACCTGGGCCGCCGCCGCAGGCGAGGTCTGCGGCAACAGCAGCACGAATTCCTCACCGCCGAAGCGGGCGATGAAATCCCGGGCGCGCAGGCGCTTGCGCAGCTGGTCGGCGACGATCTTCAGTACCTTGTCACCGGCCAGGTGCCCGTAGCTGTCGTTGATGCGCTTGAAGTGGTCGAGGTCGAGGATCGCCATGGTCAGATGGCCGCCGTTTTCCTGCCAGTCGAGCATTTCGCGCTCGACCTGCTCGCTCCAGGCCGCGCGGTTGGGCAGGCCGGTGAGCGGGTCGATCAGCGCCTTCTGCCGCTGTTCTTCCAGGTGCTCGCGATAGCCGAGGGCCTCCTGCTCCATGCTCGCCACCCGCTCGGCCAGGCCTTGCAGGCGCCCGGCCAGTTCCTGCTCGCGGCGGTCGCGCTCGTGCTGGTGCTCGTCCATGGTGCCCAGCAAACCTTCCAGGCGGTTTTCCAGGATGTGCTTGAGGCTGACCACATCGGCGGCGCCTTGCACGCTGTTCTGCAAGCCGTCGACCTGTTCGCGCAGCTGGCTGTCCAGCTCGCGGGCGGCGCTGCTGTTGTCGGCATGCCCGGCGCTGGCTTCGTGCAGGTGGCTCTGGAAGCTTTCCAGGCGCTCGTTGAGCTGCTGCAGGTAAGTCTCGAATTCGTGCTGGCCGCTGTCGGTGATCGCCAGCATCAGCACGGCCAGGTCATCGAGCACCGGGATCAGTTCGTACCAGTTCAGGCCGCGAGCCACCCGCTCGCGCATCTCCAGGGCCTGGGCCTTGTGCCGCTCCGGCAGGCTGAGGTCGTCGAGCAGGCCGATCAGGGTCTGCTCGATGTGCGCGGCGACTTGGCTGTAGGGCGGCTCGACCGCGTCAGGCAGCGAGTAGGGGCCGTCTTCGCCGAAGGCCGCTTCCAGCGTTGGCGCTGCCGGGTTTTCGTCGAGTGCTTCAGCGGGCGATTCGACCTGGGTTTCGGCCTCGCCAGGCGGCGCCTGCAGCTCGACCGCCTGGGCTGCGGCTGCCGGCTCGATGGCGGACGACTCTGGCGCAGGCATGGCCGCGGGCTCGCTGACGATCTCGGCGACAGGTTGCGGCAGCTCAGGCGAGACAGGCGCCTCAGGCTCCGCTGCCGGTTGCGCCTGGGCTACCGGCTCGGCGGTCGTCAGTGGGCGCAGCTCGTCGGCGTCGCGCGGTGGCAGGTCGACCAGCACCGGGCCATCGGGTTGCGGCAGCTCTTCGTCCTTGGGCCTTGCGGGCTGCGCCTGCTCGGCTGGTGCCTCATCGGCCTGGGGCTCGTTTTCGCGGTTGCCGAACAGGCGTTGCAGCAACCCTGGCCGAGCTTCGCCTTCCGGTTTGTCCAGGGCTGACAGCGCGCGCCCTTGCAACCCGCTGAGTTCGCCCAGCAGCGGCGGCAGATCGCGCGACTGGGCAACCCCGCCGTCGAGCTTCTTGGCCAGTTTCTTCAGCGGCCGCGACACGTCGCCCGGCAGCGGCAGGCCCTGAAGCTGGGTCACCAGCGCATTGAGCGCATCGCTGACCTGGTTCATGCGGGTTTCGCGCCGTTGCTCGGAATCGAGCACGGCCTTTTCCAGGCGCGGGATCAAGCCGGCCAGGCCGGCGTCCATGTTGTCGCTGCGGATGACGTCGCGCATTTCCTTCATGCACTCGTCCACCACCTTGTCGCTGCCTTCGGCCGCCAGGGTGCTGCGCACCAGGCCACGGCGCAGCAGGTCGAGACGCGCTTCCCAGCGGCGCTCGAGCTTTTCTTGCCGTTCGATGCTTTTAAGGTACTTTTCTTTCCAGCGCTCGGCTTCTTCGGTCATGCCTGGATCCGCGACGAATGACACAACTATGGGCTTTAACTACACGCTTTCGGCGCATTTGGCCAACACTTGAGGGGGCCGCACCGTTTTGCTGATCTAACTCAAGACCGGCAGCGTAGCCACAGTCAACGCATCAGGCAATCGGATCTCCACGGCAACCGGAAGATGGTCGGAAATCGGCTGCGCCAGCACCTCGACCCGTTCCAGGGTCAGGCTCGGGCTGAGCAGGATATGGTCCAGGCAGCGTTGCGGGCGCCAGCTGGGGAAGGTGGCCTCGACCTGCGGGGCGATCAGGCCCAGATCACGCAGCGGCGAGTGCTCGATCAGGTCGGTGGCGTGGGTGTTCATGTCGCCCATAAGGATCTGGTGGCGGTAGCCGCCGATCAGCTCGCGGATGTAGGCCAGCTGCAGGGCGCGGGTCTTGGCACCGAGGGCCAGGTGCATCATGACCACGATCAGCGCATCCTCGCCCTCGCCGAAACGCACCAGGATCGCACCGCGGCCGGCGGGGCCGGGCAGTGGATGGTCTTCCAGGCACTGCGGCTTGAGGCGGCTGAGCACGCCGTTGCTGTGCTGGGCGAAGCGCCCGAGGTTGCGGTTGAGCTGCTGGTACCAGTAGGGAAAGGCGCCCAGCTGGGCCAGATGCTCCACCTGGTTGACGTAGCCCGAACGCAGGCTGCCGCCATCGGCCTCCTGCAAGGCCACCAGGTCGAAATCGTTGAGCAGCTGGCCGATTTTCTGCAGGTTGCCGGCCCGCCCGGTGTGCGGCAGCAGGTGCTGCCAGCTGCGGGTCAGGTAGTGGCGGTAGCGTTCGGTGCTGATGCCGACCTGGATATTGAAACTGAGCAGCCGCAGGCGACCATCCTCGGGCAGGCCAGGGGCCTGCAAGTGATGCTCGTTGACCTGCGGCTGGTGCAAGCCAATGCCACGCGCGGTTCTGAAGCGGCGCATGGGGTTCGCCGCTTACTTAGCGGCGCGCTCCTTGGCGATCAGCTGGTCGGCGACGTTCAGCACGCCATCCGGCCCGCCGGCGGTGCCCAGGTCGAAGCGGTACTTGCCGTTGACCACCATGCTTGGCACACCGGTGATTTCGTACTTCTTCGCCAGTTCCTTGGCCTGGTTGACCTGGCCCTTGATGGCGAACGAGTTGAAGGTGGCGAGGAACTTGTCCTTGTCCACGCCCTGGGTGGCGAGGAAGTCAGCCATGTCTTTCGGGTCGGTCAGGCGCTTGTGCTGGTTCTGGATCGCATCGAACACCGCGGCGTGAACCTTGTGCTCGACGCCCATGGCTTCGAGGGTCAGGAACATCTGGCCGTGGGCGTCCCAAGGGCCGCCGAACATGGCCGGCACGCGCTTGAAGTTGACGTCTTTCGGCAGTTTTTCGACCCACGGGTTGATGGTCGGCTCGAAGTGGTAGCAGTGTGGGCAGCCGTACCAGAACAGCTCGATCACCTCGATCTTGCCTGGCTGGGACACCGGAACAGGGTTGCTCAGCTCGATGTATTGCTTGCCGGCGGTGGCAGGCTCTGCGGCCTGCACGGCAGTCATACCGATAACGCTGGCAGCGACCAGCGCGGCGCTGAGAATCAGTTTACGCATGCTTTACTCCTGAGCATTCATGGGTCGCCTCGACGCCACCTGTGTTGTGACCGGTGGCGAAGGGCCCGAGTTCGGTAGTGTAACGGCTGCGGGCAGAAAAAAGGGCGGCCCGCGCCGCCCTTTCATCTTTAGCGTCGCCGCATTAACCGAATGTTAATGCAGGCCCTGGATGTAGCTGGCCAGGGCTTCGACGTCGTGCTTGCTCAGCCGGCCGGCGATGGTGCGCATGGGCATGGCATCGCCATCGTTGGTGCGGGTGCCCTCGCCGAAGTCGTTGAGCTGCTTGGTGATGTACTGCGAATGCTGGCCCCCCAGGTGCGGGAAACCGGCCAGGGCGATGCCGGCGCCGTTGGGTGAGTGACAGCCCAGGCAGGCCGGCACCTTGCGCTCGATGTCGCCGCCCCGGTACAGCGCCTCGCCATGGGCGACCAGCTTGGGATCGGCGGCGCCGACGCTGCCCTTCTGGCTGGAGAACCAGGCGGCGATGTCGGCCAGGTCCTGGTCATTGAAGTTGGTCAGCATGCCGGTCATTTCCAGCACGGTGCGCTTGCCCGACTTGATGTCGTGCAGTTGTTTTTCCAGGTAGCGCTGGCCCTGGCCGGCCAGTTTCGGGAAGTTGGGCGCCAGGCTGTTGCCGTCGGGATTGTGGCAGGCGCCACAGACGGCCGTCTTGGCCTGGCCAGCGGCGGCATCGCCTTTGATGGGTTCGGCAGCAGTGGCCGCACCTGCGACACCCAGGGTCAACAGCAGACTCACGACTAGTTTGTTCATCAGCTAATCCAACACGGCTAAGGGTGAAATGTTATGTATCGGGACTGCCGCTCATCCAAAGGATGACCAAACGGTAGTCCTCGGCACTGCAGTCCATGCACAATCCACGCGGCGGCATAGCCTTGAAACCCTGGGTAACATGCACCACCAGCTGCTCCATGCCTTGCGCCAGCCTTGGCTCCCATGCGCCCCGGTCACCCCGTTGGGGCGCCTGTGGCAACTGCCCGGCGTGACAGGCCGCACACGTGCGGTTGTACAACGCCTCGGGATCCTGTGTAGCCTGTGCGCCGGAAAACGGCAGGAACATACCGACAGCTAGCAGCCATTTCGCCATGCGAAACGACCTGACAGGGTTGGGGGACGCGCTGCGTTCTGATGCGCGAGCTATTGTTCGACACCCCATGCCCGTTCCCCTTCGCTGGGAGAATGGGCACACAAAAACTGGGGCATTATATACTTCCGCCAACCAAACGGAAACGACACTGCTTGCCGGCCTTGGCGTTGGCAACACCCACATCGGATATCCCATGCAAGTCAAGAACCCCATCCTCGGCCTCTGCCAGAAAGCCACATTCGCCCTCAGCGCTGCCAAGGTCGAACAATGCCCGGACGACCAGGGTTACGAGGTGGCTTTCGCCGGCCGTTCCAACGCCGGCAAGTCCAGCGCCCTCAACACCCTGACTCATGCCAGCCTGGCGCGTACCTCGAAGACCCCGGGGCGCACCCAGCTGTTGAATTTCTTCAGTCTGGACGATGAACGGCGTTTGGTCGACCTGCCGGGCTACGGATATGCAAAAGTCCCGATTCCGCTCAAGCAGCACTGGCAGAAGCACCTGGAGGCCTACCTGGGCGGCCGCGAGTGCCTGCGCGGGGTGATCCTGATGATGGACGTGCGCCACCCGATGACCGACTTCGACAAGATGATGCTCGACTGGGCCAAGGCCAGCGGCATGCCGATGCACATCCTGCTGACCAAGGCCGACAAGCTGACCCACGGCGCGGGCAAGAACACCCTGCTCAAGGTGCAGTCGGAGATCCGCAAGGGTTGGGGCGATGCCGCGACCATCCAGCTGTTCTCGGCGCCCAAGCGCCAGGGCCTGGAAGAGGCCTACCGGGTACTGGCGGACTGGATGGAGCTGGAAGACAAGCCTGTCGCCTGAGGGCAACACACATCCTGTGGGAGCGGGTTTACCCGCGAACACCGGCGAAGCCGGTGCCATGCACCGCGTCGCCTTCTTCGCGGGTGAACCCGCTCCCACAAGGTTCTTCTCCCGCCGGGGCTTGCAGGGCGCTGGTCAAATTCTGGGCAAAAAAAACCCCGGACTTCGTATGGGGAGGGGGAAGTTCGGGGTTCAAGTCTGGACCGCTAGGGCGGGGTCCAGGTATCTGCCAACACTTAACACAACATAGGAGCATCGAAAGGCTTCACCAGCCATTCAGTTACTCTGAGTTCCGCTTCACCGGTTTAGTTCCGGAGCCCTGGAAACTATTTGCGATAGTTTCATGAAACTCCGGATCTAATGGCATGGAGCCATGCCAGGATCCGCATCACCACGCCGCAGATCCTACACAGCTTTCCCGGCTCAATCAGTGAGCTTCGTCCCAATTCGCGCCAACACCTACTTCGACCAGCAGCGGCACGTCCAGTTGTGCGGCGTTGCTCATGTGCAGGCGAATTTCATCTTTCACCTGCTCGATCAGGTCTTCGCGCACTTCCAGCACCAGTTCGTCGTGCACCTGCAGGATCACCCGGGCGTCCAGCCCGCTGGCGCTCAACCAGTTGTCCACGTTGACCATGGCACGCTTGATGATATCGGCGGCGGTGCCCTGCATCGGCGCGTTGATCGCCGTGCGTTCGGCGCCCTTGCGCAGGGCCGGGTTCTTGGCGTTGATGTCCGGCAGGTACAGGCGGCGGCCGAACAGGGTCTCGACGAAGCCTTGCTCGGCAGCCTGGGCGCGGGTGCGCTCCATGTAGGCGAGCACGCCCGGGTAGCGGGCGAAGTAGCGGTCGATGTAGTCCTGCGACTGCTTGCGGTCGACACCGATCTGCTTGGCCAGGCCAAACGCACTCATGCCATAGATCAGGCCGAAGTTGATCGCCTTGGCGCTGCGGCGCTGGTCGGTGGTGACGCTTTCCAGGGCCACGCCGAACACTTCGGCAGCCGTGGCGCGGTGCACGTCGAGGTCATTGCGGAAGGCGTGCAGCAGGCCTTCGTCCTTGGCCAGGTGGGCCATGATGCGCAATTCGATCTGCGAGTAGTCCGCCGCCAGCAGCTTGTAGCCCGGGCTGGCGATGAAGGCCTGGCGGATGCGCCGGCCCTCGGCGGTGCGGATCGGGATGTTCTGCAGGTTCGGGTCGCTGGACGACAGGCGCCCGGTGGCCGCCACGGCCTGCTGGTAGGAGGTGTGGATGCGCCCGGTGCGCGGGTTGATCTGGCCCGGCAGCTTGTCGGTGTAGGTACTCTTGAGCTTGCTCAGGCTGCGGTACTGCATCAGCACCTTCGGCAGCGGGTAGCCTTGCTCGGCCAGTTCGTCCAGCACCGCTTCGGCGGTGGACGGCTGCCCCTTGGTGGTCTTGCTCAGCACCGGCATGCCCAGCTTGTCGTAGAGGATCGCGCCCAGCTGCTTGGGCGAGCCGAGGTTGAACTCCTCGCCGGCCAGCTCATAGGCATGTTGCTCCAGTTCGGCCATCTTCGTGCCCAGCTCGCCGCTCTGCAGTTGCAGCAACTCGGCGTCGACCAGCGCGCCCTGGCGCTCGATGCGCGCCAGCACCGGCACCAGCGGCATCTCGATATCCATCAGCACCGGCTGCACGCTCGGCGTCTGCGCCAGGCGCGCCTGCAAGGCATGGTGCAGGCGCAGGGTGATGTCGGCGTCCTCGGCGGCGTAAGGCCCGGCCTTGTCCAGGTGGATCTGGTTGAAGGTCAGCTGCTTGGCGCCCTTGCCGGCGATCTCCTCGAAGGTGATGGTGGCGTGATCGAGGTACTTCTGCGCCAGGCTGTCCATGTCGTGACGGGTGGCGGTGGAGTTGTACACGTACGACTCGAGCATGGTGTCGTAGGCCACCCCACGCATGTCGATGGCCGGCGAACCGTTGGCGAGGATGTTGATGTCGTACTTGGCGTTCTGCCCGACCTTGGCCTTGGCCGGGTCTTCCAGCAGCGGCTTCAGCGCCAGCAGCACCGCCTCGCGGTCCAGCTGCGCCGGGGCGCCTTCGTAGTCGTGGGCCAGCGGCAGGTAGGCGGCCTTGTGCGGCTCGACCGCGAACGACAGGCCTACCAGCTGCGCCTGCTGGGCGTCCAGGCTGGTGGTTTCGGTGTCGAAGGCAAACAACGGCGCCTGGCGCAGCTTCTCCAGCCAGGCCTCGAACCGGGCCTGCTCGTAGATGATCTCGTAGCTTGGCTCGACCTTCGCGGCCGGGGCCTCCAGCGGCGCGACCTCGCTGCCGGCCCTGGCCGCATCACGCTGCACGTCCGCGACCCAGCTCTTGAACTCCATCTCGGTGTACAACGCCAGCAGCGCCTCGTGGTCAGGTTCGCCGCAGACCAGCGCCTCGACCTCGACGTCCAGCGGCACATCGCACTTGATGGTGGCCAGCTCATAGGAAAGGAACGCCGAGTCACGGTGTTCCTCGAGCTTGGCCGGCAGGGTCTTGGCGCCACGGATGGCCAGGGTCGGGACCTTGTCGAGGTTGGCGTACAGCTCGCTGAGGCCACCGCCGATACCGGTCAGCAGGCCGACCGCGGTCTTTTCGCCCACGCCCGGCACGCCGGGGATGTTGTCGACCTTGTCACCCATCAGCGCCAGGAAGTCGATGATGTGCTCCGGGCCGACGCCGAACTTCTCATGCACGCCAGCCACGTCCAGCACGCTGCCGGTCATGGTGTTGACCAGGGTCACGTGGCCATCCACCAGCTGCGCCATGTCCTTGTCGCCGGTCGAGATGATCACCGGCCGGCCCTGGGTCGCGCTGCTGCGCGCGAGGGTACCGATCACGTCATCGGCTTCGACGCCTTCGACGCACAGCAGGGGGTAGCCCAGTGCCTTGACGCTGGCGTGCAGCGGCTCGACCTGCACCCGCAGGTCGTCGGGCATGCTCGGGCGGTTGGCCTTGTACTCGGCGAACATGGCATCGCGGAAGGTCCCGCCCTTGGCGTCGAACACGACGGCGAAGAGGCTGTCGGGGTATTGCCGGCGCAGGCTCTTGAGCATGTTCAACACCCCTTTGACCGCGCCGGTGGGCATGCCCTTGGAGGTGGTCAGCGGCGGTAGCGCGTGAAAGGCGCGGTAGAGGTAGGAGGAACCGTCCACCAGGACGAGAGGCGCTTGGCTCATGAGCAGAATCAACCTTTTCGGCGGGTCCGGAGCTAGAATAGCCGGATCAATGACGACAAAGGGACTAGGTTATCATGCGTACACTCAATCGCCTGTTACTGCTGGGCCTGCTGGCAACCATGCCGGTCGTCACCCTGGCGGCGGACGACGCCCCCTCGGCCGATCCCGAGGTGACCATTCGCACGGAAGGCGACAAAACCATCCAGGAATACCGGCAGAACGGCTTCCTGTATGCGATCAAGATCACGCCGAAAAACGGCAAGCCGTATTTTCTGGTACGCGCCGATGGCTCCGATGGCAATTTCATTCGTTCCGACCAGCCGGACATGCTGATTCCGTCCTGGAAGATCTTCGAGTGGTAAGCTGACGCGCGCACCGTTCACATCAACCCGGCACTTCCCGGCGGAAGTGCCCGTATGGGCTTTTTTTCATCATGTCAGTCTTCACCCCCGTGACCCGGCCTGAGCTGGAAACCTTTCTGGCGCCGTACGAGCTGGGCCGTCTGCTCGACTTCCAGGGCATTGCCGCCGGTACCGAGAACAGCAACTTCTTCGTCAGCCTGGAAAAGGGTGAGTTCGTCCTGACGCTGGTCGAGCGCGGCCCGGTCGAGGACATGCCGTTCTTCATCGAGCTGCTGGACGTGCTGCACGGCGCCGACATGCCGGTGCCCTACGCCCTGCGCGACCGCGACGGCAACGCCCTGCGCGAACTGTGCGGCAAGCCGGCGCTGCTGCAGCCACGGCTGTCGGGCAAGCACATCAAGGCGCCCAACGCCCAGCACTGCGCCCAGGTTGGCGAGCTGCTGGCGCACATCCACCTGGCCACCCGCGAGCACATCATCGAGCGCCGCACCGACCGTGGCCTGGACTGGATGCTGGCGTGCGGCGCCGAGCTGCTGCCGCGGCTGAGCGCCGAACAGGCGGCGCTGCTGCAGCCGGCGCTGGCCGAGATCACCGCGCACAAGGCGCAGATCCTCGCCCTGCCACGGGCCAACCTGCATGCCGACCTGTTCCGCGACAACGTGATGTTCGAAGGCACCCACCTGACCGGGGTGATCGACTTCTACAACGCCTGCTCGGGCCCGATGCTGTATGACATCGCCATCACCGTGAACGACTGGTGCCTGGACGCCAAGGGCGCGATCGACGTGCCACGGGCCCAGGCGCTGCTGGCGGCCTATGCGGCGCTGCGGCCGTTCACGGCGGCGGAAGCCGAGCTGTGGCCGGAGATGTTGCGCGTGGGTTGCGTGCGCTTCTGGCTGTCGCGCCTGATTGCGGCGGAATCCTTTGCCGGGATGGACGTGATGATTCACGACCCGAGCGAGTTCGAGGTGCGCCTGGCGCAGCGCCAGCAGGTGGCCTTGCACCTGCCGTTCGCCCTCTAGACCGCGTCTGCTTCTTCGCGGGTAAACCCGCTCCCACAGGGTATTGCACAAGCCTGGAGGCTGACGCTATCCCTGTGGGAGCGGGTTTACCCGCGAAAGGGCCGGAACAGGCTTACAGTTGCTCCAGGCAACCTGCCAGGTCGCCACCCAGTTTCTCCAGGAGCCGCTCATAACCCTTGGCATCCACCGGGTCGGTGCCACCCAGGGCATCCAGCTCGGCCAGGCGCACCGGCAACCCGGCGGTCAGCGTCTCGGCCAGGCGAGGGCGCAATGGCGGCTCGCTGAACACACAGGTCTTGCCCACTTCCTGCAGGCGCTTGCGCATCGCCGCCACATGCTGCGCACCCGGCTGCACCTCCGACGCCACGCTGAACACCCCGGTATGCTGCAGGCCATAGCTCGACTCGAAGTAGTCGAACGCTTCGTGGAACACGAAGTACGGCTTGCCGGCGATGCCCGTCACCCGCGCCTTGATCCGCGCATCCAGGCCATCCATGCGCTCGCCGAAAGCCTTCAGGTTGCTCTGGTAGCGCGCCGCATTGGCCGGGTCTGCCGCCGCCAGGTCCGCCGCCATCTTCGCCGCAATCACCCGCGCGTTGAACGACGACAACCACAGGTGCGCATCCAGGCTCCCCGGACGGTGGTCGTGATCGTGATCGTCCTCGCCGGCTTCCTCATGGGAATGGCTGTCCTCACCGAAGTGGCGCAGCTTCATGCCCGGCAGCGACTGTACCGCCACCGTGGCCTTGCTGCGGCTGCCCAGCACGCGCGGCAGGAAGTTCTCCATGTCCGGGCCGATCCAGTACAGCAGGTCGGCATCGCCGACCTTGCGCACGTCGGAGGGGCGCAGGGCGTAGTGGTGCGGCGAAGCACCCGGCGGCAGCAGCACGTCCGGGCTGCCGACGCCGTCCTGAACGGCGGCGGCAATCTGTTGCAGGGGTTTGATACTGGTCAGCACACGCACGTCAGCCTGGGCCGAACAGGCGATGAAAGCGACAAACAGCACTAGGAATCGGGACACGGTTAATACTCGACTCGTCAGAAACAGGTAACATAATAACGTCTCCGTCCAGAACCGTCGCTGCCATATGTCCATCACGCCGCTGGCTCACCGTCCCCACGATCATTCCCATTGCGTACATAGCGCCCTGTCCGAAGCCGAGGTGCTCTGCACCCGCCAAGGCCTGCGCCTGACCGCACTGCGCAAGCGTGTGCTGGAGCTTGTCTGGCAAAGCCACAAGCCGCTGGGTGCCTACGACATCCTCGCCGTGCTCAGCGAGCAGGACGGCCGCCGCGCTGCGCCGCCGACCGTGTACCGCGCCCTGGATTTCCTCCTGGAAAACGGCCTGGTGCACCGCATCGCCTCGCTCAACGCCTTCATCGGCTGCAGCCACCCGGAGCACGCACACCAGGGCCAGTTCCTGATCTGCCGTGAATGCCACGTGGCCATCGAGCTGGAGCAGGACAGCATCAGCGACGCCATCATCGCCAGCGCCAAGGGCGTGGGCTTCAGCGTCGAGACCCAGACCGTGGAAATCGTCGGCCTGTGCGCCAACTGCCGGAGCGCGGCATGAGCGACGCCCTGATCCGCCTCGAGCAGGTCGGTGTCAGCTTCGCCGGCGAAGCCGTGCTCGACAGCATCGACCTGGCGGTGGCGCCCGGCCAGATCGTCACCCTGATCGGCCCCAACGGCGCCGGCAAGACCACCCTGGTGCGCGCCGTGCTCGGCCTGCTCAAGCCGCACCGCGGCAAGGTCTGGCGCAAGCCCAGGCTGCGCATCGGCTACATGCCGCAGAAGATCCAGGTGGATGCCACGCTGCCACTGTCGGTGCTGCGTTTCCTGCGCCTGGTGCCCGGGGTAGACCGCGCGGCAGCCTTGTCGGCGTTGCAGGAAGTGGGCGCCGAGCAGGTCATCGACAGCCCGATCCAGACAATCTCCGGCGGCGAGATGCAACGCGTGCTGCTGGCCCGGGCGCTGCTGCGCGAGCCTGAGCTGCTGGTGCTCGACGAGCCCGTGCAAGGCGTCGACGTGGTCGGCCAGACCGAGCTGTACAACCTGATTACCCGTCTGCGCGACCGCCATGGCTGCGGCGTGCTGATGGTCTCCCACGACCTGCACCTGGTGATGAGCGCCACCGACCAGGTGGTCTGCCTGAACCGCCACGTGTGCTGCTCCGGCCACCCCGAGCAGGTCAGCAACGACCCGGCGTTCGTCGAGCTGTTCGGCCAGAACGCGCCAAGCCTGGCGGTCTACCACCACCATCACGACCACAGCCACGACCTGCACGGTTCGGTGGTCGCCCCTGGCACCCATGTTCACGGAGAGCACTGCAAGCATGGCTGATTTTCTTCTTTACGCCTTGCTTGCGGGCTTGTCCCTGGCAGTGGTCGCCGGCCCGCTCGGCTCCTTCGTGGTGTGGCGGCGCATGGCCTATTTCGGCGATACCCTGTCGCACGCCGCGCTGCTGGGCGTGGCCATGGGCTTCGTGCTGGATGTCAGCCCGGCGCTGGCGGTAACCGTCGGCTGCCTGCTGCTGGCGATCCTGCTGGTGACCCTGCAACAGCGCCAGCCGCTGGCCTCCGACACCCTGCTCGGCATCCTCGCCCCCAGTACCCTGTCGCTGGGCCTGGTGGTGCTGAGCTTCATGCACGACGTGCGCATCGACCTGATGGCCTACCTGTTCGGTGACCTGCTGGCCATCAGCACCACCGACCTGGCCTGGATCCTCGGCGGCAGCGCCCTGGTGCTGCTGTTGCTGGCGACGCTGTGGCGACCACTGCTGGCAATCACCGTGCACGAGGAGCTGGCCATGGTCGAAGGGCTGCCGGTGGCCGGCCTGCGCATGGCGCTGATGCTGCTGATTGCGGTGGTCATCGCCGTGGCGATGAAGATCGTCGGCGTGCTGCTGATCACCTCGCTGCTGATCATCCCGGCTGCTGCGGCACAGCGTCACGCCCGCTCGCCGGAACAGATGGCGCTGGCCGCCACGTTGATCGGCATCAGCTCGGTGTGCGGCGGCCTGGCCATGTCCTGGTTCAAGGACACCCCGGCCGGCCCATCGATCGTGGTCTGTGCCGCGGTGCTATTCTTGCTGAGCCTGGCCCTGCCAAAACGCTGAAAACCGGGGTGTGCGCAGGCACACCCTGCAACCTTTTCACGGGTAAAGGGTCTGTAAGACCTGTTTTCGAGCGTGCGCACCTGGGTGTAGACTTGCTCGCTTTTTGCGCAAATTTAGAGAGCCGCAGGAATGAAGCCGTTCGCATCCCGTTATCTGCTTGTTGCCGCGTTTTCCCTGTTCCTGGCCGCCTGTTCCAGTGCGCCGGTCGAACAGGCCGATGCCTCTGCCCAAGCCGATGCCTGGCAGCAGCTGCAACAGAGTATCGCCAGCAACGAGCTGGCCACCGCCGAAGACCAGCTGTCCACCCTGCAGGCGCAGTCGCCCGACGACGCCCGCCTGGAGCAGTACCAGCGCCAGCTGGCCGAGGCCTACCTGCAACGCAGCCAGATCGTCCTGCAGAAAGGCGATGTGAACGCGGCCGCCACCGCGCTGGCCCGCGCCCGGGCGTTGATGCCCCGGGCGCCGGCGGTGACCGGCGGCGATGCCGTGTCCCAGGCGCGCAAGGCCGAGCTGGAGAAGGCCGAGGCGGCGCTGAAGGCGGCCGAGGCCAAGCCCCAGGCACGGGTCATCGACCCGACGGCGCCGAGCACCGTGATCGCTCTGAAAACCACCGACATCCGCGCCATGCGTCGCCAGCTCGACGAGATTGCCAAGGACGTGGTGAATTACCAGTGCGAGGTGGTGTTCCAGGTACCGCGTACCCAGGATGCGCCTTGGTTGAAGAACCTGCTGGAGAAGCGCGTGCACAAGCTCGACAGCGGGTTCGCGCTGAAGCAGAAGCATGAGATCCAGCGTTCGATGCCGGCCCAGGTGGTTCTGGTCCCACATCAGCGTTGAAGCCTTCGCGGGTGAACCCGCTCCCACAGGTACTGCATCGCCCTCGGGCTTCATGCGGTCTCTGTGGGAGCGGGTTTACCCGCGAAGGGGCCCTGTCAGGCCGGCACCGCCTCTGCGGCAGCCTCCCGCTCCCAGACCCGATGCCCCTCGACCGCTTTGACGAAGGCATCCACGCTCTTCTGCTCATCCCCCAGCAACAACCCCTTGTCCTCCTTGAGCCCCAGGCTGCTCAGCAGATCCTTGGTCAGCAGCATCGCCTTCAAGTGCTTGTAACCCTCAAGCAGGAAGTGCTTGGCCAACCCGCTCGCAGCCAGCGCCTTGTCCACGCCCTTGGGCACGATAATCCCGTCGAACATCACCGACGGCATCCCCTCCATCGATGCATCCACCGCCAATGCCTTGCCACCCGCCGCCTTGACCGGTGCCGAGGTCAGCCCCAGCAGCATCGGCCGGGCGCTTTCGGCCTCCAGCGCCTTGACCAGCCTGTCGACACTGGCACCATCCACGCCATCTGCCACCAGCACCGCGATCTTGCGCCCCTTGATGCCCACCTCGCCGGGGTGGTTCATCTGGCTCAACGCCTTTGACTGCGCCGGTTTGCTGCCTTTCACCTTGACCGTGCCCTGCTTCGGCGCCGGCAGCCCCAGATTGCCCGCCACGGCGGCCGCCAGCTTCAGGTCGATATTGGCAAGAATCTCGTCAACCACCCGCTGGCGGATACCCTCGCGCTCCACCTTGCCCAGTTCGAAACTGTAGGCCTTGACGATGTGCTGCTGCTCGGTCGGGCTCATGCTGTGGAAGAACAGCGCTGCCTGGGAGAAGTGGTCACCGAACGACTCGCTGCGCTGGCGGATCTTGTGCGCATCGACACGCTCCTGATAACTCTCGAAGCCACCGTCCTGCGCGGCGGGCGGGGTTTCCCTGGGCCAGCCGCCATCGATGGTGTTGGGCTCATAGGCAGCCCGGCCCTTGTCCAGGGTCATGCGGTGCATGGCGTCACGCTGGCTGCTATGGTTCGGCGCCACTGGCCGGTTGATCGGAATCTCATGGAAGTTCGGCCCGCCCAGCCGGCTGATCTGCGTGTCGGTGTAGGAAAACAGCCGGCCCTGGAGCAGCGGGTCGTTGCTGAAGTCGATGCCCGGCACGATGTGCCCGGGGCAGAAGGCAACCTGCTCGGTTTCGGCGAAGAAGTTGTCCGGGTTGCGGTTGAGCACCATCTTGCCAAGCTTGGTGACCGGCACCAGCTCCTCGGGGATCAGCTTGGTCGGGTCGAGCAGGTCGAAGTCGTACTTGTGTTCATCGGCTTCGGGAACAATCTGCACACCCAGCTCCCACTCGGGGTAATCGCCGGTCTCGATCGCGTCCCACAGGTCGCGGCGGTGGTAATCGGTATCCTTGCCCGCGAGCTTCTGCGCTTCGTCCCACAACACCGAGTGCACACCCTGGCGCGGCTTCCAGTGAAACTTGACGAAGCTGGCCACACCTTGGGCGTTGATCAGGCGGAAGGTGTGTACGCCAAAGCCCTCCATCATCCGCAGGCTGCGCGGGATGGCGCGGTCGGACATTGCCCAGATCACCATGTGCGCCGACTCCGGCACCAACGAGACGAAGTCCCAGAACGTGTCATGGGCCGAGCCACCAGTGGGCATCTCGTTGTGCGGCTCGGGCTTCACCGCGTGCACGAAGTCGGGGAACTTGATCGCATCCTGGATAAAGAACACCGGCATGTTGTTGCCAACCAGGTCGAAATTGCCTTCATCGGTATAGAACTTCACGGCAAAGCCACGCACATCCCGCACGGTATCGCCGGAACCCCGTGGCCCCTGCACGGTGGAAAAACGCACGAACACCGGGGTGATCTTCTCCGGGTCCTGGAGGAAGCCGGCCTTGGTCAGCTCGGCATGGCAGCCGTAGCTCTGGAAGTAGCCATGGGCCCCGGTGCCACGGGCGTGGACGATACGCTCCGGGATGCGCTCGTGGTCGAAGTGGGTGATCTTCTCGCGCATGATGAAGTCTTCGAGCAGCGACGGCCCGCGTGCGCCAGCCTTGAGGCTGTTCTGGTTGTCGGCGACCTTGACGCCCTGGTTGGTGCGCAAGGCCTGCCCGGTAGCATCGCTGCGGAACGCCTCAAGGCTCTGCAGCTTGGCATTGGTGTTGGCCCGGTCAGGGGTCTGGGTGCCCGCAGCCTCGCTGTGCTTGGGCGCGTCCGGGGTCTTCTTCGGCATGTCGGCTTTCCTCATCAGTCGTCAGGCGTGCCCGCTTCGGGCTTGTTCAAGTAGTGACTGGAAGGCTTTGCCGAGCGTTCAATCAGGATTACCGGTTGTCGCGTTATGCCCGAAGGATTGGTGCATTACGAAATAAATGCTAAGAACAGCTATGGGAAAACGCTAAAATGCGCGACCCAGCCAACCGCTGCCCCAAATTCCATGCGCCCCACAAGGTTCGCTACGTGATCGAGTTCCAACAGGTACATAAAACCTACCGCGTCGCCGGTAGGGAAATCCCCGCACTGAATCCGACAACCCTGACCATCGAAAACGGCCAGGTATTCGGCCTGATCGGCCATTCCGGCGCCGGCAAGAGCACCATGCTGCGCCTGATCAACCGCCTGGAAGAACCTTCCGGCGGCACGATCATCGTCGACGGCGAAGACGTCACCGCGTTCAACGCCAGCCAGCTGCGCGGCTTCCGCCAGCAGGTCGGGATGATCTTCCAGCACTTCAACCTGCTGGCCTCCAAGACTGTCGCCGACAACGTCGCGCTGCCGCTGACCCTGGCCGGCGAGCTGTCGCGTGCCGAGATCGACAAGCGCGTCACCGAGCTGCTGGCCCGCGTCGGTCTTTCCGACCACGCCAGGAAGTACCCGGCCCAGCTGTCCGGCGGCCAGAAACAGCGCGTCGGCATCGCCCGCGCGCTGTCGACCAACCCGAAGATCCTGCTGTGCGACGAGGCCACCAGCGCCCTCGACCCGCAGACCACCGCTTCGGTGCTGCAACTGCTGGCGGAGATCAACCGCGAGCTGAAGCTGACCATCGTCCTGATCACCCACGAGATGGACGTGATCCGCCGGGTCTGCGACCGCGTGGCGGTGATGGACGCCGGCCAGATCGTCGAGCAGGGCTCGGTGGCCGAGGTGTTCCTGCACCCGCAGCACCCGACCACCAAGCGCTTCGTCCAGGAAGACGAGCAGGTCGACGAAGGCGAGCAGCGCGACGACTTCGCCCATGTGCCGGGCCGCATCGTGCGCCTGACCTTCCAGGGTGACGCCACCTACGCGCCGCTGCTGGGCACCGTGGCCCGCGAAACCGGCGTGGACTACAGCATCCTCGCCGGGCGTATCGACCGCATCAAGGATGTCCCCTATGGCCAGCTCACCCTCGCCCTGATCGGCGGTGACATGGAAGCGGCGTTCGCCCGCTTCAAGGCAGCTGACGTACATATGGAGGTACTGCGTTGATGGACGCCCTGAATTTCTTCGCCAACGTCGACTGGGCCGAAATCTGGCTGGCCACCGTCGATACCATGATCATGCTGTTCGGCTCGCTGTTCTTCACCGTGCTGCTCGGCCTGCCGCTGGGCGTGCTGCTGTTCCTCTGCGGGCCGAAGCAGATGTTCGAGCAGAAGGGCGTGTATGCGCTGCTGTCGCTGGTGGTCAACATCCTGCGCTCGCTGCCGTTCATCATCCTGCTGATCGTGATGATCCCGTTCACCGTGCTGATCACCGGCACCTCGCTGGGCGTCGCCGGCGCCATTCCACCGCTGGTGGTGGGGGCCACGCCGTTCTTCGCGCGCCTGGTCGAGACCGCCCTGCGTGAAGTGGACCGCGGCATCATCGAGGCCACCCAGTCGATGGGCGCCACCACCCGCCAGATCATCACCAGCGCGCTGCTGCCCGAAGCCCGCCCGGGCATCTTCGCGGCGATCACCGTCACCGCCATCACCCTGGTGTCGTACACCGCCATGGCCGGCGTGGTCGGCGCCGGCGGCCTGGGCGACCTGGCGATCCGCTTCGGTTACCAGCGCTTCCAGACCGACGTGATGGTGGTCACCGTGGTGCTGTTGCTGGTGCTGGTTCAAGTCCTGCAAAGCGTGGGCGACAAACTGGTCGTGCATTTTTCCCGTAAGTAACCCCAATGGGGTCGGCCCGGCCGACCCGTTCGGGGGCCGTCGCGGCCCTCACAAGGAGTGATTCATGAAGAAGCTGCTTGCTGTCGTCGCCGCCGTCGCGGCCTTTTCGGCCCATGCGGGGGACCTGACCGTCGCCGCCACCCCGGTGCCGCACGCCGAGATTCTCAACTTCGTCAAACCACAGTTGGCGAAAGAGGGCGTGAACCTCAAGGTGAAAGAATTCACCGACTACATCCAGCCGAACGTGCAAGTGGCCGAGAAGCGCCTGGACGCCAACTTCTTCCAGCACCAGCCGTACCTGGATGAGTTCAACAAGGCCAAGGGCACCAGCCTGGTGAGCGTCGCTGGCGTGCACATCGAGCCGTTGGGCGTGTACTCGACCAAGATCAAGAAGCTCGACGAGCTGCCTTCCGGCGCCACCGTGGTCATCCCCAACGACGCCACCAACGGTGGCCGTGCCCTGCTGCTGCTGGACAAGGCCGGTGTGATCAAGCTCAAGGACAACAAGAACATCCTGTCGACCGTGAAGGATGTTGCCGAGAATCCGAAGAACGTGAAGTTCCGTGAGCTGGAAGCAGCCACCATCCCGCGCGTGCTGACCCAGGTCGATGCCGCCCTGATCAACACCAACTACGCGCTGGAAGCCAAGCTGAACCCGGAGAAGGACGCCCTGGCCATCGAAGGCAGCGACTCGCCTTACGTGAACATCCTGGTTGCCCGCCCGGACAACAAGGACTCGGCCGACATGCAGAAGCTGGCCGCAGTGCTGCACTCGCCTGAGGTGAAGCAGTTCATCACCGAGAAGTACAAGGGCGCTGTGGTGCCGGCGTTCTAAGCCGTTAAATCGCGCTGGATTCTTCGCGGGTAAACCCGCTCCCACAGGGATAGCACAGGCCTCACAGGCGGTGCCGTACCTGTGGGAGCGGGTTTACCCGCGAAGCTTTTGGGGGCCTGCTCAATCCTGCTTCACCAGCCCGGGCAACTGCGCCACCAGCTTCTGGTTGTTGAACGGCGCACGAATGAACCCGCGCTGACGCCCATCCGGCCCGACCACCGCCAGGTTGCCACTGTGATCCACGGTGTACCCCGGCTTGCTGGTATCGGCCGGAATGAACGGAATGCTCAAGGCATTGGCCAGCTTCTGGGTGTCCTCGATCGACCCCGCCACCCCGACGAAATCCTTGTCGAAATAACCCAGGTACTGCTTGAGCTGGTTCGGCGTGTCGCGGTTCGGGTCGACGCTCACCAGCACCACCTGCAGCCGGTCCACGGCTTCCTTGGGCAGCTCGCTCTTGACCTGGCGCAACTGCGCCAGGGTGGTCGGGCAGATGTCCGGGCAGTAGGTGTAGCCGAAGAACAGCAGCGACCACTTGCCCTTGAGGTCATCCAGCTGCACCGGCTGGCCATCCTGGTTGGTCATGGTCACGTCGGCCACGCTGCGGCTCTGTGGCAGGAGGATGATGCCGGCGTCGATCAGCTCGGTCGGGTTGAGCTGGCCACGGCCATTGAGCACCTTGTTGACGGTCAGGCCCATGATCAGCGCGACCAGGGCAACGAGGATGAAGACGGTTTTCTGGGTTCGGGTCATAGGTTCAGCAACAGGTAGTGGTCAACGAGCAACGCGATGAACAGCGCGAACAGGTAGCCGATGGAGTACTTGAACGTGCCGATCGCCGCGTGCGGCCGGCTGCCACGGTACAACACCCAGGCCCATTGCAGGAAGCGCAGGCCCAGTGCCAGGGCACAGGCCAGGTACAGCGGGCCGCTCATGTGGATGGCGTAGGGCAGCAGGCTCACCGCCAGCAATATCAGGCTGTACAGCAGGATGTGCAGCTTGGTGTAGCGCTCGCCGTGGGTCACCGGCAGCATCGGGATGTCGGCCTTGGCGTACTCCTCCTTGCGGTGGATGGCCAGGGCCCAGAAGTGCGGCGGGGTCCAGGCGAAGATGATGAGCACCAGCAGCAGCGGTTCGGCGCTGACATGCCCGCTCACCGCCACCCAGCCGAGCAGCGGCGGGGCGGCCCCGGCCAGGCCGCCGATCACGATGTTCTGCGGCGTGGCACGCTTGAGAAAGCCGGTGTAGAGCACTGCATAGCCGAGCAGCGAGGCCAGGGTCAGCCAGGCCGTGAGGGCGTTGGTGAACACCAGCAGCAGGGCCATGCCCAGCAGCGCCAGGGCCAGGGCGAACAGCAGCGCCGGCAGCGGCTCGACCCGCCCCTGGGCCAGCGGGCGCTTGTGGGTGCGGGCCATCAGCGCATCGATGCGCCGGTCGACCACGTGGTTGACCACCGCCGCACCGCCCGCGCACAGGGCAATGCCCAGGTTGCCGAACAGCAGCACGCTCCAGCTGACGCCCGCACGGGTCGCCAGGAACATGCCCACCAGCGAAGTGATCAGCATCAGCACCACCACCTTGGGCTTGGTCAACTCCAGGTAGTCGCGCCAGCCGGCCCGCCGGGCCGTCAGAAGCGTCGCCACGAATCGTTCCTCATGTGATGGGGCAGCTCGACGCCGGCCACCGGCCGCAGCCGCCAGCCCTGGCCGACCCCGACGCGGACCTTGTCGACCACGCGGATGCGGTAGTTCACCAGCACCATGCTCAGCAGCAGCAGGGCGCCCCCGGCGTTGTGCGCCACGGCCACGGCCAGCGGCAGGTGCAGCAGCACGTTGCTGATGCCCAGGCCCACCTGCAAGGCCAGCGCCAGCAATACCAGGCGCGCCAGGCCGGTGAGGCCACAGCGGTGCAGCTTCCAGCCGAGCATCAGCAGCACGCCGGTCACCAGCAGCGCGCCCAGGCGGTGGCTGACGTGGATGGCCGTGCGCGCATCGCTGTCCAGCTGCCCGCCCAGGTAGTTGGGGCCGACGTGCTGGGTCAGGTGGAAGCCGTTGCTGAAGTCCGCCGCCGGCCACCATTGGCCGTGGCAGGTGGGCAGGTCGATGCAGGCGACCGCCGCGTAGTTGGCGCTGACCCAGCCGCCCAGGGCGATCTGCCCGACCACCACCAGCAAGGCCAGCGCCGCTATCCGGCGCAGGCTCAACGGCAGTTTCGGCAAGGGCGCAAAGGCCCGGGATAGACGCAGCGATAGCAGGAACAGCAGGCTCAGGGTGGTGAACCCGCCCAGCAGATGTGCGGTGACCACCTGCGGCCACAGCTTGAGGGTCACCGTCCACATGCCGAAGGCCGCCTGGGCCAGCACCACACCCAGCAACAGCACCGGCAGCCGGTATGGCTGGCCATCGCGGGCATGCCGGCGCACGGCCTGCAGGGCGAGCAGAGCGATCACCAGGGCCAGGGTGCCGGCGAAGTAGCGGTGGACCATCTCGGCCCAGCCCTTGGCCTCCTCCACCGGGTGGTCGGGGAAATGCAGCTCGGCGTGGGCCAACTGCGCCTCGCTCTTGGGCACGCCGATGAAGCCATAGCAACCTGGCCAGTCGGGGCAGCCCAGGCCGGCGTGGGTCAGGCGGGTGTATGCACCGAGCAGCACGACCAGCAGTGCCAGCAGGGTGGCGAACACAGCGAGGCGGAAACCGGGTCTGGCCATGGCAGGCTCCTAGCCGATGTTGGACAGCTTGAGCAGGTGGCGCAGGTCGTCGAGCACATGCTTGCCGTTGACCTTGGCGTCGTAGCGCAGCACCAGGTTGCCGTGGGGGTCGACGATCCACAGTTGCGGGCCGACTTCACCGACTTTCTGGCCGTAGCGCTGGGTGTCCAGCGGGTAGCGCTGCAGTTGGGGATACTCGCGGCCGAGCAGGGCCTGGTACTCGGCACTCAGCGGCTGGGCCGCGGCCAGGGCATGGCTGGCGCGGCTGGCGTCGCGGCCCAGGCCGACCTGGATCTGCCGCACCAGGTAGACCAGGCGTTGGCAATCCTCGGCGCAGGCCTGCGGGGCGCTGACCAGCAGTTGCCAGCGTTCGTCCTCGCCGGCGATGCCGATATCGGCCCGGCTCTGGCCGTTGCCGATCATCGCGCCGTGGTAGCTGCGCCCCTCCGGCACCCAGAACTTGAGCTTGTACATGCAGGTGGCCAGGACCATCGGCCCGAGCACCACCAGAAAAATCAGGATCAGCTGCAAACGCCCGCGGGCTCTGGGTTTGCTACGTTCAGGCAGGTCCAGTGGAGTGGCGGTGGCCATCGGTTTTCTCCTTCTTGCGGTGCCAGCCAAAGTAGAGGTAGAGCAGCACCAGGGCGGTGGCCAGGGCGAACCATTGCACGGCATAGCCCAGGTGTTTTTCCGGGCCCAGGGCAACGATCGGCCAGCCCAGCCGATAGCTGGCCGGGCCGGGTTCGAGGCGCAGTTCATGGGCGAAGCCTTCGCGCCCGAGCTGCTGCCAGAGCGTGGCCGGGTCGACCGCGGTGAGCAGGTGCGGCCACTGGCCGCCCGCCGGGTCGGGGTGCAGCTGGAAGGGGGTGCCAGGCGCCACATAGACGGTGGCATCCAGCGCCAGGGCCCGGTCGGGGGTGTTGAACTGCACCGGGACGCGGCGATCCGGCCACGGCAGCCAGCCGCGATTGACCAGCAGCCACAGGCCGCTGGGCTGGTCATGGAAGGGTTGCAGCAGCTCGACACCGGCCTGGCCGTCACGCAGGCGGTTGTCCAGCAGCAGGCTGTGTTCGGCATCGAAACGACCATAAAGGTGCACGCGGCGGTAGGCGGCATCCTCGGTCTGCGGCAACTGGCTGGTGGCCAGGGCAGGCTCGACCTCGCGCTCGGCATAGGTGGCCAGCAAGGCGCGCTTTTCATCGGCGCGGCCGAGCTGCCAGCAGCCGAGCGCGATCAGCCCCGGCAGCAAGGCGAGCACCACCAGGGTCGGTATCCAGCCCGGGCGAAACGGCCTCACAGGCGCCTCGCTATACTTGTCCCCATCACTGCATCCCCCTGGAGTAGCGCCATGCTAAAGGCAGCGATTGTCCTGATGCTGTTGGCCACGGTGGCCAGCCTGTTCAGTGGCCTGGTGTTCCTGGTCAAGGACGACGACCACTCGACCCGCCTGCTCAAGGCCCTGACCGTGCGGGTGACCCTGGCAGTCCTGACCGTCGGCCTGGTCGCCTGGGGGTTCATCAGCGGCCAGCTGGTGTCCCACGCCCCCTTCTGAAGTCCTCACCTACCTCTGTGGGAGCGGGTTTACCCGCGAACACGGGCGAAGCCCGTGCCATCCACCCCGGCGCCTGCTTCGCGGGTAAACCCGCTCCCACAGGGTTCTCTATCTGCCTTCAAAGTACGTATACGAAGATGAACAGCCCCACCCACACCACATCGACGAAGTGCCAGTACCAGCTGGCCGCCTCGAAACCGAAGTGCTTGTCGGGGTTGAAGTGCCCGCGCAGGATGCGCACGAACATCACGATCAGGATGATCGTGCCCAAGGTCACGTGGGCGCCGTGGAAGCCGGTGAGCATGAAGAAGGTCGCGCCGTAGATGCCCGAGCCCAGGGTCAGCCCCAGCTTGGTGTAGGCCTCGTGGTACTCGTAGGCCTGCAGCGCAATGAAGCTCAGGCCCAGCAGGATGGTCAGCGCCATCCACAGCTTCAGCGGGCCGCGATGGTCGCGGCGCAGCGCATGGTGGGCAATGGTGATGGTCACGCTGGAGCTGACCAGCAGGATGGTGTTGATCAGCGGCAGGTGCCAGGGGTCGATCACTTCCTTGGGCGGCGGGAACAGTTTCGGGTCCGGCGTGTGCAGCAGCGGCCAGGTGAACTCGAAGGAGGGCCACAGCATGTGCGCGACGCCCTTGGCCCCTTCACCGCCGAGCCAGGGCCCGGCCAGCACGCGCACGTAGAACAGCGCGCCGAAGAAGGCCAGGAAGAACATCACTTCCGAGAAGATGAACCAGCTCATGCCCCAGCGGAACGAGCGGTCGAGCTGCGGGCTGTACAGCCCGGCCCGGCTCTCCTTGACCACCGCGCCGAACCAGCCGAACAGCATGTAGGCCAGGAACAACGCGCCGACGAAGAAGATCAGCGGCCCGTGCGACGACGGGTGGCCGGCCTTGATGTCGTTGAACCAGGTGCCCAGGCCGAACACCGTGATGAACATGCCGATGGTGGCGATGATCGGCCACTTGCTCTGCGCCGGTACGTAGTAGTGGTCATGACTTGCCATTGCCGATCTCCTTCCCTTAGCGGGCGCCCTGGGCGTTCTGCACCGCGGCATGGGCAACCGGCGGATGACGCGCAGTGATGTCGAACAAGGTGTAGGCCAGTGTCAGGTGCTTCACGCTGGCCGGCAGGTCGCGGTCGACGATGAAGCGCACCGGCATCTCGATGCGTTCGCCGGGCTGCAGCACCTGCTGGGTAAAGCAGAAGCACTCGGTCTTGTGGAAATACGCCGCGGCCTCGGCCGGGGTGATGCTGGGGATGGCTTGCGCGCTCATTGGCCGGTCGGTCGGGTTGTGGGCGATGAAGATCATCTGGTTCACCGCCCCCGGGTTGACCTCGAGCTGGTCGGCCGTGGAATAGAAGTCCCAGACCATGTCGGCGGCATTGGTCGACATGAACTGCACCCGCACCGAGCGGCCCGGGTCGCTGACCTGGCTGCCCTCGTACTGCCCGCCGGTCTTGCCATTGATGCCGAAGGCCTTGCACATCACGTCGTAGATCGGCACCAGGGCAAAGCCGAAGGCGAACATCACCACCGCCAGCAGCAGCAGGCGGGTGACCAGGCGCTTGAGCGACGAGCCGATCATGGCGGCGCTCCTACTTCACGTCCGGTGGTGTCTGGAAGGTGTGGTAGGGCGCCGGCGAAGGGACCGACCACTCCAGGCCCTCGGCACCATCCCAGGGCTTGGCCGGGGCCGGCGCGCCGCCGCGGATGCACTTGATGACGATGAACAGGAAGAAGATCTGCGTGGTGCCGAACAGGAAGGCGCCGATCGACGACACCATGTTGAAGTCGGCGAACTGCAGGTTGTAGTCGGGAATACGCCGCGGCATGCCGGCCAGGCCGACGAAGTGCATGGGGAAGAAGGCCATGTTCATGCCGACGAACGACAGCCAGAAGTGCAGCTTTCCGAGGGTTTCGTCGTACATGTGGCCGGTCCATTTCGGCAGCCAGTAGTAGGCCGAGGCAAAGATGCCGAAGATCGCCCCGGGCACCAGCACATAGTGGAAGTGCGCCACCACGAAGTAGGTGTCGTGGTATTGGAAGTCCGCCGGGGCGATGGCCAGCATCAACCCGGAGAAACCGCCGATGGTGAACAGGATGACGAAGGCGATGGCGAACAGCATCGGTGTCTCGAAGCTCAGCGAGCCTTCCCACATGGTGCTGACCCAGTTGAACACCTTCACCCCGGTGGGCACGGCGATCAGCATGGTGGCGTACATGAAGAACAGTTCGCCGACCACCGGGATGCCGACCACGAACATGTGGTGGGCCCAGACGATGAACGACAGGAAGGCGATCGCGCCGGTGGCGTACACCATGGAGGTGTAGCCGAACAGCGGCTTGCGCGAGAACGCCGGGATGATCGAGCTGACCGCGCCGAACGCCGGCAGGATCATGATGTACACCTCGGGGTGGCCGAAGAACCAGAACACGTGCTGGAACAGGACCGGGTCACCACCGCCGGCGGCGCTGAAGAAGCTGGTGCCGAAGTGGATGTCCATCAGCATCATGGTCACCACGCCGGCCAGCACCGGCATCACCGCGATCAGCAGGAATGCGGTGATCAGCCAGGTCCAGACGAACAGCGGCATCTTCATCAGGGTCATGCCCGGGGCGCGCAGGTTGAGGATGGTGGCGATCACGTTGATCGCGCCCATGATCGAGCTGATGCCCATCAGGTGGATGGCGAAGATGAAGAAGGTCACGCTGGCCGGCGCGTAGGTGGTCGACAGCGGGGCGTAGAAGGTCCAGCCGAAGTTCGGCCCGCCGCCAGGGGTGAAGAGGGTCGAGACCAGCAGCAGGAAGGCCGCCGGCAGCAGCCAGAAGCTGAAGTTGTTCATCCGCGGCAGGGCCATGTCCGGCGCGCCGACCATCAGTGGGATCATCCAGTTGGCCAGGCCGACGAAGGCCGGCATCACCGCGCCGAACACCATGATCAGGCCGTGCATGGTGGTCATCTGGTTGAAGAACGCCGGTTCCACGATCTGCAGCCCGGGCTGGAACAGCTCGGCGCGGATCACCATGGCGAACGAGCCGCCGAGCAGGAACATCATGAAGGCGAACCACAGGTACATGGTGCCGATGTCCTTGTGGTTGGTGGTCAGCACCCAGCGCATCAGGCCCTTGGCCGGGCCGTGGGCGTGTTCATGGCCGTGGGCGTGGTCGTCGATCACTGCACTCATGTCCTGTCTCCTGCAATCCGCTGATTGCCGCGCGAAACCCGCTTCACTTCGCATCCGCCTGCTTGAGCGCCAGCACGTCCTTCGGCGTGACCATGTCGCCCTTGTTGTTGCCCCAGGCGTTGCGCTCGTAGGTGACCACGGCGGCGATGTCGACTTCCGAGAGCTGCTTGCCGAACGCGGCCATCGCCGTGCCCGGGCGCCCATGGAACACCACGCTCAAGTGTTCTTCCTTCGGCCCGGTGGCCACTTTCGAGCCCTTGAGCGCCGGGAACATCGGCGGCAGGCCCTGGCCTTCGGCCTGGTGACAGGCCACGCAAGTGGTGTGGTAGACCTTGTCGCCGCGCTCGACCAGTTCCTCGAGCGTCCATTCCTTGCTGGTCAGCTCCTTGAGCTTGGCCGCCTCGGCCTTGCGCTCGCCAAGCCAGGTCTCGTAGTCGGCCTTGGACTTGACCTCGACCACCACCGGCATGAAACCGTGGTCCTTGCCGCACAGTTCGGTGCACTGGCCGCGATAGATGCCGGGCTTGTCGATACGCGCCCAGGCCTCGTTGACGAACCCGGGGATGGCGTCACGCTTGACCGCGAAGGCCGGCACCCACCAGGAGTGGATGACATCGGCGGCAGTGACCAGGAAGCGCACCTTGGCGCCCACCGGCAGCACCAGCGGCTGGTCGACTTCGAGCAGGTAGTGCTCGTCCTTGGGCGCCTGGTTGTGGATCTGCTCGGCGGGGGTGGCCAGGTTGCTGAAGAACTCCACGTCCTGGCCCAGGTATTTGTAGTGCCACTTCCACTGGTAGCCGGTGACCTGGATGTCGAGGTCCGACTCGCTGGCGTCATAGATGTCGATCAGCGTCTTGGTGGCCGGGATGGCCATGGCCACCAGGATCAGGAAGGGCACGATGGTCCAGAGGATTTCCACCCAGGTGTGCTCGTGGAAATGTGCCGGCTGCTGGCCGGTGGAACGCCGGTGGATGACCATCGACCAGAACATCGCACCAAAGACCACGATGCCGATGATCACGCAGATCCAGAAGATGGTCATGTGCAGGTCGAACACGGCGTTGGAGACTTCCGTTGCCCCCGGGTGCATGTTCACGGTCCAGGCGGCGTTGGCCTGACCAAAAACCGACCACAACAGGAGGCCCATCCAGACATGTGGATGTCGCATCATTGCGGGTTCCCCTTCTCGTTCTTGTAGTCCCGGAGGCATGGCCTGCGGCAAGAGGGAACGGCGGTCAAGACTGCCTGGCTTCGACGACCGAGCCCCTGCTGAAAGCAGCTGGGCCTCATCACGAATCACGTTCACCGGGAGTATAGACAGCGACCAACGGCCCGCAACGACGCCGATGAAATGATCGTCATGAAAAGGGGAAACAGCGTCCGATACGCGTGCTAGATAGGGTGTGGCACAATAATGGCGTCAACATATAGCCAAGTGCGCACACGTTTGCGTGACTTATAACAAATGCGTCTTAGGTATTCCGTATACCGAGCTAAGTTAGTGTCTTCCGTTTGAAACGTCTTGTCCCTGGAGTTGTCATGAACATCGCTGCTGTACGCGAGCAGATTCGCCAAGCCCACAATCACGAAGGCCGCACCGGCCAGCTGAAAGAGCGTCTCGAGCTGCAACTGCCCCACCTGCACCCCTCGATCCAACTGCCTGAGCAGGACGCACAGGGTACTTTGGCGAGCTTCGTCAGCGCTTATATCGACCAGGTTCCGGAGCTGCTGGAGGCCGCTCACGAGGTAGCCCGCGAAGCCGGTATCGAATCGCAGATCAAACCTGTGCTGAAAATTGCCGAGGCCTATTTCCTGCAGCCGCCGAGCTTGATGCAGGGGCATGTCGGCCTGGACTGCCTGCTGGATGAGGCGTACCTGGCGCACCGGCTGGTGGAAGAGGTCAACGACCTGTACATCCGCCACTTCCAGCAACCGTTGATTCCGGTCGATACCACGGTGGCCAACCTGATCGCCCACCAGTTGATCGGCGAGACCTTCGCCAACCAGCTGGACGAGGTGGTGCACCATTCGGTGGACGAGATGCTCGACGACCAGAGCTTCGCGGCGGAATCGGTTGAAGCCTACCGGGACACCCTGAGCAGCCCGGAAACCGGCGCAGCCTGGAAGCGCTGGCCATGCCTTTCGCGCCAGCTCGGTGTGGAGCTGGGCCAGCCGGCCTGAGTAACCTGACCGGGCCTCTTCGCGGGTAAACCCGCTCCCACAGGTGCCCTACAGTCCTAAAAGAGCTGTGCAGTACCTGTGGGAGCGGGTTTACCCGCGAAGAGGCCAGGTCAGGCAACAGAGCTCTTCAGCTCAGGCACCCACTCCCGCCGTGGTGCGCATCCGCCCTTCGATCCGCCGCTTCAACCGCCGCTGCTCGATCACCAACCGCGCGCCATTGCTGGCATTGCTCCGGCTCCAGTCCTCGAGCAGTTCCAGGCACGAGTGGTCGATGTAGCTCAGGTTGCTCAACGGCACATGCAAGGTGGTCCCCGCCGGCACACTATCGAGCACCTGGGTCAGCGCCGGCACCTTGAGGAAGGTCGCCGCACCGCTCAGGCGCAATTCCATGTGCCCCGCCTTCTCCAGGCTCACCAGGTTGATCTTCAGCCGCGCCGCCTTGAACGCCAGCTTCAGCAGGGTCAGGGCAAAGCCCAGCAGCACACCGGTCAGCAGGTCGGTGAAGATGATCGCCAGGGCGGTGGCCGCGTAGGTGAACATCGGCATCCGGCCATAGCGACCCAGGCCCTTGAATGCCTTGAAATCCACCAGTTTCACGCCAGTGAACACCAGCACGCCGGCAAGGCTGGCCACCGGGATCTGCTGCAGCACGCTGCTCAGCACCACCACGAACGCCAGCAACCACAGGCCGTGCAGGATCGCCGAAGCACGGGTCTGTGCGCCGGCCTGGACGTTGGCCGAGCTGCGCACGATCACCCCGGTCATCGGCAACGCGCCGAGCACACCGCAGAGCATGTTGCCGATGCCCTGGGCCGACAGCTCGCGGTCGAAGTCCGAGCGCTGGCCGCTGTGCATGCGGTCGACTGCGGCCGCCGACAGCAGGGTCTCGGCGCTGGCGATGAAGGCCAGGGCGAAGGCCGCCACCAGCAGGGTCGGGTCGGCCAGCTTGAGCAAGTCGTCCGGGCGGATCCAGTCGATGGCCTCGGACAGGTCCGCCGGCACCTGCACGCGGTTCACCGGCAGCGCCAGCCACATGGCGATCGCGGTCATCGCCGCCACGCCCAGCAAGGCACCGGGCACGAAGCGCAGCCGCTGCGGGCGCAAGCGCTCCCAGCCCCACATGATGGCGATGGTGCCCAGGCCCAGCGCACCGGCCATCCAGCCAGCGCCGGCGCTTTCCTGGGGCAGCGCCGCGGCCACGGTGGACGGGAATTCCAGCAGGTTCTGCAGGCCCGAGGGCTGTGGCGCGGTGTCGAACATCACATGCACCTGGGACAGCACGATCAGCACGCCGATACCAGCGAGCATGCCGTACACCACCGCCGGCGCCGTGACCCGGAACCAGCAGCCCAGGCGCAGGCGCCCGGCCAGCAGCTGGAGGATCCCGGCCAGCAGCAGGATCGGCCCGAGCATGGCCATGCCGTGCTGGCGCACCAGCTCGAACACCAGCACCGCCAGGCCCGCCGCCGGGCCGCTGACCTGCAGCGGCGAGCCGGCCATGAAGCCGACCACGATACCGCCGATGATGCCGGTGATCAGGCCCTTGGCCGGCGGCATGCCCGAGGCGATCGCGATGCCCATGCACAACGGCAGGGCGACCAGGAATACCACCACCGACGCCAGCAACTCACGCGGCAGGGCCGCTTTCAACTGTGTCATGTTCACCATCATTCTCCTTTCTCTGACGCACGGCCATTCCCCTGGCCGTGGGCACGTTTGGCCCCTGACGAGCGCGCAGGCGCGGGCCGCCAGCGGGATTGCCGGCAGGGCAGTCAGGGCATTTTCAAGGCAGCCGAAGGCCGCGCCACACCCGCAAGGGGTGCAGCCGGCTATTCAGGATTCAGCTTGGACGGGTCGCTCAGTAGCGGCCTCTCGGAGTGGCGCAGGGCACCGGCTGGCCGGCGGCCAGGGGCATGAAGCTGTCGCTGGCGGCGTCGTAGGCTTCGATCTTGCTGGTCTCGATGTCGTAGACCCAGCCGTGGATGTACAACTGGCCCGCCGCCAGGCGCGAAGCCACCGACGGGTGGGTGCGCAGGTGGTGCAGCTGGGCGATGACGTTTTCCTTGGTCAGCACCTGCATGCTTTCGTGTTCGCTGCCGCACGAGCAGTTGTTCTCGACCACAGTGCGGGCCACTTCGGCGTGGCGCAGCCAGGCACCGACGGTGGGCATCTTGTCCAGCGAGTGGGGGTTGAGCACGGCACGCATGGCACCGCAGTCGGAGTGGCCGCAGATGATGATGTGGTGCACTTTCAGCGCCAGCACGGCGTACTCGATGGCGCTGGACACGCCGCCGTTCATCTGGCCATACGGCGGTACCACGTTGCCGACGTTACGGGTCACGAACAGGTCGCCCGGCGAGCTCTGGGTGATCAGCTCGGGGACGATGCGCGAGTCGGCGCAGGTGATGAACATGGCACGCGGGGTTTGCGCGGTGGCGAGCTTCTTGAACAGCTCCTGCTGGTCGGGGAAGACGTCATGGTGAAAGCGCAGGAAGCCGTCGACGATGTGCTTCAGGGCGGCATCGGCGCTCTCCGCAGGGGCTGGCGGAACGACCTTGGATGGGTCCTTTACGGGCATGATTCATCCTCTTGACGGTGTGTAGGTAAATCCATTTTACCGGTGAAAGATTCTGGCTATGCGCAGATTTAGATGACGCGCATCGGCGATTAATCACAGTCTTCACTGACTGGATGCCTACGCTAGCGGGGAAAACTTAACTGAAACTTAATTCGAAGGCTCTAGAACAAGCGTTCCAGACAAAAAGGCGGGATCTGAATAATAGCAAAAAACCATCAACTGCCAAGTACCATTACCACAACTATTTACTCGGATGAGTGAGGCTAGGGTAACGATTGCTCACGCTGCCATACCAGCCAGGGTTCCACCACCTCACCCAGCTGCGCCTCGGGCACGGCACCGAAATAGCGGCCGTCGAACGACAGCCGGCTGTAGTCGGACAGCATCAGCACCTGGGCGTCCTGCAGGCGAAAACGCGCTGCCGCCGGGTGCGGCATCGGCCGCCCGCTGGGGTCGCGTTGCAGAGGCTGGCTGCGCGCCTGCAGCTGGCCATTGACCCGGACCCCATCGGCGTCGATTGCCACATCGTCACCTGCCGTACCGACCAGGCGCTTGAGCAGGTGCATGTAGCCGCCCGGGCAAGGCCCGCCGGCCAGGTAGCCACGCGCGTGGGCGAGGCTGAACACCTCGCTTTCAGGCGGGCAGAACAGCACCAGGTCGCCCTTCTCCGGCGCCTTGTCGACCACCCAGTAGATCCCTGGTGGAAAGCTGCTGGTGACGTTGATCCGGGCACCGCCGTGCAACACCAGCGGCAACCCGCAGAAGGCCAGGATGGCCAGCACCGCGAGCAGGGTCAGCGGGCGTTTCATGCCGGCAGCTCGAGGGTGCGGTCGCTTTCCCGCGGTGCCGGCACCTTGGCCCGGGCGAGGAAGATCGGGTCCTGGAAGTACAGCGGCTGCTTGCCGTAGAACGCCGGGTAGCCGGCGCAGTACACCACCATGTCGCCCGCTTCTTCGATATTGCCCTGGCTGTCCTTGCGCGGGCCGGGCATGCGCAGGGCCTCGTCGGTGGTCAGCAGCGGCCGCTGCACTTCCTGGAGGGTGCGCGAAACCTGGCCCAGCAGCGCGCTGGAACGGCGGCCGCTGGTGGTGACCTGCTCCTTGACGATGGTGGTCTGGCCGGTGAGCTTGGACAGGTGCTCGGCGGTCTCCACGCGGTTCGGCGGGTAGGCGTTCTGGATATGGCAGTTGGAGGTGATGCTCTCGTTCTGCCCGTAGAATTCCTGCAGCTGCGACAGGTCCTGGATGATCAGGTAGCACTTGATGCCGTAGCCGGCGACGAAGGCCAGCGACTCCTGCATGATGTCCAGCTTGCCCAGGCTCGGGAACTCGTCGAGCATCATCAGCAGGCGATGCTTGTAGTGGGCCTTGGGCCGGCCGTCCTCGAAGTCCATCTTGTCGGCCAGCAGGCGCACGATCATGTTCACCAGGATGCGCACCAGCGGGCGCAGGCGCGCCTTGTCGTTGGGCTGGGTGATGATGAACAGGCTCACCGGGTCGTCATGGTTCATCAGGTCGCGGATCTTGAACGCCGAGCGGGCGACGTTGCGCGCCACGATCGGGTCGCGGAACAGCGACAGGTACGACTTGGCGGTCGACAGCACGGAGCCGGCCTCTTCCGCCGGGCGGTCGAGCATGTCGCGCGCGGCCGAGCCCACCAACGGGTGGTTCTCGCCGTCGAGGTGGCCGTAGTGGGTCATCTCCTCCCACAGCTCGCTGATCGGCCGCGACGGGTCGGCGAGCATGGCGTCCAGCGCCGGCAGGCTGGCCACGCCACCCTCGTCCAGCGAGCGGTAGCACAGGTGCAGGATGCAGCCGACCAGCATGGCCTGGGAGGTCTTCTGCCAATGGTCGTTGAGGCCCTTGCCGTCCGGGTCGACGATCAAGGTCGCCAGGTTCTGCACGTCACCCACCTCGAACTCGGTGCCCAGGCGGATTTCCTCCAGCGGGTTCCAGCCCACGCAGCCATTGGCCGTGGCCGGCTCGAAGCGCAGCACGCGGTTGCCGGCGTGCTGCTGGCGCCAGCCGGCGGTCAGCGCCCACAGTTCGCCCTTGAGGTCGGTGATCACCGCGCTGTGCTTCCACGACAGCAAGGTCGGGATCACCAGGCCGACGCCCTTGCCGCTGCGGGTCGGGGCGAAGGTCAGGATATGCTCCGGGCCGTTGTGGCGCAGGTAGTGGAGCTTGTTGCGCTTGTCCAGCCAGGCGCCGACATAGACGCCGTCGTCGGCCAGCAGGCCGGCGTTCTCGATGTCCTTGCGCTCGCCCCAGCGCGCCGAGCCGTGGAGGAAGGCATTGCCCTTGGCGCTGTTGTTCATGATCAGGCGGATCACCATCAGCGCCATCAGGCCGGCAGCGCTGACCAGCATACCCAGGGAGCCGGCACGCATCAGTGGGTCCTGATACTGGCCCGACCATTTGCTCGCCCACACCAGGATCATCCACGGGGGATAAACGCCGTTCAGGTTGCCGCCCAGCGAGGCATGGTTGTTGAACTGGTGGGCGAAGAACTGCGTGGCCGTGGCCAGGCCGGCGATCAGGAACAGGATCGCCAGCAGGGCCTGCCAGGCGTTGCCCTGGCTGCGCTGGCCACCGCGGATCTGCGGGCCGACGGCGTTGTTGTGTTTCATGGGTTCGCTCCGTGAACGAAGGGAATGGAAAATGAAAATGCCGGTCAGGGCGATGAGGTGCGCGAACGGCCAGGCTCCTGGGCCTGGCTGCGCCGCTGGGTTTCGCTCAAGGCCCGCTCGGCCTGGCGTTGCAGGCTCCACTGCTCGGCCAGTTCCGGCTGCTCGGCGCGTAGCCTGCGCACTGCCAGTTCTTCGATGCGTGGGGTGTACAAGCCCATGCCATGGTGCAGGTCCTGGACGCGCTCCAGGCGGCCTTGCAGCTGTTGCAGGCGCGCCTGGCAGCGCTGGTTGGCCTGGTCCCAGGCAGCCCGCGTCGACGGCAAGGCAATCCAGCCAGGGCGTGCGGCCAGGCTTTGCTGCAACTGTGCCTGCTGGCGGTCTACCAGCGCCTCCAGGCGCTGTTCCAGGGCCCCGGCCTGCTCGGCCTTGTGCTCGACGTATTCGCCCAGGGCCTGGTTGTAGCGCGCCTGCAGCGGGCTGCCGTCGAGCAGCGCGGCCTGTTCGAGGGCCAGCGCCTGGGCCTGGGCTTCCAGGGCCTGCCCTGCGTCCGGACAGGCGTTTTTCGGATCGTCCATGGGCTTTCTTTTCATATAAAGAACAGGTATCCGGCCTTGGCCATCGGAATGCGGATCAGCAACAGCGCCAGCAGGTGCAGCGGGTAATAGGCATAGAACAGCCAGCGCCAGCGCGGCAGCTTCAGCGGCAGGCGCGTCGCCAGCAGCAACACGGGCAGGGCCGCGACGGCCCAGCTGTTGCCGTTGATCAGCGACAGGCCCGCAAACGAAACCACGACGCCCAGGGCGGCCATGATGTTCGGACGTCTTACATACCAGAGCGTGCTCAGCCCGAGCAGCACCGCCGGCCACCAGAACTCGACCAGTGCCCCACCGCCTGTGAACACCAGCAAGGCCACGACCCAGTAATGCTTCTGCCTGGCAGCAGCACGCTCACAGGCCGCGGCAGTCAGGGTGATCACCAGCAACGCGAAGAGGATGTTCAACGGATACCAACCGCCCCACCACTGGCCACCCAGGGCAAGGAACGGCGGCGTGGCCAGCAGGCCGAACAAAAACAGGCGCTTGGCGGCACGCCTGTGCACACCCCGTTCGAACGCGCCCGGGCGCGCCAGGTTGTAGCCCAGCACCATCACGAACAACGGCATCGCCACACGCCCGGCCTCGAACAGGTAGGGCAGGGTTTCGTTGAACAGGTACTTGTTCACGTGGTCGCCGGTCATCAGCAGCAGGGCCAGCCACTTCAGCGCTTCCAGGGTGCCGTTGGCGAGGTGCAGGCGGGGTGGCGCGTGGAGGCAAGGTTCGATCACCGGCGCATCGCCTGGGACCAGCCCGTTTCCAGTTCCAGCTTCGGTGCCACATTACGGGCCATTTCGCCGATGCCTTTTTCGTTCACGATGGCTGTGCTCTTGCCCACCTGGAAGTTACGGCCCGGGTCGACATCGCGGCGGTCATGGATGACGAACTGGTCGCTCTGGCCGACCTTCTGCAGGATGTGGTGCTCGTCCAGGCCCATGACCATACCGCTGGTGGCCTTGCGGCCGCTTTGCGACGCTTCGCCGACGCTGGCCGAGGGGTTGAGGCTGCGGGCTTTTTCTTCCATGGCTTTGAAAGAGTCGCTGCGTTGTTGGGCTTGGGGGTCCAGTTGCTGGCCTTGTTTGCTGCTTGCAGGTACGGGGACGGCTTGCAGGTTCAGACCGCTGATGAAGCCTTGCTCAGGCCGCGAATGAGACATGCTATCGGCCATGTCCTGGCTTTGCTGTTTCGACGCCTCCTGAAGTTTCGCCAGCTCCCGCTCAAACGAGTCTTCAGTCCGTGATTCCTTACGCTCGGCTACGCTGCGCTTGCCAATGAACTCGGATGCTCGGTCCTTCAGCTGGCTGCCCATTTCCGAGAACCAGCTGCCCACGGACTCCGCACCACGTTGAATACCGCTTTTGCTCAGCGAAGCATCGTTCTCGAAAATGACGCCGCGCCCATTGACCTCATGGTCGAACGGTTTGGCCTGACGATCGAAGACATTGATCGTCCCTCGTTCCATGGGAAAGGGCGTGTTGTCGACTTTCTGGTAGGCACCATCGGCGCCCCGGGAGAACGCATCATTACCATTGAGCAAACGTGAGTCGATCAGCGCTTGCTGGACCTTTTCCGGGCTCTTGATCACGTCGTTGTACTGGCCGATGCGCTGAATGTCTTCCTGTTGCATCGGTTTCATCTCGATGCCCGCCGCTTGCAGCCGGTCGTACATCACCGCCAGCGGGCCCGCCGCCAGCACATCGTTCTTGTAACCGCCGCCGACCTGCGAGTGGGCACCTGCGAACTTCAGCTCTTCGATGCGCGAGTTGTCGTCATTGCGCAGAGCGCTGGTCAGGCGAAACGTGTCACGGTACTCGTTGGCCGCCACCAGGTGCGTGGTCGAATCGACGTTCTTGCCGATTTCCAGATTCTTGCCCAGGTGGGTATCCGACATCGCGTTGCCATAGGAGGCGACGGTATCGAAGATGCCCAGCTTGTTGACATGGGCCTGGCCCGGCGGGATCAGAAACTCTCCGGTGGCTTTGCCCCGGCTGTCGAGCTTTGGCACACCACGCTCGATGAATTCGTTGGCCAGTGCACGGGACTGTGCCGCACCACGGCTGAAGCCGACGATGTTCACGTCGACCTTCTGGTCGGGATACTTGTTGTGAAAGGCAACGATGGCGTCATAGGCCTGGTCGATCCGCTCCTGACCGCCCAGGCCGGTGCCACCTTCCAATGCAGAGCGAGCGGAGGTTTTGCCCTGGCTGCCAACGCCATCGAAATAGACCTTCTCCGATTGGCCGGACCGGTCCTGTGCGTCGTACTGCTGCGGCGCATGGCCCGAGTTTCGCGCCAGGTTGGTGCCTTTGGCCGTGTCCAGGTCGAAAAGCCGGGCGACGTTGGTCTGCGTACCCTCGGGCGTGTTCAGGTCTTTGTTGTTGCCGGTGCCATCGAAGTACACCGTGAAGCGCAAAGCATCGCTCATGTCATATCCCTATGAAGTACAGCTTGGGCAAGACGTAAGGTTCAAACACCCAGCGCGCAGGCACGCCGGGGGCAGCGTCAGGAACGCTTCTGGTTCAGGGACACGATCAGGTCGTGCACACCATCACCTGCGGCGCCGATGAATTCCTTGTAGAACTCCTTGCCCTTGTGCAGGAGCGGCGAACCGCTCAGCGAATCAGCCGCAGCATCCACAGCTGCTCCGCCAAAGTCCTCACCCATGCGCTCAACACTGCGGGCGCGGGCTGCAGGGTCGTCGTAGGGTTTCTGGTACCAGCTGGAGATCTGGTACTCGATACCTTCCTTCTCGAACTGGGTATTCAGGTGAGTGGCCAGAGCGATGAGCGACTCACGGGCCAAGGTCGGATCCACGTCCTGTGCCTTCATGAATGCTTCCACACGTAGCTGTGCGGCGGCGATCAAGTCGGCATGGGTATAACCCTGCATCGGCGGAAACACGCCATCAGGCAGTTTCATGCCAGGTTTGTAGGGTTGGTACTGGCCTTGATTGTCTTGCATGGAAATCTCCTTGGCATGAACGGAAGAAAAGGTCGCCGGCAGCAGCACACAGGCTCCCAGCACGAGGGGGATCAGCGAGCTCAGGCGCAGCCGCGCACTGATGCTCTTGTGACGGGCCGATGAGCTATCGGCAGTGGGTGCGCAGGCACCGGATGTTGGGCGGTTCAAACCGTCACTCCTTGCAATCGCCTCTTGGCGGGTCCCTGTTTGGATTCACTGTGCAGGCAGGCCGCCTGCTGGGGGTGTAAACGAGCCGCGACGGCTGAGACCATGGTTTTCATCAATTGCTCCCCACTACCAGGCGGCGCTGCACAAAGGGAGCGGCGGCCATTGAACCATTCTTGAGTCTCATAGCTTCCATTCAGTCCTATTAGAAGGTCTGGGGCACGCTGTGCTTGTAACCACCCCGGGTCATGCAGCGCTCCACCAGGTCGTCCCGACGCTTGCCTTCCGCAAGCGTCTTCCAGAATTGCGGCGTACAGGTTTGCGAACTGGCCTCGATCATCGGCTCTTCCTTATCCAGGCAGCCGGCCAGCAATGCCGCGCTGAACAACATTGCCCAGCGCAGCCAGTTCATGGGCAGGTGACGCATCACCGGCTCATGCATCCTTCGACCAAGGTGTCACGCTTGGCGCCTTCCGGCAGGGTCTTGACGTGCTCGGGTGCGCAGTTGGTGGCGTTGACTTCATAGTCAGCGCTGCCCTTGCCGCAGGCGCTCAGGGCGAAGACGGCCATCAGGATTGCCAATGGCTGTACGATCATTTTCATGGTGCGGGTTCCTGACCAGGATTGAGGAGTGGACTTCTTGTAGCTGCCGCTAGACATGTTGCGTTCTGCGGCGGTGTCTGGATTCGCAGCACCCAGGTCGCCCGAAGAGTCTGGTGGCATACCGCGATATCTGAAACCACGGTTTTCATCAATTGCTCCCCACGACCAGGCCGCGCGGCACATACGAAGACGTACCGGCCGGCGCCTGGGTTACGACCGGCTCGGCCGCGACAACCTTGGCCACCGGTTTCACTCCGGGCGTCTCGCCAGGCACACCGGTCACGACCGTGCCCTGTGCCACCTGTTGCGTGGCAAAGCGTGCGTCCAGCCAGTCGGCCCAATAGGCGGCGCGGCGCATCACCAGCTGGCGGTAGCGGGCGTTGATCGCCGGGGTGCGCGAGTGGTAGTTGGCGACCCGCGTCCACAGGTCGCCACGGTCGTTGCGCACATGGCCACGGATGCGCCAGGCCGCCAGTTCGTAGGAATAGCAGCCACCCTGTTCGACGTCCTTGGCGGTGATGCCGTAGCGTGACAGCTCACGCAGGTAGGCGGTGTTGAACTGCATCGGCCCGACGTCGTAGGTGCCGTTGCTGTTGCGCACCCACTGGCCCGGTTTGCCGCCTTCCTGGCCGGCCACGGCGAGGACGATGTTCACCGGCAGCTCGTACTTCACCGCCGCCATGATCGAGCAGGCGATCGGCTCGCTCAGGGCAGGTGGCGGCACATCGGCAACGAATGGCATGGGGCGCGCCTCAGAAGACCTTGCCGAACTTGTCGTTGATCGACTGGGTGGCATCCGGGTCGGCTTTCTCGCACTGGTCGAGGAAAGACTTGCGGGCATTGGCAGTCTGATCGGGCTTGATGTCGCCATGGTGCCGCTCGACGATGTCGAAGTAGTCTGCAATCGGCTCCTCGCACTCCGCCACCACCACGCCCTTGAGCTTGCCGAACATGCACATCACCGTGGCGCACGGGTCCTTGGCCTCGGCGGGCAGGGCGATGGCGAAGGTGGTGGCCAGCAAGGCCGTCGGCAGAATCTTTGCGAAAGTCATGTTCATCCCTTTTTCAGGCTTTTTCCTGTTTGCTGTCGCGGTAGGCCGCCACTTCCGAAGCGGGGTCGAAGCTGCGACTCGACGAGGCAGTGTTCGAACTTGCAGCGTCGCCGGCGCCTCCCTGTGAAATCTGCGCTGCCAGCTTGCCGCCAAGCGTATTATCGATGCGCGCCTGGGCCATTCGCCCCACACCGGAAGCCAGGTTGGCGCCCATATCCAGAGCAATTCGGCCTGCAGTCCCCATCTTGCTGGATGAGCTGCCGCCACCTTTGCCATCGGAGCCACTGCCACTTGCCGCTGGCTGGCCACCGTCGGCCCCGCCACCACCCGCGCTACCGGTATCGCTGGCCTGGGCCATACCTGCGGAGCCACCCTCCGACGAGCCTCCTGCTGCTCCCGCAGCGCCCATGGAGGCCGAAGCCCCGCCACCGCTCTCGCCCGATGCCGTAGCAGCCAACCCCATCGCACCTCCCAGGGGACTCGAACCGCCACCACCACTACCGCCGCCGCCAAACATGCGCGATGCGAAGTCCGTACCTGCCGAAACGTTGGATTGAGCGCCTTTGAATGCGGAATAGAGCGAATGAGCACCACCGGCGAAACTGGCGGCCCCGCCCATCAAGCCCGAAGCGCCCGCTTTCAGCACGGACGAGCCGGTCGAAAGCGCCGAGGCTGCCATGCTGGCGGCCCCCACGGCCGCACCGGCACCGAAGTTGCCAATGCCTGAGTTGCCAATGCTCGACCCCGACATGATGCCGGCAACGGCACCTGGCACTTTGTTGACGAGTACCAGCAACGTGATCGCAATGATCATGATGACGGCCATTTCCTGGAAATGCAGACCGGTCTGCATATCCCGGTAATACTCATCCAGGAAGCTTTTACCGATACCGACCAGCAGCGCCATTGTCATCAACTGCGCGCCCAGGCCAATCACCGACTTGAAATAGTTGAGCGCCATGTCGGAGGTCCAGCGAGCACCGCCAAAACCGAGGAAGAAAATACCGGCGTACATCATCACCCAACCGGTAATCAACAGGAGCAACATGTTGATTGCGACCAACGCCAGGACGACGAGGATGATCCCGGCCAGAATGAACCCGACCACGCTGTCTACAGGTTCCCACCAGCTCGAGTTATCTGACACCTTGTCAAACAGTTCGAAGCCTATGTCCACGATCGACGAAGGCGTCACGGTGTCTGAAATACCCGCTGCCTTGGCGCCGATCCTGGCCACACCATTGATGATGGAAGGGCCAATCCCCTGCCCGGACGGGCACGCTGCAGTTCCACAGGTTGCCGCATTGGCAAGCAGCCAGTAAAAGAACCCGGTAAACATGATGAACCGGATAAATTCGGCAAAGAACTCGCCAATGTCAGCTTTGCGCAATGCCATGAGACCAAAGGTCCAGACCAGGCTGATCGTCACCAGGCACCAGAAAAGCCAGCTGGCGTAACCACTGATCGTGGTTGCCCATGTGGATGCAACGGCCTCGTACCGGTCGACAACTTTGTTCAGCACATCTTTGTTGTCGATAGCGGCCATGGCGGCGTTGCAAAACAACAGCGCCATCAGCAACGTCAGTGATTTCAGGATTGACCGCATGTAAGACTTCCCTACCTGATAAGGCCCTTGGTAGCGGTGCTCGATCGGAAGCCACCGGTGCCTTGGTTGGGGCATTTGTCCTGCAGGTTGCGCATCAGCTCCGGGAATTTATCGCCCTGCTTCTTCAGCATCTCGACGTCGTTATTGCGAAGGTCCGAGCATGTCGGTTCCTTGATTTCCTCGAAACAGCCAGACAACGCGCTGACCATCGCAACGATGACGGCGGGCATGAAAATCTTCTTGTACATATGACGTAAACCTCTTAACGAATCAGACCTTGAGTGGACGTGCTTTTCTGGAAATTACCTTCGCGAAGTTCCTTGGATGCGGCAGTGGCCTTGGCTTGACGATCGAGCTCGGCCTGCTGCTGCACCGCGTAGGCACTTTGCTGGGCCAGCATCAGGCTGCGAATTTGCAGAAGCTGGTTAGCCTGCTGGCTGGCAAGTTGGTTGGCAAATTGAATGGCTTTCATCTGGCCATCTGCGGATGCCGCGCCTGCTTGCAGCCGCTCCAATTGCTGGGCATCGCTGCTCAGGTTTTTCTGCTGCTGTGAAATGCTCTTGAACAAGGCGTCGCTGGACTCCTTGCGCGATTGCGACGCAAGCTCTTCCTGCTCGGTGAGAGCGGCCTGCTCGGCTGCAGAGCAGCCCGAGCTGGTGAAGCAAGGCGAGTTTCGGTAGTAGCTCGCGTCCTGGAACTTGTCCAGGTAGGAGTTGAGGCTGCCAGCCTGGTTCGTGTAGTAACTGAGCATGTCCTGGGCCTGCATCAGCTTGTTGATGGTCGAGTTGGCCTCGTCCCAGATGTAGGCCGCAGGTGCTGCGGTGTTCTTGACCATGTTCTCGTACTGGTCAATCTGGGTCCTGTACTGCTGGAGCTGGGTGCCGTATTCCTCGATCTGCTTGGCAGTCTGGGCAATGCTCTCCAGGGACGTGACTTTGTTAAGCGCGACATTCGCCCCGTCGATCACGGGAATACCGGCGCTCGCCTGCAGGCTGAATCCGAACCCGGCCAGCAGTACGATGGTCGGCTTCAACAAGTGCATGGGCTTCATGCTGCTCTCCTTGGCGTGTTTCATCAGTAGTCGAAGGACTGGTAAGGCTTCGAGAACGTCATGTCCTTGGTCACCATCACGTTGAAGCGATAACCCGGACGGATTTCGAGGGTCGGTGCGATGTTCAGGTTCTTGGCGATCATCTGCGCGGTCACCTGGCCCAGTTGCTGGCCGAGCGCCTCGCTCATGGCGCTGCTGGCGGTCTGCCGATCGTTGTCACCGCTGCTGTTGCGGTCCTGGCTGAGGCTGATACCGGCGACGATGCCGGACATCAGCAGGGCCGAGCCGAAGACCCTGACATAGTGGTTGTTGGTCTGGTCATTGAAGCCGGAATAGCCCGCGCTGTCGGCGCCGGGCATGGCGCCGATGTCCATGGCCTTGCCGTCGGGGAAGACGATCCGTTGCCAGGCCACCAGTACCCGCGACTGGCCATAGGCGACGTCGCTGGAATAGGAGCCGACCAGGCGCGAGCCCTGCGGCACCAAGAGGTGCTTGCCGGTTGCCGTGTCATACACGCCCTGGCTGACCTGGGCCATGATCTGCCCGGGCAGGTCGGAGTTGATGCCAGACACCAGCACGGCCGGGATCACGAAGCCGGCGCGCAGTTCATAAGGGCTGCGGGGTGCCTGCACCTTCGCGTTCAGTTGCCAGCGATCGGTTTCACCTGCGCCACCGTACTGGTTGTAATCCTTGCCGTTGTTCACGGCAGTCTTGACCAGGAACGGTGAGTCACCTTGTGCCCCGCTCGACGCGTCGACGCCACCGCCGATACCAGCAGCACGCAGTTCGGCCAGGCGTGCCTTGAAGGCCTGGTTGGGGTCGCTGCGCGACTGCTCATCCAGACGCTGACGGGCTGCGGCGATCCGCGCCAGGGCATCCTGCTGGCTGGCCGGCGCGCCACTGGCGACGCTCGAACCGGCGCTGCGCGGTGCAGTGACCTGCACGGTGCTGCGGGCTTTCACCGCGTCCTGGAACTGCTGCATCTTCATGCGTCGAATGCGCTCCAGCTCATCGGCATCCACATCCGGCGGCAAGTCACGCGGCGGCAGGGGCGGCGCGTCGAGGTTGCTCGGGCGTACCACCTGCAAGGCGGCTGGCTCGGCCGGCGTGTTGTCCAGCACCGGCAGCGCCGGCGGCTGGGCCTTGCTGGGGATGATGCCGTCGGCATCGATGCCGCGGATCTGCTGGGCGAACAGGCTGGCGTTACCGGCCTTCTCGGGGTCTTTCTCCACCGGCTTGTTCTGGTTCTCGGCGCGGTCGGCCGCGACCATCAGCATGATCAACAGGAAAACCATGGCGGCGCCGCCAATGATGTACATCGGCCAGTTGTTGACCCGACGCACGCCGCTGCTGCGTTTCAGTTGCCCCGGCGAAGCGTCCGGGGACATGGCATCGTTGAGGTTACTCATGGCTCGTCACTCCTTGCGCACCCAGGCCCCGGCGGCCAGCAGGCGACCGTTCTGCACGCCATAGACGCGGCTCAGGGACTCACGCCCGACCAGCAGGGTGACCCGGTAGAACTCGCTGCCCTTGGGCGCATCGACGATGTAGTTGACTGGCAGCGGCACAACGCTGCCGGGCCGCACGGGCGCAGGCTGGGCCTTGGCGTCGAACTCCTGCACCGAGAAGCCCGAGGCGCGCAGCGAGCGGACCAGGGAAACACCGTAACCGTCCCGGGATTCCTGATTGATCCGCAGGTGGGTGCTGGCGGGTGGGTGCACCACCGCCAGCTGGCGCACGCTGGCCGCGGCCAACTGCTGGTTGATCGCCGGCGAGCTGCGCTCGGCGAAGTTGCCATACGGGCCGCTGGCACAGGCGCTCAGGCCCAGGGCGGCGAACAGGGCGATCCATGCGCGCATGGTCATTTACCCCGCTCGATGGTGACGCGGTCCTGGGACTTGCCGACGCCGGCAATCAGGATCGCCTTGTCGAACACGGTGTCGACGATGTAGCGGTCGCCCTGGACGCGGTAGTTGACCATCACGGTCTCGTCATCGGTGAACCAGCCACCGTCCTTGCGCACCACCAGCAGCGACGGCGATTCGCTCTGCTCCATGCTGCGCGGCATCTGGATGATGGTCTTGCGCCCGTCGTTGTAGACCCGCACCGGTTTCCACGAGGTGTCGCCATCGACCTTGTAGTCGAAGCTCAGGTTGCCCAGGTACTCGCCGGTTTCCGGAATGGTCGCCTGCTTGCGCTCGGTGGCTTCGCGGGTCTTGATCAGGTTCCACTTGGCCAGGGCTTCTTCCGGGTAGGTGAAGGCCACCTGCGGCATGTACTGGGTGCGGTGCGAACGCAGCTTGAAGTGGTAGGTGCGACGGTTGGTGGTGACCACCAGGGAGGTTTCCAGGCCGACGTCCATCGGCTTGATGATCAGGTGCTGCACCTCGCTCTCGCCGACACCGGTGATGGCTGGCTCGACGGTCCAGCGCGCGGTGTCGCCGAGGTTGATCGAGTTGACCTGCTCGCCGGCCTGCAGGGCGATGTCGCACACCTGCAGCACCGCGCAGACGATGCTGGGCTGCTGGGCGCCGAAGATGAAGCGGGCGGTGCCGTCGCCGCCGTCCACCGGCTTGATGCCGGTGGCGCTGGCCTGCTGCCAGCGCTGGGAGATGGCCAGGGCGGCCTTCTCTTGCGGGGTCAGGGTCGGGTTGGCGTCGGAGAAGTACAGATCGGCCTGGCTGGTTCCCGGCGCGGCCTGCGCGAACACGGGCAGGGCGGCCGCGAACATGGCGCAAAGATAACGGTTCATGGTCGATCCTTCAGAGTTGCTTGGACCAGGAGAAGTCGCGCACGTAGGTCCCGATCGGGTTCATCCGCAATTGCTCTTCGCTGGTCTGGGGAGTGGGTTCGGCGGTGAAGGTGGTCACCAGGGCGCGCCAGTTGACCCGGCTCTGGATCAGGCCCTGGCGGTCGCGGGTGACTTCTTCCCAGTCCACCTGCCAGGTTTCCGGGGTCTGCTGCATGACCGAACGGATATCGACGCTGACCGTCACCTCGGCGGCGCGCAGGAAGGGGCTCGATTCCTGGGTGCCGTTGAGCCATTCGTTCATCTTCTGCGTGGCCGGGTCGTTGGGGCCCAGCAGCGCATAGAGACGGAAGATCGACTTGCGCAGCAACGCCACGTCGGGGGTGACCGTGCGGGCATCGGCGATGAACGCGGCCACCTGCGACTTGACCACGCGCAGGTCGACCGGCCTGGCCTGCTGGGCCGGGGCGACCGCCATGGGTTGGCCGAGCTTGTCCACCTCGATCACGTAGGGCACGAACTTCGACTGGCTGCCGATATGGATGATGCCGCCGACGCCGGCCAGGGCGATCATCATCGACAGGATGCCCACCACCTGCCAGGTCTGGCGCGAGGTGATCACCGAGCCAACGTGGTCGTTCCAGGTGCGGCGCGCGGTCAGGTACGGGTTTTCCAGGGCCGCGCCCTTGGGGCCGACGCTTTCCGCAGCGGGGCTGCCGAGGGCGTTGGCGGGGCGTTTGGTGACCATCCCCTTGATGCGTTCAGCGAGGCTCATGCGGCCACTCCATAGTCATTCAGTCTCAGGCCCCGGGCGGCCAGCCATTCGGCTACCCAACCGTCGCCGTACTTGGCTTCCAGGCGCTTGATGGCGGCCACCGACTCTTTGTCGGAGGCGCCGACGAAGGCCAGGGCCAGCGGGCCCAGGGCCAGGTCGTAGAGGCGTCGGCCGTTTTCCGACACGTAGTAGTACTGGCGCTTGGGGATTGCGCTGGCGAGGATCTCGATCTGCCGGGCGTTGAGGCCCATGCGCCGGTAGAGGGCGGCGGTGTCCTCGTCGCGGGCATAGACGTTGGGCAGGAAGATCTTGGTCGCGGTGGACTCGACGATGACGTCGAGGATCCCCGAGTTGGCGGCGTCCGACAGGCTCTGGGTGGCCATCAGCACCAGGCAGTTGGCTTTGCGCAGCACCTTCAGCCATTCGCGGATCTTCTCGCGGAAGGCCGGGTGGCCGAGCATCAGCCAGGCCTCGTCGAGGATGATCACCGCCGGCTGGCCCTTGAGCGCGCACTCGATGCGGCGGAACAGGTACAGCAGCACCGGCAGGGCGTACTTGTCGCCCAGGTTCATCAACTCTTCGATCTCGAACACGGTGAAGTCGGACAGCGCCAGGCCGTCTTCCTCGGCGTCGAGCAGGTGGCCCATGGTGCCGTCGACGGTGTACTGGCGCAGGGTTTCGCGCACGGCCTCGTCCTGCACGATGATGCAGAACTCGGACAGCGTGCGAGAGCCGTCGCGATACATGGTCATCACCGCGTGGCCGATCTCGTTGCGCTGGGCCGCCGTGGTTTCCAGGCCATTGAGCGCCAGCACGGTGTCCAGCCATTCCATCGCCCAGGCGCGGTCACCCTTGGTCTCGAGGAACTGCAGCGGGCAGAAGGCCAGGCGCTCGTCGTCGGCGGCCACGGTGAAGTGGCGCCCCGACTGGCCGCCGCTTGCGGCACGGATGCCGGCCGCCAGCGGGTACATGGACATGCCCTTGTCGAAGGCGAAGATCGACATACCCTTGTAGCGGCGCAGCTGGGCGGCGATCAGTGCCAGGTGCGTGGACTTGCCCGCGCCGGTCGGGCCGAACATGAAGGTGTGGCCCAGGTCGCGCACGTGCAGGTTCAGGCGGAACGGCGTGGCGCCGCTGGTCACGCAATGCATCAGGGCCGGCGACAGCGGCGGATAGAGCGGGCAGGGCGCCTCGGCGCTGCCGGTCCAGATGCTGCTGGTGGGCAACAGGTCGGCCAGGTTCAGGGTGTTGATCAAAGGCCGGCGCACGTTCTCCACGCCATGGCCCGGCAGGCTGCCGAGGTAGGCATCGAGGGTGTTGATCGATTCGATACGGGCGGCGAAGCCCAGGCGTTCGATGGCCTTTTCGACGCTGCGGGCAGCTTCTTCCAGCAACTGGCGGTCCTCGTTCATGAGCACCACCACGCTGGTGTAGTAGCCCTGGGCGACCAGCCCGCTGTTGACCTCGGCGATGGCGTCGGCAGCGTCCTGGACCATCGACAGGGCATCCTGGTCGATGTTGCCGCTGTTGGTGTTGAACACCTGGTCGAAGAAGCCACGGACCTTCTGCTTCCACTTCTTGCGGTACTTTTCCAGGTGCTGCACCGCTTCATGGGTGTCCATGAAGATGAAGCGGCTGGACCAGCGGTATTCGCAGGGCAGCTCGGCCAGGGCGGCGAGGATGCCCGGCGCCGATTCCAGCGGGAAGCCCTCGATGGCCACCACCTGGACGAAATTGCGGCCGATCTTCGGCACCACGCCGCCCCACAGTTCCTTGCCACCGATCACGGCATCGAGGTACATCGGGTTGCTCGGCAACAGCACCGGCTGGCTGACCCCGGTCACGCAGAACTGCACCCAGCTGAGCAGGTCGTCGTGGGTGACCTGCGCGCCTTCCTCGGTGACCATGCGGTTGCCTTTCAGGCGGGTCAGCTTGAGCACGGAAGACAGGCTGCCCTCGACGCTCAGGCAGTCGCGCTTGAACTGCTCGAGCAGGTTGCGGGTGCGCGCCTTGCCGTCGGGGGGCGGCGTGTCGTCGTCGAACATCAGCTCGACGAACTTCTGCTGGGCCAGCATCGGCGGGAAGTAGCTGAGGGTCAGCACGAAGTAGCCTTCGTACATCGTCCCCAGCGATTCGAAGAAGCCGCGGCGCTCTGCGTCCATGGCCTCGGTCAGGCTGTCGGCGAAGTGCGAGACGCCCTTGGCGCTGTAGTTCATCGCCGGGCGGCGCACCGCGTCGACATGGATCATCCAGCCGTTGCCCAGGCCGGCCAGGGCCTGGTTGATGCGCAGCGAGACCAGCTCGCGCTGGGCGTCGGTGCTGCTGGCGTTGTCGTCACCGCGATACAGCCAGGCCGCCATGAAGGCGCCATTCTTGCCGACGATCACGCCGTCATCGACCATCGCCGCGTGGTTCAGCAGGTCGGCGAGGCCGGCATCCTTCGAGCGGTGCTTCTTCAGCTTGAGCTCGGCATCCACCTGCAGCAGGCGCTGGACCAGCAGCAGGACCAGCAAGGCACCGAGGGCTGCGATGGCATACGCAATACCTTCGATCATTTGTATTGGTTTCCCTGACTTGGAGGATTGTCCCTGAACGGCGTGCTACGGGCCGGGTAGTAAGGCTTGTAGCGCCGGTGACGCAGGTACACCTGGCGCATCTTCGGGTCGGACTTGGCCATCACCCGAAGCATGAACAGGGCGCTGAACCACAGCACCAGGCCGACCACGGTCGCCCGCAGTTCCTGGGCACTGAAGATCAGCGCGAAGGCGAGCAGCCCGGAGAACATCACCAGCTCGCGATCCCCACCCATGAACAGGTTGTCGCGGTTGCCGGCCCGTCGGATGGGAATCGTGCGCAGTGCCATGGCTCAGGCCTGGCCCTGCACCTGGCTGTGCGGCGGCAGCAGCTGGGCCAGCTCGGCGCTGGTGCCGAAGAAGCCGGTCATGATGTTGTTGGCGCCAACGATCAGGGCCATGACCAGCACCAGGAAGATCAGGGTGCGGAAGAAGCCGTTGAGGTCGCCACCGAAGATCAGCACACCACCGGCGACCACGATGCCGATGATCGACAGGGCAAAGGCGACAGGGCCGGTAACCGACTCACGCAGGGAGGTCAGCCAGCTTTCATAGGGCAGCGAACCGCCGCTGCTGGATGCCGCGAAGGCGTGCTCCGGGGCAACCATCACGGCCAGCGCCAGGAAGCTGAAGGCCAGGTAGCCAAACGATTGGGCGTTGATGCGGAACAGCGAGGTGAAGGCTTGCATGTGCAGTGTTTTCCTTAAAGATTGCGCATGAGGTAGCGGCCGTTCTCGAACCCGGAAACCTCGAGGATTTCCTGGATGCGACGGCCTTCTGGGGTTCTGGCGATGGAAATGACGACGTGGACCGCTTCGCCAATCAGCGGCTCGATTTCGGACGGGGCCGACTTGTTGCGTGAAACCAGCGACTTCAGGCGGGTCAGCCCCTCGCTGGCGCTGTTCGCGTGCAAGGTCGCCGCGCCGCCGGGGTGGCCGGTGTTCCAGGCGTCGATCAGGTCCAGGGCCTCCTCGCCCCGCACCTCGCCGACCAGGATGCGGTCGGGGCGCATGCGCAGGGAGGTCTTGAGCAGGTGGGTCATGCTGACGTCGACAGTGGTGTGGTACTGCACGAAGTTCTTCGCCGCGCACTGGATCTCGCCGGTGTCCTCGATGATGAACACCCGCTCGCTGGGGAACTCGACGACCATTTCGTTGATGACCGCGTTGACCAGGGTGGTCTTGCCGGTACCGGTACCGCCGATCACCAGGATGTTGCGGTGATCGCGGATGGCGCGCTTGATCGCATCGCACTGGATCGGCGTCATGATCCCGGACTCGACGTACTGGTCGAGGGTGTAGATGGCCACCGCCTTCTTGCGGATGGCGAAGGTGGCCGCGCGCACCACCGGCGGCAGCTGGCCGGCGAAACGCGAGCCGTCCAGCGGCCACTCGCCTTCGAGCAGCGGCTTGCTGCGGGTCACTTCCTTGCCGTGGAAGCCGGCCACGGTCTTGATGATCGACTCGGCCTGGGCCGCACGCAGGTCACCGATGTGGCGCATGGGTTGGCCCAGTTGCTCCAGCCATAGCTTGCCGTCGCCATTGCACATCAGCTCGACCGTTTGCGGATCGTTGAGCGCATCGATGATCAGGGGGCCGGCGTCGCGCTCCAGCTTCTTGCGGGCGCGCTCTTTCAGGCTGACGGTTTCGGCAATTTCCACACTTGCATCCATGGCTTCACTGACCGCACGACATGACTTCGCGGGCAATTCGAGATTCAGGTTCGTATCGGGGCTCGCAACTAATGGCGAATACGCAAGTTCTGCTTTCACAACTAACCTGCGTGAAAAGCAGCACACGCATTTGCGTGGATTACCCCTTCACGAGGGCGCGCAGAGTACCCGGACATAATTGTTAACGAAATGGTAAATATCTTACCTTCGTGTAAGCATTTTCCTACAAGCCTGGAACCATCGTGCTAGTGATCGCAGCCTAAAAAATCGCTGCAACCTGCATGAAACCTGAGCTCAGCGATTGACGTGAATCATTAGGCTCACTAATTGCTATCATTAGTGCCATTACCCTGATCATTAAAAATTTGATCAACTTCACACTTCAAGATATCCAACTGAGTGATATCAATCAGCCATAGCCCTTATAACTTTCTGGTTAATACCGCCTCGATCAAAATAGTGTCATCTGGCCACTAGGCGGACTGAACATCGAGCAGTCCAGCGACAATTCGTCACGGGATTCGAAGTTCAACTTGCGCATGCACTTGGTGAATCTTTGCGCCAGCAATTCAGCGAATACGCCCTCGCCGCGCATGCGTGCACCGAAGCGGCTGTCATACAGTTCGCCGCCCCGGCTCTGGCGGATCAGGCTCAGCACATGGGCCGCCCGTTGCGGGTAATGGTCCTGCAACCATTGCTCGAACAACGGCGCCACCTCCAGCGGCAGGCGCAGCATCATGTAGGCCGCGCTTTGCGCACCGGCCTCGCTGGCGGCCTCGAGCAGGCGCTCCAGTTCGCTGTCGTTGATCATCGGGATCATCGGCGAGCACAGCACCCCCACCGGCACTCCCGCCCCGCGCAATACCCGGATGGCACGCAAGCGGGCGCCGGGTGAGGCGGCGCGTGGTTCCAGCACGCGCTTGAGGTCGTCATCCAGGGTGGTGAGGCTGATCATCACCCGAACCAGACGCAAGCTGGCCATTTCCGCCAGCAGGTCGAGGTCACGCAATACCAGCGCGCCCTTGGTGACGATGGTCACCGGGTGGCGGAAACGCAGCAGCACCTCCAGCAGGCGCCGGGTCAGCTGCTGCTCACGCTCGATCGGCTGGTAGGGGTCGGTGTTGGAGCCCAGGTTGATGGGCGCGCAGACATAACCCGGCTTGCTCAGTTGCTGGGCGAGCACATCGGCGGCATTGGTCTTGGCGATCAGCTTGGTCTCGAAGTCGAGGCCGGGTGACAGGTCCCAGTAGGCGTGGGAAGGGCGGGCGTAGCAGTAGATGCAACCGTGCTCGCAGCCCCGGTAGGGGTTGATGGAGCGGTCGAAGGGCAGGTCTGGCGAGGTATTGCGGCTGATCACCGACTTCGCGGTCTCGATCCGCACCTCGGTGCCCTGGGTCTGCGGAACCTCCTGGTACCAGCCGTCATCCTCCGCCACCGAACGCTGCGGGGCGAAGCGGTTGTGCGGGTTGTGCGCCGTGCCACGGCCTTTTTGCGGTGCTGGAGGAATCATGACTCACCTCGATACTGTATTCATATACAGTATCTCGGCAGCCACGAATCCTCCAGCGCCTCTGGTCCGACGCCGCGGCTTACTCCGCCGGTTTCTTCAGCTTCGGATTGGGGAAGAACTGCACCGTCTGCACCTTGGCCGGCGCCGCCTTGGGCGCCAGCTGGTTGACCCGTGTGCCGAGCTCCTTGGGCACCGACAGGCCCTGTTCGTTGAGGGTGTCGGTGAAGCCGCAGGCCACGCACTCACGGTGCGGCACGTCATCCTCGCTCCACATCATCAGCTTGTCCGGCTCGCTGCACGCCGGGCAGACCGCCCCGGCGATGAAGCGTTTCTTGGTCTTGTTCACGGCTACCTCGCTCATGCCGCCGTGGCCTCGGTCAGGCCGCTGTGGCGCAGCAATGCGTCGATGGAAGGTTCACGGCCACGGAAGTCGACGAACAGCACCATCGGCTCGCGGGAACCGCCACGGGCCAGGATCGCCTCGCGGAAGGCGCGGCCGGTCTCGGCGTTGAGCACGCCTTCTTCCTCGAAGCGCGAGAAGGCGTCGGCCGACAGCACTTCGGCCCACTTGTAGCTGTAGTAGCCTGCCGCGTAACCCCCGGCGAAGATGTGCGCGAAGCTGTTGGGGAAGCGGTTGTACGCCGGCGGGCGCATCACCGAGACCTCGTCACGCACGCCTTCGAGCACCTGCAGCACGCTGCGGCCGTCGCCGTGGCTGGCGTGCAGCTCGAAGTCGAACAGCGAGAACTCCAGCTGGCGCACCATCATCATGCCCGACTGGAAGTTCTTCGCCGCCAGCATCTTGTCCAGCAGGTCCTGGGGCAGGGCCGCGCCGGTTTCGTAGTGGCCGGAGATCAGCGCCAGGCCTTCGGGCTCCCAGCACCAGTTTTCCATGAACTGGCTAGGCAGCTCGACCGCGTCCCAGGCCACGCCGTTGATGCCGGACACGCCGGCATGCTCGATGCGGGTCAGCAGGTGGTGCAGGCCATGGCCGAACTCGTGGAACAGGGTGGTGACTTCATCGTGGGTCAGCAGCGCCGGCTTGCCGGGGGCGGCCGGGGTGAAGTTGCACACCAGGTTGGCCACCGGGCTCTGCAGCGCGCCAGCGGCGGTGCGGCGACGGTCGCGGGCGCCGTCCATCCAGGCGCCGCCACGCTTGTTGGCGCGGGCGTAGAGGTCGAAGAAGAAGCGGCCGACGTGCTGGCCGTTTTCCTTGATCTCGAACAGGCGCACATCCGGGTGCCAGGCGTCGAAGCCCTGCAGCTCGGTGATCTCGATGCCGTACAGGCGCTGGACGATGCTGAACAGCCCGCCAAGCACCTTGTCGATCGGGAAGTAGGCGCGCAGGGCTTCCTGCGACACGCTGTAGCGCTGCTCGCGCAGCTTCTCGCCGAAGTAGCCGGCGTCCCAGCTGGCCAGTTCGGCGCAGCCTTGCTCGGCGGCGTAGGCCTTGAGCTGCTCCAGGTCCTGGGCAGCGAACGGCTTGGACCGCTTGGCCAGGTCGCGCAGGAAGCTCAGCACCTGGTCGCTGGACTCGGCCATCTTGGTCGCCAGGCTCAGCTCGGCGTAGTTCTTGTAGCCCAGCAACGCGGCCAGCTCCTGGCGCAGGTCGAGGATCTCGCGCATCACCGGGCCGTTGTCGAACTGGCCGGCATTCGGGCCCTGGTCGGAGGCGCGGGTGCAGTAGGCGGCGTACAGCTCTTCGCGCAGGGCGCGGTCGCTGGCGTAGGTCATCACCGCGTAGTAGCTGGGGAATTCCAGGGTGATCAGCCAGCCGTCGAGGCCCTTGGCCTGGGCGGCGGCGGCCATCTGCGCCTTGGACGAGTCGGTCAGGCCGGCCAGTGCGGCCTCGTCGGTGACGTGCTTGGTCCAGGCCTGGGTGGCGTCGAGCAGCTGGTTGGAGAAGCGGCTGCCCAGCTCGCTGAGCTTGCTCTGCACTTCGGCGTAGCGTTGCTGCTGGTCCGCCGGCAGGTCGATGCCCGACAGGCGGAAGTCACGCAGGGCGTGTTCGAGGATGGTCTTTTGCGCCACGTCGAAGCTGGCGGCTTCGGGGCTGTCGATCAGCGCCTGGTAGGCATCGAACAGCGCACGGTTCTGGCCCAGTTCGGTAGAGTAGGCACTCAGCGCCGGCAGGCAGGACTCATAGGCCTCGCGCAGTTCCGGGCTGTTGCACACCGCATTGAGGTGGCTGACCGGGCTCCAGGCGGCGCTCAGGCGGTCGTTGAGTTCGTCCATGGCCAGCACCAGGCCGGCCCAGGTGGGCTTGTCGCCCTGCTGCTGGAGGATCTCGGCAATGGCTTTACGGTTGTCGGCCAGGATCGCTTCGATCGCCGGCAACACGTGTTCGGCACGGATTTGCGAGAACGGCGGCAGGTCGTGGGATTGCAGAAGCGGGTTGTTCGCAGTCACGGTTTGGATACCTTGGCAGAAGAAACACTGCCCCATCTTAATTACAATCGACGCCGACCGCAGCAGGCAGCCTGCCTATCGGCACAGATGAGAGACGCTATCATGGCCATTCGCAACTTCCAGCAACACTCTCCGAAAGTGGGGGCCCGGGCCTTCGTCGACCGATCGGCGGTGGTGCTGGGCGACGTGGAAATCGGCGAAGACAGCTCGGTGTGGCCGCTGACGGTGATCCGCGGCGACATGCACCGCATCCGCATCGGCGCGCGCACCAGCGTGCAGGATGGCAGCGTGCTGCACATCACCCACGCCGGCCCGTTCAACCCCGACGGCTACCCGCTGATCATCGGCGACGAAGTGACCATCGGCCACAAGGTCATGCTGCATGGCTGCACCCTGGGCAACCGCATCCTGGTGGGCATGGGCAGCACCATCATGGACGGCGCGATCGTCGAGGACGAAGTGATCATCGGCGCCGGCAGCCTGGTGCCGCCGGGCAAGCGCCTGGTCAGCGGCTACCTGTACATGGGCAGCCCGGTGAAGCAGGTGCGCCTGCTCAACGACCAGGAACACGCCTTCTTTCCCTACAGCGCCGGCAACTACGTCAAGCTCAAGGACCAGCACCTGGCCGAAGGCTACGACCAACCCGAATGACCCTGTGGGAGCGGGTTTACCCGCGAAGAAGGCCACGCAACACTCAAATGGAAACCTTATGCACCAGCAGAACATCCTCTTCGACCTCGACGGCACCCTGACCGACCCGCGCCTGGGCATCACCCGTTCGATCCAGTACGCGCTGGCCAAGCTGGGCATCGACGAGCCGGACCTGACCCGCCTCGAACACTTCATCGGCCCACCCCTGCTGCAGGCCTTCATGCAGTTCTACGGCTTCGACGAAGCCAAGGCCTGGGACGCGGTGAACTTCTACCGGGAGCGCTTCCGCGTCACCGGCCTGTATGAAAACCGCGTGTTCGACGGCGTGCCGGAACTGCTCGCGGCCCTGAACGGCCAAGGTCGCACGCTGTACGTCGCCACCTCCAAACCGTGGGAATTCGCCCGCGAGATCGCCCGGCATTTCGCCTTCGACCAGCACTTCAAGGTGATCTACGGCAGCGAACTGGATGGCACCCGCACCAACAAGGTCGAGCTGATCCGCCACCTGCTGGATGAGGAAGGGCTGGACCCGGCGCAGACGCTGATGATCGGGGATCGCAAGCACGACCTGATCGGCGCACGCAGCAATGGGTTGCAGGCGGTGGCGGTGGGGTACGGGTTTGGCAGCCGGGAAGAGTTGGAGGCCGAGGCGCCGGCGTTCCATTTCGCCACCGTGGCCGAGATGCATCGGGCCTTCTGCTAGGGTTGAGGGCCTTGGGGCTGCTTTGCAGCCCTTTCGCGACACAAGGCCGCTCCTACCAGGGATCGCGGTTCCTGTAGGAGCGGCCTTGTGTCGCGAAAGGGCCTCAAAGCGGCCCCAGCTTCACATCAACCGCTGCAATGCCGCCTTGCGCTCGGCAGCGGGCAACGCCCCCAACTGCTCGACCCGCTGATAGAACCGCGACCAATCCCCATCCACCTCGCGAAACAGCGCCGCAAACGCCGGCACCCACTGGTCATACAGCCCGAACGGCAACAGCTTGGCATTGCTCAACGGCGCGTAGATCCAGGCGTCATAACGCTTGTCGCCATTCCACTGGCTATCGCGCACCTGCCTGTACTCCCCCCGCAACCGCTCGAACTCCGCCTGCTTGGCCACCCGCTTGTGCGCATCGTCCAGCGGACCGGCATAGATCGCCTGCAACCGTTCGCGGCTGGCCAGCAACAAACGGACGAACTGGTCACGCTGCTGCATCTGCTCCGCCCCGGTCGGCGCCAGCCCGCGCGCCGCGCGCCATTGCCGCGTGCCTTCCTGCTCGACGAAGTTGGCATACGATTCGTTGAACTCGGTGTCGTCCTTCACATAGAAGCGTTGATGGGCCAGCTCGTGGAAGATCAGCGTGGCCAGGCGCTCGTCACCCCAGCCGACCATCGAGGACAGGATCGGGTCATCGAACCAGCCCAGCGTGGAGTACGCCTCGACGCCGCTCACATACACGTCCAGGCCCTGCGCACACAGCAACGCCGCCGCGCCCCGCGCAGCCCCCTGGCGGTAGTAGCCGCGATAGGCGACGCAGCCGGCAATCGGGAAGCAGTGGGTGACTGGCTGCAGCGAAAGCTCTGGCGTGGCGAACACGTTCCACACCACATAGGGGCGCTTGAGGTCGGCATACAGCCGGTAGCTGCGATTGTCCGGCAGTTTCAACTGCTGGCTGGCAAACACCCGTGCCTGTTCGGCATGGGCCAGGCGGGCGCGCAATTGCGGGTCGGTGGCAGGGTCGGCGAGCAGCTTGTCCACCGGCTGGCGCGCCCGCAGCAACTGCCACTGGCCTTCCACCAACTGGCCGTAATAGCCCAGGCTGCTGCAACCGCTCAGCAGAAAGGCGCCCAGCAGAGGAACCAAACGCCTGAAAACGCGGTCGAGTGGCCCAGGGCCTGAGCACTTGAAAAGAACAAAGAGATCCATCTGGGGCTGACTCGCTCACGGCCAATGCGCTCCAAGACTATCTCGCCAAGGGGGAGTTTCGCCATGCGTGCACTGTTGGTCGCCGGCGCTTTGCTGCTGGTTTCTGCCTGTTCGACCCTGCCCGACCCCGACCCCAACCTGGCCTGGGTCGACCTCACGCCCTACGGCGATACGTCGCTGGACGCCAAGCAGGTGGACGAGCGCGATTGGGCCGATACCCGCTATTTCGAGGTCCAGCCCGGCAGCCATGAACTGACCGTGCGCTACCAGTTCCCGGTCGCGCCGAGCAATATCGGCCCGGTCGACGCGCCGCTGTGGCGAGATTGCCAGGTCAAGGTGGCGTTCAAGGACTTCAACGCTGGCCAACGCTACGAGTTGCAAGCCGGCAGCATCGGCTTCCGCCCATGGATCAAGCTCTACGACCACCGGCAGAAGCTGGTCGGCCAGGGCGAGCCAGCAGGCTGCCAACGCACCTGAGGTGGGCAAATGGCGCTATGCTTGTGCCTTGTGAACCGCGAGTGGGAGTTTCACCATGCGCCAGCCCATGATGCTGATCGCCCTCAGTGCACTGGGGGCTTGCGCCAGCCCCTTGCCGCCCGTCGACCCCGCCAAGGCCTGGGTCGATCTCTACACCGTGACCCCTGGCCGCCTGCTCATGGCCGACCGCCTCGACGGCCAGCGCCTGGACGACGGCCGCTACTTCCAGGTGACGCCTGGCAAGCATGAACTGGTGGTTCGGTTCGATTACGAGATCTACGCCGGCGGCATGCTCACCGAACCCAAGGACCGTACCTGCTACCTGACCGTGCGCTTCGGCGACTTCAAGGCCGGCGAGCGCTATCGCCTGGAGGCGAGGGCGCCGGTGATGGAGCCGCAGGTGTTGCTGTACGACGCCAGCCGCAAGGTGCTGGTGAACGAGCCGAGTGACGTGTTCTGCATTCCCTGAATGCACTGGGGCCGTGTTGCGGCCCCAGCGGTTTATCGATCGTTCTTCTGGTAGATGATCTTCTTGGTGCCGCCGTCGCAAGTGCCCACGACCATGTTCTGGTCCTTGACCTCGCTGTTCGGCACGATCTCCAGGGTATAGGACGTCACACCCTGGGCCTGGATCTTGGCCTCGATCTCGGCCTTGAGTTCTTCGCACGGTTTCACCGCCGCCAATGCAGAAGTGGCCACCAGCGAAGCCAGCACGGCGATTGCTACGCGAATCATGGAACGGCTCCTGGAAAGGCAGCTGCGCTGCCGACGCTGTTTAGACTACAGCAAACCGCCCACGTTGCGCCGTCTAGCCCACCAGAGCGGCGTCCAGGCTGATCTTCGCGTTGAGCACCTTGGACACCGGGCAACCGGCCTTGGCCTTGTCGGCGATCTCGAGGAACTGCGCTTCGCTCGCGCCCGGCACCTTGGCCCTGAGCACCAGGTGCACGGCGGTGATGGCAAAGCCATCGGGCTGCTTGTCGAGGGTGACTTCGGCAGCGGTGTCGATGCGTTCTGCAGTCAGCCCGGCCTCACCGAGCATCATCGACAGGGCCATCGAGAAACAGCCGGCATGGGCCGCACCGATCAGTTCTTCCGGGTTGGTCCCGGGCGAGCCCTCGAAACGAGTGTTGAAGCCGTAGGGGTTCTGCTTGAGCGCGCCGCTTTCGGTGGAAAGCAGGCCTTTGCCGTCCTTCAGGCCACCTTGCCAGATCGCCGATGCTGTCTTTTTCATGATGCCTCCTGGTCGCAGGGTTACTTACCTACAGCTTCGAGGCGGGCTTCCTGCGGCAAGTTCAGAGCAATCACCCGGCAAGCATTGAATCCGGCGAATGTGCCCATACAGAGTCACAAAGGCCTGCGGGCCACCCCACTCTTGCGGAGGCACCCATGACGCAGTTGCGTGACCTGAAGATTTCCACCCTCGACCTGGTGCCGGTACGCGCCGACCAAGGCCCGGCGCAGTCGCTGCACAACTCGCTGGACCTGGCCCGCCATGCCGAGCGCTTTGGCTACAACCGTTTCTGGGTGGCCGAGCACCACAACATGGACGGCATCGCCAGCTCCGCCACCTCGGTGCTGATCGGTTACCTGGCCGGCGGCACCTCGACCATCCGCGTCGGCTCTGGCGGCATCATGCTGCCCAACCACGCGCCGCTGGTGATCGCCGAACAGTTCGGCACCCTGGCCAGCCTGTATCCCGGCCGCATCGACCTGGGCCTGGGCCGCGCGCCGGGCTCCGACCAGATGACCGCCTACGCCCTGCGCCGTGACCGCGCCGGCAGCGCCGACGACTTCCCGGACGATGTCGAGGAGCTGTCGCGCTACCTCGGCCCGCGCACCGATGATCAGAAAGTGATCGCCGTGCCCGGCCACGACACCGAAGTGCCGATGTGGCTGCTCGGCTCCAGCCTGTTCAGCGCCCAGCTGGCCGGCATGCGCGGCATGCCCTACGCCTTCGCTTCGCATTTCGCGCCGCGCTACATGCATGAGGCGATCCGCATCTACCGCGACCACTTCAAGCCGTCCACCACGCTGGCCAAGCCCTACGTGATGCTGGGGGTACCGATGGTGGTGGCCGAAACGGACGAGAAGGCCGAATACCTGGCCACGTCGGTGTACCAGCGCATCCTGGCGCTGATTCGCGGCCAGAGCCTGATGCAGAAGCCGCCGGTGCCGAGCATGGACGGGCTATGGCTGCCCCATGAGCGCGATGCGGTGGGCAGTTTCCTGGGCCTGGCGATGATTGGCAGCCCGCAGAAGGTACGGGCCAAGGTGGAGGTGCTGCTGGAGCAGACCGGGGCGGACGAGCTGATCTTTACCTGTGATCTGTACGAGCATGCGGACCGGGTGCGGTCCTATGAACTGCTGGCGCAAGCCTTGAAGTCTGAGTGACCTTCTTCGCGGGTAAACCCGCTCCCACAGGGACAGCATTGCCTTGCAAGGCCTGTGTGGGAGCGGGTTTACCCGCGAAGAATCCAGCGCATCAGCCGCGGCGGTAGACAATCTCTTTGCTACCCGCTTCACAAGTGCCAACCACCTTGCCCGCCGGGTCGCCTTTCTTGACGATTTCCAGCGTGTAACCCTTCACGCCCTTGGCATCGAGCTTCGCCGCAATCTCCGCCTTGAGCTCTTCACAGGGCTTGCCTGCGGCCATCGCACCACCGGCCAGCATCATCAAACCCACAGCCAGAACCAGTTTCTTCATCGATCGCGTTCCTTGTTTCGGATGAGAAAAGACCAGAAGAGCGCCGCCAGGGCGCCCTCCAAAGTTATAACGCCATCACGCCGGGCGATTCCAGCCCGGAAACATTTCAGCTGTTGGCGATGCGAAAGCCCACCTTCAAGGTGACCTGGAAGTGCGCCGCCTTGTTGTCACGGATATGGCCACGGGTATCGACCACCTCGAACCACTCCAGGTGCTTGATGCTCTTGCCGGCTTCGGCCAGGGCATTGTTGATCGCCTCTTCGATGCTGGTGTGCGACGAACCCACCAGCTCGATCTTCTTGTAGGTGTGATGATCGGTCATGAGCGCTCTCCTTGGGTGACAGTCAGTTGAGCCTAGCAGCGCAGGCCAGGTTTACCTGCGAGCGATTGCCGCCGGGTAAAGTTCGATCGCACTTTCCCGCAGCCAGGGAGTCGCACTCCTTACAGTCCATACTGCAAAGGAGAGTCAACATGCACCGCAACTCGCTGCGTAAAACATCCCTGGAGAGCATGGAAGCGGAGATCGAAAGCCTGCTGAAAAGCCTGGAAAACCTGAAGCACGATGCCTCCGAGGAAACCCAGAAATCAGTCAAGGCGATGCGCAGCAACGCCGAAAGCGCCCTGCGCCATTCGCGCAGCCTGATCAGTGATGCCTACGAGGAAGTCAAACAACGCACCCGCCAGACCGGCATCGCCACCCGCGACTATGCCCAGGAGCACCCGTACACGACGGCTGGCGTCGCCATCGGCGCGCTCGGCCTGTTGGCCGCCTACCTCCTGTGCAAGCGTAACTAGGCGCTCTGGCGCGCCAGTTCCGCGCGTAACCACTGCGCCAGTTGCTCGGCGCGCCCGTCTGCGGCGCGTCGGGGCACCCACAGCGCCAGCGCGGCAGGGGTCGGTGAAAAACCCCATGGCGCGCTGAGCCGCCCGGCCCGCAGGTCATCGGCAACCAGCGGCTGCGGGGCGATCGCCACCCCCAGGCCGGCCACGGCCGCCTCCAGCAAATAATACAAATGCTCGAACGCCTGGCCGTACTGCAACGTCGCCGGGTCGAGGCCTTGCTCGGCAACCCAGGTCGGCCAGGCCTGCGGACGCGAAGTGGTGTGGAGCACGGCCTCGTCCAGCAAGGCCTTGGCGGGTGCGCCCTGCAAGCGGCCGAAGCCGGCGAAGTGCGGGCTCAGCACCGGGCCGATGCGCTCCTGCGCCAGCACGTGCACCTGCATGTCCGCCGGCCATGGCGGCTCGGCGTACACCAGCAAGGCATCCAGCCCGGGCCGGCGCGGGTCGAGGTCACCTTCGCCTGCCGAAAGGTGCAGGCGCAGCGCCGGCAGGTCGGCCTTCAGCCGCCCCAGGCGGGGAATGAACCAGCGCGCCAGCAGGCTGCCGGAGCAGCCCAGCACGAACGGCGCCTCGCTCACATCGCGGCTCAGCTCGGCGCACACACTGCGCAGGCGGTCGAACGCCTCGCCACTGGCATCGCGCAGGCGCACGCCGGCATCTGTGAGTTTGATGCCGCGCCCGTCCTTGACCAGCAGGGCCACGCCCAAGTGCGCTTCGAGCACCTTGAGCTGCCGGCTGACTGCGCCATGGGTCACGTGCAATGCCTCGGCCGCCTGGCTGACGCTATTGAACCGGGCAGTCGCCTCGAAGGCGCGCAGGGCATTCAGGGGAGGGAGGTCGTGGGCCATTTTACCTGTGAGTTTTTCTGACAAGTTTGCGCAATCTTATCGGTTTTCAGCCGGGCTTGCCGTGGTTAGAGTAAAGCCCATCACTCATCGATTACGCCCTGGAGCGCCCCATGACCCAGTCCCAATACCGTCCCGGCCCCGACGCCAACGGCCTGTTCGGCGCGTTCGGCGGCCGCTACGTGGCCGAAACCCTGATGCCGCTGGTGCTCGACCTGGCCCGCGAATACGAAGCGGCCAAGGCCGACCCGAAGTTCCTCGAAGAGCTGGCCTACTTCCAGCGCGACTACATCGGCCGCCCCAACCCGCTGTACTTCGCCGAACGCCTGACCGAGCACTGCGGCGGCGCGAAGATCTTCTTCAAGCGTGAAGAGCTCAACCACACCGGCGCGCACAAGGTGAACAACTGCATCGGCCAGGTGCTGCTGGCCAAGCGCATGGGCAAGAAGCGCCTGATCGCCGAAACCGGCGCCGGCATGCACGGCGTGGCCACCGCCACCGTCGCCGCACGCTTCGGCCTGCCTTGCGTGATCTACATGGGCGCCACCGACATCGAGCGCCAGCAGGCCAACGTGTTCCGCATGAAGCTGCTGGGCGCCGAGATCGTCCCGGTCACCGCCGGCACCGGCACCCTCAAGGACGCCATGAACGAGGCCCTGCGCGACTGGGTCACCAACGTCGACGACACCTTCTACCTGATCGGCACCGTGGCCGGCCCGCACCCGTACCCGGCCATGGTCCGCGACTTCCAGTCGATCATCGGCAAGGAAACCCGCGCCCAGCTGCAGGAGAAGGAAGGCCGCCTGCCGGACAGCCTGATCGCCTGCGTCGGCGGTGGCTCCAACGCCATGGGCCTGTTCCATGAGTTCCTCGAAGAGCCAAGCGTGCAGATCATCGGCGTCGAAGCCGGTGGCCACGGCGTGCACACCGACAAGCACGCGGCCAGCCTGAACGGTGGCGTGCCGGGCGTGCTGCACGGCAACCGCACCTACCTGCTGCAGGACAAGGACGGCCAGATCACCGACGCCCATTCGATTTCCGCCGGCCTGGACTACCCGGGCATCGGCCCGGAGCACGCCTACCTGCACGAAGTGAAGCGCGTGGAATACGTCAGCATCACCGACGACGAAGCGCTCGACGCGTTCCACACCAGCTGCCGCCTGGAAGGCATCATCCCGGCCCTGGAAAGCTCCCACGCCCTGGCCGAGGCGATCAAGCGCGCGCCAAACCTGCCCAAGGACCACCTGATGGTGATCTGCCTGTCGGGCCGCGGCGACAAAGACATGCAAACCGTGATGAACCACATGGCCGCCCAGGAGAAACAGGCATGAGCCGTCTTGAACAACGCTTCGCCGAACTGAAGGCCGAAGGCCGCGCCGCGCTGGTCACCTTCGTCACCGCCGGCGACCCGGGCTACGATGCGTCGCTGCAGATCCTCAAGGGCCTGCCGGCAGCGGGTGCCGACGTGATCGAACTGGGCATGCCGTTCACCGACCCGATGGCCGATGGCGTGGCCATCCAGCTCGCCACCCTGCGCGCCCTGGAAGCCGGCCAGACCCTGGCCAAGACCCTGCAGATGGTGCGCGAATTCCGCGTCGACAACCACACCACGCCGATCGTGCTGATGGGCTACTACAACCCGATCCACCGCTTCGGTGTGGATGAGTTCGTGGCCCAAGCCCAGGCAGCAGGCGTCGATGGCCTGATCATCGTCGACCTGCCGCCGGAGCACGACGCCGAGCTGGCCACCCCGGCCCAGGCTGCGGGCATCGACTTCATCCGCCTGACCACCCCGACCACCGACGATGCGCGCCTGCCACGCGTGCTGGAGCGCAGCTCCGGGTTCGTCTACTACGTGTCGGTGGCCGGTGTGACCGGTGCAGGTTCGGCGACCACCCAGCACGTGACCGAGGCGATTGCCCGCCTGCGCCGGCATACCCAGCTGCCGATCAGTGTTGGTTTCGGGATTCGCACCCCGGAGCAGGCCGCCGCGATCGCACGCCTGGCCGATGGTGTGGTGGTGGGGTCGGCGCTGGTCGACAAGGTCGCCCAGGCCAAGGCGCCTGAGCAGGCTGTCAGCGATGTGTTGAGCCTGTGCTCGGCACTGGCAGAAGGCGTGCGCGGCGCCCGCCGCTAAACCGCGTCGCCTGCTTCGCGGGCAAGCCCGCTCCCACAGTTACCCCACAGTGTTCAGATGCTGTGCGGTCCCTGTGGGAGCGGGTTCACCCGCGAAGAGGCCCGAACAGGCTACTTCGGTCTACCCACCAAAGATCGCCAGATTCAAAGGCCGCACAGCCCCCATCCAGATTGCATGGTCGCGGTGATCCGCCAATTCATCCCCGGTCTCCGGATGCAGAAACACCACCAACCCCTTGCGATACAACGCCAACCACGGCAACACCACGCCGACGAACTCCGGCTCGAAGGCCAGCTGGCAGCTCCAGTCCGGGTGCGGCCCGACCGGCTTCTGGTGCATGCGCCCCATGGTCACCGGGAACAACCGCGCGGCCTCCTCGCACAGCTCACGCGCCTGTTCGAGCGTGCTTGCATCGTAGTAAACATGGGCGTGGTAGCCCTTGATCCTCTGCATCACCGACTCCGCTCATTTTCCAGCCAATTGACGAAACGCTCGATAAGCGCCCCCCGCCGCTTGCGCAGCGGCAGCACCACATAATACCCCCGCGTCGAGCGCAAACTACCCTCCAGCGGACGACACAACAACCCTTGCTCCACCAGGCCATCCACCAGATGCCCCCAGCCAATCGCCACACCCTGGCCGGCAATCGCCGCCTGGATCAACAGCGTGTAGTTGTCGAAGCGCAGTTGCCCCGGCGGTGGCGCGCTGGCCACGCCAAAGCCGCGAAACACCCCCGCCCAGTCGAACCAGCGGCTGGCCTGCTCGCCCTTCAGATGGAGCAACGGCAATCGTTGCAAAGCCACGGCTGACGTGGGTTTGCCATGGATCAGCCGTGGGCTGCAAACCGGGAAAACCTCTTCGTCGAACAGCCAGCGGCTTTCGCCCTGGTGAAAGCGCCCGTCGCCAAACAGCACCGCCACATAGATGTCCGGGCGCAGCATGCCCTGGCTGCGCTCGCCGGTCACCAGGCTCACATCCACCTGTGGATAAGCCTCATGAAAGCGCTGCAGGCGGGGCATCAGCCAGAACGCGGCAAAGGCGAAGTCGGTGGCCACCTGCAGCACCTCACGCTGGCCACGGCCACTGGCCTGGGCAATCCCGTCCTCCATCGCCTGCAAGCCCAGGTGCACCTGTTCATAAAGCATCTGGCCCGCCTCGGTCAGCTCGATGCCCCGGTAGATGCGGTCGAACAGCCGCGTACCCAGCTGCGCCTCGAGGCGCTTGACCTGCTGGCTCACCGCCGGCTGCGTGGTGCCCAGCTCCAGCGCCGCGGCGGTGAAGCCGCGCAGGCGGGCGGCGGCCTCGAACACGCGCAAGGTATCCAGCGACAGCTTGGCAAGGTGCTCAAACATAAGCTCAGCTAATCCCAGTCATTGCCCGCCATGGGCTTTACCCATGTTATCCGCAGTCGCATCTTGGTAGGCAAGCGGTTCGCATAACCCTTGACGATGGAAGCCACCATGACGCGTCCGAATATCCTGTTCATCATGGCCGATCAGATGGCCGCGCCCTTGCTGCCGATCTACGGCCCTTCACCGATCCAGATGCCGCACCTGAGCCGCCTCGCCGAGCAGGCGGTGGTGTTCGACTCGGCGTACTGCAACAGCCCGCTGTGCGCGCCGTCGCGCTTCACCCTGGTCAGTGGCCAGCTGCCCAGCCGCATCGGTGCCTACGACAACGCCGCCGATTTCCCCGCCGACGTGCCGACTTATGCACACTACCTGCGCCGCCTGGGCTACCGCACCGCACTGTCGGGCAAGATGCACTTCTGCGGCCCCGACCAGTTGCACGGTTATGAACAACGCCTGACCAGCGACATCTACCCGGCCGACTACGGCTGGGCGGTGAACTGGGATGAACCGGACGTGCGGCCCAGCTGGTACCACAACATGTCGTCGGTGCTGCAGGCCGGCCCCTGCGTACGCACCAACCAGCTGGATTTCGACGAGGAGGTGGTGTTCAAGGCGCGCCAGTACCTCTACGACCATGTGCGCGAGAACGATGGCCGGCCGTTCTGCCTGACCGTGTCCATGACCCATCCACACGACCCGTACACCATCCCAAGGCGTTACTGGGATCGCTACGAGGCTGTGGATATCCCCATGCCCCGCGCCGAATTCAGTCAGGAAGAACTCGACCCGCACTCGCAGCGCCTGCTCAAGGTCTACGACCTGTGGAACAAGCCACTGCCTGTGGACAAGATCCGCGATGCCCGCCGCGCCTACTTCGGCGCCTGCAGCTACATCGACGACAACATCGGCCAGCTGCTGCAGACCCTGGAAGAATGCAACCTGGCCGACGACACCCTGATCGTGTTCTCCGGCGACCACGGCGACATGCTGGGCGAGCGCGGCCTCTGGTACAAGATGCACTGGTTCGAGATGTCGGCGCGCGTGCCGCTGCTGATTCATGCGCCCAAGCGCTTCGATGCCGGCCGGGTCAGCGCCTCGGTCTCCACCTGCGACCTGCTGCCGACTCTGGTAGAACTGGCCGGCGGGGCTGTAGATAACCAATTGCACCTGGACGGCCGTTCGCTGCTCGGCCACCTGCAAGGGCAGGGCGGCCATGACGAGGTGATCGGCGAGTACATGGCCGAAGGCACGGTCGGGCCGCTGATGATGATTCGACGCGGGCCGTACAAATTCGTGTACAGCGAAGACGACCCTTGCCTACTCTATGACCTGAGCCGCGACCCGCACGAGCGGGAGAACCTCACCGGCAGCCCGCAACACCAGGCGCTGCTGCAGGCATTTGTCGATGAAGCGCGCCAGCGCTGGGATGTTCCCACGCTGCGCGAGCAAGTCCTGGCCAGCCAGCGGCGCCGCCGCCTGGTGGCCGAGGCCTTGGCCATCGGCACGCTGAAAAGCTGGGACCACCAACCGCTGGTGGACGCCAGCCAACAGTACATGCGCAACCATATCGATCTCGACGACCTCGAGCGCAAGGCACGTTATCCACAGCCCGCCCCCATGGATTGAGAAGAGAGGCCGCCATGCACACGTTCTCCACCGTCGTATTCGCCCTGGCCCTGCCTCTGGGCCTGGCCACCGCCGCGGCCCACGCCGCCGACGGCGACGCCCAATGCAGCACCGTGAAGATGGCCGACCCCGGCTGGAGCGACATCGCCTCGACCAACGCCGTGGCCCGCCTGCTCCTGGAAAGCCTGGGCTACCAGGTGAAGATCGACAGCCTGGCGGTGCCGATCATCTACGGCGGCCTCAAGGACGGCCGCGTCGATGCCTTCCTCGGCAACTGGATGCCGGCGCAGCAGGGCTTCCATGACAAGTTCATCGTCAACGGCGATGTGCAGCAACTGTCGCGCAACCTGGAAGGCACCGAGTTCACCCTGGCGGTACCGGATTACGTGTGGAACGCCGGGGTGAAAGACTTCGCCGACCTGCACAAGCATGCCGAGCAGTTCGACAAGAAGCTGTACGGGATCGGCTCCGGGGCGCCGGCCAACCTGTTGCTGAAGGAAATCATCGACAAGAACGAGTTCGACCTTGGCCAGTGGAAGCTGGTGGAGTCCAGCGAGCAGGCGATGCTGGCGCAGGTGGACCGGGCGGTGAAGAAACAGCAGTTCATCACCTTCCTCGGCTGGACCCCGCACCCGATGAACGTGAAGCTGAAGATGCATTACCTGACCGGTGGGGAAAAGTGGTTCGGCAGCAAGGGCGAAGTGTTCACCCTGACCCGCAAAGGTTATCCACAAGCCTGCCCGAATGCGGCGAAGCTGTTGAGCAACCTGAGTTTTACCCTGGACATGGAAAACACCATCATGGCCGAGGTTGTGGATAAGAAGGTGAGCTTCGATGCGGCGGCCAAGGCTTGGGTGAAAAAGCATCCCGAGCTGCTGGAAGGGTGGTTGGCCGGGGTGACCACCAAGGCCGATGGCGATGCCCTCGAGGCCGTCAAAGCCAAGCTCTGATTCCCGGCTCAGCACCTCCCCTGTGGGAGCGGGTTTACCCGCGAAGAATCCAGCGCGGTGCATCGCACCGGCTTCGCCGGTGTTCGCGGGTAAACCCGCTCCCACAGGGGTTTGTGCAAGCCTGGGAGGGATCAGCCCCGAGCAAGTTGCCGGCGCAGCTCTGCAAGAACTGGAGCAGTATCCGGCCGCACCCCACGCCAGATGAAGAAGGCCTCCGCCGCCTGCTCGGCCAGCATCCCCAAGCCATCCAGCACCTTGGCCGCACCCAGCTTCTCGGCCCACAGGCAGAACGGCGTCGGCTCCTTGCCATACATCATGTCGTAGCACACCGTGCGCCCGGCTTCGACCAGGCTGTCGGCAATCGGCGGCAGCTCGCCGGCCAGGCTCGCCGAGGTGGCATTGATGATGACGTCCACCGGCTCCTGCAACCAGGCAAACCCGCTGGCCACCACCGGCCCCAGCTCATCGAACTCGCGCGCCAGCTGCTCGGCCTTTTCCACCGTGCGGTTGGCCACCACCAGCGACTGCGGCTTGTGCGCCAGGATCGGCTCGAGCACACCGCGCACGGCGCCACCGGCGCCAAGGATGAGAATGCGCTTGCCGGCCAGCTCGACCCCGGCATTCACCGTCAGGTCACGCACCAGGCCGGCGCCGTCGGTGTTGTCACCCAGCAGCGTGCCATCGGCCAGCTTGCTCAGGGTGTTTACCGCACCAGCGCGCTGGGCACGCGGGGTCAGGCTGTCGCACAGGCGGTAGGCCTCTTCCTTGAACGGCACGGTGACGTTGCCGCCGCTGCCCTGCTTGAAAAAGCCGCGCGCGCAGTCGCTGAATTCATCCACAGGCGCCAGCAAGGTGGCGTATTCCAGGTCCTGGCCGGTCTGCTCGGCGAACAGGCGGTGGATCAGCGGCGACTTGCTGTGGCCGATGGGGTTACCGAAAACGACGTACTGGTCCATGACGGTTCCTTGGTTATCCACAGGCTTACTGGCCGAGCCAGTCGCGGTCCTGCAGGAAGTATTCGGTCAGGCGTGCTTCCTCGCTGCCGGGTGCGGCCTTCCAGTCGTAGCCCCAGCGCACCTGCGGCGGCAGCGACATGAGGATCGACTCGGTGCGGCCACCGGACTGCAGGCCGAACAGGGTGCCACGGTCGTAGACCAGGTTGAACTCCACGTAGCGGCCGCGGCGGTATTCCTGGAACTCGCGCTGCTGCGCGGTGAAGGGGGTGTTCCTACGGCGCTGGACGATCGGCAGGTAGGCCTCGACGAAGGCGTCGCCGATGGCACGCAGGAAGGCGAAGCAGGTGTCGAAGTCCCACTCGTTCAGGTCGTCGAAGAACAGGCCGCCGATGCCACGCGGCTCGCCGCGGTGCCTGATGTGGAAATAGCGGTCGCACCAGGCCTTGTAGCGCGGGTACACATCAGCCCCGAACGGCGCGCAGGCCTGCTCGGCCACGCGGTGCCAGTGGATGCAGTCCTCTTCATTGGCGTAGTACGGGGTCAGGTCGAAGCCGCCGCCGAACCACCACACCGCTTCTTCACCTTCTTTTTCGGCGATGAAGAAACGCACGTTGGCGTGGGACGTGGGCACATGCGGGTTGTGCGGGTGGATCACCAGCGACACGCCCAGGGCTTCGAAGCCACGGCCCGCCAGCTCCGGGCGGTGGGCGCTGGCCGACGGCGGCAGGCCGGCACCGAACACGTGGGAGAAGTTGACCCCGCCTTTCTCGATCAGCTGGCCGTCACCGATCACCCGCGTGCGGCCCCCGCCACCGGCTTCGCGCACCCAGGCGTCCTCGACGAAGCGGGCACCGCCGTCTTCGGCTTCGAGGGCAGAGCAGATGCGGTCTTGCAGGTCGAGCAGGTAGGCTTTCACGGCCTCGGTGCGGCTAGTCATCGGGTCACCAGGAACGGGCAGGGAAGAATTCGCCGGCTAGCATACCACCGCCAATGCGCGCGCCGCAGTTGACGGCGATCAAGCAAAGGCGTCCGATAGAAGGCCTTTTCCCGATCCCGACAACAGGAGTGCGAGATGGCCAAGCGTATCCAGTTCAGCCAGCATGGCGGCCCGGAAGTGCTGCAGCTTGTGGAATTCGACCCCGCCCCGCCCGGCCCGCAGCAGGTGCGCGTGCGCAACCATGCGATCGGCCTGAACTTCATCGACACCTACTTCCGCGGCGGGCTGTACGCGCCGCCGTCCCTGCCTTCGGGGCTGGGCACCGAGGCGGCCGGGGTGGTCGAGGCGGTGGGCGAGGGTGTCAGCCGCTTGAAGGTCGGTGACCGCGTGGCCTATGCCGGCGGGCCTCTGGGCGCCTATAGCGAGGTGCACACGCTGCCGGAGGCCAACCTGGTCAAACTGCCTGACGACATCAGCTTCGAGCAGGCGGCGGCGGTGATGCTCAAGGGGCTGACCGTACAGTACCTGCTCAAGCAGACCTATGCCGTGCAGCCGGGTGACGTGATCCTGTTCCATGCGGCAGCCGGTGGCGTGGGGTCGCTGGCCTGCCAGTGGGCAAAGGCGCTGGGGGCCAAGCTGATCGGCACCGTGAGCTCCGCCGAGAAGGCCGAGCGGGCCAAGGCACTGGGAGCATGGGCGACCATCGACTATAGCCGTGAGGATGTGGCCAAGCGGGTGCTGGAACTGACCGATGGCAAGAAATGCCCGGTGGTGTATGACGGCGTTGGTGCAGACACCTGGCTAACTTCGCTGGATTGCCTGCGCCCGCGAGGGTTGATGGTGAGCTTTGGCAATGCCTCGGGGGCGGTGAGCGGGGTGAACCTGGGGATCCTGTCGGCGAAGGGGTCGTTGTATGTGACACGGCCGACGCTGGCGACCTATGCCAACAATGCCGAGAATACACAGGCCATGGCGGATGACCTGTTTGCGATGATTGGCAGTGGGAAATTGGTGGTGGATATCCAGCAGCGGTATCCGTTGAGTGAGGCGGCGAAGGCGCAGACGGAACTGTCCGCGCGCAAGACGGTGGGGTCTACCGTTCTGCTGCCTTGAGCCGAACACTACTCTCAAACCAGTAGCGACTCCCCTGTGGGAGCGGGTTCACCCGCGAAGAAGGCACCGCGGTGCATGGCACCGGCTTAGCCGGTGTTCGCGGGTAAACCCGCTCCCACAGGTCCGCCATTTACCTTGATTACAGCGCTAACCCTGGGAGGGCTGCTTTACCGATGTTGGAGTCGCCTCGATCCCATCGAGAATCGCCTCGACCAACCCCTCAGCCAGCTCAATCGCATGTAGGCTTGACCAGTACATACCTCGCCCTTCCTCGCGCAGGTAATCGAGTGCCTTGTGGCCGGTTTCATAGGCACTGCGCAGGTAGAGAGCGACGTGGACCAGCGCATCCTCAGCGGAGATGTTCGGGTTTACTGAGAAGAGGGCTTCGTGGCCGGCATCGCAGCGGCCGAAAGAACGGTTGGAAGTGCAGGGAAGGGGTGGATCGGGGACGATTTTTTTCATCACTAGCTCCAGACAATGGAGCTGACACCAGCCCGTTACCACACGGTTCAGGTGGCAGCTGTGCGCGGGGTGGTAAACCGGGCTGGAGGCACCCCGGCAGGCACAAAGCCTCCCGCGCACAGCTGCCATAGCTGTGACGCCCCAAGCACACCCGGGTTACCACACCCGATCGCCAAGTTATTAAGCGACGGATGAAGCCTAGAGGCAGAGATTCCCACTGAGAAGGTGATGGCAGGGGACGCGGGTCGTAGGGTATTTCCCAAACCGCGAACTTGACAGTCATTCCGACAAATTCAGAAAACCCTGAATCCAGCGAGAGCACTCGTAACGCGCTACGCGTTCGGTGACAGTAAGGCTACCAGCTTGACCGTCCAGGTTCGGAAGCGTAGCCTTTCTGCCTGAGGTTGTGCTGGTGCGCCGGTTGAGTTTCAAGTTATCCGGGCGAGTGCATCCTTACCTTTTGGCCGCTTAAGCGGCCTTTATTTTTTGGGCTTGTTTCTATCCCCTTTAGGGATGATGGAATAGAGCTCTGCCTTGGGCTTGCGAGCCGTCAGTTCAAAAATCGCCTCATCAAATATTTCATTGCCGTAGCCATCGTTTCGACCAATCGTGCTGCGAAGGGCGGTCATGTGCGTGGCACTTTTCCAAATCGACGTCGCTGCCAGTGCGGCCTTGATTTGCAGAACCATGTCATCAATGGTGTATCCGCCTCGAATCACCCGGCTTCTGTAGGCATGACTGCCGATGAACACGATGCCCGGATCCTCAAGCAGCGGTAATTCCTGCCCTTCTTTCTGCCTGTTGATCGCTTCAAATTGATCTGCGGTAAACCTGCCTATTTCCACCGCTCTAACCCGGTTGTTTGACGCAAGCTGCTGCAGATTCGCCCTTATCAGATACTCGGCATTTTCGAATAGCGGCATTGATTCGGATGCTCCCGCCTATTTGCGACGCGAGCAAGCTAGAGGCAGTGCTTCCGGCAGGGAAGGTGATGACTTAGGACGGGGGCAGTAGGAAGTTTCCCGAATGGAACAACCGGAAAACCATCCAAGATGAAGTGAGAAAAACTAAAGCCGTGTGCACCCCTTGTAGGAGCGGCCTTGCCGGGGCGCCGGACCGGTCGGAAAGGGCCGCAAAGCGGCCCTCGGATTTCAGCCTTTAGGCATGAATTGCTGGAGCTGCTGCGCAGCCCGTTCCGACCGGTCCGGCGCCCCGGCAAGGCAGCTCCGACAACGATCTGTGCTTAGCCCGGCCGAACAACCTCACCCGTAGCCAGATTCCGAATCACACTCGGATTCTTCCGCCCCCCCAGCGCCCCACCCAGCACCAGGTCCAGCTGCCCGTGGAAGTATTGCTCCACCCGCAACCGGGTCTTCGCCGCCGGGCGCCCGCCCGGGTTGCAGGAGGTGGAAATCAGCGGCCCGACCAATGCGCACAGCTCACGCACCTGCGGATGGTCACTGACCCGCAGCGCCACGGTGTCGTGTTGCCCGGTCACCCATTCGGGCAACAGGTCCTGGTGCGGCACCAACCAGGTGTTGGGCCCCGGCCAGGTGCTGCCCATGCGGTCGATCCAGTCCTCTGGGAAATCCTCGAACAGGAAGTCGAACTGGCGGATGTTGTCGGCGATCAGGATCAGGCCTTTATCCACAGGCCGTGATTTCAGCGCCAGCAGGCGGTACACCGCGTCTTCGTTCCAGGGGTCGCAGCCCAGGCCCCAGACCGCTTCCGTCGGGTAGGCGATGACTGCGCCCGCCCGGATTTCACGTGCGGCTTGTTGCACACGAAAACTGCTCACCATTTGTGTTTCTCCGCCTATGAACCTTGCTTGAGCGCAGTGTACTCAGCCGGCGCGGGCAAACCAACGCCCGGCGACGTTGCTGACCAGGCCTTCGAGCTCCAGCTCGGTCAATTGCGCCAGCACCTCGGCCAGCGGCCGATCACTGAAGTGGGCCAGGTTCTCGCTAGTCTGTGGTGCGGCATGCAGCAGGGCAAGCAGCGGATGCAAGGGCTTTTCCCCAGCAGCAGGCGGCAGGTTCTGCCAGCCGCGCAGGCTTTCGAGGATCTGCTCGACGCTTTCCACCAGCAATGCGCCGTCGCGGATCAACTGGTGGCAGCCCTTGGCGGCCGGGTGGTGGATCGAGCCTGGAATCGCATACACCTCGCGACCCTGTTCGGCCGCCAGGCGGGCAGTGATCAGCGAACCGCTGGCCAGGCTGGCCTCGACCACCAGCACGCCGAGGGACAACCCACTGATGATGCGGTTGCGCCGAGGGAAGTTGCCGGGCAGCGGCCCGGCATCCAGCGGGTACTCGGAAACCAGCGCACTGCCGCTGTCGATCATCGCCTGCGCAAGGTCACGGTGGCGCTGTGGATAAAGTTTTTGCAGGCCGGTGCCGAGCACGCCAACCGTGCCTCCTCCAACCTCCAGCGCGGCCCGATGAGCGGCACCGTCGATCCCCAGTGCAAGGCCACTGGTGATGGTGAAACCGGCCTGGGCCAGGCAGCGGGAAAATGCCCTGGCCGTGTCGAGCGCCGGGGGTGTGGCACGCCTGCTGCCCACAATCGCCAGCTGCGGGCGATCGAGCAGCGCCGGTTCACCGGCGACGAACAGCAGCGGCGGCGGGTCATCGATTTCTGCCAGCAGCGCCGGGTAGCCAGGCCCGTCCCACATCAGCAAATGCTGGCCCGGGCGCTCTAGCCAGGCCATTGCAGCCAGTGCGCCGTCGCGTACCTCGGCACTGCGCCGGGCATCGATGGTGGCCTGTGGAATGCCCAGCGCACGCCAGGCGGGGCCCGGCGCGCTGAGCGCCGAAGAGGCGCTGCCAAAGGCGTCGATCAAGCTGCGAAAACGTCGCAATCCGGTATCGGGCAGGCGATGCAGGCGTAATCGCGCCTCCAGTTCGGCAGGCGGGCAAGGCGACGAACGGTGAATCGGCATGGGGATCATCCTTGATCGAAACGCGGCCATCTACGTGGCACAACCTGTGGATAAGTTTGTGGGTAACACTTTGAAAAGCTGTCCATGGTTTGGCGGCTATCAGGCCTATAGAGACCCTAGACGAGCTTTCACAGGTGCTGAAATCCCCGTTTCCCTTTATTATGTGTGCTCAGTTTTCAACCGACCGCACAGTGACTGCCTGACCTTATGGCCATCTTGAACATTCTCGAATTCCCGGACCCGCGCCTGCGCACCCTCGCCAAGCCGGTGACGGTGTTCGACGACGCCCTGCGTCAGCTGATCGACGACATGTTTGAAACCATGTACGAAGCCCCCGGCATCGGCCTGGCCGCGACCCAGGTCAACGTGCACCAGCAGGTGGTGGTCATGGACCTCAGCGAAGACCGCAGCGAGCCGCGGGTCTTCATCAACCCGAGCGTCGAGGAGCTGACCCACGACATGGGCCAGTACCAGGAAGGCTGCCTGTCGGTACCGGGCTTCTACGAGAACGTCGACCGCCCCCTGCGTGTGCGGGTCAAGGCCCAGGACCGCGACGGCAAGCCGTACGAGCTGGAATGCGAAGGCCTGCTGGCGGTGTGCGTGCAGCACGAGTTCGATCACCTCAACGGCAAGCTGTTCGTCGACTACCTGTCGCAGCTCAAGCGCGACCGGATCAAGAAGAAGCTGGAAAAGCAGCACCGCCAGCAAGCCTGATCCCCACCTCCCAGAAGGCTTGCTCCGGCAAGCCTTTTTCTTTTTTCAAGCGAGAACTCCATGCGCATCGTCTTTGCAGGCACCCCAGAGTTTGCCGCCGAACACCTCAAGGCCCTGCTCGACAGCCCGTACGAGATCGTGGCCGTCTACACCCAGCCCGACCGCCCTGCCGGCCGCGGCCAGAAGCTCATGCCGAGCCCGGTCAAGCAATTGGCCGTGGCCCATGACATCCCGGTGTTGCAACCACCGACCCTGCGCAACGCCGAAGCCCAGGCCGAACTGGCCGCGCTGAAGCCGGACCTGATGGTGGTGGTCGCCTACGGCCTGATCCTGCCGCAGGTGGTCCTCGACATCCCGCGCCTGGGCTGCATCAACAGCCACGCCTCGCTGCTGCCGCGCTGGCGCGGTGCGGCGCCGATCCAGCGCGCCGTGGAAGCCGGCGACGCCGAGAGCGGCGTGACCGTGATGCGCATGGAAGCCGGCCTCGACACCGGCCCGATGCTGCTCAAGGTGGTCACCCCGATCGGCGCCGACGACACCGGCGGCAGCCTGCACGACCGCCTCGCCGAAATGGGCCCGCCGGCTGTGGTCCAGGCCATCGCCGGCCTGGCAGACGGTTCGCTGCACGGTGAAGTCCAGGACGATGCCCTGGCCACTTATGCCCACAAGCTGAACAAGGACGAGGCACGCCTCGACTGGAGCCGCCCGGCCGTCGAGCTGGAGCGCCTGGTGCGTGCCTTCAACCCGTGGCCGGTGTGCCACAGCACCCTCGATGGCGAGAGCGTGAAAGTGCTGGCCGCCAACTTGTCCACAGGCAAAGGCGCCCCGGGCGAAATCCTCTCCGCCAGCAAGGACGGCCTTGTCGTCGCCTGCGGTGACCAGGCATTGAGCCTGACCCGCCTGCAACTGCCCGGTGGCAAGGCGCTGAACTTCGCCGACCTGTTCAACAGCCGCCGCGAGAAGTTCGCCGCCGGCAAGGTGCTCGGCCAATGAACCCACGCCTCGCCGCCGCCCGCGCCCTTGCCGCCGTCCTCAGCGGCAAGGCCTCGCTGAACAGCTCGCTGCCGGCGCAGCTGGACAAGGTCGAAGAGCGCGACCGCGGCCTGACCCAGGACCTGGCGTTCGGCACCGCGCGCTGGCAACCGCGCCTGGAGCTGCTGGCCGCGCAACTGCTGCAGAAGCCGTTCAAGGCCGCCGATGCCGATGTGCAGGCGCTGCTGCTGGTCGGCCTGTACCAGCTGTTCTACACGCGCATTCCGGCCCACGCCGCCATCGGCGAAACCGTGGGCTGCGCCGACAAGCTGAAGAAGCCGTGGGCCAAGGGCCTGCTCAATGCCGTGCTGCGCCGCGCCCAGCGCGAGGGCGAGGAACTGCTCGCCGGCATGGAACGCGACCCGGTGGTGCGCACCGCCCACCCGCGCTGGTTGCAGAAGGCGCTCAAAGCCTTCTGGCCGGAGCAGTGGGAAGCCATCTGCGCCGCCAACAACGCCCACCCGCCGATGATCCTGCGGGTCAACCGCCGCCACCACGGCCGCGACGCCTACCTGGCGCTGCTGGCCGAAGCCGGCATCGGCGCCAGCGCCTGCCAGTTCAGCCGTGACGGCATCGTCCTCGCCGAGGCCTGCGACGTGCGTGGCCTGCCGGGCTTCGCCGAAGGCTGGGTGAGCGTGCAGGACGAAGCCGCACAGCTGTCCGCCGACCTGCTCGAACTGGCCCCCGGCCAGCGCGTGCTCGACGCCTGCTGCGCCCCCGGCGGCAAGACCTGCCACCTGCTCGAAGCCGAACCCGGCCTGGCCCACATGACGGCCATCGACCTCGAAGCCAAGCGCCTGACCCGCGTGCGCGAGAACCTCGACCGCCTGCAGCTGGACGCCGAGCTGATCGCCTGCGACGCCCGCGACACCGCCAGCTGGTGGGACGGCAAGCCGTTCCAGCGCATCCTGCTCGACGCGCCGTGCTCGGCCACTGGGGTGATCCGCCGCCACCCGGACATCAAGCTGACCCGCCAGGCCGACGACATTCCGGCCCTGGCCGCGCTGCAGGGCGAGCTGCTCGATGCCCTGTGGCCGACCCTGGAAGTGGGCGGCATGCTGCTGTACGCCACCTGCTCCAGCCTGCCGACCGAGAACACCGAAGTGATCGATGCCTTCCTCGCCCGCACCCCGGGCGCCCGTGAGCTGGACCTGGCCACCGAAGCCGGCATGCGCCAGCCCCACGGTCGCCAGCTGCTGGCCCAGGAAGGCGGCCACGACGGGTTCTACTATGCCAAGCTGATCAAGATCGCCGCCTCGCGCGGGTAAGTACACAGGGTAGGGAGTAGCGGATGAAGATCATCATCCTCGGCGCAGGGCAGGTGGGCGGTACGCTGGCGGAGCACCTGGCCAGCGAAGCCAACGACATCACCGTGGTCGACACCGATGGCGAGCGCCTGCGCGACCTCGGCGACCGCCTCGACATCCGCACCGTGCAGGGCCGTGGCTCGCTGCCGACGGTGCTGCGCCAGGCCGGCGCCGACGACGCCGACATGCTGGTGGCGGTGACCAACAGCGACGAAACCAACATGGTCGCCTGCCAGGTGGCCTATTCGCTGTTCCACACCCCGACCAAGATCGCCCGGGTGCGCGAGTCGGCGTACCTGACCCGCGAGGAGCTGTTCGACAACGACCATATCCCGGTCGATGTGCTGATCAGTCCCGAACAGGTGGTGACCAACTACATCAAGCGCCTCATCGAACACCCCGGCTCCCTGCAGGTGATCGACTTCGCCGAGGGCAAGGCCCAGCTGGTGGCGGTCAAGGCGTACTACGGCGGCCCGCTGGTGGGCCAGCAGCTGCGCCAGATCCGCGCGCACATGCCCAACGTCGATACCCGCGTGGCGGCGATCTTCCGCCGTGACCGGCCGATCACCCCGCGCGGCGACACGGTGATCGAGGCCGACGACGAGGTGTTCTTCATCGCCGCGAAGAAGGACATCCGCGCGGTGATGGGTGAGCTGCGGCGCATCGACGAGACCAACAAGCGCGTGGTCATCGCCGGCGGCGGGCAGATCGGCGAACGCCTGGCCGAGGCCATCGAAAGCCGCTACCAGGTGAAGATCATCGAGATGAACCAGGCCCGCTGCCGGCACCTGTCCGACACCCTGGAAAGCACCGTGGTGCTGCAGGGCAGCGCCTCGGACAAGGACCTGATGCTCGAAGAGAACATCGCCGACGCCGACATCTTCCTGGCCCTGACCAACGACGACGAGGCCAACATCATGTCGTCGCTGCTGGCCAAGCGCCTGGGCGCGCGCAAGGTGATGACCATCATCAACAACCCGGCCTACGTCGACCTGGTGCAGGGCGGCGAGATCGACATCGCCATCAGCCCGCAGCTGGCCACCATCGGTACCCTGCTGGCGCACGTGCGCCGCGGTGACATCGTCAGCGTGCACTCGCTGCGCCGCGGCGCGGCCGAGGCGATCGAGGCGGTGGCCCATGGGGATGCGAAATCGAGCAAGGTGGTGGGCAAGGCTGTGGAAAACATCGCCCTGCCACCGGGCACCACCATCGGCGCGATCATCCGCGACGAGGAAGTGCTGATCGCCCACGACGACACGGTGATCGAATCGGGCGACCACGTGATCCTGTTCGTTGTGGATAAAAAGCATATTCGGGATGTGGAGAAGCTGTTCCACGTCGGCTTGAGTTTCTTCTAGGGGAAGAGGGCATGCGCGAATCGCTGGAGAAGATGCTGGCCAAGGGTGTGGATAACCCGCTGCTGAGGTTTGGCCTGGGCAAGGCCTGGCTGGACGAGGGCAATGGCGCCGAGGCTGCGGTGCACCTGGCGCGCTGTGTGGAGCAGGACCCGAAGTACTCGGCGGCGTGGAAGCTGCTGGGCAAGGCCTATCAGCTGACAGGGGACCTGGCGGCGGCGCGCAAGGCCTGGGAGGACGGGATCGTGGCGGCGCAGGCCCATGGCGACAAGCAGGCCGAGAAAGAGATGGCCGTGTTCCTGAAAAAGCTCAACAAAACTTCAAGCTGACGCGATCCCTGTGGGTCACATCAATCCCTGTGGGAGCGGGTTTACCCGCGAATGCAATGTTGAATTAGCCGACGCATTCGCGGGTGAACCCGCTCCCACAAGGTCCCTGCTAAAACAGGTGGATTTGTATTCGACCTGCTGCGGGGCTCAATACCAGCGCGGCTCGCCCGCCGGGCGCTTCTTGAAGCGCTTCATGCTCCACATGTACTGGCTCGGGTACTCGCGCACGTAACGCTCGACCACCTTGCTCATGGCCGCCGCCGACACGTTCACGTCAGTGCTGTACATCTCCTCCGGCGCCGCCTCCAGGAACACCTTGAAGCCCGACCCGTCCGGCAGCCGCAGGGCATGCAGGAACACCCCCACCGCCTTGCCCCCGGCCAGCATGTTCGGCACGAACTTGCTGGTCAGCGCCTGGGTGCCGAGGAACGGCACGAACACCCCCGCCGATTCCGCCGGCTCCGGGTCGGCCGGAATGCCCACCTGGCCACCGCGGCGCACTTCCTTGATCACGCTGAGGATGCCTTCCTTGGTCGACGGCGCCACGCGGTTGCCCATCTGCACACGCTGCTCGCGCAGCAGGTCATCCACCGCCTTGAGCTTCGGCGGGCGGTAGAAGATGATCGGTTTGCACTGGTTGCAGTAGAAGTGGTTCAGCACTTCCCAGTTGCCCAGGTGGCTGGTGATGCCGACCACGCCCTTGCCCGAGGCCAGGGCCTGCTCCAGCACTTCCAGGCCGTGCACTTCCTTGACCAGGTCCAGCGAACGCTGGGGCGGCCAGATCCAGGCGCAGGCGCTTTCGACGAAGGACTTGCCGATGTCCTTCAATGCGCGGCCAACCAGCTGCTCGCGCTCGGCCGGTTCCATCTCCGGGAAGCACTTGGCCAGGTTGATCCGCACGACATTGCGCGAGCCGTTGGGGACTTTCCACATCAGCCAGCCGATACCGGCGCCGACGCGCTGCACAGCGCCCCAGGGCAGCTTGGCAAACAGGCGCAGCACCCCGACCATCAGGGCGCCCTTGAACTTTTCCACAGGCAATTCCTTATTTCAGCAAGGCGCGCATTGTAACCCTTCAGCGCAACAAGGCGGCGTAGCGATCACAATCGGTGGTGTGGTCCATGACCATGCCGGTGGCCTGCATGAAGGCGTAGCAGATGGTGGGGCCGACAAAGGTGAAGCCGGCTTTCTGCAGCGCCTTGCTCATGGCCTTGGCCTGGTCGGTGACCGCCGGCACGTCGCCGCGGCCCTGGAAGTGGTTGATCTGCGGTGCGCCGCCGACGAACGACCAGAGCCATTCGGCAGGGTTATCCACAGCCAGCCAGGCCTGCGCGTTGCGCCGGGCGGCCTTGAGCTTGAGGCGGTTGCGGATGATGCCGGCATCCTGCATCAGTTCCTCGATGCGTTCGTCGCTCATGGCCGCCAGTTTCACCGGGTCGAAGCCATGCATCACCTCGCGGTAGCGCTCGCGTTTACGCAACACGGTGATCCATGACAGCCCCGCCTGGAACCCTTCGAGCAAAAGCATCTCGAAGAGCAACGCCGGGTCACGCTGTGGCGTTCCCCATTCCTGGTCGTGGTAGGCCTGGTACAACGGATCGTCGGTACACCAAAAGCAGCGTGGCATAAGGCTCCAATGAGTAGAGGGCGAGGCGAATCAGGTTATACTCCCGCTCTTTACATCCGCATCCCCAGATACAGGTGAATTTCGTGAGCCAGCCTACGCCAGCCGTGCGTACCTTCCAAGACCTGATCCTCGCCCTGCAGAACTACTGGGCAGCTCAAGGTTGTGTGGTGCTTCAGCCCTACGATATGGAAGTAGGCGCCGGCACTTTCCACACCGCTACATTCCTGCGCGCCGTGGGTCCAGAAACCTGGAACGCCGCCTACGTGCAGCCTAGCCGTCGCCCTGCCGACGGGCGGTATGGCGAAAACCCCAACCGCCTGCAGCACTACTATCAGTTCCAGGTGGTACTCAAGCCCAACCCAGCCAACTTCCAGGAGCTGTACCTCGGCTCGCTGAAGGCCATCGGCCTGGACCCGCTGGTCCACGACATCCGCTTCGTCGAAGACAACTGGGAATCGCCGACCCTGGGCGCGTGGGGCCTGGGCTGGGAAATCTGGCTCAACGGCATGGAAGTCACCCAGTTCACCTACTTCCAGCAAGTGGGCGGCATCGAGTGCTACCCGGTCACCGGTGAAATCACCTACGGCCTCGAGCGCCTGGCCATGTACATCCAGGGCGTCGATTCGGTGTACGACCTGGTGTGGGCAGACGGCCCGTTCGGCAAGGTCACCTATGGCGACGTGTTCCACCAGAACGAAGTGGAGCAGTCGACCTACAACTTCGAACACGCCAACGTCGAGAAGCTGTTCGAACTGTTCGACTTCTACGAAAGCGAAGCCAACCGCCTGATCAAGCTGGAGCTGCCGCTGCCGACCTACGAAATGGTCCTGAAGGCCTCGCACACCTTCAACCTGCTGGACGCCCGCCGCGCCATCTCGGTGACCGAGCGCCAGCGCTACATCCTGCGCGTGCGTACCCTGGCCCGGGACGTGGCGCAAAGCTATCTGCAAGCCCGCGCACGCCTGGGCTTCCCGATGGCCACCCCTGAACTGCGTGACGAAGTGTTGGCGAAGCTGGAGGCTGCACAATGAGTGCTCAAGATTTCCTGGTAGAACTGGGCACCGAAGAGCTGCCACCCAAAGCCCTGGCGAGCCTCGGCGACGCCTTCCTGGCCGGCATCGAGAAAGGCCTGCAGGCCGCTGGCCTGAACTACACCGGCAAGCAGGTGTATGCAGCACCTCGTCGCCTCGCCGTGCTGATCCGCCAGCTCGACGTGCAGCAGCCTGACCGCAGCATCAACATCGACGGCCCGCCCATGCAGGCTGCCTTCAAGGACGGCGAGCCGACCCAGGCCGCCCTGGGCTTCGCCAAGAAGTGCGGTGTCGAGCTGGCCGAAATCGACCAGAGCGGCCCGAAGCTGCGCTTCTCCCAGCACATCCCGGGCAAGTCCACCACCAGCCTGCTGCCGACCATCGTCGAGGACTCGCTGAACGACCTGCCGATTCCCAAGCGCATGCGCTGGGCCGCCAGCCGTGAAGAATTCGTGCGCCCGACCCAGTGGCTGGTGATGCTGCTCGGCGACCAGGTGGTCGACTGCACGATCCTGTCGCAGAAGGCCGGCCGCGAATCCCGTGGCCACCGCTTCCACCACCCGGAGAACGTGGTCATCACCACCCCGGCCAACTACGTCGAAGACCTGCGCAAGGCCTATGTGCTGGCCGACTTCGCCGAGCGTCGCGAGCTGATCAGCAAGCGCACCGCGGAGCTGGCCATGCAGCAGGAAGGCAGCGCCATCGTGCCGCCGGCGCTGCTGGACGAAGTGACTGCCCTGGTCGAGTGGCCGGTGCCGCTGGTGTGCTCGTTCGAGGAGCGTTTCCTCGATGTGCCGCAGGAAGCCCTGATCACCACCATGCAGGACAACCAGAAGTACTTCTGCCTGCTGGACAGCGAAGGCAAGCTGCTGCCGCGCTTCATCACCGTGGCCAACGTCGAGAGCCGTGACCCCAAGCAGATCGTGCAGGGTAACGAGAAGGTCGTGCGCCCGCGCCTGACCGACGCCGAGTTCTTCTTCAAGCAGGACAAGAAGCAGCCGCTGGAAAGCTTCAACGAGCGCCTCAAGAACGTGGTGTTCCAGGCTCAGCTGGGCACGGTCTACGACAAGGCCGAGCGCGTTTCCAATCTGGCCGCCTTCATTGCCCCGCTGATCGGTGGCGATGCCCAGCGCGCCGGCCGTGCCGGCCTGCTGTCGAAGTGCGACCTGGCCACCGAGATGGTTGGCGAATTCCCTGAAATGCAGGGCGTTGCCGGCTACTACTACGCGCTCAACGACGCTGAGCCGGAAGACGTCGCCCTGGCCCTGAACGAGCAATACATGCCGCGCGGTGCCGGCGCCGAGCTGCCGCAGACCCTGACCGGCGCTGCCGTGGCCATTGCCGACAAGCTCGACACCTTGGTCGGCATCTTCGGCATCGGCATGCTGCCGACCGGCAGCAAGGACCCGTATGCCCTGCGCCGTGCCGCCCTGGGCGTGCTGCGCATCCTCATCGAGAAGCAGCTGGACCTGGACCTGGCCCCCGCGGTCGAGTTCGCGGTCAAGCAGTTCGGTGCCAAGGTCAAGGCCGCAGGCCTGGCCGAGCAGGTGCTGGAGTTCATCTTCGACCGCCTGCGTGCACGCTATGAAGACGAAGGCATCGACGTCGCCACCTACCTCTCGGTACGTGCCCTGAAGCCAGGTTCCGCCCTGGACTTCGACCAGCGCGTGCAGGCCGTGCAGGCCTTCCGCAAGCTGCCGGAAGCCGAGGCCCTGGCCGCGGTGAACAAGCGCGTGTCGAACCTGCTGGGCAAGGCCGAAGGCGCCATCGCCGAACAGGTCGAGCCGAAGTACTTCGACAATGCCAACGAGTTCTCCCTGTACTCGGCCATCCAGCAGGCCGACCAGGCCGTGCAACCGATGGCAGCTGCGCGCCAGTACCGCGAATCGCTGGCTCGCCTGGCGGCCCTGCGTGACCCGGTCGACGCCTTCTTCGAGGCGGTGATGGTCAACGCCGAAGACGCCAAGGTGCGTGCCAACCGTTATGCCCTGCTCAGCCGCCTGCGCGGCCTGTTCCTGGGCGTGGCCGACATTTCGCTGCTGGGGTAAGCCTTGAAACTGCTGATTCTCGACCGTGACGGGGTGATCAACCATGACTCCGACGCCTACATCAAGACGCTGGACGAGTGGGTCCCGATCCCGGGCTCGGTCGAAGCGATCGCGCAGTTGAGCAAGGCGGGCTGGACGGTGGCCGTGGCCACCAATCAGTCCGGCATCGCCCGTGGCTACTACTCGCTGGCGACCCTCGAGGCCATGCACGCGCGCCTGCGCGCGCTGGTGGCCGAGCAGGGCGGCGAGGTGGGCCATATCGTCTATTGCCCGCACGGGCCGGATGCAGGCTGCGAGTGCCGCAAGCCCAAGCCCGGCATGCTGCGGGCGATCGCCGAGCACTACCAGGTCGGCCTCGAAGGCGTCTGGTTCGTCGGCGACAGCAAAGGTGACCTGGAGGCCGCCCTGGCCGTCGGTGCACAACCCGTGCTGGTGAAAACCGGCAAGGGTGAGAGGACCCTGGAAAAAGGCGTCCCGGAAACTACACTGATTTTCGACGATCTGGCAGCTATCGCCAGAGAACTTATTTAAACGACAATGCGCCCTCGGGCGCATTTTTCCTAGGCGGGCATGCCCCGCAATGGTATTTGCCACTATGTCGATCCTGCAGGCGATCAGAATCTTTCTTTTTTACCTGCTGCTGGGCACCAGTTCGCTGCTGTGGTGCTCGCTGAGCTTTTTCGTCGCGCCGTTCCTGCCGTTCCCCAAGCGCTACAAGTTCATCAACGTGTACTGGTGCCGCTGCGCGGTGTTCCTGACCCGGACCATCCTTGGCATCGACTTCAAGGTCACCGGCGCCGAGAACGTGCCGAGCGAGCCCTGCGTGATCCTGTCCAACCACCAGAGCACCTGGGAGACGTTCTTCCTGTCCCAGTACTTCTCGCCGCTGAGCCAGGTGCTCAAGCGCGAGCTGCTGTACGTGCCGTTCTTCGGTTGGGCCATGGCCATGCTGCGGCCGATCGCGATCAATCGCGACAACCCCAAGGAAGCCCTGCGCCAGGTGGCCAGCAAGGGTGACGAACTGCTCAAGCAGAAGACCTGGGTGCTGATCTTCCCGGAAGGCACTCGGGTACCGTTCGGTACCGTGGGCAAGTTCTCCCGTGGCGGTACTGCGCTGGCGGTGAATGCCGGGCTGCCGGTGCTGCCGATCGCCCACAACGCCGGCAAGTTCTGGCCGAAGACCGGCTGGGGCAAGCGCTCGGGCACCATCGAGGTAGTGATCGGCAAGCCGATGTACGCCGAAGGCAGCGGGCCGCGGGCCATCGCCGAGCTCAACGACCGCGCCCAGGCGTGGAACGAGGCGACGCAACGGGCCATGGGTTCGCTGCCGCCGGTGGGTGAAAAGCCCCAGGAGCAGACGGCCTGACGATCTGTGGATAACTTGTGAGCAAGTTTTTCAGGAAATGCTCGGAGTCTTCGCTAAGTGCATGAATTAGCTGTTTATTTCCGTGTATGACATTTTTCTGAAAAACGTGCATAAGTTTTTTCGAGGCATAAGAAAACCGGCTTTTACAGCCGGTTTTTTTATGCGCCCCTGCCGGTGCCGACTGCTCTGTGTAGGAGCGGCCTTGTGTCGCGAAAGGGCCGCAAAGCGGCCCCGGGATTTCAGCCGTGATGCTTGAATTGCCGGGGCTGCTTTGCAGCCCTTTCGCGACACAAGGCCGCTCCTGCCAGCCCTGCGCCAGCCATCAGACCTTGTCGATATCCACGTCCTTGGTTTCTTTCAGGCAGAAGATCCCCACCACCAGGCTGATGCCGGTCACCAGCACCGGGTACCACAACCCGTAGAAGATATCCCCGGTATACACCACGAGCGCGAACGACACGGTCGGCAGGAAGCCGCCGAACCAGCCGTTGCCGATGTGATAGGGCAGCGACATCGAGGTGTAGCGGATGCGCGTCGGGAACAGCTCGACCATCACCGCCGCCAGTGGCCCGTAGGTCATGGTCGCGATCAGGATCATCGCCACGATCAGCACCACCACCATCACCTGGTTGACCTGCGCGGGGTCGGCCTTGGCCGGGTAGCCCGCCTGCTCGATCGCCGTGCGCATGGCAGTTTCGTCGAAGCCGTTGATGGTCTTGTCGCCGATGTTCACCACCACCTCGCTACCGGCGACGTTCACCGAGCTGTATGGCAGGCCCTGCTTGACCAGGAAGGTCTTGACCTTGTCGCACGGGCTGTCGAAACGCGCCTTGCCCACCGGGTCGAACTGGAAGGTGCAGCCTTGCGGGTCGGCGGTGACCACGATCGGCGCCTGGCGGCTGGCGGCGTCGATCTGCGGGTTGGCGTAGTGGCTCAGGGCCTTGAACATCGGGAAGTACAGCACCGTGGCCAGCAGCAGGCCCACCATCAGGATCGGCTTGCGACCGATGCGGTCCGACAGCCAGCCGAAGAACACGAAGAACGGCGCGCCGATCACCACGCTGATGATCAGCAGGGTGTTGGCCTGGGCCGGGTCCATCTTGAGCATCTGGGTGAGGAAGAACAGCACGTAGAACTGCGCGGTGTAGAAGGTCACGGCCTGCCCGGCGTTGATGCTGAACAGGGCGGTGAGCACCACCTTGAGGTTGGGCCAGGAGGTGAACGACTCGCGGATCGGCGACTTGCTGACCTTGCCCTGGGCCTTCATTTTCACGAAGGCTGGCGACTCGTGCATGCTCATGCGGATCCAGGTGGAGATCGCCAGCAGGACGATCGACAGCAGGAACGGCAGGCGCCAGCCCCAGGTTTCGAACTGGTCACCGCTGATGTAGCGGCTGCCCAGCACCACCAGCAACGACAGCAGCAGGCCGAGGGTGGCGGTGGACTGGATGAAACCGGTGTGGAAGCCGCGCTTGCCGGGCGGTGCGTGCTCGGCGACGTAGGTCGCCGCGCCACCGTATTCACCGCCCAGCGCCAGCCCCTGGAGCATGCGCAGGATCACCAGGATGATCGGTGCGGCGATGCCGATGCTGGCGTAGGTCGGCAGCAGGCCGACGGCGAAGGTCGACAGGCCCATCAGCACGATGGTCACCAGGAAGGTGTACTTGCGCCCGATCATGTCGCCCAGGCGGCCGAACACCAGCGCACCGAACGGCCGCACGAGAAAGCCGGCGGCGAAGGCCATGAGGGCGAAGATGAAGGCGGTGGTGTCGTTCACCCCGGCGAAGAACTGTTTGCTGATGACTGCGGCCAAGGCGCCGTAGAGAAAAAAGTCATACCACTCGAACACCGTCCCGAGGGATGACGCGAAGATGATCTTGCGTTCTTCGCGACGGCTGGAAGTGCTGGCCGTCGCACCCTGCTCTTGGATGTAATCCGACATCGTTGCTGTCCTCGGCCCGCAGGCCACAGTGATTATTCTTGTTGTTCCACTGTCGGCAGCTGCTGACCGCGAGCTGCCGTTACTGCACGCTCCCGGGTCAGGGGGTCGGTACCGCGTCTTCGTTCAGGTAGGTCTGGGTCGGAGCTCCTTTGAGGATCAGTTGCGCCGCCTTCTCGGCGATCATCAGGGTGGGGGAACAGGTGTTGCCGGAGGTGATCTGCGGCATGATCGAGGCATCGGCCACACGCAGGCCGGGGATGCCGTGCACGCGCAGCTGGTTATCCACAACGTCCGTGGCACCGTTGCCCATGCGGCAGGTGCCGACCGGGTGGAAGATGGTGGTGCCGATCTTGCCGGCGGCTTCGTACAGGTCTTGTTCGCTGTGCAGGGACGCGCCGGGCAGGTATTCCTCGGGCTCGAACGCGGCGAGGGCAGGGGCCTGGACGATGCGCCGGGTGAGGCGGATGGCATCGGCGGCGACGCGCAGGTCCTGGGGATCACTCAGGTAGTTGGGGTCGATCCGGGGTGCGCTGTTCATGTCGGCGCTGTGGATATCGATGCGCCCACGGCTGGCCGGGCGCAGGTTGCACACCGAAGCGGTGAACGCCGCAAACCGATGCAGCGGCTCGCCGAAGCGCTCCAGCGACAGCGGCTGCACGTGGTACTGCAGGTTCGCCGTGGCCTGCTCCGGGCTCGAGCGCACGAACGCGCCCAGCTGGCTCGGCGCCATGGCCAGCGGCCCGCTGCGGTCGTAGAGGTAGCGCAGGCCCATGCCCAGCTTGCCCCACAGGCTGTTGGCCATCTGGTTGAGGGTGCGGGTGTTGCGGATCTGGTAGATCAGCCGCAGCTGCAGGTGGTCCTGCAGGTTGCCGCCGACGCCGGGCATGTCGTGGCGCACACCGATGCCCAGTCGTTCGAGCAGCTGGCGCGGGCCGATGCCGGAGCGTTGGAGAATGCCGGGCGAGCCGACCGCGCCCGCGCAGAGAATGATCTCGCGGCGTGCAGCAAATTCATGCCAGGCGCCTTCCCACCGCGCTTTTACCGCACGGGCACGGGTGTTGTTCAACAACACCTGGTCGACCTGCACGCCGGTCAGCACGGTGAGGTTGGGGCGGGCCTTGATCGGCCGCAGAAACGCTTTGGACGCATTCCAGCGCACGCCACTGCGCTGGTTGACCTGAAAGTATCCACAGCCCTGGTTGTCGCCGGTGTTGAAGTCGTCGACCTTGCCGATACCGCTCTGCTCGGCGGCATCGCGGAAGGCATCGAGGATCGGCCAACTGTAGCGCTGGCGCTCGACCCGCCATTCACCATCGCCGCCATGGTGCTCGCTGGCGCCGGCGAAGTGGTTTTCGCTGGCCTTGAACAGCGGCAGCACGTCGTTCCAGGCCCAGCCGTCGTTGCCTTGCTCGGCCCAGTGGTCGTAGTCGGCGGCCTGGCCGCGCATGTAGATCATGCCGTTGATCGAGGAGCAACCGCCCAGCACCTTGCCCCGTGGATAGCCCAGGGCACGGCCACCCAGGCCGGGCTGTGCTTCGGTCTTGAAGCACCAGTCGGTGCGCGGGTTGCCGATGCAATAGAGGTAGCCGACGGGGATGTGTATCCAGGGATGATTGTCACGCCCACCGGCTTCGAGCAGCAGCACGCGGCAGGCAGGGTCGGCGGAAAGACGATTGGCCAGCAGGCAGCCGGCGGGACCGGCACCCACGACCACGTAGTCGTAGACTGAATCGGCTGATGGCATGTGCAACCTCGCGCCTGATTATTATTCTTGTCCCGATCCAGCTTAGTGCGTAATTTCGCCAGGGAAACACGAGATTTTGCGCAGCGGTTGTGCGTTTTAGCACAGCGGCAAGCCTGTACCGGCCTCTTCGCGGCTAAAGCCGCTCCTACAAATAATGCGATCCCTGTAGGAGCGGCTTTAGCCGCGAAAGGGCCGGTAAGAACAACACAGGGATCAGCATGTTCGACTGGAACGATCTGCGGTTTTTCCTCGAGTTGCAGCGCAGCGGCCGCCTGCTCACGGCAGCCAAGCGTCTCAATACCACCCACAGCACCGTCGCCCGGCATATCGAGAGCATCGAGAAGAGCCTGGGCACGCCACTGTTCGTGCAGCACGCCCAAGGCTATCAACTGACGCCCTCGGGTCAGGCCCTGCTCAAGCACGCCGAAGCCATGGAAAACGTCGCCCTGCTGGCCCAGGAGGAGATCACCCAGGCCATTACCCCGCTGGGCAAGATCCGCCTGGGGGTCACCGAAGGCATCGGCATCATGTTCTTCACCCCGCGCATGAACGCGCTGTTCGCCCGCTACCCGGGCCTTGAGGTGGAACTGGTGGCAGTGCCACGCTTCGTCAGCATCCTCAACCGCGAGGCCGAGATCAGCATCCACCTGGAACGGCCCAACGCCGACCTGCTGATCACCCGCAAGCTCACCGACTACCGCCTGGCGCTGTACGCCAGCCAGGAGTACCTCGACCGCGCGCCGCCGCTGCGCCACCGCGAAGACCTGGCCCGGCACAACTGGATCGGCTACGTCGACGACCTGCTGTTCAGCCAGGAGCTGCTGTTTCTCAACAGCTTCTGCCGGGCACCCAACGTGGTGTTCCGCAGCACCAGCGTGATCGCCCAGCAGACTGCTGCCCGCGCCGGCCTGGGCATCGCCGTGCTGCCCAACTACATGGGTCGCCACGACCCGGCCCTGGTGCGTGTGCTGCCCAGCGAGACCATCCAGCGCAGCTACTGGATCTGCACCCGGCGCGAGCTGCACAAGTCGGTGCGCCTGCGGGTGGTGTGGGACTACCTGCTGGCGCTGTGTGCGGCCCAGCAGGACGAGCTGCTAGCCGAGTAATGCCTTGCCGGCCAGCAGCAGGGCGGCCAGCCAGCCGGCCACGGCAAACAGCTGCTGCAGGCGCGGCCCGGCGATTTTCGCCGCCAGCGGCCGCGCCGCCAGCAGGCCGACCACCGCACCGATGGCGAAGGGCGCGCCGACTTGCCAATGCATGACGCCGGCCAGGCTGGCGCTGACCACGCTGCCCGTGGAGACCAGCGCGATGACCGCCAGTGAGGTCGAGACGATGCTCTTCATGCGCAGGTTGGTATAGCGGTTCAGGGCAGGGATGATGACGAAACCACCGCCCACCCCGAGCAGGCCGGACAGCAAGCCCGACAGGGCACCGGTCAGGGCCAGGGCCCGGGCGCACGGCAGCGTCCAGCGCAAGCGGCCCTGCAGAGGGTTGAGCACGCAAGGTTCGATGAAGCGATGGGCATCGTTGGCTTCGCCGCGCAGCGCCTGGGCCGCCTTGCGCCAGATACGCAGGCAGGCGTAGACCAGCACCCCGGCGAACACCAGCGCCAGCGGCGTGTTGGGCAAGCGGTGGGCAAGCATCAGGCCGAACGGCGCTGCAGCGATGCCGATCAGTGCGATGAACAAGGCAGCGCGATAGCGCACCACCCCTTCACGCAAGCCGAGAACCGCGCCCACGGCTGCCGCCATGCCGACCGCAAGCAAGCCGATCGGCGCCGCTTCGACCATCGACAGGCCAAGGCCGAACACCAGCAGTGGCACCGCGAGGATGCCGCCACCGGCCCCGGTCAGCGCCAGCACTGCGCCGATGATTGCCCCCAGCCCTGCGCCGAGCAGTTGATGGTCGATCACTGCGCATCCTCGACCACCAGCGGCTGTGGCCGCGCCAGCCACTCACGCCCTTTGAGCATGCCTTGCCAGTACAGCGCAGGCAGTACGCGCGCCTTCAGCAGCCAGGCCAGGCGCGTCGGCTGGCGCCCATCGAGCAGCCAACGCGGGAAACTCGGTGCGACCTTGCCGCCGTAGGTGAATTCGGCGAGCACGATCTTGCCGCGCTCGACAGTCAGCGGGCAGGAGCCATAGCCATCGTACTGGGCAAGGGTCGACAGCCGCCCCAACGCCACCAGCACGTTGTTGGCCACCACCGGCGCCTGCTTGCGCGCGGCGGCAGCGGTCTTGGCGTTGCTGGTGCTGGCCACGTCGCCGAGGGCGTGCACATTGCCGAACCGGCGGTGGCGCAGGGTATGCGGGTCGACATCGACCCAGCCTGAGCCATCGACCAGGGGGCTGCTGCGGATGAAGTCCGGGGCCACCTGCGGCGGGACCACATGCAACATGTCGAAGGCCTCGGTGCGAGTTTCGCTGCTGCCATCGGCCAGCGTGCGCACGAAGGTGGCGCGCTGGTTGGGGCCATCCACTGCGACCAGGCGCTGGCTGTAGCTGAGGTCGACGCCGTACTTGTCGATGTAGGCCATCAACGCCGGCACGTAGTCGGGCACACCGAACAGCACGGCGCCGGCATTGAAGAAGCTGGCCTTCACGTCGCCAAGACGACCGCTGCGCAACCAGTGGTCGCAAGACAGGTACAACGCCTTCTGCGGCGCGCCGGCGCACTTGATCGGTATCGGCGGCTGGGTGAACAGGGCACGGCCCTGCTTGAGCGTTTGCACCAGCTCCCAGGTGTAGGGCGCCAGGTCATAGCGATAGTTGGACGTGACACCATTGCGACCCAGGGCTTCGCTGAGCCCGTCGACGGCGTCCCAGTCGAGCTTGAGGCCGGGGCAGACCACCAGTTGTTCATAACTGATGGCGCGGCCACCTTCGAGGGTGACCAGCTGGGCAGCCGGGTCGAAACCCTCGACCCGCGCCTTGACCCAGCGCACGCCACTGGGGATGGCCGAGGCCATGGTCCGGGCCGTGCTCGGCGCGTTGAAAACCCCGGCGCCGACCAGGGTCCAGCCAGGCTGGTAGAAGTGCACCTCGGCTGGGTCGATCAGGGCGATGTCCAGCGACGGGTCGCGGGCGATCAGGCTGGAGGCAGTGGCGATACCGGCGGCACCGGCACCGACGATGACCACCTTGTGGTGGTCGGCATTGGCAGGCATGACAGTCAATCCTGGAATCTGTAATGAGGGGCAGGGCGGTCAGAGCTTGTTCAGCGGGATCTTCAGGTAGCTCACGCCGTCCGCTTCCGGCTCGGGGAAATGGCCGCTGCGCATGTTCACCTGCACCGACGGCAGGATCAGCACGGGCATGTCGAGGGTCTTGTCGCGGGCTTCGCGCATGGCGACGAAACTGTCCTCGTCGATGCCCTGGTGGATGTGGATGTTGCTGGCGCGCTGTTCGGCCACCGTGGTCACGTACTGCAGGTCGCGGCCACCGGGCAGGTAGTCGTGGCACATGAACAGCCGGGTCTGGTCGGGGAAGGCCAGCAGGCGGCGGATCGAGCGGTACAGCGTACGTGCGTCGGCGCCGGGGAAATCGCAGCGGGCCGTGCCGTAGTCGGGCATGAACAGGGTGTCGCCGACAAACACCGCCGTCTCGCCGGCATCGGCGATCATGAAGCTCATGCACGCTGGGGTATGGCCTGGCGTGTGCAGGGCACGGGCGTGCAGGTTGCCAATGCTGAAGCCTTCCTCATCCTCGAGCAGCACATCGAACTGGCTGCCATCGCGGGCGAAACCGGACTCGGCATTGAACAGCGTGCCAAAGACTTTCTGCACCTGGGTGATGTGCGCGCCGATGGCAGTATGGCCGCCGAGCTGAGCCTTGAGGTACGCCGCCGCCGAGAGATGGTCGGCGTGCACGTGGGTTTCCAGCACCCACTGCACCTTGGCGTTCAGCTCAGCCACGCGCGCGATCAGGCGATCCGCCGAGGCGGTGCAGGTGCGCCCGGACTTGGGGTCGTAGTCCAGCACGCTGTCGATCAACGCGCACTGCAAGGTTTCACGGTCCAGGACCAGGTAGCTGATGGTCGAGGTCGCCTTGTCGAAGAAGGCGTCCACGTGAAGGTTGTTGCCGATGATCATCACGTTCTCCAATTGATCCACCTCGCCTTGTAGGGCATGGGCAGTGACAGGAGGTTTATCAAGATGCATGCCAGGCCTTTTGCGCACCGGCCACCAATGAAACCGGCGCGCGACTGGCGGCCTTCAGCCAGCTTGGCAGTGCGCTTGGCAGTCGACTGTCAGCCAATGGCAGTGTTTGGCAGTCCTTGTTACCCTGCGCCGGGTCATCCATTGGTACTGTCATGTCCGAATCCCATCCCCTCATCCTAGCTCTGGTTTCCTACCTTGAGCACGATGCCCTGCCGACCATCGTGCTGGACACCGACTACAGCATCCTGGCTGCCAACGCTGCGTATCGGCGGCAGTTCGGCCGTGACCAGCAGGCACCGCTGGGGGAGAAGTGCCACAAGGTGTCCCACCACTATGCCGTGCCCTGCGACCAGGCCGGCGAGCACTGCCCGATGCGCAAGGCGTGGCACAGCAAGGTGCCGGAGCGGGTGCTGCACATTCATCACACACCGCGTGGGCCCGAGCATGTGGATGTCGAGCTGCGGCCGATCCTCGATGAACAGGGCAGGGTGGTGGCCTTCGTCGAGCGGCTGACCAGCATCACCCTGGCCTCGGCGCAACCTCAGCAGCAGGGGCTGGTGGGCCGAGCGCCTGCGTTCAAGGCAGCATTGGCCGGCCTGCAACGTGCAGCGCCGGCCCAGATCCCGGTGTTGCTGCAGGGCGAGTCGGGCACCGGCAAGGAACTGTTTGCCCGCGCCATCCACATGGGCAGCCCGCGGGCGAACGGCCCGCTGGTGGTGGTGGACTGCACCGGCCTGACCGAGTCGCTGTTCGAGAGCGAGCTGTTCGGTTACGAGAAGGGCGCGTTCACCGGCGCCAACCAGCGCAAGATCGGATTGGCCGAAGCGGCCCACGGCGGCACGTTGTTCCTTGATGAGATCGGCGAGGTGCCGTTGGCGATGCAGGTCAAGCTGCTGCGCCTGATCGAGTCCGGCAGTTTCCGCCCGGTGGGCAGCCTGCGTACCGTGCATGCGGATTTCCGCCTGGTGTCGGCTACCCATAAGCCGTTGAAACAGATGGTGGCGGACGGCAGCTTCCGTGAAGACCTTTACTACCGCATCAGCGGCTTCCCGATCCGCTTGCCGGCACTGCGCGAGCGGGTGGAGGATTTGCCGTTGCTGGCCGAAAGCTTGTTGCAGCGTATGGCCGGCACGCCGACCGTGCGGCTGAGCAAAGAGGCACTGACGCAACTGGGCCTGCATCCATTCCCAGGCAATATTCGCGAGTTGCGCAATATCCTGGAGCGGGCGCGGCTGTTTGCCGATGACGGGTTGATCCGGCCTGAGCATCTGCCGGAAGACGTCGGGGCACAACTGGCGATGAGCAGAGGGCGAAACGATCTGGGTGATCTGGCGCATGCGCTTGAGCATTTCCAAGGATCACGCAGCGAACTGGCCCGCCACCTTGGCCTTAGCGAACGTACCCTGTACCGCCGTCTGAAAACCCTCGGCCTTAATTAATCCCTGTCGGAGCGGGTTTACCCGCGAAGAATCCGACTCGGTGGATGGCACCGGCTTCGCCGGTGTTCGCGGGTGAACCCGCTCCCCCAAGGAATCGTGCAAGGTTTCAAGTCGAGTCGGTCTTTACCTGACCTTTACCTCTGCCCTTACATTAACCGGCAAAATTCGTGGTCTGATCAGTTAACCGCACCAGGCAACCAGCACTACCCGCCGTGCGTCAACAGGCTGAGGAATACCCCATGAAGAAAACCCTGACCATACTCTGCGCTGCGCTTGTGCTTGGCACCCCCCTGGCCAGCTTCGCTCAACCCGGTCCGGATCGCCATGACGATGGCCGCGGCCCGTCCCACGAGGGCTATCAGCCCCATGGCCAACCGGATCGCCATGACCGCCATGACAACGGCCGTTACCCGGCCTACCACAACCCGAACTTCCGCCCCCAAGCGGGCATGCCGATGCCACATCAGCAATGGCACCGTGGCTACGTGGTGGAACCGCGCTATCGCGCCGACCGCTACTGGGTGACCGACTGGCGTGCACGTCACCTGTACGCACCGCCACGTGATCACCGCTGGTTGTACGTGAACGGTGACTATGTGCTGGTGGCGATTGCCAGTGGCGTGGTGGTCAGCGTCCTCTCCGGCTACTGATTCCGACAGCCAGGAAAGCCCGCATTAGCGGGCTTTTCCATCTCACCGAGTTGTGGGTTCCACGTGGAACACTCTGAATCAGAGCATGACACGCGCGGTGTCTGCCTCGATTTCAAGCCGGGTTTCATAGCCAGCGCACAAGGCCGCAAAGCGCTGCAGGATTGCCCAGGCCTGGTCGCCTGTGGCCAGCCTTGGCCGGCCACGCCGGTGGATGGCCTCGCCGAGCCCCAAGTGCACCGGGTGCAATTCGATGCCAGTGAGGGTGCGGCCCTCAAATGTACAGATCGGCACGACGCTCTCCCAGAATCGCGCATCGGACGGGAAGCTGCGTGTATCGTTGCGGGTACGCTGCAGGAACACCTTGGACGGCGTCTGTTGGCGGTCGACGCGAAACTGATCGTAGCTGTCCACGGGTAGCCGCTCGACCAGTTCGTTCTGGCCGATGAAGTTGCCCAGGCTGTAGAAGATCGGTTTGCCCTGATAGATCTCCATGCCACGCAGCAAGTGCGGGCCATGGCCGACGACGATATCGACGCCCGCGTCGATCAGCTTGCGCGCCACCGGCTGGATGAATTCGGCGGGCACTTCCAGGTCCCATTCACCCTCATCGTTGTAGCCCAGTTCGTGGGCATGCAGGCTGACCATCACGATGTCCGAAGTCAGCCGTGCTTCCTCGACCCAACGCAAGATGCCATCCAGGTCTTTCTTGCGCACGAGCGTGCGCAATCGAGTGCGGGCGCCTTCACGGAACAACAGTGGGGTGAACGGGCCGAATACCTGCAGCGAAGGGTCGGGCAGGGGATGCGCGAACCCCAGGTCCACCGCCCCCTGGTACAGACGATCGAGGCCCAGGTCGCAAATCAGCTGACGCACCTGTTCCATCTGTTCGGTAGTGACTTCATGCAAGGTGTCGTAGCCCAGCGGGTTGAGGCCTGGGCGGCCTGGCATGTCGCGGCTCTGGTCGCTGGCGTCCTGGCCCTTGCCGTAGGTCGAGCTACAGGCCAGCAGGGCAACGGTTCCCGCCGGCGTGGTGCAGTACACAGGGCGGCGGGCTTCCTCGAGATTGCGCCCAGTGCCAGCGAACAGCAGTTCACGCTTGAGCAATTGTTCGTGGGCGGCGTGAAGCCCGCTGATACCGTAGTCCAGGCTGTGATTGTTGGCGGTCGAGAACAGGTCGAAGCCACCTTCGACCAGCTCATCGAGCACCCAGGCCGGGGCCCCGAAATGCGAGCCACCGCTTTCCAGGGCCGGGTCACCGGCAAAGTCGTTGGGCAATACCTCCAGGTTGGTGAAGCTCACGTCCGCCGCTCGGATCAGGTCGAACAACGGGCTCAGCGTCTGGTCGTCCCGGCTGTGCAGGCGGCGCTGCAAGATACTGTCGCCGGTCAGGGCAATCTTCATGGTCTACCTCGCAAGGGGGTGAAATCCGCCCGGACTATAGGGCACGGCTGCACAGCATCGGACTGAATACGGTTCATCCCGATAGCCAACCGTTATCACCCGCCTGCCACCCTCCGATTTGGCTATGGGCATCACTTTTTTTCAGAAGCCGCCGCCGTGACTCGCTGCTTACCATGCAAGCGCCCCGCCGAAGGGGAGGCTTTCTCATGAACAGCAAGTTCAAGGCGTAGAGCACTATGAAAAAAACAATAATCGGCGTCGCGGGCCTTCCGCTCTGCGCGCTGCCGCTGGCTGTCAGCCTGGCGCTCGTGGCAACCGGCGCACAGGCCGTTACCTTCAACATCGGGGAAATCGAGGGGCGTTTCGACTCAAGCCTGTCCATCGGGGCAAGCTGGGGGATGGCTAGCCCGGACCGCGCCTTCATCGGCAGTCGCAACGGGGGGACCGCCTCCACCCAGACCTCCGACGACGGCCGCCTGAATTTCAAGAAAGGCGAGACGTTCTCGAAGATCTTCAAAGGCGTGCACGACCTCGAACTCAAGTACGGCGACACCGGCGTATTCGTGCGTGGCAAGTATTGGTACGACTTCGAACTGAAGGACGAAAGCCGCCCGCTCTATGACATCGACGACAAGCACCGCGACACTGCCGCCAAGGCTTCGGGCGTCGAGCTGCTGGATGCCTTCGTCTATCACAACTACGCCATCAACGACCTGCCCGGCACCGTCCGCGCCGGCCGCCAGGTGGTCAGCTGGGGCGAAAGCACGTTCATCCAGAACGGTATCAACAGCATCAACCCGGTCGATGTCTCGGCCTTGCGCCGCCCAGGTTCCGAGGTGAAGGAAGCACTGATTCCCGTCAGCATGCTCTATTTCAACCAAGGCCTGACCGACAGCCTGTCGGTCGAAGCCTTCTACCAGTTGCAGTGGGAAAAAACCGTCGCCGACAACTGCGGCACGTTTTTCAGCAGCGATGTAGCGGCCAAGGGCTGCGACATCAACATGGCAATCAACGGCAGTGACTTTGACCGCGATATCGATGGCACCGGCGTAATCGGCGGTTACGGTTATGTGCCACGGCTGTCGGACAAAGACCCACGCAACAGCGGCCAGTTCGGCGTGGCCCTGCGCTGGATGGTGCCGGAACTCAATGACACCGAATTCGGCTTGTACGCCATGAACTATCACAGCCGTACCCCGACCAGCTCCTGGACAGTAGGCCGGGGTGCCTTGGCCGACCCGGTGGGCGGCCTGGCAGGGCAGGGTGGTATCAGCACGGCACGCTACTACCTGGCGTATCCGGAAGACATTCGCTTGTACGGCCTGAGCTTCAGCACGACGGTCGGCGCAACTGCCGTGGCCGGCGAAATCAGCTACCGGCCGAACATGCCACTTTCACTGAACGCCAGCGATGTATCGGCAGCCGCCACGCTCGGCGCTGCTGCCACCAACCCGCGGGTCAATGCTGGCTTGCCTGTCTTCCAGACCGGTTTCGCCAGCTCCGCCTACGGCTCGCTGATCAATGGCTATGTGCGCAAACCCTTCACACAGGCGCAAGTCACGCTGACGCGCACCATCGATCAACTGACCTTCATCGGGGCCGATCGGCTGACGCTGGTGGGCGAAGTCGGCTACAGCCACATTGCCGACCTGGGTGCGACCGATGGTTCGGACCTGCGCTTCGGCCGCAGCAGTGTCTACGGCAATGGCGAATTGTCCCAGGCCGGCACCGCTCCCTTGCTCGGTGGTATTTCCGGCAACAACCTGTGCCGCCAGGTTGCCAACTCCGCCAACCCGGACCAGTGCACCAGCAAGGGCTTCTATACCGCCGACTCCTGGGGTTACCGGCTGCGCGCCACGCTGGAATATGCCGACCTGATCGGCGGTGTGGTATTGCGCCCGAGCTTGTCCTTCGCCCACGACGTCGAAGGCTTCGGCCCGACCTTCAACGAAGGCGACAAGTCGATAAGCATTGGCCTGGATGCCGAATACATGACCCGCTACAACCTGGCCATCAGTTACACCGATTACTTCGGCGGCGACTTCAACACCAACACCGACCGCGACTTTCTTGCCGTCAGCCTTGGCGTGAGCTTCTGACGCCCCTTTGCTCCTGGAGGTAGACCATGTTTCGCAAATCCTTGATCCGCAGCAGCTGCCTGGCCTTGGGCCTGCTGGCCAGCCAGGTGATGGCCGCAGTGTCCGAGCAGGAAGCCGCACGCCTGGGCGGCGACCTGACGCCTGTCGGTGCAGAAAAAAGCGCTAACGCCGATGGCAGCATCCCAGCCTGGACCGGCGGCCTGCCGGCCAGTACCGGTGCGGTGAACGCCGGAGGCTTCATCCCCAACCCCTACGCCAACGAAAAGCCACTGTTCGTCATCACCGCGCAGAACGCCGAGCAGTACACGGCGCGCCTGACCCCGGGTCAGCTGGCGATGTTCAAACGGTTCCCGGACACCTACCGCATCCCGGTGTACACCACCCACCGCAGTGTCACACTGCCGGAAAAGGTATTTGCTGCGGTGAAGGAAAACGCCACCCGCACCACCCTCGCGGAAGGCGGTAACGGGCTGCAGAATTTCAAGATGGCGATTCCTTTCCCGATTCCCCAGTCGGGCCTGGAAGTGATCTGGAACCATATCACTCGCTACCGAGGCGATTCGATCCTGCGCAACACCGCACAGATGAACCCGCTGGAAAACGGCACCTACACCGTCAGCATGTTGAAAGAACAGTTCGCCTTTCCGTTCGGGCTGAAGGATTACGACCCGCAGAAGATGGCCAATATCCTGTTCTACTTCCGTCAGGAAATTCTCTCGCCACCTCGGCGGGCCGGCAGTGTGATGCTGGTGCTGGAAACCCTCGATCAGGTCGCCGAGCCGCGCATGGCCTGGATGTACAATGCCGGCCAGCGCCGGGTGCGCCGCGCCCCACAGGTCGGTTACGACAGCCCCGGCGCCGAGGGGATGCGCACCTACGACGACTTCGACATGTTCAACGGTGCACCGGATCGCTATGACTGGAAGCTGCTGGGCAAAAAAGAAATCTATATTCCCTACAACAGCTACGACCTGGACTCGCCGCAGCTCAAGTACGACGACATCATTCGCCCAGGCCACCTCAACCCCGACCACACCCGTTACGAACTGCACCGCGTCTGGCATGTGGTCGCCACCCTCAAGCCCGGGCAGCGCCATATCTACAGCAAGCGTGACCTGTATATCGATGAAGACAGCTGGCAGATCGCCGAAGCCGATGCCTACGACAGCCGTGGCAGCCTGTGGCGGGTTTCCGAAGGGCATGCACGGTTCTTCTACGACCAGCAGTTCCCCTGGCTGACAGCCGAGACTCATTACGACGTGAGCAATGGCCGCTACACCGTCTCGGGCCTGCGCAACGAAGAGAAAAAGGACAGCTACGACTTCTCGCTGAACGCGTCGAGCAAGGATTTCACCCCGAATGCCTTGCGTGCCACCGGGATTCGCTGACCGCCAGCCGCGCCCACGACCACCGTGGGTGCGGGCTCGTCCGCTGCTGGCTTTTATGCTCTAGTTCGCATCCCCTCATGTTCAGGTGTGTGCCCATGAAGTTGCATCAACTGCGCGCGGTCGTCGCGATCTGCGAGAGTGGCAGTATCCAGGAGGCCTCACGGATACTGCATGTTTCCCAGCCAGCCCTGTCCAAAAGCATCAAGGAACTGGAATCGGAGCTGGGCGTGCCGCTGTTGGTGCGGTCCAACCGTGGCATCACTGCCACCCCTTACGGTGAACACCTTGTCCGCCGCGCGCGGCTGGTGGTGGAGGAGGTGCGTCGGGCGCGGGACGAGATCGAGACACTCAAGGGCACCATGGATGGCCGGGTGACCATCGGCGTATCGCCGGTAACCCCCAGCCAACAGTTCGTCAGTTGCATCCTCAGCTACCGCAAGCGCTATCCCAAGGTTGAGCTGCAGATTCTTGAACTGCGCCCGGCCAAGCTCATGGAAGGTTTACGCGAAGGCCTGCTGGACCTGGCCCTGACTTCACACCCGCCGCTGCGCAGCGTTGAAGGCTTCGAGTGGCACGAACTGTACGCCCAACCTACCACTTTGGCTGTGCGCAAAGGCCATCCACGTTCAAAGGCGCGCTCGTTGAGCGAGTTGCTCGACCTGGAATGGCTGCTGCCCGATGCGCTGGACAGCGGCATGGCCGGACGCATGTTCGAGGAGTACGGCGTCAAACCACCAGAGCGCACCATCGTCTGCGCATCCGTGGTGCTGTACGCAGAGCTCGCCGCGACTACCGACGCCGTCAGTAGCTGGTCGCGTCGGGTGTTCGACTTGCCCATCGTGTCTGGCAACCTCGACATGCTGTCGATCGCAGAGCGCGTGCCCGGCACCGACATTTCCCTGGTCTGCCGACCTGTGGAACTGATGACCCGGGAGACGCAGAAGTTCGTCGACGACATCATCTACGCCTTCAAGAACCCGCAACCCTTGCGCTCACCGCTCCATAACCATCCCTGATAAGCATGCCGATAGATCATTATTCAGCGATCAGCGGCTGCGGCATCCTGCCTGAATGAACCCTGGAGTAGCCCGTTATGCCGTTCTCCCGCCGTAACCTCGTGCTGGTGATGCTGATGGCAGTGATGATCATCAGTGTGCTGGACAAGAGCATCTTCGCGTTCGCCGGTGCGCAGATCATCGATGAGTTGAAACTGACGCCCGCCGAATTCGGCTTCGTCGGCAGTGCGTTCTTTTTCCTCTATTCCATCTCCGGGGTGGCCGTAGGTTTCCTCGCCAACCGCTTTCCCAGTCGCTGGATCCTGGTGGGCATGTCCATGGTGTGGATGTTCTCGCAAGTACTGGTAAGCGTCAGCAGCAGTTTTGCGGCGCTGGTTCTCAGCCGCTTGATGCTTGGTGCCGGCACCGGCCCCGGTACTGCCGTGACTCAGCATGCCTGCTTCAAATGGTTCGGGCCCACCGAGCGGGTGATGCCGGCATCGCTTATCCAGGTCTCGATCATGCTCGGTGCCGTGCTTGCCGCTGTCAGTTTGCCGTTTCTGATTGCCCAGGCCGGTTGGCGCATGGCCTACCTGGCGCTGGCGCTGATCGGGCTGCTGTGGATGCTGACGTGGCTGGTCTTCGGTCGTGAGGGTTCACAGGTGGAGGAGGAGAGCGAGAGCACTGGGCAACCCTTGCCAGGCTACCGCCGGCTACTGCTCAACCGGACCTTCCTCGGCATCACCTTGATTGGATTCATAGGCTTTTTACCCAACGCGTTGGTCTACAGCTGGGTGCCTGTCTATCTGCAGAAGGGCCTTGGCATGGCCGCGATGCAGTCGGGTTACGTGGTCATGGGGGTTACCCTGGCGGTCATCTTGTGCAACCTCGGCGTCTCGGCAATCTCCCAACGGGCACTCAAGCGAGGCGCCAGCCCACAACGGGCAATGGTGGCATTGCCATTGGCGTGCTGCCTGATCGCCGGTTTCGCCTTCCTCCTGATGACCCAGACCCACGGCCACAGGCTTGCAACGCTGACGCTATACGCCGTTGGCGCGGTATCCATCAATGTGTTGCCTACGTTCGCCAACACCATCGTTGCCTTCATTGCCCCCGGCGTGCGCCGGGGGTCGATGTTGTCGATTCATATTGGCGGGGTGACCAGCGCCGGCATGCTCGCTCCCTGGCTGGTTGGCCAATTGGTAGCGGTCCGCGGCGGTGACATCGCCCAGGGTTTCGAGTCCGCGCTGGCGCTGATCGGCGCAGCCATCATCGTCTGCACCCTGATTGCCTTCTGGCTGGTACGGCCAGAGCGCACCCGTGAGCAACTGCAAGCCAACGAAGCGTCTCTGCAGCCGGCGCTGCACGCCAGCTAGTTGTCAGGCCGCAGCCGTGCGGCCTTTTCCCCACCGTTCTTTCTTCTGGCCTCGAGCCGGCCGGCATACGGCTGCCTGCCGGCCGGGCCAACCATGGAAAACTCCAGGAGCTGCCATGAACTCTGCTGCCTGCTTCTCACAAACTTATGCACAAGCGCGACAGAAATTCCTGAGTGCCTGCGCTGATCGTGCGCTACCCGTCGAGTCCCATCGGCATCCCTTGCCGGGAGCCGAAGGCGAGGAGCTCGCCATTGATGTGGCGCGCAGTGGCCAGCTCGATGCCGAGCATGTGCTGCTGATCAGCAGCGGCTGCCATGGCGTTGAGGGCTTTTGCGGATCTGCGGTGCAGGTGGCCCTGTTGCACGATGAAGTCTTTCAGCGTCAGGTCAACGACAGCGGCTGTGCGGTGGTTTACCTGCACGCGGCCAACCCTTACGGGTTTTCCTGGCTGCGGCGCTGGACCCACGAAAACGTCGACCTGAATCGCAACTTTCGGGATTTCAGCCAGGCCCGCATGCACAATCCCGACTATGCAGCGCTTCACTCGCTGATGATTCCTGATCGCTGGCCGGCAACCTTGGGCAATCGTCTGCAGCTGCTCTCACGCGTGGCGAAGTTCGGGCGAAAGCGTTTACAGAAGGCGGTCTCCAGTGGGCAGCACAGCCATCCCGATGGTCTGTTCTACACCGGCATCTCGCCAACATGGAGCAACCAGGCCGTGCGCAACGCAGTTCGACAGCATGCACGCCACTGCCAACATCTGGTCTGGATCGACATTCACACCGGGCTCGGACCCAAGGGCCATGGTGAGCGCATCTACTCCGGGCCGGCCAACTCGCCAATGCTGGAACGGGCAAGGCAGTGGTGGGGGGAGGGTGTGCGTTCCTCTCAGGAAGGCCAGTCGGTATCGGTGCCGCTGAGCGGACTGATGGTCTACGGCGCGATGGATGAGTGCACGCCGCCGGCCACTACCGCATTGACACTGGAGTTCGGCACCTTGCCTGGTACCCAGGTACTTGATGCCTTGCGTGCCGAGCAGTGGCTGCACAACAACCCCCTGGTCGGTGAGCCCCAGCGCCAGCAGATCAAGCAACAACTGCGGGACGCTTTCTATGTCGACGAACCGCAGTGGAAAGACGATGTGCTGCGCCAGGCTCGCGAAGTGGCCCAGCAGGCCGTCGCCGGGCTAAGTCAGGAAAAGGCCAAGGGACGGTAACCGCCAAGCCTGCTGGCGCGCACAAAAAAACCCGCGTAAGCGGGCTTTTTCGTTTCTGGCACTCTACACCGGATCAGAAGTCCAGGTTCGACACCGACAGCGCGTTGCTTTCGATGAAGTCACGACGTGGCTCAACCGCGTCGCCCATCAAGGTGTTGAAGATCTGGTCGGCGGCAATCGCGTCTTCGATGGTGACCTTGAGCATGCGGCGGACGGTTGGGTCCATGGTGGTTTCCCACAGCTGCTCCGGGTTCATCTCGCCCAGACCTTTGTATCGCTGGATGGTGTGGCGCTTGGTGCTTTCGTTCATCAGCCAGTCCAGCGCTTCCTTGAACTCGCTGATCGCCTTGCGGCGCTCACCGCGCTGTACATAGGCACCGTCGCCGAGCAGGGTCGACAGCTTGGCACCCAGGTTGACCACCGAGCGATAGTCATTGCTGCCGAAGAAGTCGCGGTTGAAGGTAACGTAGCTGGCCAGGCCGTGGGAGGTGACTTCCACTTCCGGCAGCCAGACGTTGCGCTCCTTGTCTTCGCGCAGGCTGGCCTGATAGACCAGGCCCGACTTCTGGCTGTTGTTCAGCCGCTCCTGGAACTTCGCCAGCCAGGCTTGCATCACGGCGTGGTCGCCCAGTTGCTCCAGGGTCACTTCCGGCAGGTAGATGAAGTGCTCGGTGAGGTCTTCCGGGTACAGCCGCGAGAGGCGCTTGAGCGTCTTCATCACAGCGCGGAACTCATTCACCAGGGTTTCCAGCTGTACGCCGGAAACGGCTGGCGCCGATTCGTCCAGGTGCAGGCTGGCATCTTCGAGGGCCGACTGGGTCATGTATTCTTCCATGGCCTCGTCGTCCTTGATGTACTGCTCCTGCTTGCCTTTCTTCACCTTGTACAGCGGTGGCTGGGCAATGTAGATGTAGCCGCGCTCGACCAGCTCCGGCAACTGACGGAAGAAGAAGGTCAGCAGCAGGGTACGGATGTGCGAACCGTCGACGTCAGCATCGGTCATGATGATGATGTTGTGATAGCGCAGCTTGTCGATGTTGTACTCTTCGCGACCGATGCCACAGCCCAGTGCGGTGATCAGCGTGCCCACTTCCTGGGACGAGATCATCTTGTCGAAGCGTGCTTTCTCGACGTTGAGGATCTTGCCTTTCAGCGGCAGGATCGCCTGGGTGCGACGGTTGCGGCCTTGCTTGGCCGAACCACCCGCGGAGTCACCCTCCACCAGGTACAGTTCGGAAAGGGCAGGGTCCTTCTCCTGGCAGTCCGCCAGTTTGCCCGGCAGGCCGGCGATGTCCAGCGCGCCTTTGCGGCGGGTCATCTCGCGAGCCTTACGTGCGGCTTCACGGGCGCGGGCAGCGTCGATCATCTTGCCGACCACTGCCTTGGCTTCATTCGGGTTTTCCAGCAGGAAGTCGGCGAAGTACTTGTTCATCTCCTGTTCCACGGCGGTTTTCACCTCCGAGGAGACCAGCTTGTCCTTGGTCTGCGAGCTGAACTTCGGATCCGGCACCTTTACCGAAATGATCGCGGTCAGGCCTTCACGAGCGTCGTCACCGGTGGTGGCGACCTTGTTCTTCTTGGCCAGGCCTTCCTGCTCGATGTAGCTGTTCAGGCTACGGGTCAGCGAGGAGCGGAAACCGACCAGGTGAGTACCGCCGTCACGCTGCGGAATGTTGTTGGTGAAGCACAGCAGGTTTTCGTTGAAGCTGTCGTTCCACTGCAGGGCAATCTCGACACCCACGCCATCGTCACGCTGGACGTTGAAGTGGAAGACCTGCGAGTTGACCGGCGTCTTGTTGGTATTGAGGTATTCGACGAATGCCTTCAAACCACCTTCGTACTTGAAGAACTCTTCCTTGCCCGAACGCTCGTCCTTCAACAGGATGCCGACGCCCGAGTTGAGGAAGGACAGTTCACGAATCCGCTTGGCCAGGATGTCCCAGCTGAAGTGGATGTTCTTGAAGGTTTCAGCCGAAGGCTTGAAGTGAATGTGGGTACCGGTGGTTTCGCTGTCACCGACAACCGCCATCGGTGCCTGTGGAACACCGTGGACGTAGGTCTGTTCCCAGATCTTGCCGCTGCGGCGAACAGTCAGCACCAGCTTTTCGGACAGGGCATTCACCACCGACACGCCGACACCGTGCAGGCCGCCGGAAACTTTGTACGAGTTGTCGTCGAACTTACCGCCCGCGTGGAGTACGGTCATGATGACCTCGGCCGCGGAAACGCCTTCTTCTTTATGCACGTCGACCGGAATGCCGCGACCGTTGTCGCGCACACTGATGGATTCGTCCGTGTGGATGATGACGGTGATGTCATCGCAGTGACCGGCGAGGGCTTCGTCGATCGAGTTGTCGACCACTTCGAAGACCATGTGGTGCAGGCCGCTACCATCATCGGTGTCGCCAATGTACATGCCGGGACGCTTGCGTACGGCATCCAAACCTTTCAGCACCTTGATGCTGGAGGAGTCGTACGTTTGATTTTCGCTCATGCCTTCACTCCCGATGGTCGTGGGTCTGGGTGATACGGCCTTGTTCCACGTGGAACAAAGCAACTGGCGTTTCCGTCTGCCAGCCTTCCCTCAGTAATTCGTGATCTACACAGGTGATGAACACCTGGCAGCGTAATTCTTCTAGCAAGCGGCACAGTGCACGGCGATGCTGGTCATCCAGCTCGGACGGCAAGTCATCGACGAGATAAATACAGTGGCCGCGGCGAGCCTGGCTGACGAGGTGGCCCTGGGCTATGCGCAGTGCGCACACCACAAGCTTTTGCTGACCACGCGACAGGATGTCGGCTGCGTTGTTTGCAGCCAGACGAAGACGCAGATCAGCACGCTGTGGACCGGCCTGGGTATGGCCCATCTGCTGATCGCGAAGGACAGAGGAGGCGAGGACTTCTTGCAGTTCCCGGTCCTTGTCCCAGCCTCGGTAGTAGCTCAGGGTCAACCCGTCCAGCTCGACCAGCTCGCTCAGGGTTTGCTCGAAGACGGGCTTCAAGGCCTTGATGTAGTTGCGACGGTATTCATCTATTTCCGCGCTGGCCAGGCATAACTCCCGGTCCCAGGCGGCTTGCGAAGCTGGGTCAAGTGTACCATGCCGCAACCACGAGTTCCGCTGCCGCAGTGCCTTCTGCAGGCGTTGCCAGGCTGGCAGGAAACGGGGTTCCACGTGGAACACGCCCCAATCCAGAAACTGCCGACGGATTTTCGGCGCGCCTTCCAGCAAGCGGAAGCTGTCTGGATTGATCAACTGCAGCGGCAGCAGTTCAGCCAATTGCGCAGCGCTCTTGGCGTTCTGACCGTCGATGCGGATGGTGAATTCGCCCGCCCGCTCCCTTGAGACACCGAGGTTGCTGGTGCCGCCTTCGGCCAATTGCACTTCGCCGAATACGGTACAGGCAGCTTGTTCGTACTGGATGACCGGGTTCAGTCGCGTGCTGCGAAAGGACCGAGCCAGGCCGAGCAGGTGCACGGCTTCCAGCACGCTGGTCTTGCCGCTGCCGTTGGCGCCGTAAAGGATGTTGATGCGGGGGGAAGGTGAGAGAGTCACCGGGTGCAGGTTGCGCACCGCGGTGACCATGATACGTCGAAGGGACATGTCGCCTGCTACGGGTTACAGACGCATCGGCATGACAACGTAGGAAGAATCGTCGTTGCCGGCTTCCTGCAGCAGGGCACTGCTGTTGGAATCAGACAGGATCAGACGAACTTGCTCGGTTGTCATCACGCCCAGCACGTCCAGCAGGTAGCTGACGTTGAAGCCGATTTCCAGCGAGCTACCGTCGTAGTCCACGCCGATCTCTTCTTCCGCTTCTTCCTGCTCGGGGTTGTTGGCCTGGATCTTCAGTTGGCCGGCGGCCAGCTGCAGGCGGATACCACGGTATTTCTCGTTGGAGAGAATCGCGGTACGGCTGAACGCTTCACGCAGGGCCTGACGATCGCCCACCACCAGTTTGTCACCACCCTTGGGCAGCACGCGCTCGTAGTCGGGGAACTTGCCATCGACCAGCTTGGAGGTGAAGGTGAACTCGCCGGTGGTTGCACGGATGTGGTGCTGGCCAAGCACGATGCTGACCATGCCCTCAGGGTCGGTCAGCAGACGCGCCAACTCGAGGATACCTTTACGCGGCACGATCACCTGGTGGCGGTCATCCTGCTCGATGGGTGCACTCATCGAGCACAGTGCCAGGCGGTGACCGTCGGTGGAAACAGCGCGCAACGTGTTGCGCGACACTTCCAGCAGCATGCCGTTGAGGTAGTAACGCACATCCTGCTGAGCCATGGCGAAGCTGGTACGCTCGATCAGACGGCGCAGTTTGCTCTGTTCCAGGTTGCAGGTCAGCGAGCCCGGGCCTTCTTCCACGGTCGGGAAATCGTTGGCCGGCAGGGTCGACAGGGTGAAGCGGCTACGGCCAGCCTTCACCAGCAACTTCTGCTCGTCGACCTTGATATCGATCAGGGCGTCGTTGGGCAGGCTCTTGCAGATGTCCATCAGTTTGCGCGCGGGCACGGTGATCTCGCCGGGTTCGGCGGACTCTTCCAGTTGCACGCGGCCAACCAGTTCGACTTCCAGGTCGGTACCGGTCAACGACAGCTGCTGGCCTTGCACGACCAGCAGGACGTTGGACAGCACCGGCAAGGTCTGACGGCGCTCGACGACACCGGCGACCAGTTGCAGGGGTTTCAACAGGGCTTCGCGTTGAATGGTGAAATGCATGGTCTAGTCCCTTGCCTTCAATGAGCTGCGCTGGCGACCATCAGGTCGTCAGCGTCCGCAGCAGGTTCTTGTAGTCCTCGCGGATGTCCGCGTCGGATTCCTTCAATTCGTTGATCTTGCGGCAGGCGTGCAGCACGGTGGTGTGGTCGCGGCCGCCAAACATGTCGCCGATCTCCGGCAAGCTATGGTTGGTCAGTTCCTTCGACAACGCCATGGCCACCTGACGTGGGCGTGCGACCGAGCGCGAACGGCGCTTGGACAACAGATCGGCGATCTTGATCTTGTAGTACTCGGCCACGGTGCGCTGGATGTTATCCACACTGACCAGCTTGTCTTGCAGCGCCAGCAGGTCCTTGAGCGACTCGCGGATCAGCTCGATGGTGATGTCCCGGCCCATGAAGTGCGAGTGAGCGATCACCCGCTTAAGTGCACCTTCCAGCTCACGGACGTTGGAGCGGATGCGCTGGGCAATGAAGAACGCCGCGTCATGCGGCAGCTCGACCTTGGCCTGGTCGGCCTTCTTCATCAGGATCGCCACGCGGGTTTCCAGCTCTGGCGGCTCCACGGCCACCGTCAGGCCCCAGCCGAAGCGCGACTTCAGGCGCTCTTCCAGGCCTTCGATTTCCTTCGGGTAGCGGTCGCTGGTGAGAATCACCTGCTGGCCGCCCTCTAGCAGGGCATTGAAGGTGTGGAAAAACTCTTCCTGGGAACGCTCCTTGCGGGCGAAGAACTGGATGTCGTCGATCAGCAGTGCATCGACCGACCGGTAGAAGCGCTTGAACTCGTTGATTGCGTTCAGCTGCAGGGCCTTGACCATGTCCGCGACGAAGCGCTCGGAATGCAGGTAGACCACCTTGGCATTCGGGTTCTTCTTCAGCAGATGGTTACCCACAGCATGCATCAGGTGAGTTTTCCCCAGGCCCACGCCGCCATAAAGGAACAGCGGGTTGTAGCCATGCTTGGGGTTGTCGGCGACCTGCCAGGCTGCCGCGCGGGCGAGCTGGTTCGACTTGCCTTCGACGAAGGTTTCGAAGGTGAAGGTGCGGTTCAGGTAGCTGGTGTGCTTGAGCGCGCCTTCGACCTGGACCGTGCGCTGTTCGGTGCGGCTGCTGGTGGCCGGCGCCGCAGCGCCTTCACCCATGCCGTCGAAGCTGTCACGCGATGCCGATTCGGCCATGTCGTTGACACGTGCAGGTTCGGCCACCGGCGCCAGCACCGGTTCGGCGATGGCGGCCATGGCAGGCGCGGTGACCTGAGCCGGCTGGCTTTGTGCGAGAGAGGCGGCGACCGCGGCGCTGACCGGCGCGTTGGGAGCGGCACGCGGCGCGGAGCTGCGGCGGCTACCTATTAACAAGGAAAGGGCAGGCGCGATGCCGGTGCCGTTTTCACCCAACAGTTCGAGCAGACGGCCAAGGTACTTTTCATTCACCCAGTCGAGAACGAAACGGTTGGGCGCATAGACGCGCAACTCGTCGCCTTCGGCTTCGACCTGTAGCGGACGGATCCAGGTGTTGAATTGCTGGGCAGGCAGTTCATCGCGCAGAAGCTCCACGCACTGCTGCCAAAGTTCCACTGACACGGATATCCCCTGAGTTGAAAGCCGGATGAGGCAAAAACAAACCGCCATTGTACCGGTCGGGCGATCAGTTATCCACATGTGGAAACATTCTGAGCCATGACAAAACAGCCATTTAGCGGCAAAAACGTCCCGCACGGGGTGTGAATAAGGTCTGTGGATAACCGCCCATGAGGGCTATGCACAACCCTGAGGTGAGGCCTGTTGATAACTCTGCTGTGGATAACAGGCCATTCCGTCCACAGGTTTCTGTCAGGTCCGGCACAAGCGCAGCACCTGTTACCGACAAGGTTGTGAAACTCTGTACATCCCGTGATTCAAGGGCTGTACGCAGTTATCCACAGAAGGTTATCCACCTAAGATTTATAAGTTCTTCAGAAAAGCTTTTTATATGTCTCTTCTTTTTTTCTAATTCTGTCTCCCGTTTGCCTGCTCGATCAAGCCACCCGGTCAGCGGTTCAACCGCAACGCCTTCTATAAGGAATGACTGGTTGGAAATTGACCTATGGGCTTGCTTTCTCTAGAATCGCCGATCTCTTAAAAAGGGGGCCACTCCGGCCCGTTGTCGACCAACCCAGGTAACACGCCATGAAACGTACTTTCCAACCAAGCACCATCAAGCGCGCTCGCACCCACGGCTTCCGTGCCCGTATGGCTACCAAGAACGGCCGCGCTGTTCTGTCGCGTCGTCGTGCCAAAGGCCGTAAGCGTCTGGCCATTTGATTTTTCGGCACAGGTGGTGAGTCAGGACTTCAGTCGGGAAAAGCGACTGCTTACACCCCGGCACTTCAAAGCGGTCTTCGACTCCCCAACCGGCAAGGTTCCAGGGAAAAACCTGCTGATCCTTGCTCGCGAAAACGGCCTGGATCACCCGCGCCTCGGCCTGGTGATCGGCAAGAAAAGCGTCAAGCTCGCCGTTCAACGCAACCGCCTCAAGCGCTTGATGCGCGATTCCTTCCGGCTCAACCAGCAGATGCTGGCTGGCCTGGATATAGTGATCGTCGCGCGCAAGGGATTGGGTGAGATAGAAAACCCGGAATTGCACCAACACTTTGGCAAGCTCTGGAAACGCCTGGCGCGCAGCCGGCCAGCTCCAGTGGCAAACGCCGATTCCGCAGGGGTAGACAGTCAAGATGCGTAAACTGGCACTCGTTCCGATCCAGTTTTACCGTTACGCCATCAGTCCCTTGATGGCCAATCACTGTCGTTTCTACCCCAGTTGCTCTTGCTACGCTCTTGAAGCCATTGAAAACCATGGCCTCTTGCGTGGTGGGTGGCTAGCCGTTCGTCGCCTGGGGCGTTGTCATCCGTGGAACGACGGCGGCTTCGATCCCGTTCCCCCCGCGCCTTCCTCCCGAACTTCTTCGATAGCCGAGTAATCATGGATATTAAACGCACGATCCTGATCGTCGCCCTGGCAATCGTGTCCTACGTCATGGTCCTCAAATGGAACCAGGACTACGGCCAGGCTGCCCTGCCGACTCAGAATACTGCTGCCAGCACCGTTGCCCCGGCCTTGCCGGATGGCGTGCCGGCCGGTACCGCCGGTGCCAGCGCCGATGTGCCGAGCGCCAACGCCGAATCCAGCCCTGCGGAACTTGCGCCGGTTGCGGTCAGCAAGGACCTGATCCGGGTCAAGACCGATGTTCTGGAACTGGCTATCGATCCGGTCGGTGGTGACATCGTCCAACTGAACCTGCCGAAGTACCCGCGTCGCCAGGACCACCCGGAGATTCCGTTCCAGCTGTTCGATAACGGCGGCGAGCGTGTCTACCTGGCTCAGAGCGGCCTGACCGGCGCCAACGGCCCAGACGCCCGTTCGTCGGGTCGTCCGCTGTACGCTGCCGAGCAGAAGAGCTACCTGCTGGCCGACGGCCAGGAACAACTGGTGGTCGACCTGAAGTTCAGCGACAACGGCGTCAACTACATCAAGCGCTTCAGCTTCAAGCGCGGCGAGTATGACCTGGGTGTCAGCTACCTGATCGACAACCAGAGCGGCCAGGCCTGGAACGGCAACCTGTTCGCCCAGCTCAAGCGTGACGCCAGCGCCGATCCGTCCTCGAGCACCGCCACCGGCACCGCAACCTACCTGGGCGCCGCCATGTGGACTGCTTCCGAGCCTTACAAAAAGGTCTCGATGAAGGACATCGACAAAGGTAGTTTGAAAGAAAATGTGTCCGGCGGCTGGGTCGCCTGGCTGCAGCACTACTTCGTCACCGCCTGGATTCCGGCCAAGTCGGACAACAACACCGTCCAGACCCGCAAGGACAGCCAGGGCAACTACATCATCGGCTACACCGGCCCGGCGATCAGCGTACCTGCTGGCGGCAAGGCCGAAACCAGCGCCATGCTGTACGCCGGTCCGAAGATCCAGTCCAAGCTCAAGGAGTTGTCCCCAGGCCTGGAACTGACCGTCGACTACGGCTTCCTGTGGTTCATCGCCCAGCCGATCTTCTGGCTGCTGCAACATATCCACAGCCTGCTGGGCAACTGGGGCTGGTCGATCATCGTCCTGACCATGCTCATCAAGGGCCTGTTCTTCCCGCTGTCGGCCGCCAGCTACCGCTCGATGGCGCGCATGCGTGCCGTGGCGCCGAAGCTTGCCGCGCTGAAGGAACGCTTCGGTGACGATCGCCAGAAGATGTCCCAGGCGATGATGGAGCTGTACAAGAAAGAGAAGATCAACCCGCTGGGCGGCTGCCTGCCGATCCTGGTGCAGATGCCAGTGTTCCTGTCGCTGTACTGGGTACTGCTGGAAAGCGTCGAGATGCGCCAGGCCCCATGGATGCTGTGGATCACCGACCTGTCGATCAAGGATCCGTTCTTCATCCTGCCGATCATCATGGGCGCCACCATGTTCATCCAGCAGCGCCTGAACCCGACTCCGCCGGATCCGATGCAGGCCAAGGTGATGAAAATGATGCCGATCATCTTCACCTTCTTCTTCCTGTGGTTCCCGGCTGGTCTGGTGCTGTACTGGGTTGTGAACAACTGCCTGTCGATCACCCAGCAGTGGTACATCACCCGCCGCATCGAAGCAGCCAGCAAAAAAGCTGCTGCTTGACGGGCTACTGCGCTAGCCTGTGAATAAAAACGCCCCCTCGGGGGCGTTTTTGCTATCTGTCGTTTTTGTGTAGAGGCTTTCGAGCATGAACACTGTGCGTGAAACCATCGCCGCCATCGCCACCGCCCAGGGCCGCGGGGGGGTAGGCATTGTCAGGTTGTCCGGGCCGTTGGCCAGCCAGGCTGGGCAACTGATCACCGGCCGTACCCTGACCCCGCGCCATGCCCACTACGGGCCGTTCCGCGACGAACAGGGCCTGGTGCTGGATGAAGGCATCGCGTTGTACTTCCCGGGGCCCAACTCCTTCACTGGCGAGGATGTGCTCGAGCTGCAGGGCCACGGCGGCCCGGTGGTCCTCGACATGCTGCTGCAACGCTGTGTACAAGTCGGCTGCCGACTGGCCCGCCCGGGTGAGTTCAGCGAGCGCGCGTTCCTCAACGACAAGCTCGACCTGGCCCAGGCCGAAGCCATCGCCGACCTGATCGAGGCCAGTTCCAGCCAGGCGGCGCGCAATGCCTTGCGCTCGCTGCAGGGAGAGTTCTCCAAGCGCGTGCACAGCCTCACCGAGGCGCTGATCGCCCTGCGCATCTACGTCGAGGCCGCGATCGACTTCCCGGAGGAGGAGATCGACTTCCTCGCCGATGGCCATGTGTTGTCCATGCTCGATGCCGTGCGCGGCGAGTTGTCCACAGTGCAGCGCGAAGCCGGGCAGGGCGCCTTGCTGCGTGACGGCATGACCGTGGTCATCGCCGGCCGGCCCAACGCCGGCAAGTCGAGCCTGCTGAACCAGCTGGCTGGCCGTGAAGCCGCGATCGTCACCGACATCGCCGGCACCACCCGGGATATTCTGCGCGAACATATCCACATCGACGGCATGCCGCTGCACGTGGTCGATACTGCGGGCCTGCGCGATACCGATGACCATGTGGAAAAGATCGGCGTGGAACGTGCGCTGAAGGCCATCGGCGAAGCCGACCGCGTGCTGCTGGTGGTGGACTCCACCGCCCCCGAGGCCAGCGATCCGTTCGCCCTGTGGCCGGAGTTCCTCGACCAGCGACCGGACCCGGCCAAGGTCACGCTGATCCGCAACAAGGCGGACCTCAGCGGTGAGCAGGTTGGGCTCGAGCTGTGCGACGACGGCCATGTGACCATCACCCTGAGTGCCAAGGGCGACGATCAGGGGCTGCAGCTGCTGCGTGATCACCTCAAGGCCTGCATGGGTTATGAACAGACCGCCGAGAGCGGTTTCAGCGCCCGCCGGCGCCACCTGGATGCGCTGCGCCAGGCCAGTTCGCACCTGGAGCATGGCCGTGCCCAGCTGACCCTGGCAGGTGCCGGGGAGCTGCTGGCAGAAGACCTGCGCCAGGCGCAGCAGGCCCTGGGCGAGATCACCGGGGCGTTCAGTTCCGATGACCTGCTGGGGCGGATCTTCTCGAGTTTCTGCATCGGCAAATAGTCCACAGCCCGGTATCACCCAGGCCGCTCCTCCCGGAGCGGCTTTTTTGTGCCTGCGATTTATCCACTCGTCGGATCCCTCAAGCCTCACCCCGACACCTGTGGGAGCGGGTTTACCCGCGAAGAGGCCCGTTCAGGCATACGGAAATTCATCCACAGACACAAATCCCTGTTCAGGAGCCCTGTGGAAAACCCGCCTTCAGCCCTCTTGATAAGCAGGCTTTTTTTCTGAGGACAATCTCGCCTGTGGGTAAACAGTCATTTAATCCACAGGCTAAATGACGTTATCCATAACCCTCAGGGTGGGTAAGCCACAGGGTTCAATTTCGCTGCAAGACACGTATTGAAAGGCCTATAGAACCTTATCCACAGGCAAGGCTGTGCATAAGAATAAACATAAAAACAAAGCTTTTATAAAGTTTTCTTCTTTGATTTCTGTTGTCTGCCATTCATCCACAGACTGGTCAAAATTTGCTCAGACGGTTTCTTTAGAGGGGCTGAAGTCCCTATACTTGTCCGCTTACCTTCTCTATTCGCAAAAACAGGCACGAGGTGCGTGGTGGATTTCCCTTCCCGTTTTGAAGTGATCGTCATCGGCGGCGGCCATGCCGGTACCGAGGCTGCGCTTGCGTCAGCACGCATGGGTGTGAAAACCCTGCTGTTGACCCACAACGTGGAAACCCTCGGTCACATGAGCTGCAACCCGGCCATCGGTGGCATCGGCAAGAGCCACCTGGTCAAGGAAATCGATGCGCTCGGCGGCGCCATGGCGCTGGCTACCGACAAGAGCGGCATCCAGTTCCGCATACTGAACAACCGCAAGGGCCCGGCCGTACGTGCCACCCGTGCACAGGCCGACCGCGCCATCTACAAGGCGGTGGTGCGTGAAATCCTGGAAAACCAGCCGAACCTGTGGATATTCCAGCAGTCCTGCGACGACCTGATCGTCGAGCAGGACCAGGTCAAAGGCGTGGTGACCCAGATGGGCCTGCGCTTCTTCGCCGAATCCGTGGTGCTGACCACCGGGACCTTCCTCGGTGGCCTTATCCACATCGGCCTGCAGAATCACTCCGGCGGCCGCGCCGGTGATCCACCATCGATCGCTCTGGCCCACCGCATGCGTGAACTGCCGCTGCGCGTCGGCCGCCTGAAAACCGGGACCCCGCCGCGCATCGACGGGCGGTCGGTGGATTTCTCGGTGATGACCGAACAACCGGGCGACACACCGATCCCGGTGATGTCGTTCATGGGCAATGCCGCCATGCACCCGCGCCAGGTGAGCTGCTGGATTACCCACACCAACGCGCGCACCCACGAGATCATCGCCTCGAACCTCGACCGTTCGCCGATGTACTCCGGGGTGATCGAAGGTGTCGGCCCACGCTACTGCCCGTCGATCGAAGACAAGATCCACCGCTTCGCCGACAAGGACAGCCACCAGGTGTTCATCGAGCCGGAAGGCCTGACCACCCACGAGCTGTACCCGAACGGGATTTCCACTTCGCTGCCGTTCGACGTGCAACTGGAGCTGGTGCGCTCGATCCGCGGCATGGAAAACGCCCACATCGTGCGCCCGGGCTACGCCATCGAGTACGACTACTTCGACCCGCGTGACCTCAAGTACAGCCTCGAGACCAAAGTGATCGGCGGCCTGTTCTTCGCCGGCCAGATCAACGGCACCACCGGCTACGAAGAAGCCGGCGCCCAGGGCCTGCTGGCCGGGACCAACGCCGCGCTGCGTGCCCAGGGTCGCGAAAGCTGGTGCCCGCGCCGAGACGAGGCGTACATCGGTGTGCTGGTCGACGACCTGATCACCCTGGGTACCCAGGAGCCGTACCGCATGTTCACCTCGCGCGCCGAGTACCGCCTGATCCTGCGCGAAGACAACGCCGACCTGCGCCTGACCGAGAAAGGCCGCGAGCTCGGCCTGATCGACGACGAGCGCTGGGCCGCCTTCTGCGCCAAGCGCGATGGCATCGAGCGCGAGGAGCAGCGCCTGAAGTCGACCTGGGTGCGCCCGAACACCGAGCAGGGCCAGGCCATTGTGGATAAGTTCGGCACGCCGCTGAGCCACGAATACAGCCTGCTCAACCTGCTGGCCCGCCCGGAGATCGATTACGCCGGCCTGATCGAGGCCACCGGTGGTGAAGTGATCGATCCACAGGTCGCCGAGCAGGTCGAGATCAAGACCAAGTACGCCGGTTACATCGACCGCCAGCAGGACGAGATCGCCCGCCTGCGTGCCAGCGAAGACACGCGCCTGCCTGTGGATATCGACTACACGACGATTTCCGGCCTGTCCAAGGAGATCCAGGGCAAGCTCGGCCAGACCCGTCCGGAAACCCTGGGCCAGGCTTCGCGTATCCCCGGCGTCACCCCGGCGGCGATTTCCCTGTTGCTGATTCATCTGAAAAAACGCGGCGCTGGCCGCGAATTGGAGCAAAGCGCTTGAGTTCCCTGGTCACCCCGCAACACGCCGAAGAGTTGTCCACAGGTGCGCGCCAGCTCGGTGTCGAGCTGAGCGCCGAGCAGCACGAGAAGCTGCTGGGCTACCTGGCCCTGTTGATCAAATGGAACAAGGCCTACAACCTCACCGCCGTGCGCGACCCGGACGAAATGGTCTCGCGCCACCTGCTCGACAGCCTCAGCATCATGGGCTTTATCCACAGCGCGCGTGACAATTGGCTGGACGTCGGCAGCGGCGGTGGCATGCCCGGCATTCCATTGGCTATCCTGCATCCGCACAAGCAGGTGACGGTGCTGGACGCCAATGGCAAGAAGACCCGCTTCCTGACCCAGGTGAAAATGGAGCTCAAGCTGGACAACCTGACCGTTGTCCACAGCCGGGTCGAAGCCTTCCAGCCGGTGCTACCGTTCAGCGGAATCATCTCCCGCGCCTTCAGCAGCATGGAGAACTTCACCAACTGGACCCGCCATCTGGGCGACACCGGGACGCAATGGCTTGCAATGAAGGGGCTGCATCCTGCCGATGAACTGGTAGCATTGCCCGCAGACTTCACAGTGGAAAGCGAGCAGGCCCTGACCGTTCCAGGTTGCCAGGGCCAGCGCCATCTGCTGATACTGCGCCGCAAGGCTTGATTGGGAACACACGCAACAATGGCTAAGGTATTCGCAATCGCGAACCAGAAAGGTGGTGTCGGCAAGACCACCACCTGTATCAACCTCGCAGCATCGCTGGCCGCGACCAAGCGTCGTGTGCTGCTGATCGACCTCGATCCGCAGGGCAACGCCACCATGGGCAGCGGTGTGGACAAACACGAACTCGAGCACTCGGTCTACGACCTGCTGATCGGCGAATGCGACCTTGCCCAGGCCATGCACTACTCCGAGCACGGCGGCTTCCAGCTGCTGCCGGCCAACCGCGACCTGACCGCCGCGGAAGTGGTGCTGCTGGAAATGCAGGTCAAGGAGAGCCGCCTGCGCAACGCGCTGGCGCCGATCCGCGAGAACTACGACTACATCCTCATCGACTGCCCACCGTCGCTGTCGATGCTGACGCTCAACGCCCTGGTCGCCTCCGATGGCGTGATCATCCCGATGCAGTGCGAGTACTACGCGCTGGAAGGTCTCAGCGACCTTGTGGATAACATCAAGCGCATCGCCGCCCGGCTCAACCCGGAGCTGAAGATCGAAGGCCTGCTGCGGACCATGTACGACCCGCGCCTGAGCCTGAACAACGATGTTTCGGCGCAGCTCAAGGAGCACTTCGGCGAGCAGCTGTACGACACCGTCATCCCGCGCAACATCCGCTTGGCCGAGGCGCCGAGCTTCGGCATGCCGGCGCTGGCCTACGACAAGCAATCGCGTGGCGCACTGGCCTACCTGGCCTTGGCCGGGGAACTGGTACGCCGTCAGCGTCGTCCATCGCGCACTGCACAAACAACTTAAGGAATCCGCATGGCCGTTAAGAAACGAGGTCTCGGACGTGGGTTGGATGCACTGCTCAGTGGTCCTTCCGTCAGCGCGCTCGAAGAGCAGGCTGTCAAGATCGACCGGAAAGAACTGCAACACCTGCCCGTCGAACTGATCCAGCGCGGCAAGTACCAGCCGCGTCGCGACATGGACCCCGAGGCACTCGAAGAGCTCGCGCACTCGATCCGCACCCATGGCGTGATGCAGCCGATCGTGGTCCGCCCGATCGACGGCAACCGCTACGAGATCATCGCCGGTGAGCGCCGCTGGCGCGCGACCCAGCAGGCCGGCCTCGACACCGTCCCGGCGATGGTGCGCGAAGTGCCGGACGAAGCCGCCATCGCCATGGCGCTGATCGAGAACATCCAGCGCGAGGACCTCAACCCCCTGGAGGAGGCCCTGGCCCTGCAGCGCCTGCAGCAGGAGTTCGAGCTGACCCAGCAACAGGTCGCCGATGCCGTAGGCAAGTCGCGGGTCACCGTGGCCAACCTGCTGCGTCTGATCTCGCTGCCGGAAGCGATCAAGACCATGCTCGCCCACGGCGATCTGGAAATGGGCCATGCCCGTGCTTTGCTCGGCCTGGAAGAAGATCGCCAGGAAGAAGGGGCGCGTCATGTTGTCGCACGCGGGCTTACCGTGCGCCAAACCGAGGCACTGGTGCGCCAGTGGCTCAACGGCAAGCCTGAGCCGGTCGAAGCGAGCAAACCTGATCCGGATATCGAGCGCCTTGAACAGCGGCTCGCAGAGCGCCTGGGCTCCCCGGTGCAGATACGCCATGGCAACAAGGGCAAAGGCCAGTTGGTTATCCGTTACAACTCGCTTGACGAGTTGCAAGGCGTGCTTGCTCACATCCGCTGAAACAATTCCCGTTGTAGCGCGCAGTCGGAAATCACTACCGAAGAGTTGAATAGGGGTTGATCCACCCCTATACTCTGCGCGCATTTTGTCGGCACAAATTATGCCAAGTCGATACTGACTTGTTGGTCGACTTCCGAGGAGCAGTTGTGATGGAAATCCGCACGCCAAACCGCCTGCCTTTCCATCGCTGGGCGGTTTTCCCGGTACTGCTGGCTCAATTCGTCGTACTACTGTCGGCAGCCTTGGTGTTGTGGCAGTGGAAAGGGGTGGTCAGTGGATATTCAGGCCTTTGCGGAGGTTTGATTGCCTGGCTGCCCAACGTGTATTTCGCCTGGAAGGCTTTTCGCTTCAGTGGAGCCCGGGCGGCACAGGCCATCGTCAAGTCGTTCTACGCAGGCGAGGCAGGCAAGATGATTTTGACGGCAGTGCTTTTTGCACTGACCTTCGCAGGAGTGAAGCCGCTGGCGCCGTTAGCAGTATTCGGCGTCTTCGTGTTGACCCTTTGGGTCAGCTGGTTCGCGCCCCTGCTGATGAATAAAAGACTTTCGAGACCTTAGGGCGTTTGAGGCAACCATGGCAGAAGAAACCGCTTCGGGTTATATCCAGCACCACTTGCAGAACCTGACCTATGGTCAATTACCAGACGGCAGCTGGGGCTTCGCCCATTCGGCTGCAGAAGCCAAGGCAATGGGCTTCTGGGCATTCCACGTGGACACCCTGGGCTGGTCCGTCGCGCTGGGTCTGATCTTCCTGTTCATCTTCCGCATGGCGGCCAAGAAGGCGACTTCCGGCCAGCCTGGCGGTCTGCAGAACTTCGTCGAAGTGATGGTCGATTTCGTCCATGGCAGCGTGAAGGACTCCTTCCACGGCCGTAGCCCGGTGATCGCTCCGCTGGCGCTGACCATCTTCGTCTGGGTGTTCCTGATGAACGCCGTCGACCTGGTACCGGTCGACTGGATTCCTCAGCTGGCCATCCTGATCTCCGGTGACCCGCACATTCCGTTCCGCGCCGTGTCGACCACCGACCCGAACGCGACCCTGGCCATGGCCTTCTGCGTGTTCGCCCTGATCATCTTCTACAGCATCAAGGTCAAGGGCCTGGGCGGCTTCATCGGTGAGCTGACCCTGCACCCGTTCGGCAGCAAGAACATCTTCGTGCAGATCCTGCTGATTCCGGTCAACTTCCTGCTGGAATTCGTCACCCTGATCGCCAAGCCGATCTCGCTGGCACTGCGTCTGTTCGGCAACATGTACGCCGGCGAACTGGTGTTCATCCTGATCGCCGTGATGTTCGGCTCCGGCCTGCTGTGGCTCAGCGGCCTGGGTGTGGTGCTGCAATGGGCGTGGGCCGTGTTCCACATCCTGATCATCACCCTGCAAGCTTTCATCTTCATGATGCTGACCATCGTCTACCTGTCGATGGCCCATGAAGATAACCATTAAGACCGCCTGGCGTGTCTTGTAGCCTTCCCCGCTCGTTTGGGGGGAGGGCTTTAAAAGTCCGCAAGGGCAGCTGTACCAAACGATTTGTTTTACCGCTTCAAACTAAAAACCTAACCAATACGACGTAAAAGTCGGGAGGAAAGATGGAAACTGTAGTTGGTCTGACCGCTATCGCTGTTGCTCTGCTGATCGGCCTGGGTGCTCTGGGTACCGCCATTGGTTTCGGCCTGCTGGGCGGCAAATTCCTGGAAGGCGCTGCTCGTCAACCAGAAATGGTTCCGATGCTGCAGGTCAAAATGTTCATCGTTGCCGGTCTGCTCGACGCCGTAACCATGATCGGTGTTGGTATCGCTCTGTTCTTCACCTTCGCGAATCCGTTCGTTGGTCAGATCGCCGGCTAATCACTCGTAACCACGAGTTGATGGCTGTGATGAATTAAGACCGAGCGAGGTGTTGGCGTGAACATTAATGCAACCCTGATTGGCCAATCCGTTGCCTTCCTGATTTTTGTACTCTTCTGCATGAAGTACGTATGGCCTCCGGTCATCACTGCTCTGCAAGAGCGTCAAAAGAAGATTGCCGACGGCTTGGACGCTGCCAACCGCGCAGCTCGCGACCTGGAGCTGGCCCAAGAGAAAGTGGGTCAGCAACTGCGTGAAGCTAAAGCACAGGCAGCCGAAATCATTGAGCAAAGCAAGAAACGCGCTGCTCAGCTTGTCGAGGAAGCCCGTGAACAGGCCCGCGTCGAAGCTGACCGTGTGAAGGCTCAGGCTCTGGCCGAGATCGAACAGGAACTGAACGGTGCCAAAGACGCCCTGCGTGCCCAAGTGGGTGCCCTGGCCGTTGGCGGTGCTGAAAAGATCCTTGGCGCCACAATCGATCAAAACGCGCATGCGGAGCTGGTTAACAAACTGGCCGCTGAAATTTAAGCGAGGGCGATCATGGCAGAACTGACCACGTTGGCCCGACCTTACGCTAAGGCTGCCTTTGAGCATGCCCAGGCCCATCAGCAACTGGCCAATTGGTCAGCCATGCTCGGCCTGGCTGCTGCGGTGTCGCAAGACGACACCATGCAGCGCCTGCTCAAGGCCCCGCGACTGACGAGCGCAGAAAAGGCCGCCACGTTCATTGACGTGTGCGGTGACAAGTTCAATGCACAGGCACAGAATTTCATTCATGTTGCCGCGGAAAACGACCGTCTCCTGCTCCTGCCGGAGATTGCCGCTCTGTTCGACCTGTACAAGGCCGAGCAAGAGAAATCCGTGGACGTGGAAGTCACCAGTGCCTTCGCGTTGAACCAAGAACAGCAAGACAAACTCGCCAAGGTTCTCAGTGCACGGCTAGGCCAGGAAGTGCGCCTGCACGCGTCGGAGGATGCCAGCCTGATTGGCGGCGTCGTCATCCGCGCTGGTGACCTGGTAATCGATGGCTCTGTTCGCGGCAAGATCGCGAAACTGGCCGAAGCATTGAAATCTTGAGTTTGAAGGGGCAGCAGAGCAATGCAGCAACTCAATCCTTCCGAAATTAGTGAAATCATCAAGGGCCGCATCGACAACCTCGATGTGAGCTCCCAAGCCCGTAACGAAGGTACCGTTGTTTCGGTATCCGACGGTATCGTGCGGATCCACGGTCTGGCCGACGTCATGTACGGCGAAATGATCGAGTTCCCTGGCAGCGTATTCGGCATGGCCCTGAACCTGGAGCAAGACTCCGTAGGTGCAGTGATCCTGGGTGCCTATGACACCCTCGCCGAAGGCATGAGCGCCAAGTGCACCGGCCGCATCCTGGAAGTTCCGGTTGGTAAGGAACTGCTGGGCCGCGTCGTCGACGCACTGGGCAACCCGATCGACGGCAAAGGTCCTCTGGGCAACACCCAGACCGACGCGGTCGAGAAAGTGGCTCCAGGCGTGATCTGGCGTAAGTCGGTAGACCAGCCTGTACAGACTGGCTACAAGTCCGTCGACGCCATGATCCCTGTCGGCCGTGGCCAGCGCGAGCTGATCATCGGTGACCGTCAGATCGGCAAGACCGCCATGGCCATCGACGCCATCATCAACCAGAAAGACTCCGGTATTTTCTGTGTTTATGTTGCAGTCGGCCAGAAGCGTTCCACCGTTGCCAACATCGTTCGCAAGCTGGAAGAAGCCGGCGCCCTGGCCAACACCATCGTGGTCGTTGCCAGTGCTTCGGAATCCGCCGCACTGCAGTTCCTGGCGCCATACGCCGGCTGCACCATGGGCGAGTTCTTCCGTGACCGCGGTGAAGACGCCCTGATCGTTTACGATGACCTGTCCAAGCAGGCCGTTGCCTACCGTCAGATCTCCCTGCTGCTGCGCCGTCCACCAGGACGTGAAGCGTACCCAGGCGACGTGTTCTATCTCCACTCCCGTCTGCTGGAGCGTGCATCGCGCGTTTCCGAAGAGTACGTCGAGAAGTTCACCAACGGCGCAGTCACTGGCAAGACCGGTTCCCTGACCGCCCTGCCGATCATCGAAACCCAGGCTGGCGACGTTTCCGCGTTCGTTCCGACCAACGTGATTTCCATCACCGACGGTCAGATCTTCCTGGAATCGGCCATGTTCAACTCGGGCATCCGCCCTGCAGTGAACGCCGGTGTTTCGGTATCCCGCGTAGGTGGTGCCGCTCAGACCAAGATCATCAAGAAGCTGTCCGGTGGTATTCGTACCGCACTGGCTCAGTACCGTGAACTGGCTGCATTCGCCCAGTTCGCTTCCGATCTGGACGAAGCGACCCGCAAGCAGCTGGAGCATGGTCAGCGCGTAACCGAGCTGATGAAGCAGAAGCAGTACGCGCCGATGTCCATCGCGGACATGGCCCTGTCGCTGTACGCCGCTGAGCGTGGTTTCCTGACTGACGTGGAAGTCGCCAAGGTCGGTAGCTTCGAGCAAGCACTGATCGCCTACTTCAACCGTGATCACGCCGAACTGATGGCGAAGATCAACGTGAAGGGTGACTTCAACGACGAAATCGACGCTGGCATGAAAGCCGGTATCGAGAAGTTCAAGGCCACCCAGACCTGGTAAGCCGCAGCGGGGGCTCCGGCCCCCGCTTGCTAACCTGATAGGTGATACATGGCAGGCGCAAAAGAGATTCGCAGTAAGATTGCGAGCATCAAAAGCACGCAAAAAATTACCAGCGCCATGGAGAAAGTGGCGGTCAGCAAGATGCGCAAGGCACAAATGCGCATGGCTGCTAGCCGTCCTTACGCGGAGCGTATCCGCCAGGTGATCGGTCATCTGGCCAACGCCAACCCGGAATACCGCCACCCGTTCATGATCGAGCGCCCTGTAAAGCGCGCCGGTTATATCGTGGTGAGCAGTGACCGTGGTCTGTGCGGTGGCTTGAACACCAACCTGTTCAAGGCCCTGGTCAAGGACATGAGCGCAAACCGCGAACAGGGCGTTGAAATCGACCTGTGCGTGATCGGCAGCAAGGGTGCGACTTTCTTCCGCATCTTTGGCGGCAACGTCGTAGCCGCGATCAGCCACCTGGGCGAAGAGCCATCGATCAACGATCTGATCGGCTCCGTCAAAGTGATGCTGGACGCCTACCTGGACGGCCGTATCGATCGCCTCTCGGTGGTTTCGAACAAGTTCATCAACACCATGACCCAAAAACCGACGGTAGAGCAATTGGTACCGTTGGTGGCAACCCCGGATCAGGATCTCAAGCATCACTGGGACTACCTGTACGAACCCGACGCAAAAGAGCTGCTGGACGGCTTGATGGTGCGTTACGTGGAGTCGCAGGTGTACCAGGCGGTGGTCGAGAACAACGCTGCTGAACAAGCGGCCCGGATGATCGCCATGAAGAACGCCACAGACAACGCCGGTGATTTGATCAAAGAGCTTCAGTTGATCTACAACAAGGCGCGTCAGGCTGCGATCACCCAGGAGATCTCGGAAATCGTCGGCGGCGCTGCCGCGGTTTAACGGTTCAAAAATTCAGAGGATCCAGCTATGAGTAGCGGACGTATCGTTCAAATCATCGGCGCCGTCATCGACGTGGAATTCCCACGTGACGTCGTGCCGAGTGTTTACAACGCGCTGAAAGTACAAGGCGCGGAAACCACCCTGGAAGTTCAGCAGCAGCTGGGCGACGGCGTGGTTCGTACCATTGCGATGGGCTCGACCGAAGGCCTGAAGCGTGGTCTGGATGTCGTCGACACCGGCGCTGCCATTTCCGTTCCTGTTGGTAAGGCCACCCTGGGCCGTATCATGGACGTACTGGGCAACCCGATCGACGAAGCCGGCCCGATCGGCGAAGAAGAGCGTCGCGGTATCCACCAGCCAGCGCCTTCGTTCGCTGACCAGGCAGGCGGCAACGACCTGCTGGAAACCGGCATCAAGGTTATCGACCTGGTTTGCCCGTTCGCCAAGGGTGGTAAGGTTGGTCTGTTCGGTGGTGCCGGTGTAGGCAAAACCGTAAACATGATGGAACTGATCCGTAACATCGCCATGGAACACAGCGGTTACTCCGTGTTCGCTGGTGTGGGTGAGCGTACTCGTGAGGGTAACGACTTCTACCACGAGATGAAGGACTCCAACGTTCTCGACAAGGTAGCGCTGGTCTACGGTCAGATGAACGAGCCACCAGGAAACCGTCTGCGCGTAGCGCTGACCGGCCTGACCATGGCCGAGAAGTTCCGTGACGAAGGTAACGACGTTCTGCTGTTCGTCGACAACATCTATCGTTACACCCTGGCCGGTACCGAAGTATCCGCACTGCTGGGCCGTATGCCTTCGGCAGTAGGTTACCAGCCGACCCTGGCCGAAGAGATGGGCGTGCTGCAAGAGCGCATCACTTCGACCAAAGAAGGTTCGATCACCTCCGTACAGGCCGTATACGTACCTGCGGACGACCTGACCGACCCGTCGCCAGCGACCACCTTCGCCCACTTGGACGCCACCGTCGTTCTGTCCCGTGACATCGCCTCCCTGGGTATCTACCCAGCGGTCGACCCACTGGACTCGACTTCGCGCCAGCTGGACCCGAACGTGATCGGCAACGAGCACTACGACACCGCGCGTGGCGTTCAGTATGTTCTGCAGCGCTACAAAGAGCTGAAGGACATCATCGCGATCCTGGGTATGGACGAACTGTCCGAGACCGACAAGCAACTGGTAGCCCGCGCTCGTAAGATCCAGCGCTTCCTGTCGCAGCCGTTCTTCGTGGCCGAAGTCTTCACCGGTTCGCCAGGCAAGTACGTTTCCCTGAAAGACACCATCGCTGGCTTCAGCGGCATCCTCAAAGGTGACTACGACCACCTGCCAGAACAAGCGTTCTACATGGTCGGCAGCATCGACGAAGCGATCGAGAAAGCCAAGAAACTGTAATCCCGGCGCCCCGCAAGGGGCGCTAATCAGGTTGAGGCAAGCAGATGGCTATGACAGTCCATTGCGATATCGTCAGCGCGGAAGGAGAAATCTTCTCCGGCCTGGTCGAGATGGTAGTAGCGCACGGCAACCTGGGCGATCTGGGTATCGCTCCAGGCCACGCGCCGCTGATCACCAATCTCAAGCCGGGTCCGATCACGCTGACCAAGCAGGGTGGCGCTCAAGAGGTGTTCTACATCTCCGGTGGCTTCCTCGAAGTGCAGCCGAACATGGTCAAGGTTCTTGCCGACACCGTGCAGCGTGCTGCCGACCTGGACGAAGCTCAAGCTCAGGAAGCCCTCAAGGCTGCCGAGAACGCGCTGAACACCAAAGGCTCGGACTTCGACTACGGCGCTGCTGCCGCACGTCTGGCCGAGGCCGCAGCTCAGTTGCGTACCGTCCAGCAAATGCGCAGAGGCAAGTAATTCGGCCCTGGCCGATCACCTGCGTTGCGATTGAGTTAAAGGGTAGCCTCGGCTACCCTTTTTCTTTTTCAGCATTCCCCCTCTTCGGTCATCCCTGACCGCCCAGGATTGGTAGCCAGTCAATGTCCCTCGATATCGTCATTCTCGCCGCAGGCCAAGGCACCCGCATGCGTTCCGCGCTGCCCAAGGTACTGCACCCGGTGGCCGGCAACTCCATGCTTGGCCATGTCATCCACAGCGCCCGTCAGCTGCAGCCGCAAGGCATTCACGTGGTGATAGGCCATGGTGCGGAGCTGGTGCGCGAGCGCCTGGCGGCCGATGACCTGAACTTCGTCATGCAGGACCAGCAGCTGGGCACTGGCCACGCCGTGGCCCAGGCGCTGCCGGCGATTACCGCCGACACCGTGCTGGTGCTGTATGGCGATGTACCGCTGATCGAAGTGCAGACCCTGCAGCGCCTGCTGGCCAAGGTCAGCGACCAGCAACTGGGCCTGCTCACCGTGACCTTGCAGGACCCGACCGGCTACGGTCGCATCGTGCGCGATGCCGATGGCAAGGTGACCGCCATCGTCGAGCACAAGGACGCCAGCGAAGCGCAGAAGGCGATCCAGGAAGGCAATACCGGCATCCTCGCGCTGCCGGCCGCGCGCCTGGCCGACTGGATGGGCCGCCTGTCGAACAATAACGCCCAGGGCGAGTACTACCTGACCGACGTGATCGCCATGGCCGTGGCCGACGGCCTGGTGGTGGCCACCGAGCAGCCCCACGACCCGATGGAAGTGCAGGGCGCCAACGACCGCCGCCAGCTGTCCGAACTGGAGCGTCACTACCAGTTGCGCGAAGGCCGCCGCCTGATGGCCCAGGGCGTGACCCTGCGCGACCCGGCACGCTTCGATGTACGTGGCGAAGTGACCGTTGGTCGGGATGTACTGATCGACGTCAACGTGATTCTCGAAGGCAAGGTGGTCATCGAGGACGACGTGCAGATCGGCCCGAACTGCGTGATCAAGAACAGTACCCTGCGCAAGGGCGTGGTGGTCAAGGCCAACAGCCACCTGGAAGGCGCGGTGATGGGCGAGGGCAGCGATGCCGGCCCGTTCGCCCGCTTGCGCCCGGGCAGCGTGCTCGATGCCAAGGCCCATGTGGGTAACTTCGTCGAACTGAAGAACGCGCACCTGGGTGAAGGCGCCAAGGCCGGTCACTTGAGCTACCTGGGCGATGCCGAGGTCGGCGCGCGCACCAACATCGGCGCCGGCACCATCACCTGCAACTATGATGGCGCCAACAAGTTCAAGACCGTGATGGGCGAGGACGTGTTCATCGGCTCCAACAACTCGCTGGTGGCGCCTGTGGAAATCAAGGCCGGGGCGACCACCGCGGCGGGTTCGACCATCACCCAGGCCGTCGAGGCCGGTGACCTTGCGGTGGCGCGCGCGCGCCAGCGCAACATCGCCGGCTGGAAGCGCCCGGAGAAGATCAAGAAGAGCTGAGTTATACACAAGCAGCTTCGATCGAAAGCCGAGTTATGTGAATAACTCGGCTTTTTTATGCCCGCTGCATACTCCTGTGGGAGCGGGTTCACCCGCGAAGAATTCACCGCGGAGGATGGCACCGGCTATGCCGGTGTTCGCGGGTAAACCCGCTCCTACAAAGAACCATGCATCTTCAGAGTTATGCACAGCTTGACGAATCGCCCATCTTAGGTTTTGATTGCAACCATTATCTTTCGAATCGAAACTTAAACGCCCATGTCGAAACGAAACACCCCCCAGCGTCGCCACAACATCCTGGCCCTGCTCAGCGAGCAAGGCGAGGTGAGCGTCGACGCCCTGGCCAAGCGTTTCGAAACCTCGGAAGTGACCATTCGCAAGGACCTCGCTGCCCTCGAGGCCACCGGCCTGCTGCTGCGTCGCTATGGCGGCGCGGTGCCGGTACCGCAGGAAATGCTCGTCGAAACCGCGCAACCGGTCTCCGCCTACAAGAAGGCCATCGCTCGTGCCGCAGTGGGCCGAGTACGCGAACACGCCCGGATCATCATCGACAGTGGCAGCACCACTGCCGCCATGATCCCGGAGCTGGGTCGCCAGCCCGGCCTGGTGGTGATGACCAACTCGCTCAACGTGGCCCGCGCCATCAGCGAACTCGAGCACGAGCCGGTGCTGCTGATGACCGGCGGCACCTGGGACCCGCACTCCGAGTCCTTCCAGGGCCAGGTCGCCGAGCAGGTACTACGCTCATACGATTTCGACCAGCTGTTCATCGGCGCCGACGGCATCGACCTCGAACGCGGTACCACCACCTTCAACGAACTGCTCGGCCTGAGCCGGGTCATGGCCGAGGTGGCCCGTGAGGTGATCGTGATGGTCGAGTCCGACAAGGTCGGGCGCAAGATCCCCAACCTCGAGCTGCCCTGGGGCAGTGTGCACACCCTTATTACAGACGACCGCCTGCCCGCAGCGGCACGCGAACAGATTCAAGCCCGCGGCATCAACCTGATCTGCGCCGCGATCAGCCAGGAGCAATAACCATGTGTGGAATCGTTGGTGCCGTAGCCGAGCGCAACATCACAGCCATTCTCATCGAAGGCCTCAAGCGTCTTGAATATCGCGGGTACGACAGCGCCGGCCTGGCCGTCTACACCCAGCAGGGCGAACTGCAGCGCCGCCGTCGCATCGGCAAGGTCGCCGAGCTGGAAGCCGCCGTTGCTGCCGAACCGCTGAACGGCCAGCTGGGCATTGCCCACACCCGCTGGGCTACCCACGGCGCGCCGACCGAAGGCAACGCCCACCCGCATTTCTCCGGCAGCGAAGTGGCGGTGGTGCACAACGGCATCATCGAGAACCACGAAGAACTGCGTGAAGAGCTCAAGGGCCTGGGTTACGTGTTTGCCTCGCAGACCGACACCGAAGTCATCGTGCACCTGATCCACCACACCCTGAAGACCATCCCGGACCTGGCTGACGCGCTGAAGTCCACGATCAAGCGCCTGCACGGTGCCTACGGCCTGGCGCTGATCAGCAGCAAACAGCCGGACCGCCTGGTTGCCGCCCGCAGCGGCAGCCCGCTGGTGATCGGCCTTGGCCACGGCGAGAACTTCCTCGCCTCCGACCAGCTGGCCCTGCGCCAGGTCACCGACCGTTTCATGTACCTGGAGGAGGGCGACATCGCCGAGATCCGCCGCGACCAGGTGAAGGTCTGGGACCAGGCCGGCCAGCCGGTGGTGCGCGAAACCGTGCAGTACCACGAAGGCGCCGAAGCGGCCGACAAGGGCGCCTACCGCCACTTCATGCTCAAGGAAATCCACGAGCAGCCAGCCGTGGTCCAGCGCACCCTGGAAGGTCGCCTGGGCAAGGACCATGTCATGGTCCAGGCCTTCGGCCCACAGGCCGCCGAGCTGTTCGCCAAGGTGCGCAACGTGCAGATCGTTGCCTGCGGTACCAGCTACCACGCCGGCATGGTTGCCCGGTACTGGCTGGAAAGCCTGGCCGGCATCCCGTGCCAGGTCGAAGTGGCCAGCGAATTCCGCTACCGCAAGGTGGTGGTGCAGCCGGATACCCTGTTCGTCTCGATCTCCCAGTCCGGCGAAACCGCCGACACCCTGGCCGCCCTGCGCAACGCCAAGGAACTGGGCTTCCTCGGCAGCCTGGCGATCTGCAACGTCGGCATCAGCTCGCTGGTGCGTGAATCCGACCTGACCCTGCTGACCCTGGCCGGCCCGGAAATCGGCGTGGCCTCGACCAAGGCCTTCACCACCCAGCTGGTCTCGCTGATGCTGCTGACCCTGGCCCTGGGCCAGGTACGCGGCACCCTGGAGGCTGGCGTGGAAGCCAACCTGGTGGAAGAACTGCGCCGCCTGCCGGCCCGCCTGGGCGAAGCCCTGGCCATGGACAGCACTGTGGAGAAAACCGCCGAGCTGTTCGCCGACAAGCACCACACCCTGTTCCTCGGCCGCGGCGCGCAATACCCGGTGGCCATGGAAGGTGCGCTCAAGCTCAAGGAAATCTCCTACATCCACGCCGAAGCCTACCCGGCCGGCGAGCTCAAGCACGGCCCGCTGGCCCTGGTGGACAGCGACATGCCAGTGGTGACCGTGGCGCCGAACAACGAACTGCTGGAGAAGCTCAAGTCCAACCTGCAGGAAGTGCGCGCGCGCGGTGGTGAGCTGGTGGTGTTTGCCGACCAGAACGCCGGCATGAGCAACGGCGAAGGTACCCACGTGATCAAGGTGCCGCACATCGCCGACGAGCTGGCGCCGATTCTCTACACCATTCCACTGCAGCTGCTGTCGTACTACGTGGCAGTGCTGAAGGGGACTGACGTGGACCAGCCGCGGAACCTGGCGAAGTCGGTGACGGTGGAATAAGCACTTTTAGCATTCGCGAGATGCAAAAAGCCCCGGCCAGGTGCCGGGGCTTTCTCATTGTCGTAGTCCGAAAATTATCAAGCAGCCTTCAGTACCGCCTTCCCACTAGCCCGCGCTTTGATGTTCGCCAGCAGGGCATCAACACTCAACGCACCCCCACCAAAGGCTGCGATCTGCAACAGCCCGCCGGCAATCGAGATGTTCTTGAAGAAGTTGATGAACTGCCCCTGGTCCGCCAGGTTGTTGTGGAAGGCGAAGGCGGCCATGGCGGTGAACAGCGCCATCACCACAGCGACGATGCGCGTTTGAAAGCCGATGATCAGCAGCGCTGCGAGGCCGAGTTCGACGCCCAGTGCGGCCAGGTAGCTCAGCAGCGGAAACGGCAGGCCGGCCGATTCGATGTAGGCGATGGTACCTTCCGGCGAGGCCAGCTTGCTGAAGCCACTCAGCAGGAAGAGGGTGGCCAGCAGAACGCGGCCGACGACTGCAGTTGTGTCTTTCAGAGTGTTCATGGTGTAGCTCCTGATTATCGAGTTCTGGGTCAGTCACCGCGCTGTGCCGTTGGCGATGTCTGCGGTATGGAGGCCATTCTGAAGCCCGGACCAAACCAAGACAATCCGCTCTGCGCGTGAATAATTGTTCCGAAATTCGGGACAATTCACGCAACAGGCCAATCCTCGATAACGCCCTGGCTGCCGAGCCTGAACGCCAATCAAGGGCTCAGTGATCGCAACCGCGCATCAATTAATGAAAAATGAACGATTATCCCCAGCGCCCGTTTCGCCGATCATTCCGGAAATAAGCACTTACAATTATTAAGAAACGCTGGAGATCCACCATGAGCCTGCCGTCCCACTCGGTGTCCCAGGGCAAATCCAAAGCCAGTATGGTCTTTCGGGTCACGTCCGGGAATTTCCTCGAACAGTTCGACTTCTTCCTGTTCGGCTTCTACGCCACGCACATCGCGGCGGCCTTCTTCCCCGCCTCCAATGAATTCGCCTCGTTGATGATGACCTTCGCCGTGTTCGGCGCAGGCTTCCTCATGCGCCCGCTGGGTGCGGTGATCCTCGGTGCGTACATCGATGACGTGGGCCGTCGCAAAGGGCTGATCGTTACCCTGGGCATCATGGCCAGCGGCACCTTGCTCATCGTCCTGGTGCCTGGCTATGCCAGCATCGGCTTGCTGGCGCCGGCGCTGGTGCTGATCGGGCGCCTGTTGCAGGGCTTCTCGGCGGGTGCCGAGCTGGGTGGTGTATCGGTGTACCTGGCCGAGATGGCCACGCCGGGGCACAAGGGCTTCTATGCCAGCTGGCAGTCCGCCAGCCAGCAGGTGGCGATCGTCGTCGCTGCCGCGCTGGGCTTCGCCCTCAACGAGTGGCTGACGGCCGCCGAGATTTCCCAGTGGGGCTGGCGCATACCGTTCGGCGTCGGCTGCATGATCATCCCGATGATCTTCCTGCTGCGTCGCAACCTGCAGGAGACCGAAGAGTTCGCCGCGCGCGCCCATCGCCCGACCATGAAGCAGGTGCTGGCAACGCTGGCCGCCAACTACGGTGTGGTGCTGTTCGGCATGCTGATGGTGGCGATGACCACCACCGCCTTCTACATGATCACCGTATACGCCCCGACCTTCGGCAAGACCGTGCTGCAACTGAGCACTGGCGACGCGCTGCTGGTGACCTTGCTGGTGGCGGTGTCGAACTTCATCTGGTTGCCGATCGGCGGCACCCTCAGCGATCGTATCGGGCGCAAGCCGCTGCTGCTGGCGATGTCGCTGATGACCGTGATCACCGCCTACCCGGCGCTGACCTACCTGGCCCAGGCGCCGACCTTCGGCCACATGCTCGAAACGCTGCTGTGGTTCTCGTTCCTGTATGGCATGTACAACGGCGCGATGATCCCGGCGCTGACCGAAATCATGCCGGTGGAAGTGCGCGTGGCCGGTTTCTCCCTGGCCTACAGCCTGGCGACCGCGCTGTTCGGCGGCTTCACCCCGGCCATCTCGACCTGGATGATCCACGAGACCGGCGACAAGGCTGCCCCGGCCTACTGGCTGATGTTTGCCGCGCTCTGTGCGTTCGTCGCCACCTGGATGCTCTATCGCCGCCTGGCCCAGCGTGCGGCGGTGACCGTATGAAGGCCTCGTTGAAAGCGTTGCTGGCAGCCGCCCTGGTTGCCGGTTGCGGCCTGGCCCAGGCCGCCGAACTGACAGTGATGACCTCGGGCGGCTTCACCGCCGCCTACAAGAAGCTCGGCCCGCAGTACGCGCAGCAGAGCGGGGACACCCTGGTGACCGTGCTCGGCCCGTCCATGGGCAAGGCGCCCGAGGCGATTCCAAACCGCCTGGCGCGCGGCGAGCACGCCGACGTGGTGATCATGGTCGGCTACGCCCTGGATGAGTTGATCCGCCAGGGCAAGGTCGACCCGGCCTCGCGGGTCGAGCTGGCGGACTCGCGCATCGGCATGGTGGTCAAGGAAGGGCAGGCCAAGCCTGCCATCGGCACCGCCGACGAGCTGAAGCAGACCTTGCTGGCGGCCAGGTCGGTGGCCTACTCGGACAGCGCCAGCGGCGTGTACATCGAGAAGGAGCTGTACAAGAAACTGGGCATCCAGGCGCAACTGGTGGGCAAGAGCACCATGGTCGAGTGTATTCCGGTGGCCTCCCAGGTGGCCAAGGGCACTTACCAGCTTGGCTTCCAGCAAGTCGCCGAGCTGCTGCCGGAAGCGGGTGTCACCTATGTAGGCAAGATCCCGGAAAGCCTGCAGTCGGTGACGCGCTTCGCCGCCGGCATTCCGAAGGCCGCCGAGCATCCCGCCGAAGCGAAGCAACTGCTGCAGTACCTGGCTTCGCCTGCGGTGCAACCCGCCGTGCAAGCCACCGGCCTGGATTCAGTCGCCCGGTAATACACCGGGCAGTTCGCGAATCAACCGCTCCATCTCGAGTGCCGCCGGTGTCAGCGTGCGGCCGCGGCGCTTGAGCAGCCCCATCTTGCGAGTGACCTCCGGCTCGACCAGCGCAATGCTGGCGAGTATCGGATGGGGCGTCATGGGCAGGGCGATCGAGGGCACTGCGGCAATCCCAAGGCCCGCCTCGATCAGGCCCAGCAGCGTGGTCACGTGGCGCGCCTCGCAGACACTCTCCTTCTCTACCCGCATCCCGCTCAGCGCCCGGTCCAGCACCAGGCGGTTGCCCGACGACTTGCCCAGGGAGATGTAGTCGTGCTCGTAGGCCTGTGCCCAGGTCACCTGGTCCAGTTCCGCCAGGGGGTGGTCGCGGCGGCAGGCGATCACGTAGCGCTCTTCCAGCAGCACGCTGAAGTCGATTTCCGGGGCAAGGTTGCCGGTGAAGCTCAGGCCGAAGTCGGCTTCGCCGGAGGCCACGGCGGCACTGACGTCATTGGCGGAAGCGTCGTACAGGTTGATGCGTACCTTCGGATACTGGGCATGGAAAGCGCGGATCGCGTGGGGCATGAAGTAGTAGGCCGCCGAGGGCACGCAGGCGATGGTCAGGGTGCCGGTGCGCAACGAGTTGCCGTCGCCGACGCTGAGCAGGGCCAGGTCGAGGTCGTCGAGCAGGCGCTCGACCTGGGGCAGGAAGGCGCGTCCGACATTGGTCAGCGAGACCTTGCGGGTGGTGCGTTCGAGCAGCTTCACCCCTAGTGCCGACTCGAGTTTTTCGATGCGCCGGCTCAACGCCGACTGGGTGATGCGGATGGTGTCGGCGGCGCGGCGGAAGCTGCCTTGCTCGACCACCGCGCGAAAAGCCTGCAGGTCGTTCAGATCGAAGTTGATGCTCACCCGGTGGGCTCCGCTGGTTTGATCGAAAGCGTGCATCAATGGTATTTCGAAAAAACCGGCGGAGCCAGCGTGGCTCAGATCTGCATGGCCATGCCGTGCACGTTCATCGCGGCCTGGCGCAGGGCTTCGGAGCGGGTCGGGTGCGGGTGGCAGATCAACGCGATGTCCTCGGCGGAGGCGGCGAACTCCATGGCCACGCAGAACTCGCCGATCATTTCGCTGACGCTCGGGCCGACCAGGTGCACGCCCAGCACTTCATCGGTTTCGGCGTCGGCGATGACCTTGGCGAAGCCTTCGGTCTCGTGGTTGATCTTGGCCCGGCTGTTGGCGGTGAAGGGGAACTTGCCGACCTTGTAGGCCCGGCCTTCGGCCTTGAGCTGCTCTTCGGTCTTGCCGACGGTGGCCAGCTCCGGGCGGGTGTAGATCACCCCGGGGATCAGGTTGTAGTTGACCTCGTGGGGCTTGCCGGCGATGCGTTCGATGCAGGCTACCGCTTCGTCCTCGGCCTTGTGCGCGAGCATCGGGCCGGAGGTGACGTCGCCGATCACCCAGATGCCCGGCACCGAGGTGCGGTGGTGGTCGTTGCCGAGCATGCCGCGCTTGTCGGTTGCCAGGCCGACGCTTTCCAGGTTCAGGCCCTGGGTATAAGGACGGCGACCGATGGCGACCAGCACGTAGTCAGCCTGCAGGGTCTCGGCGGCACCGCCGGCGGCGGGCTCGAGGGTCAGGCTGGCGCCGTCGGCCAGGGAGCTGGCCTGGGTCACCTTGCTGCCGAGCTTGAAGGTCATGCCTTGCTTGGCCAGGGCTTTCTGCAGGGTCTTGGCGGTTTCCTCGTCGGTGCCCGGGCAGATGCGGTCGAGGTACTCGATGACGGTGACCTGGGCACCCAGGCGACGCCACACCGAACCCAGTTCCAGGCCGATGACGCCGGCACCGATGACCACCAGGTGCTTGGGCACCTGGGGCAGGGCGAGGGCACCGGTGGAGTCGATGATGCGCTGGTTGTCGATGGTCACGCCGGGCAGCGGCGTGGGCTCGGAGCCGGTGGCGATGACGATGTCCTTGGCCTGCAGCGCGGTTTCGCTGCCATCTTCGGCCTTGACGATGACCTTGCCGACGCCATCCAGGCGGCCCCAGCCCTTGATCCAGTCGACTTTGTTCTTGCGGAACAGGTACTCGATGCCTTTGGTCAGGCCGGTCACGCTCTCGTCCTTCTGCTTCATCATCTGGGCGAGATTGAGGGTCGGCTTCACGTCGATACCGAGGTGGGCGAACTCATCGCCGCTGGCGGCCTCGTAGAGCTCGGACGCATGCAGCAGCGCCTTGGACGGCATGCAGCCGACATTCAGGCAGGTGCCGCCCAGGGTCGGGCGGCCTTCCACGCAGGCGACGCTCAGGCCAAGCTGGCCGGCGCGGATCGCCGCGTTGTAGCCGCCAGGGCCGCCGCCGATGATCACCACGTCATAGGATTTCATGGGTTTGTACTCCAGATGAGGAAGTGCGAGAGGGGCACAAGGTTAAGCGGAGAAGCTAAGATTGTATACAATCCAATGCGCTGTTCAGATCAGTTGGTTCTAGACCTTGGTCTCGGTTAGAGGAAACATCCCACGAATGAACTACTCTTTTTCGGCGGTGTTCGAAATAACAGGCGCCGTCGCCATCAATGGATAGGAGGGGTTCATGCTTGCTCAACTTCCACTGGCACTGCAGGGCCTGCACCTGCCATTGCGGTTCAAACTGTGGGACGGCAACCAGTTCGATCTGGGCCCGAGCCCGCAGGTCACCATTCTGGTCAAGGACCCACAGCTGATCACTCAGCTGACCCACCCAAGCATGGACCAGCTGGGCACCGCGTTCGTGGAGGGCAAGCTGGAGCTCGAAGGTGACATCGGCGAGGCGATCCGCGTATGCGACGAGCTCAGCGAAGCCTTGCTGACCAATGAGGACGACGCGCTGCCGCAGCGTGTGGCCCATGACAAAAGCACCGACGCCGAATCCATTTCCTACCACTACGACGTCTCCAATGCCTTCTATCAGCTGTGGCTGGACCAGGACATGGCGTATTCCTGCGCCTACTTCCGCGAGCCCGACAACACCCTCGATCAGGCCCAGCAGGACAAGTTCGACCACCTGTGCCGCAAGCTGCGCCTGGAGGCCGGCGACTACCTGCTGGACGTCGGTTGTGGCTGGGGCGGCTTGTCACGCTTCGCCGCGCGCGAATATGGCGCCAAGGTGTTCGGCATCACCTTGAGCAAGGAGCAGCTCAAGCTCGGCCGCCAGCGGGTCAAGGCCGAGGGCCTGGCCGAGCGGGTCGACCTGCAGATTCTCGACTACCGCGACCTGCCCCAGGATGGCCGCTTCGACAAGGTGGTCAGTGTCGGCATGTTCGAGCATGTCGGCCATGCCAACCTGTCGCTGTATTGCCAGAAGCTGTTCGGTGCCGTGCGCGAGGGCGGCCTGGTGATGAACCATGGCATCACCGCCAAGCACATCGATGGTCGCCCGGTCGGGCGCGGGGCCGGGGACTTCATCGACCGCTACGTGTTCCCCAACGGTGAGTTGCCGCACCTGTCGATGATCACCTCGAGCATCTGTGTGGCAGGCCTGGAAGTGGTCGACGTGGAGAGCCTGCGCCTGCACTACGCCAAGACCCTGCACCACTGGAGCGCGAACCTGGAGAACCAGCTGCACAAGGCGGCGGCGCTGGTGCCGGAGAAGACCCTGCGGATCTGGCGCCTGTATCTGGCCGGGTGTGCTTATGCGTTCCAGAAGGGCTGGATCAACCTGCACCAGATCCTGGCGGTGAAGCCCTATGCCGATGGGCATCACAACTTGCCCTGGACCCGGGAAGACATCTACCGCTGACAGGAAAAGGGGGCCGCATTCGCGGCCCTTTCTTCGTTCACAGGATCGGTGAGATCAGGCGTGCGATGCGCATCCCCAGCTGCTGGATACGATGGGTATCGCGGCTGTCCTCGGCGCTGATCTCCCGGGCCTGGTCGAAGTCCGCCAGCAGCATCGCCTCCACCTGGTCGGCGAAGCTGCGGTCGACCGTCAGCAGGGTGATCTCGAAGTTGAGGCGGAACGAGCGGTTGTCCAGGTTGGCGCTGCCGATCGCGCTGACTTCGTCATCCACCAGCACCACCTTCTGGTGCAGGAAGCCCGGCAGGTAACGGAACATCCTGACCCCGGCGCGCACCGCTTCGAAGGCGAACAGGCTGGACGCCGCGTAGACGATCCTGTGGTCCGGCCGCGACGGGATCAGCACCCGCACATCCACCCCGCGCAGCACGGCCAGGCGCAAGGCGGCGAACACCGCTTCGTCCGGAATGAAGTACGGGCTGGTGATCCACACCCGGCGGGTAGCCGAATGGATGGCCTCGAGGAAGAACAGCGAACAGGTTTCCTGCGGATCGGCCGGGCCGCTGGCCAGTGCCTGGCACAGCACCCCGTCGTCGGCGTAGGTGTCCGGCAGGATCAGCGGCGGCAGCTGGCGCGTGGCCCAGTACCAGTCCTCGGCGAACGACTCCTGCAGGCAGGCCAGCACGGGGCCGCCGATCTGCACATGGGTGTCGCGCCAAGGGGACAGGGGCGGACGCTTGCCGAGGTACTCGTCGCCCACGTTGTGCCCGCCGATGAAACCGACCAGGCCGTCGACCACGACGATCTTGCGGTGGTTGCGGAAGTTGACCTGGAAGCGGTTGAACCAGCCGCGGCGGGTGGCGAAGGCGTGGATCTGCACGCCGCCGTCGCGCAGTGCCTGGCTGTAGCTGGCGGGCAGGGCGTGGCTGCCGACCCGGTCGTACAGCACGAATACGTTCACCCCCTCGGCCGCCTTGCGCAGCAGCAGTTGCTGCAAGGCCTTGCCCAAGGTGTCGTCATGGATGATGAAGAACTGTACCAACACTGCTTCGCGCGCCTGCTCGATGGCAGCGAAGATCGCCTCGAAGGTAGCCTTGCCGTTGACCAGCAGCTTCACCTGGTTGTTGGCCAGGCAGGGCATGCGGCTGAGCTTGGGCATGGCACGCAGGGCGACATAACTTTGCGACTCGCGCGCTGTCAGCGCCTCCTCGACCCAGGGCCTCCAGTTGAGGTTGGCCATGGCCACGTGCATTTCCTGGTTGGCCTGGCGCCTGGCCTGGATGTAGGCATAGAACGAACGGGCGCCGAAGATCAGGTATGGGATAAGGGTGAAGTAGGGGATGAACAACAGCGACATGGCCCAGGCGATCGCACCCTGTGCGGTGCGCACGGTGAACACCGCATGCAGTGCGGCGACGATGCCAAGCAGGTGAATGAAGCCGAGCAAGTAGCCGAAAAAGTAGGGGCTGTGGTAATCCATACGCATCCTGCTTGCCGAGTACACAGCGGTTAACAGAACACGTTCCAGGCCCGCCTTGCAACCTGAAAGCGGATTTGGCGTCTAAGCCTCGACCCGGCCCGTTGGCCGGTTATTTCGAGGAGCGTTCGTCCATGAGAATTCGTCTGCCACTGTTGGCTCTGGCCCTCGTCCTGGGTAGCCCGCTGGTGCATGCGCAGATGTTGCAGCCCGGCCTGTGGGAGCTGACCACCAGCAACATGCAGGTCGATGGCAAGCCGTTACCGGACATGCAGTTCATGCTCGGCCAGTTGAAGAACTTGCCGCCAGAGCAGCGGGCGATGATGGAAGGGGTATTGGCCAAGCAGGGCGTCACCCTGGGTGGCAATGGTGTGCGCTCCTGCCTGACGCCGGAGCAGGTGAAGACCAACGACATACCGTTGCAGGATCCGAAGTCCGGCTGCACGCAGAAGATCACCGACCGCACCGGCAACGTCTGGAAGTTTCAGTTCAGCTGTCCGAAAGCCCAGGGCACCGGCCAGGCCACTTTCCTCAGCGACCGGGAATTCACTACCCAGGTCAATGGCACCTTCAATGCCTCGGGTGTGCAGCAGCAGGGCAGCATGAACACCCGCGCGGTATGGCTGGGCAACGACTGCGGTACCGTCAAGCCGCGAACCTGAATCTCACCACTGCCATTGGCTGCTGGCGACCGCGTCGTGGGCATGCAGGCTCTCTGCATGTTCCACACGCAGCCTGAAGGCTGAGGTCCATTGCAACTGCCGTAGCGCTTGATGCACCCGTCGTGCGGCATCCTCGCAGAACATCAGGTTCTGCCCATTGGCCAAGGCGAACGCCTGTTCGTCCGCTCGCTTTACCGCAGTCTGCACTGCGGTACCCAGGCTGGTTTCGATGGTGTCGATCAACTCGGTAATCGGCAGCGCTTCAAGGCTGGGTCCTAGACGGACCTTGATGACAGCCTGGCTGCGTTGACTGTGGGGTGTCGCCACGATGCCTTCGCTGCTGCCCAGCCACGCCAGCACCTTTTCCCGGTCCACGGTCTGCTCGGCGAAATCTGCCTGGAACTGTTGCTGAATCATCTGGCGAGCCAGTGCCGCCGAGCATGGGCAGGTCGACGAATAAGCAACATGTACGGATAGTTCCACGTGGAACATTCCATTTTCCAGCCTGGCGTCGACCTCCACCGGGTAGCTTTTCCAGCCGGCCAAAGGGCTGACCAGAGCCGGTCTTTTCAACAGGTGATCGAACGTCAGCCTCAAGTAGGCAGCTGAGGAAAGGCCTTCGTGGCTGGCAAGAAATTCGGCCAGCAAGCAGTGGACGGCCACGGGTGTCAGTTGCTGGATCTCCAGCGATTCGAGTGCGAGATACAGCCTCGACATGTGAATGCCGCGCGCACTGCCATCCACCAGGCTGACCCCTGCATCGGCTTTGGCTGCCACTTGGCGGCCGTCGATGTGCACGGGCAAGGCAATGCCGCACATGCCGACCCAGTCCAGGGGCGTGGCGTGCCGTCGGGTTTGCGCGGCGATGTCGGGAAGCGTCAGGCTAGTCATGGGCGAGTCTCCGGGTCCTCATTCGACGAGTGCGACTTGGCGAAATTGTATTGTTACTTTATAACATTGTGCAATGCATCGTTTCGAATGCGCTCGCCTGAAGAGGTTTTGCCATGTCCAATCGTCTACCCGTCACTGTGCTCTCCGGCTTCCTCGGCGCCGGCAAGAGCACCTTGCTCAACCATGTGCTGCGTAACCGCGACAACCTTCGGGTGGCGGTGATCGTCAACGACATGAGTGAAATCAACATCGACGCCAGCGAGGTGCAGCGCAATGTCAGCCTGAACCGCGCCGAGGAAAAACTGGTGGAGATGAGCAACGGCTGCATCTGCTGCACCCTGCGCGAAGACCTGCTGGAAGAGGTCGCACGGCTGGCCGAGGAAGGCCGTTTCGATTACCTGCTGATCGAGTCCACCGGCATCTCCGAGCCACTGCCGGTGGCCGAGACCTTCACCTTCCGCGACGAGCAGGGCCGCAGCCTGTCCGACATGGCGCGGCTGGACACCATGGTCACGGTCGTCGACGGCCTCAACTTCCTGCGCGATTACCAGGCAGCCGACAGCCTGGCCAGCCGCGGCGAGACCCTGGGCGAGGATGACGAGCGCTCGATCAGCGACCTGCTGATCGAGCAGGTCGAGTTCGCTGATGTGCTGCTGCTGAGCAAGATCGATCTGATCGGCCAGCACGAGCGCGAGGAGCTCACCGCCATACTGCGCAGCCTCAACGCCCGTGCGCAGATCGTGCCGATGGTCATGGGCCAGGTGCCGCTGGCGCGGATCCTCGACACCGGCCTGTTCGATTTCGACCAGGCAGCCCAGGCGCCAGGCTGGCTTCAGGAACTGCGCGGTGAACACATTCCCGAAACCGAAGAGTACGGCATCGCCGCGACCACCTGGACGGCACGCAAGCCATTGCATCCGCAGCGCTTCTTCGACTTTATCCACAGCACCTGGAGCAATGGCCGGTTGCTGCGCTCCAAGGGCTTCTTCTGGCTGGCCAGCAAGTTCCAGGAAGCCGGCAGCTGGTCCCAGGCCGGCGGCATGATGCGCCATGGCCTGGCCGGCCGTTGGTGGCGTTTCGTGCCACGTGAGCACTGGCCGCAGGACGAACAGAGCAGCGCCGACATCCTCAGGCACTGGACAGCCGAAGCCGGGGACTGCCGCCAGGAACTGGTATTCATCGGCCAAAACATCGACTTCGCGCGGTTATCCACAGAGCTGGACGCCTGCCTGCTGAGCGAAGAGGAAATGCAGCTCGGGCCGATGGGCTGGCTGCGGCTCGAAGACCCGTTTGGCCCCTGGCATGCCGAGGAGGCAGCATGAACCTTGCCTTCAAGCCTGTGGATATCCGTCAGGTGCAGGGTGATTCTCCTGGAATCCTGGCGGAAATTTTCCAGGACGGCATTAACCTGGCGGTCTGGCAGCGGCGCTTGCCGGCACAGGTGGAGGACTTCGCGGCACTGGCCATCAACCTTGGCCAATCGTTCAGTGACCAGCGTGTGCTCGATGTCAGCGAGCATGAGCCGCCGCTGTTGCCCGGCCTGTTGCAGGAGGCCGCGGACCTGCATGGTTACGAAGGCTTCGTCGCCGATGTGAAGTGGCTGGTCAGCGCCTACACCTGCCTGCTCGGTGCGCGCCGGGTGGGCCTGCGCCTGCGGGTGCTGACTGGCGCCATGTGTCCGCGCTTCCATGTGGATAAGGTGCCGTTGCGCTTGCTCACCACTTACGTCGGCGCGGGTAGCGAATGGCTGGAGGAAGGCGCGATAGAGCGGGTTGGCTTGCACTTGGCGCCGGCACCTGTGGATAACATCCGTACCTTGCAGGCAGGCGATGTGGCGCTGCTGAAAGGGGAGAAATGGCTGGGCAACGAAGGTGCCGGGCTTATCCACCGCTCGCCGGCCAGCGACCGGCCACGCCTGCTGCTCAGCCTTGACTGGTTGGCATGACGGGGCATAGTGAGGGGAACTCCGCCTTGAAGTGATCCCATGCTGCAGAACATCCCCGCCCATGTCATCGCAGGCCCGCTGGGCGCCGGCAAGACCAGCCTGATCCGCCAACTGATGGCCCAGCGCCCGGCCGGCGAACGGTGGGCCGTGCTGGTCAACGAGTTTGGCCAGGTCGGCCTGGATGCCGCCTTGCTCAGCCGCGACGAGGACGGCATCGCCATTGGCGAAGTGGCGGGCGGGTGCCTGTGCTGTGTCAACGGCACACCCTTCCAGGTTGGCTTGGGCCGGCTGCTGCGCAAGGCACGGCCGGATCGATTGTTCATCGAACCTTCCGGGCTGGGCCATCCGTTGCAGTTGCTGAACCAGTTGAGGCTGGCGCCCTGGGTTGGCGTGCTGGCGGTGCAGCCGCTGGTCATGGTCCTGGATGCTCAGGCACTGGCTCGGGGCGAGCCTTTGCCAGAGGCTCAGCGCCAAGCCATGGCCTCTGCTGCGCTGGTGGTGCTGAACAAAGCCGATGCTGTGGATGAAGTTATCAAGTTGTTGATAGATAAAGAGTTTTTTTATTTCCACAGGGTTTGGGCCAAACAGGGCGGGGTCGAGCTGGAATCGCTTCCTGTTTCATCCACAAGTCATATGGATGACATTTCTGTGAATAAACTTGCCGATGCAGAGGTGTCCACAGGGTCTGAAGCCCTGTGGATAGATCCGTCCCGGCCGATTTGTTCGGCCCAGGCTGGAGAGGGGGGTTGGAGTATCGGATGGCGTTGGCACCCTAGCCAGAAATTTAGTCCACAGCGCTTGCAGGTGTTTCTCGCCAGCGTGGGGTGGAAGCGGGCGAAGGGAGTTATCCACAGCGCCGAAGGATGGCAATCATTCAATGGGCTGGCGGGTGACTTGCCGCAGTGGCAGCCGAGTGAGTGGCGCAAGGACAGCCGGATCGAGCTGATCTTCGAGCAGGCCCAGATGGAACTTCCGCTTGAACTGGCGCTGGCTGAGTGCCTGATCTAGAGGCAATCGTCTGCCCTGTGGGAGCGGGTTTACCCGCGAATGCGGCTTTGAAGCCACTGACGCATTCGCGGGTGAACCCGCTCCCACAAGGGGGCTGTGTATCGCTTGAGTGTGACGCCGCGAATCAGTTACGCCAGCGATTGTGCTCCTGCCGCCACTGCTGCATCTCGATCACATTGTCGGTGCGCGGCGGGGTCTTGATCTCGAACGGATAGGGCGCCAGCTCGATCTGCATGCTGTGGGCGCCGAACTGGGTCACGGTGCCGGGGTGGCGCTGCTCGCCGGTCACGGTGAACTCGAAGGCATAGACCCGGGCCAGGCGCTTCCTGCCATTGGCATCGCGGATGAATCCGATGCGCTTGAGCGCCACGGCATCGTCGAGCAGTTCCAGGTCAAGCTTGGCGCAATGCTGTTTGACCCGCTCCAGGGCTTTCTCGCGCAGCCCATGGTTGTGCCATAACCAAGCGCCTGCGGTAGCCACCAACATCAGGACGAAGAGATTCTCCAGGGTCAACATTCACATATGCTCCAAACAGTTGGAATCAGCTTAACTGCGTCCCTGGCCTGTCGTACAGGTGGCAATCGAGTTCATACTGCGCGACGCACAATCCTTGAAACCGCTTTGGAAAACCCTTGTATGAAACGTACCCCGCACCTGCTCGCCATCCAGTCCCACGTGGTCTTCGGCCACGCCGGCAACAGCGCCGCGGTGTTTCCCATGCAGCGTATCGGGGTCAATGTGTGGCCGCTCAATACCGTGCAGTTTTCCAATCACACTCAGTATGGCCAGTGGGCGGGCGATGTGCTTGCTCCGGCGCAAATTCCTGCATTGGTGGAAGGCATTGCCAACATCGGCGAACTGGGCAATTGCGATGCCGTGCTGTCCGGCTACCTGGGCAGTGCCGAACAGGGCCGGGCGATCCTGGCGGGGGTCGAGCGGATCAAGGCCGTGAACCCGAAGGCGCTGTACCTGTGCGACCCGGTCATGGGGCATGCAGAGAAGGGCTGTATCGTGCCCCAGGAGGTCAGCGACTTCCTCCTCGAGGAAGCAGTCGCCAAGGCCGACATCCTCTGCCCCAACCAGCTTGAACTGGACAGCTTCTGCGGTCGCCGTGCGCAGTCGCTGGAAGACTGCGTGGGCATGGCGCGCAGCCTGCTGGCGCGTGGCCCACGGGTGGTGCTGGTCAAGCACCTGGCCTATCCGGGACGAGATGAAGGCATGTTCGAGATGCTGATGGTCACCGCCGACGAGAGCTGGCACCTGCGCCGCCCGTTGCTGGCTTTTCCCCGTCAGCCGGTGGGCGTCGGCGACCTGACCTCGGGGCTGTTCCTGGCCCGCGTGCTGCTGGGGGACAACTGGCTGCAGGCGTTCGAGTTCAGCGCCGCAGCCGTGCACGAGGTGCTGCTGGAAACCCAGGCCTGCGCCAGCTACGAGCTGCAGCTGGTGCGGGCCCAGGATCGCATCGCCCATCCGCGGGTGCGCTTCGAGGCGCAGCGCCTGGCGGCCTAGACCGCGTCGTCGGTCTTCAGGTCCTGGTAGCGTTTTTCCAGCTCCTGGCGAATCTGGCGGCGCTGCTGGCCCTGCAGGAAGCGGCGTTTCTCTTCGCTGGACTGCGGCTGGCGCGGCGGTACCGGCACCGGGCGACGGTTGTCGTCGACCGCGACCATGGTGAAGAAGCAGCTGTTGGAATGGCGCACCGAGCGCTCGCGGATGTTTTCGGTGACCACCTTGATGCCCACCTCCATGGAGGTGTTGCCGGTGTAGTTGACCGAGGCCAGGAAGGTCACCAGCTCACCGACATGCACCGGCTCGCGGAAGATCACCTGGTCGACCGACAGGGTCACCACGTAGCTGCCGGCATAGCGGCTGGCGCAGGCATAGGCCACTTCGTCCAGGTACTTGAGCAGGGTGCCGCCATGTACGTTGCCAGAAAAGTTGGCCATGTCCGGGGTCATCAGGACGGTCATGCTCAGCTGGGCGTTTCCAGGTTCCATAGTGTGCTCACGGTTTGGTTGCGCTGAATCGGGGCGGGCATCTGCTGACACTTCTATTTCCCCTCTTGAAGGTTTGCCTTGCTGGTTTACGGGACGTTGCCGGACGCTCCATCGTCACGCCGATCCAGTCATCGAAGACGACGGATCAGCCGATCTGTTTCCACATATTGCACCGGCTTTTTGTGGCGGGGTGCGATGTTACCCTGAGTACGCCCACGCACAGTGGGCTTTCCTGTTCTCAATACAGTATGTACTTGCTGCTCGCTTGGCTTGGCCTTGGCAGAGGAGCGGTCTGCCCGGGCATCCAGCACACGTCGAAAAGGAGTATCGCGCCATGCATGCCATCAGTTTCATCCAGGACCTGGCAGTGATCATGCTGGTCGCCGGCGTGGTGACGATCCTCTTCCATCGCCTCAAGCAGCCGGTTGTGCTGGGCTACATCGTCGCCGGCTTCATCATCGGCCCGCACACCCCGCCGTTCGGGCTGATTCACGACGAAGACACGATCAAGACCCTGGCCGAGCTGGGGGTGATCTTCCTGATGTTCTGCCTGGGCCTGGAGTTCAGCCTGCGCAAGTTGTTCAAGGTCGGTGCCACGGCGTTCATCGCGGCGTTCCTGGAAATCGTCCTGATGATCTGGATCGGCTTCGAGATCGGCCGCTGGTTCGGCTGGAACACCATGGATTCGCTGTTCCTCGGCGCGATCCTGGCGATTTCCTCGACCACCATCATCGTCAAGGCGCTGAACGACCTGAAGATGAAGAACGAGCGCTTCGCCCAGCTGATCTTCGGCGTGCTGATCGTCGAGGACATCCTCGGCATCGGCATCATCGCGCTGCTTTCGGGTATCGCCGTCAGCGGCACGGTCAGCTCCGGCGAGGTGTTCTCCACGGTCGGCAAGCTGTCGCTGTTCATGATCGTCGCGCTGGTCATCGGCATCCTGCTGGTGCCACGGCTGCTGGCCTACGTGGCGAAATTCGAGAGCAACGAGATGTTGCTGATCACTGTGCTGGGGCTGTGCTTCGGCTTCTGCCTGCTGGTGGTGAAGCTGGAATACAGCATGGTGCTGGGTGCCTTCCTGATCGGCGCGATCATGGCCGAGTCGCGCCAGCTGCTGAAGATCGAGCGGCTGATCGAGCCGGTGCGCGACCTGTTCAGCGCGATCTTCTTCGTCGCCATCGGCCTGATGATCGACCCCCAGGTGCTGGTCGACTACGCCTGGCCGATCGTGGTCATCACCCTGGCGGTGGTGCTGGGCAAGATGCTCTCTTGCGGCATGGGCGCGTTCATCGCCGGCAACGATGGTCGCACGTCGCTGCGGGTGGGCATGGGTCTTTCACAGATCGGCGAGTTTTCCTTCATTATCGCGGCGCTGGGGATGACACTGCAGGTCACCAGCGACTTTCTCTACCCGGTCGCGGTGGCCGTATCGGCCATCACCACGCTGCTGACGCCCTACCTGATCCGCGCCGCCGACCCACTCTCACTGAAGCTCGGCAAAGTCATGCCGCAGCGTCTGGGCCGGGTGCTGTCGCTGTATGGGGAGTGGCTGCGCAATATCCAGCCGCAGGGTGAGAGTGCCATGCTGGCAGCGATGATCCGGCGCATCCTGCTGCAGGTCGGGGTCAACCTGGCGCTGGTGATCGCGATCTTCTTCAGTGGCGGTTACTTTGCCGGGCGCATCGGCGCGTGGCTCAGCGAGTGGGTCACCGATATCAGCCAGCAGAAGGCGCTGATCTGGGGCGCGGCGCTGCTGCTGTCGCTGCCGTTCCTGATCGCGGCGTACCGCAAGCTCAAGGCACTGTCGATGCTGCTGGCGGAGATGGGGGTGAAGCCGGAAATGGCCGGGCGGCATACCCAGCGCGTGCGCCGTGTGGTTGCCGAGGTGATTCCGCTGCTCTCGTTGCTGGTGATCTTCCTGCTGCTCTCGGCCTTGTCGGCGAGCATCCTGCCGACCAGCGAGTTGCTGCTGATCATCGCGGTGGTGGCGGCGGGGGTGGTGGCGTTGTTGTGGCGCTGGTTCATCCGCGTGCACTCGCGCATGCAGATCGCCTTGCTGGAGACGCTGGAGAACAGCCGCGATCACTCGCACTGAGGGGGCATGCTCCCTGCGCAAGATTTCACCGTCGTCCGAGGGGATGGAGCGGTAGCGATGTCGCCAGGCGCAGAAAGCCTGGCGATTTTAATCACATTAATGGCATGTGGCCATTAATTGTTGTGAGTGTTTCAGCTTTCCAGCCACACGTCCCGGGCCCAGTGCCACACCGACTCCCAGCTGTCCTCGCCCACGGCTTCCTCGTCGCCATCCCACAGCACCACGGTGCCGTCTTCCTCGACGCAGTAGTAGTTGCTGCCGTCCTGGCACAGCGGCACCAGGTCGCGCGGTACACCGGCATCCCAGGCGTTGGCGGCGACGTCGGGCAGGTAGGTGTGCGACTGCGGGTCGGTGCAGGTCACCGGCTCCAGCGAGCCGTACACCACGTCGCTGACAGTCAGCAGAAACTCCTTGAACACGAACGGAATGTTGATGAACAGCTGTTCCTCGATCTCTACCAGCTGGTCCTCGTCGGGAAGCTCCAGAGGCACCGGTACGGGCTCATTGGCTTCACGGAGTTGTTCGATCACTTCTTCCACGGTTCACATCCTCTGACCTTGATGACAACGCTGCGCGTTATACCCTAGTAGCCCAGTCTGGCAAAAGCAAAAACCCCGGGACAGGCCCGGGGTTTTTTGTGCAACGTGCGTCGGTTAGCCGTTTTGACGGATACCGGCGACCAGCCAAGGCTGGTTGTCGCCCTGGGCGCGAACCATGTGCCAGCTTTCGCTGAAGGCTTCGCCCTGGTCGAAGCGCGAGGTCTTCGACACGCCACGGAAGGTCAGGGTGGCGTCGGTGCGGTCGGCGCGATCATCGACACCGTCCAGTTGTACATCGAGGTTGTCGATGTAGGTGGACTGGAAGCCGTCGCCCAGGTCGGCACGCTCACGCTTGAGGAACTCGAGCATCTGCGGGGTGACGAACTCGGCGATCTTGTCCATCTCGTTGGCATCCCAGTGCTGCTGCAGCGCCTGGAAGTGGCTGCGGGCGGCGGCCAGGAAGCTCTGCTCGTTGAACCATGCCGGGGCGTTGATCGCTGGCGCGGCGGCAGCGGCAGGCGCGGCAGCACCACCGAAGGCCGACGGCTGGGCGGCCTGGCCGTGGGCTTCACGCTGGAACGGCGCGTGGCCTGGTGCGGCCATTTGCGGCTGCTGCTGGCGACGGCGTGCGGCAATGAAGCGGAACACCAGGAAGGCGATCAGGCCCATGATCAGGAAGTCCATGATCTGCATGCCCTGGAAGCCGTCACCCATGAACATGGAGGCCAGCAGGCCACCGGCGGCGAGGCCGGCGAGAGGGCCCAGCCAGCGCGAAGCACCGCTGGCGGCGGCCGGTGCACGGCCTGGGGCGGTGGCTGCGGCAGCAGGCGAGGTCGGCGAGGCGGGTGCGGCCTGGCGGGTCTGGTGGATAGGCGCGGCGCCCGAGCTCTTGCCACCGCCGAAACGCTTGGCGTTGGCGTCCAGGCTCAGCGTCAGGCCGACGCAGAGCGCCAGTGCGATGCTAAGAAAACGTTGCATAAATGGGATTTCCCCTGTTGTGGATTGCACGCGCGTCATGGTGCACAGGTTCCAGGGCACATGACCAGCGACAAGATGTTTCCAGCTTTTGCCTGAATGTTACAGCGATTGGGTTGATGCTGCCCTTGTAGGAGCGGCCTTGCGTCGCGAAAGGGCTGCGGAGCAGCCCCGGGATTTCAGCGCAAACGCACAGATTGCCGGGGCTGCTCCGCAGCCCATTCGCGACGCAAGGCCGCTCCTACAGGACCGTGTTCAAAGGGCCTCGAGCTTGGCGTAGCCCAGCATGAGCCATTTGCTGCCTTCGGCAAAGTTGACCTGCACCCGCGCCTGGGCGCCGGAGCCCTCGAAGTTGAGGATTACCCCTTCGCCGAACACCGCGTGCTGCACGCGCTGGCCGAGGCTGAAGGCGGTCTGCGGAATGGCGGCATTGGCGAACAGGTTGCTCGACGAGGTGCTCTGCGCGCCGCCGAAGGGGCGGCTGACACTGTTCGACAGGCGCACTTCCTGGACCAGCTCGCTCGGAATCTCACGTACGAAACGCGAAACCTTGTTGTAGGTTTCGCTGCCATACAGGCGTCGGGTCTCGGCGTAGGTCATGATCAGCTGGCGCATGGCCCGGGTGATGCCCACGTAGGCCAGGCGACGTTCCTCTTCCAGGCGGCCGGGTTCTTCCAGGCTCATCTTGTGCGGGAACAGGCCTTCTTCCATGCCCACCAGGAACACGAACGGGAACTCCAGGCCCTTGGCGCTGTGCAGGGTCATCAGCTGGATGCTGTCTTCGTGCTCGTCGGCCTGGGCGTCGCCGGCTTCCAGCGAGGCATGGCCGAGGAAGGCCGACAGCGGCGACAGGTCGGCGTCGTCTTCGCTGGTTTCGAAGTTGCGCGCGGCGCTGACCAGTTCCTCAAGGTTTTCTACCCGTGCCTGGCCCTTTTCACCCTTTTCTTCCTGGTGATAGATGATCAGGCCGGACTGCTCGATGGCGGTCTGGGTCATGGTGTGCAGCGGCATGTCCGCAACCTTGCCGGCGAGGCCTTCGATCAGTTCGATGAAGGCACCCAGGGCACTGGCGGCGCGGCCTTTGAGGGCCTTGTTGGCGAGCAGTTGGCACATGGCCTCCCACATCGACAGCTGGCTGTGGCGGGCATGCTCGCGAATGGCCTCGACGGTTTTTTCGCCGATGCCGCGCGGCGGCACGTTGATCACCCGCTCCAGCGCCGCGTCGTTGCCGCGGCCCTCGATCAGGCGCAGGTAAGCCATGGCGTTCTTGATCTCGGCGCGCTCGAAGAAGCGCTGGCCGCCATAGATGCGGTAAGGAATGCGCTCGCGCAGCAGGGCCTCTTCCAGCACCCGCGACTGGGCGTTGGAGCGGTAGAGAATGGCGATGTCGCTGCGCGCGTTGCCTTGCTTGATCAGGCTCTCGATGGTCTCGACCACGTAGCGCGCTTCGTCGTGCTCGTTGTAGGCCGCGTACAGGGTCAGCGGTTCGCCTTCGCCCATGTCGGTCCACAGTTCCTTGCCCAGGCGCCCGCTGTTGTTGGCGATCAGCGCGTTGGCGGCCTTGAGGATGCCGCCGGTGGAGCGGTAGTTCTGCTCCAGGCGGATCATCTCGGCGTCAGGGAAGTCGGCGGTGTACTGGTGGATGTTCTCGATCTTGGCGCCGCGCCAGCCGTAGATCGACTGGTCGTCGTCGCCCACCGCCATCAGGCTGCCGCCGTGCTTGCCGGCCAGCAGGCGCAGCCAGGCATACTGCACGGCGTTGGTGTCCTGGAACTCGTCCACCAGCAGGTGGCGGAAACGCCGCTGGTAGTGCTCGAGCAGGCCGGGATGGTCGCGCCACAGGTCGAGGGCACGCAGCAGCAGCTCGGAGAAGTCGATGACCCCGGCGCGCTCGCAGGCCTGTTCGTAGGCGCTGTAGACATCACGCATGGTTTGCAGGAACAGGTCGCCGCTGGCCTGGATATGCTGCGGGCGCAGGCCTTCGTCCTTCTGCCCGTTGATGAACCACTGGGCCTGGCGCGCCGGCCATTTCTGCTCGTCGAGGCCGAGTTCGCGCATCACCCGCTTGATCAGGCGCTGCTGGTCGTCGCTGTCGAGGATCTGGAAGTTCTGCACCAGCCGCGCTTCCTGCCAGTGCGCCCGCAACAGGCGGTGCGCCAGGCCGTGGAAGGTGCCCACCCACATGCCGGCCGGGTTGATGCCTAGCAGCTGTTCGATCCGCTGGCGCATCTCGGCGGCCGCCTTGTTGGTGAAAGTCACCGACAGGATCGAATGCGGCGAGGCCTGCTCGACCTGGATCAGCCAGGCGATGCGGTGCACCAGCACGCGGGTTTTACCGGAGCCGGCGCCAGCAAGCACCAGCTGACGCCCGAGCGTGGCCGCGACGGCCTGGCGTTGGGCATCGTTGAGAGAGTTCAGCAGGAGGGAGAGGTCATCTGTGTGCATCCGGCCATTCTAGGGGGAGGCCGGTGACGGGGCAAACACCCACTGTATAAATATTCACCCTGGGCCGGTGCCACTCATCGGCATGCCGCCATGAAAGATGATCTGGAGCAGTTTGGTGATTCGCACGGTTTGTGTAAGATCGCTGCTCGTTCAGTGCCGACCATAACAAGAACTCTACAAGAATCAGCGCCATGACCCAGGAATGCACGGTGACCGGAGCGTCACCGGAAATGACAAGGAACGTGCGCAGGCTATTCGCCACCCAGCTGTCCGTCGAGCGAACCCGCCTGCTCTATCAGGGCTCATTGCTGCCCACGCTGTTCATGCTGGTCAACGGCCTGTTGTGTGCCTGGCTGTTGTGGAGCCCTGCGCGCTATCTGCTGGTGGCCGTGTGGCTGGTCTGGCTGCTGGCGCTGGTGGCCCTGCGGGTGATCCAGGTGGCGGCGTTCGACGCGGCTTCGGCGCAGCGCCAGGCCAGCCCGGCCTGGCGGCGCATGTTCCTGTTCGGTTCGGCATTCAGCGGCCTGACCCTGGCGTGCGCCGCCATCGCCCTGGTACCGGTGGACAACTTCGTGCAGCAGGCCTGGGTTTTCGGCTTGCTGGGCATGGCGACCCTGAGCGCCAGCATCGCCTACGCCGTGAGCCTGCCGGCTTTCCTCAGCTTCGCCTTGCCCTGCCTGCTGCCGCCGGTGGCCTTCCTGTTCTATTTCGACGCGGGCCTGCAGCGTGGCTGGGGCTGGCTCGGGCTGATCCTGCTGGCGGCGCTGATGGTGGTGGCCTGGCAGGTCAACCGCTTGCTCGACCGCAGCCTGGTGCGGCGTTTCCAGAATCAGGTGCTCAACCAGGACCTGCAGCGCATCTCGGCACAGAAGGCGCTGGAAGAGCAGCAGCGCCTGGCCGCCACGGTGTTCGAGGCGAGCAACGATGGCATCGCCATCCTCAGCGCGAGTTACGTGGTGCTGGCGGTCAACCACGCCTACTGTCAGATGACGGGCCATGACCGTTCGCAGCTGCTGGGGCGGGAATTCTTCGAGCTCGCGTGCAGCAGTGACGCTCGCCGCTACAGCCAGGTGATCGAACAGGCGCTGCACCTGCAAGGTGCCTGGCAGGGCGAGCTGGTGGAATCCCGCCAGCAGGGCGCGCTGCACCCGCAATGGCTGCGCCTGACCGCCGTGCGGGATACCGCAGGCCAGTTGACGCAGGTGGTCGGCTTCTTCACCGACCTTTCGGCGCGCCGGGCCTCCGAAGAGCGCCTGCGCTACCTGGCGCACTACGACGAACTGAGCGGCCTGGCCAACCGTGCGCTGTTCCGCCTGCGCCTGCTCGAAGCCAGCCGGCGCGTACGCCACACCGGGCGCAGCCTGGCCTTGCTGCACATCGACCTGGACCGCTTCAAGCTGCTCAACGAAAGCCTGGGCCATGAGCTGGCAGACCAGTTGATCCAGAAGATCGCCCGGCGCATCGCCGGCGCGGTGCCCGAGGCCGATACCGTGGCGCGGCTGTCCGGCGACGAGTTCGCCGTGCTGTTCGATGGCTACAGCAGCCTGTCGAGCCTGGTGCGGGTCACCACCCGGCTGCTGAACAAGCTGCGTGTGCCGCAGCGGCTGGACGACCATGAAGTGGTGATGAGTGCTTCGGTGGGGATCAGCATGCTCACCGAGGCCACGCTGGACGTCGATACCCTGGTCAGTCAGGCCGACATGGCCAAGCAGCACGCCAAGCACCTGGGCGGCGACAACTTCCAGTTCTACACCGAGAGCCTGCGCACCAGCACCCTGGAGCGCCTGCAGCTGGAAAACCAGTTGCGCAAGGCCATCGATGAGGGGCAGTTGCTGGTCTACTACCAACCCAAGCTGTGCCTGCAGACCGGCCGCCTGCATGCGGCCGAAGCCCTGGTGCGCTGGCAGCACCCGCAGCGGGGCATGGTGCCGCCCGGCGAGTTCATCGGCCTGGCCGAGGAAACCGGGCTGATCGCGCCGATGGGCGAGTTCGTGCTGCGCCGTGCCTGCCAGCAAGCCTGCGAGTGGCGGGGGGAAGGGCTGGAAGTGCGGGTGTCGGTCAACCTGTCGGTGTACCAGCTGCGCCAGGGCAAGCTGGTCAGCCTGGTGCGCCAGGTGCTGGAGGAAACCGGCCTGGCCCCGCACCTGCTGGAGCTGGAACTGACCGAGAGCCAGTTGCTGGACAGCGTCGAGCACATCATCACGACCTTCCAGCAGTTGCATGGGCTGGGTGTGAAACTGGCCATCGACGACTTCGGCACTGGCTATTCATCGCTCAGCTACCTGAAGCGTCTGCCCGTGGATTACGTGAAGATCGACCAGGCCTTCATTCGCGGCCTGCAGGTGGGTAGCCAGGATGCAGCCATCACCACGGCGATCATCACCATGGCTGGCAGCCTGGGGTTGAAGGTGGTGGCCGAAGGGGTGGAAACGCCAGAGCAGCTGGCGCTCCTGCGTGAGCAGGGCTGCGATGAGGTGCAGGGTTACCTGATCAGCCGGCCGGTCCCCGAGCCTGAGTTCCGCGAGAGGGTAGCCGCGAGTTGGCAGGCATGAAGCCAGGCAGCCCATCGAGCTGCCTGGCTTCAGCGTATCAGTCCAGGGTCACGATCTTGATGTGGCCTGTACCGCCTGGGTAGTTGATCTCGACCATTCCCCAGATGCTGGCCCCTTCACGCTCGAAATGAACGGTCTTTTCCGTCAGCACCTGCAAGGTGATGCCGCCGTCATCCACCAGTTCCAGTTGAAGCACTTCCCAAGCGCCCCGGTGGCGCCGGGTGGGCTCGCGGAGAACGGGAGTGATACCAGGGTTGTCGACTGTTACGGTTCCGTAGACTTTGAAGCGGTTCTGGCCGTTACGTTTATCATTGACGGCAATCAAGTTTTCTACATTGATCATGCTCGAACTCCTTTGGCAGACATGGAGGTGACGTTACAGCGAGGTCACCTTCACGCACCCAAGGGGGGCGACGTCAGCATGAAGTGATTCATCCATGCCAATGCCTGCCATGGCGTGCCAGCAGGCTGTTGGCCTGCTCCGGGCCGTTGTTGCCGGCGGCGTAGTGGCGGGGTGCCTGGAAGTGTTCTTCCCAGCCCTTGATGATCGGGTCGACCCAGGCCCAGGCCGCCTCTACCTCGTCACGGCGCATGAACAGCGTCGAGTCGCCTTCCAGGATATCCAGCAGCAGGCGCTCATAGGCCTCCCAGCGGCGGGTCTGGCTGAACACCTGGGCCAGGTTCAGGTCCAGGTCGACCGGCTCCAGGCGCATGCCCTTGCCGGGGCTCTTGGTCATCATGCGCAGGCTGATGCGCTCCTCCGGCTGCAACTGGATCAGCAACTGGTTGACCTGGCCGCCGTTGAACAGTTCGTGGGGCACCGGCTTGAACTGGATGACGATCTGCGACGAGCGCCGCGCCATGCGCTTGCCGGTGCGCAAGTAGAAGGGCACGCCGGCCCAGCGCCAGTTGTCGATGTGGGCGTGCACGGCGACGAACGTTTCGGTGTCGCTGTCGTTGTCCACGTCCTTTTCGAAGTAGTAGGCCGGCACTTCCTGGCCGCCGATGTGACCGCTGCCGTACTGGCCGCGCACGGTCTTGTCCTGCACGTCCTGGCCGGTGATCGGCTTGAGGGCGCGGAGGATCTTCACCTTTTCGTCGCGCACCGCTTCGGCCTCGAACTGAGCGGGTGGCTCCATGGCCACCAGGCACAGCAGCTGCAGCAGGTGGTTCTGCAGCATGTCGCGGGTCGCGCCGGCGCGGTCGTAGTAGCTGCCGCGGTTTTCCACGCCGAGGGTTTCGCAGACGCTGATCTGCACATGGTCGACCTGGCCGTTGCGCCACACCGGTTCCAGCAGGGCGTTGGCGAAGCGCAGGGCCATGAGGTTCTGCACGGTTTCCTTGCCCAGGTAGTGATCGATGCGGAACACCTGGGATTCGTCGAACACCGCGCCGATCGCTTCGTTGATGGCAGTGGCCGAAGCCAGTGAGTGGCCGATGGGTTTTTCCAGCACGATGCGTGCTTCGTTGTCGGCCAGCCCGGCGATGCGCAGGTGGTTGGCGATGGGCACGAACAGGTGGGGCGCGGTGGCCAGGTAGTAGACGCGCGTGAGCCCTCCAGGCTCGCCGAGGTAGCGCGCCAGGCGGCCGAAGTCGGCGCTTTGCGCGGCGTCCATGGGGAAGTAGTCCAGGCGCGCGGAAAAACGCTGCCACACTTCTTCCTCGAAATCCTGGCGGGCGACTTGCGCCCGGCAGTGGCGTTCGGCGAGCGTGAGGTACTGGTCGCGGCTGATGGCGCGGCGGGCGAGGGCGATGATGCGCACGGCGTTGTTCAGGCGTGCCTCGCGGTACAGGTGATAGAGCGCCGGCAGCAGTTTGTGCAGGGCCAGGTCACCGGTGCCACCGAACACCAGGATGTCGCAAGGGATCGTCAAACCACCACTCTCCACGTTCGTTTAACTGGGCGGGTTGGCGTCCATGTAGTATAACTACAAGAAAGCTACATCCCGGCCAGCCGATCATAACCGAGTCCAGCCCGTGAATCTGTTGCAACATATCGCCCAATCGCGCCACCTGCTGCGCAAATCGGAACTGAAAGTGGCCGACCACGTGCTGCTGGACCCGGCTGCCGTCATGCACAGCTCGATGGCCGACCTGGCGCACAGCGTGGGCATCAGCGAGCCGACCATCGTGCGCTTCTGCCGGGCGATCGGCTGTTCGGGCTTCCAGGACCTCAAGTTGAAGCTGGCGCAGAGCCTGGCGGCCGGCGCCAGTTTCGGCCAGTTCGCGATTCATGAAGACGACTCGGTCGCCGACTACAGCCTGAAGATCTTCGACACCACCCTGCACACCCTGATGGAAGTGCGCGAGCACCTGGACCCGCATGCCCTGCAACAGGCCGTGAGCGCCATGGCCAAGGCGCAGCGTGTGGAGTTCTATGGTTTTGGTGCGTCCGGCGCGGTGGCTGCCGATGCCCAGCACAAGTTCTTCCGCCTGCTGCTCAGCGCCGCGGCATACTCCGACCCGCACATGCAGGCGATGTCGGCAGTGACCCTGAAACCGGGTGACGTGGCGGTGTGCATTTCCCAGTCGGGGCGTTCCAAGGACCTGCTGATCACCGCCAACCTGGTGCGTGAAAGCGGTGCCACGCTGATTACCTTGTGCCCCAGCCAGACCCCCTTGGCAGAGCTCTCCAGCGTCAACCTGGCGATCGATGTGCATGAAGACACCGAGATCTATACCCCGTTGACCTCGCGGATCGCCCACCTGGTGGTGATCGACGTGCTGGCCATGGGCGTGGCCATGGCCCGTGGGCCGAGCCTGGTCAATCACTTGAAGAGCGTGAAGCGCAGCTTGCGCAGCTTGCGTTTGTCGCCCAAGTCGATCAAGGCTACCGACGACTGATGTAAGCCTGTGCTGGCGCTTTCGCGGGCAAGCCCGCTCCCACAGGATTGTTGAGTTCTTCGGGTTCGGCGCTTCCCCTGTGGGAGCGGGCTTGCCCGCGAAAGCGCCGGTGCAGGCTGTCAGATTTCACGGTTTTGTCACCATTCCTCAGCCAAACCGTAAACCCCCAGGGCCAGTCTGAAACTCCCGCATCCTATCTGGGAGACAGGCCATGGCTCGTGACTTCGACGGTACGTACCAACCCAGCGCCAAAGCTCGCAAGCAGCAGGAAAAGGACCAGCGACGCATGGAATACCGCCGTGCGATCGAAAGCTACTGCGACCAGCGTCAACTGCTTCGCGACCTGGTGGATTACCCTGACCTGCAAGAGCTCACGGTGTGGCAGGCGTCGGCGGCAACTTCCCCGAAAAACGCTCAACAATCGCGCTGATCAACGCACGTTCGCTGCGGATGAACGCCAGAAAGGCCAGGGCTACCGGCGACTGCCGTTTGGCCTTGGCCTGCACCACGCACCAACTGCGGTACAGCGGCAATTCGTCCACCGGCAGTTCCCTGAGCATCCCCGTGGCCAGCTCCATGTTCACCGCATGGCGGGTCAGCAGGGCGATGCCCAGGCCGGCGATCACGCACTCGCGCTGGGCGTCGGCCGAGGCCACTTCCAAGGTCTGGGTAAAGTGCACGCGCTTGTCCTTGAAGTACTCCTCGCAGGCCTTGCGCGTGCCCGAGCCCTGCTCGCGGACCAACAGCGTATGAGGCTCCAGGTCCTGCAGGCGCAGTTGCTCGAGCTTGCACAGCGGGTGCTCCGACGGCGCCACGGCGACGATCGGATTGTTGAGGAACGGCAGGAACTCCAGGCCCATGTCCTGGGGCACCATCGACATGATGATCAGGTCGTCGCGGTTGTCGGAAAGGCGGCGGATCGCCTGGGCACGGTTGACCACGGTGAGGGTCAGGTTGACCTCCGGGTGACGCTGCTTGAAGGCGGCGAACAGGTGTGGCACGAAGTACTTGGCGCTGGACTCGATCGCCAGCTTCAACTGCCCCTGCAGTGAACCCTGCATGTCCGACAGCTGCATGTCGAGGCTCTCAAGGCGGCCGAAGATGTCGCGGCTGGCGCGTTGCAGCGCTTCGGCCGCTTCGGTCAGGTAGAGCTTCTTGCCGACGTACTCGAACAGCGGCTGGCCGATCAGTTCCTCGAGCTGGCGGATCTGCAGGCTGACCGCGGGTTGTGTCAGCGACATTTCCTCCGCCGCCCGGCTGTACGAGCGTAAATCGCATACCTCGTTGAAGACCTGCAACTGACGCAATGTCATACGCATCAAGGACTTACGCATTTTTATCGGCTCTTCGGCAATACCTTGTTACCGAACTATAAGCTTTTGCTAATAGAGCCCCTAACAAATATTGATTTTTGTTTATCGTGCCCAGGCGCTAGGGTGAATACGCGACTGGCCAGCAACGTCTGGTCACGCGCCGACCGGTACAACCGGGTCGTCTGTTCCTACGGGCTTTGGGAAGAATCCAGTGATAAAAAAAATCCTGATCGCCAACCGGGGTGAAATCGCAGTTCGAATCGTGCGTGCCTGCGCCGAGATGGGCATTCGCTCTGTCGCGATCTATTCCGACGCCGACCGTCACGCCTTGCACGTCAAGCGTGCCGACGAGGCCTACAGCATCGGTGCCGAGCCGCTGGCCGGCTACCTGAACCCGCGCAAGCTGGTCAACCTGGCTGTGGAAACCGGCTGTGACGCCTTGCATCCGGGTTACGGTTTCCTGTCGGAAAACGCCGAATTGGCGGAGATCTGTGCCGAGCGCGGAATCAAGTTCATCGGCCCGGCCGCCGAGGTCATCCGCCGCATGGGCGACAAGACCGAAGCTCGCCGCACCATGATCAAGGCCGGTGTGCCGGTGACTCCGGGCACCGAAGGCAACGTCGCCGATATTCACGAAGCCCTGAGCGAAGGTGACCGCATTGGTTACCCGGTCATGCTCAAGGCCACTTCCGGCGGTGGCGGCCGTGGTATCCGCCGCTGCAACAGCCGTGAAGAGCTGGAACAGAACTTCCCACGGGTGATTTCCGAAGCCACCAAGGCCTTCGGCTCGGCCGAAGTGTTCCTGGAAAAGTGCATCGTCAACCCCAAGCACATCGAGGCACAGATCCTCGGTGACAGCTTCGGCAACGTGGTGCACCTGTTCGAGCGCGACTGTTCGATCCAGCGCCGCAACCAGAAGCTTATCGAAATCGCCCCAAGCCCGCAGCTGACCCCCGAACAGCGCGCCTACATCGGCGACCTGGCGGTGCGCGCGGCCAAGGCGGTGAACTACGAGAACGCCGGTACCGTGGAGTTCCTGCTCGCCGATGGCGAAGTGTACTTCATGGAAATGAACACCCGGGTGCAGGTGGAACACACCATCACCGAGGAAATCACCGGCATCGACATCGTTCGCGAACAGATCCGCATCGCTTCGGGTTTGCCGCTGTCGGTCAAGCAGGAAGACATCCAGCACCGTGGCTACGCGTTGCAGTTCCGCATCAACGCCGAAGACCCGAAAAACAACTTCCTGCCCAGCTTCGGCAAGATCACCCGTTACTACGCCCCCGGCGGCCCGGGCGTGCGCACCGACACGGCGATCTACACCGGCTACACCATTCCGCCGTTCTACGACTCCATGTGCCTGAAGCTGGTGGTCTGGGCGTTGACCTGGGAAGAAGCCATGGACCGCGGCCTGCGGGCCCTGGACGACATGCGCGTGCAAGGGGTGAAGACCACCGCCGCGTATTACCAGGAAATCCTGCGCAATCCGGAATTCCGTAGCGGCCAGTTCAACACCAGCTTCGTCGAAAGCCACCCGGAACTGACCAACTACTCGATCAAGCGCAAACCCGAAGAGCTGGCCCTGGCCATCGCCGCCGCCATCGCCGCCCACGCAGGCCTGTGAGGAACCCCATAATGTCCAAGAAAATCCACGTCACCGACACGATCCTGCGCGACGCCCACCAGTCCCTGCTGGCCACCCGCATGCGCACCGAAGACATGCTGCCGATCTGCGACAAGCTCGACAAGGTCGGCTACTGGTCGCTGGAAGTGTGGGGCGGTGCCACCTTCGACGCCTGCGTGCGCTTCCTCAAGGAAGACCCGTGGGAGCGCCTGCGCAAGCTGCGCAATGCGTTGCCCAACACGCGCCTGCAAATGCTCCTGCGCGGCCAGAACCTGCTCGGCTACCGTCACTACAGCGACGATGTGGTCAAGGCCTTCGTCGCCAAGGCCGCGGTCAACGGCATCGACGTGTTCCGCATCTTCGACGCCATGAACGACGTGCGTAACCTGCGCGTGGCCATCGAGGCGGTCAAGGCCGCCGGCAAGCACGCCCAGGGCACCATCGCCTACACCGTCAGCCCGGTGCACACCATCGACGCCTTCGTGGCCCAGGCCAAGCAGATGGAAGCCATGGGTTGCGATTCGATCGCGATCAAGGACATGGCCGGCCTGCTGACCCCGTTCGCTACCGGCGAGCTGGTCAGGGCGCTGAAGGCCGAGCAGTCGCTGCCGGTGTTCATCCATTCCCACGACACCGCCGGCCTGGCTGCCATGTGCCAGCTCAAGGCGGTGGAAAACGGCGCCGACCACATCGACACCGCGATCTCCAGCTTCGCCTGGGGTACCAGCCACCCAGGCACCGAGTCGATGGTCGCCGCGCTCAAGGGCAGCGAGTTCGACACCGGCCTTGACCTGGAGCTGCTGCAGGAAATCGGCCTGTACTTCTACGCCGTGCGCAAGAAGTACCACCAGTTCGAGAGCGAGTTCACCGCCGTGGACACCCGCGTGCAGGTCAACCAGGTGCCGGGCGGGATGATTTCCAACCTGGCCAACCAGCTCAAGGAGCAGGGCGCCCTGAGCCGCATGAACGAAGTGCTGGCCGAGATCCCGCGCGTGCGTGAAGACCTCGGCTTCCCGCCGCTGGTGACGCCGACCTCGCAGATCGTCGGCACCCAGGCGTTCTTCAACGTGCTGGCCGGCGAGCGCTACAAGACCATCACCAACGAGGTGAAGCTGTACCTGCAAGGCGGTTACGGCAAGGCCCCGGGCGTGGTCAACGAGCAGCTGCGCCGCCAGGCGATCGGCAGCGAGGAAGTGATCGACGTGCGCCCGGCCGACCTGCTCAAGCCGGAGATGTCCAAGCTGCGTGCCGACATCGGCGCCCTGGCCCGTTGCGAGGAGGACGTGCTGACCTTCGCCATGTTCCCGGACATCGGGCGCAAGTTCCTCGAGGAGCGCGAAGCCGGCACCCTGACCCCGGAAGCCCTGCTGCCGATCCCGGAAGCCGGCGCTGTGGCGGCCCCGGGGGGTGAAGGCGTGCCGACCGAGTTCGTCATCGACGTGCACGGCGAAACCTACCGCGTCGACATCACCGGCGTGGGCGTGAAGGCCGAGGGCAAGCGCCACTTCTACCTGTCGATCGACGGCATGCCGGAAGAAGTGGTGTTCGAGCCGCTCAACGAGTTCGTCGGCGGCGGCAGCAGCAAGCGCAAGCAGGCCAGCGCGCCGGGCCACGTCAGCACCACCATGCCGGGCAACATCGTCGATGTGCTGGTCAAGGAAGGCGATGTGGTCAAGGCCGGCCAGGCCGTGCTGATCACCGAGGCGATGAAGATGGAGACCGAAGTGCAGGCGGCCATCGCCGGCAAGGTCGTGGCCATCCACGTGGCCAAGGGCGATCGCGTGACGCCGGGCGAGATCCTGATCGAGATCGAGGGCTGATTCTCAAGCGCTCATCTACAAGCGGTTAACCTCTGGGGAGCGGATGCTCCCCTTTTTTTCTCTCGAATTTGCTTGCCTGTGGGAGCGGGTTTACCCGCGAAGAGGCCGTTTGCATCAACAACTCTTTCAGCGGTTGCGGCATGCCTCGAGAGTTTCCACCTGGCCCTCCGGCCGCTGGTTCGCTTCACTCAACCAGCGCTCGAACCCCGCCGCCACCTGCGGCCATTCATCATCGGTAATCGAATACCACGCCGTATCGCGGTTGTGGTCCTTCACCACCAGGTGCTTGCGGAACACCCCCTCGAAAACGAAGCCGAACCGCTCCGCCGCGCGCTTGGAGCGGGCGTTGGCGTTGTTGCACTTCCACTCCAGGCGGCGGTTGCCCAGCGCGAAGCCCAGCTTGCCCAGCAGGTAGACGGCCTCGGTGCCCTTGGGCGTGCGCTGCATCGGGGCGCCGAAGGCGATGTGGCCGATCTCGATACGGCCATGGTCAGGCACGATCGACATCAGCGAAAGAATGCCCTGGGCCTGGCCGCTGGCGCGGTCGATCACGGTGAAGTACAGCGGGTCGTGGCCGGCGGCGTTGCCCTGCAGCCAGCGGTCGAAGGCGGCGCGCTCGGTGAAGGGGCCATAGGGCAGGTAGTCCCACAGCAGCGGGTCGGAATCCGGGCCTTGCAGGGCGGTCCAGAGGTCGTCGCCGTGGCGCGCGGGGTCCAGTTTTTCCAGGCGAATGAAGCGACCGTCGATGGGCTCGGCCTTGGGCGGTGCGGCGGCTTTCCAGTTCAGTGCGTCAGTCATGTGGCCTACAACCCTTTGCGGAATTGGATGAAGCCCGGGCGCTCGGCAACCTGCTCGTACAGGCTGATGGCGGTGGCGTTGGTTTCGTGGGTCAGCCAGTGCACCTTGATGCAGCCGTCGGCCTTGGCCGTGGCGTACACGTGTTCGATCAGCTGGCGGCCGATACCCAGGCCGCGCTGGGCACTGTCGACGTAGAGGTCTTGCAGGTAGCAGGAATTCTCGATGCTCCAGTTGGAACGATGGTAGATGAAGTTGACCATCCCCACCGCCTTGCCATCGACCCAGGCCAGGGTCGAGTGGGTCGGTTCGTTCGGGTCGAGCAGGCGCTGCCAGGTGCTGAGGCTGACGTCTTCGGCCAGTTCGGTCTGGTAGAAGCGCAGGTAGGCTTGCCACAGGGCTAGCCAGGCGGTGTGGTCATGGGCGCCGACGGGGCGCAGGGTGACGTTGGGCATGGGGCGTTTCCTTCAGAGGTGGCGCATCTGCGCCGCCAGTTGGTTGTCCAGGTAGTCACTGCTGGCGCCCAGCGCTTTGCGTACGCCGGCGATGTCCTCGGCCGAGCGGTTCTGGCTGAGCTTGCGCGCGCCTTGCAGGCGGGCGATCGGCAGGCGGATGCCGACGATGGCGCGGAGCATGCCGTCGAGGTAGTCGGCGGGGGCGTCGGCGACCTTCCAGGGGTCGCTGCTGTGCTGTTCGTGGCGGTCGGTGAGGCGGCTGACGATCTGCAGCAGGGCACCGGCCTCATGGATCACCTCGGCTGTGCCGTAGGCGTGTACGGCCAGGTAGTTCCAGGTTGGCACCACCTTGGGGTTGTCGGCCTTGCTGGGATAGAAGCTGGGGCTGACATAGGCATCGGCACCGGGGAACACCAGCAGTGCTTCGGCGCCTTGTTGCAGGTCCTGCCATTGGCGATTGGCCCGCGCCAGGTGGGCGTAGACAGTACCGTAGTCGCCTTCGGCGGTGTCCACCAGCACTGGCAGGTGGGTGGCCAGCAAGCCATGCTCGCCGTGGCTGACCAACACGGCCAGGCGGGTATCGAGCATGTGCTGGTGCAGGCGCTCGAGGTCGTGTTCCTGGTGGGGTTTGCTGTTGTACATGCGCAGGTTCCTTGCCGAGTGGCTCCATCCTAGGCAGGCTATTGGTCTGTTGTAAGAGCCATTGATGACTGTTTTGACAGGTCCAATGCCATGAGCGAGCGCCCCCTCGTATTGCCTTTCGACCCCGCCGGGATCGTCCTCGACCGTCGCCGCGGGCTCAGCCAGCAGCTGTACCAGGCCCTGCGCGCGCGGGTGCTGGATGGCCGCCTGAGCAGTGGCACACGGCTGCCGGCCACGCGCGACCTGGCGAACGTGCTGGCGCTTTCGCGCAACAGTGTGGTGCGCGCCTACGACCAGCTGTATGCCGAGGGCTACATCGAAAGCCGGGTCGGTGATGGCACCTACGTGAGCCGCCTGGCAAAACTATCCACACAACTGTCCACAGGGTTATCCCGGGGTTTATCAACAGACTTATCCACATTTTCGTCTGAGAATACTGAGGATTCATCCAGCTTTAGGCGTTCCAGCGAGGCGCTGCAAAGACTGGAAAGTAACCATCTTCCTTCCCCAAAGAGCGGCGCGCCGCGGGCTTTTCGCGTCGGGATTCCGGCGTTCGATCTGTTCCCTTTCGACGTCTGGGCCAAGCTGCAGGCGGGTTTCTGGCGCAACCCCGATCCCGCCCAACTGGGCTACGGCGACCCTGCGGGCGAGCCTGTGCTGCGCGAACTGATCGCCGCCTACCTGCGGCGCTCGCGTGGCCTGTGCTGTACCGCTGAACAAATTGTGATCACCAGTGGTGCGCAGCAGGCCATAAGCCTTTGTGCACAGTTGCTGTTGCAGCCGGGTGATGGCGTGGCTGTGGAAAACCCGGGCTACAGGGCTGCCGGGCATACCTTTGCCGTGGCCGGCGGCAAGGTGACTGGCGTGCCGGTGGACGAAGAAGGCATGGACTGCCAGCGCCTGGCGCAGGTGGAGGGCTGCCGGCTGGCCTATGTCACCCCGGCGCACCAGTACCCGACCGGGGTGACCATGAGCCTGGCCCGGCGCCTGGCCCTGCTGGCCTGGGCCGAGCGCAACGATGGCTGGGTCATCGAGGACGACTACGACGGCGAATACCGCTACAGCGGTGCGCCCCTGGCCCCGTTGGCGGCGCTGGATCGCCAGGGGCGGGTGCTGTATGTCGGCACGTTCGGCAAGATCGCATTCCCGGCATTGCGCCTGGGTTACCTGGTGCTGCCGCCGCAGTTGGTGCAGGCGTTCAGCCAGGGGCGGGCACTGGCGATGCGGCATTCCGAGGTGGGGAGCCAGTGCGTGATGGCCGAGTTCATGGCCCGGGGGCATTTCCAGCGGCATATCCGGCGCATGCGCAAGGCCGCGTTGAGCCGGCGTAATGTGCTGAAGGCGGGCTGGCCGGTGGATATCCCTGGGTTGGCTGCGATGCCGGAGGTGGCGGCGGGGCTGCATGTCAAGGTGGATGTGGATAACTTTGCGCGGGAGCAGGAGCTGGTGGCCAGGGCTGAGGCGGTGGGGGTTGAAGTGAATCCGCTGAGTGGCTACTGGCTGGAGGACAGCGAGGTGCCTGTGGATAAGCGGGCGGGGCTGGTGCTAGGGTTTGCGGCGGTGCCGGAGCGGCAGATTGCCGAGGCGTTAATGAGATTGCGCAAGGCTTGGCGACCTCTTCGCGGGTGAACCCGCTTCCACAGGCACAGCGTCGACCTCAAGTCCGGCGCAGACCCTGTGGGAGCGGGTCTACCCGCGAAGAAAGCGACTCAGGTTCCGGACTTGATTCGGGTCCAGGCCCGCGTCCGCGCCCGCTCGGCCTCTCGCGACAATGGCTTGAGGGTATACAACTTGGCCATCGCCTCCGCAGTCGGGTACAGGTTCGGGTTGTTGCGAATCGCCGGGCTGACCTTGTCGGTGGCGTCCTTGTTCGGGTTCGGATAGCCGACGAAGTCGCTGATCGGCGCGATCACTTCAGGCCGCAGCAGGTAGTTGATGAACGCGTGGGCATCCTCCGGGTTGGCCGCGTTCTTGGGGATCGCCAGCATGTCGAACCAGATCGGCGCGCCTTCCTTGGGCAGGCGCATGTCCACCACCACGCCGTTCTTCGCATCCCGGGCGCGGTTGGCCGCCTGCGAGAAGCTGCCGCTGTAGCCGACCGCCACGCAGATATCGCCATTGGCGATGTCGGCCATGTACTTCGACGAATGGAAGTAGGTGATGGATGGGCGGATCTTCAGCATCAGCGCTTCGGCCTGCTTGTAGTCGGCCGGTTTGTCGCTGTTCGGCGGCAGGCCCAGGTGCTGCAGGGCCAGCGGCAGGATTTCCGACGGCGAGTCGAGCAGCGCCACCCCGCACTGCTTGAGCTTGGCGATGTTCTCTTCCTTGAAGATCAGGTCCCAGCTGTCGACCGGGGCGTTTTCGCCGAGCGCCGCCTTGACCTTGGCCGGGTTGAAGCCGATCAGGATGGTGCCGTACATGTACGGCACGGCGAACTTGTTGCCCGGGTCGTTGGCCTCGATCAGTTTCATCAGCGCCGGGTCCAGGTGCTGCCAGTTCGGCAGCTTGCTGCGGTCCAGGGGCTGGAACACCCCGGCTTCGATCTGCTTGGCGAGGAATACGTTGGACGGCACCACCACGTCGTAGCCGGAGTTGCCGGTAAGCAACTTGGCTTCGAGCGCTTCGTTGGTGTCGAAGATGTCGTAGATCAGCTTGACGCCACTGTCCTTCTGGAAGTCGCTCAAGGTCTGCGGGGTGATGTAATCGAACCAGTTATACACACGCAAGGTGCGCTGCTCGGCGTGAGCCTGCAGGGCACCGGTGACCAGGGTGGCAGCGATGAACGGGGTGAGCAGACGCTTGAGTCGGACCATGATCAGGCTCCAGGCTGGGCGCGCTGGAAGCCTTCCAGCACATTGACCGCGTTGATACCGATTTCTTCTACAGCGTAGCCACCTTCCATCACGAACAGGGTCGGCTTGCCGAGCCGGGCGATGCGCTCGCCCATGGCCAGGTAATCCGGGCTGTCGAGCTTGAACTGGGAGATCGGGTCGTCCTTGAAGGTGTCCACCCCCAGGGAAATTACCAGCACGTCGGCGTCATAGGCGGCGATGCGCTGGCAGGCGTCTTCCAGGGCGGCGCTCCAGGCGGCCCAGTCACTGCCGGCGGGCAAGGGGTAGTTGATGTTGCAGCCAACACCCGCGCCTTCGCCGGTTTCGTCGGCATAGCCGAGGAAGAACGGGAATTCGGCCTGCGGGTCGCCGTGGATCGAGGCGAAGAACACGTCGCCGCGCTGGTAGAAGATGTCCTGGGTGCCGTTGCCGTGGTGGTAGTCGACGTCGAGGATCGCCACCTTGGCGCGGCCCTGGTCGAGGAAGGCCTGGGCGGCGATCGCGGCGTTGTTCAGGTAGCAGTAGCCACCCATGACTTCGGCAGCGGCGTGGTGCCCTGGTGGGCGGCACAGGGCGAAGGCCGAATGGGCACCTTGCTGGATCGCGGCCTGGGCGGTGAGGGCGACCTGCGCTGCGCTGTAGGCGGCTTGCCAGGTGCCGGCGGTGATCGGCGCGCCGGCGTCGAAGCTGTAGTAGCCCAGTTCGCCGTGCAGGCCGGTCGGCTTGACCTGGCGCAGGGTGCGCGCCGGCCAGGTGAAGGGCAGCAGGTCGCCGTCGTGGCCGAGGGCCGCCCAGCGCCCCCAGGCGCCCTGGAAGAAGTCCAGGTAGTCGGCGCTGTGGATGCGTTGCAGCGGGGCGCGGCCGAAATCGGTCGGGCCCTGGACGTCACCGAGGTTGCGCTTTTTCACTTGCTCGAGGACGTGGTCGGCGCGCGAGGGCATTTCGAAGCAAGGCATCAGCTTACCGTCGATCAGCTCGCAGCGGCCGTGATGCAGGCGGTGATCATCGGAATAGATCGTCAGCATTTGTTGTTCTCCGGAGGGACTGGCGTAGGCCCATTTTCACGGGCGGCCCGGTGGCAGAGAACGACGCAAACGGCCAAAAGGGGATCGATGTGGCCAAGCTGGGTGGCCGGGTTATCCTGTGCCGGCCTCTTCGCGGGTAAACCCGCTCCCACAGGGATCGCACTCGCCTCTGTGGGAGCGGGTTTACCCGCGAAGAGGCCGGCACAGGTCAACCGCGGAAGTGGCTGGGTGCTACGCCGCTCCAGCGCTGAAAGGCATGCCGAAAACTGGCCGTCTCGCTGAACCCCAGCGTCTCGGCAATCCGGTAGATCGGCATCTGCTCATCAGCCAGCAGCTGCTTGGCCCGCTCGAAGCGCAGTTCGTCCAGCAGCTGTTGATAACTGCTGCCCAGCGCCTGCAGGTGCCGGCGCAAGGTCCGCGACGAGCAGTTCATCTGCCGCGCCAACCCTTCCAGCCCCGGCGCCGCCTCCAGCTGCTGCAACAGCAACTGGCGAATCCGCCCGAGCCAGGCCTGGCGCCCGGTGAACTCCAGGTTCAGGCGCCGGCAACGCTCGCCCATGGCCTTGTGGGTGATCGGGTCGGCCAGTGGCAGTGGCATGTCCAGCCAGCGGCGCTCGAAGGCAAAGGCGTTGTCTTGGGCCTCGAACGCCAGTGGGCACTGGAATGCACGGGTATAGAGCGCGTGGTAGCCGGGGCGGGCATGTTCGAAGCGCGCGCCGAGCAGCGGCAGCGGGCGGCCGAGCAGGTCGTCGCAGATGACCTTCAGCGACACCAGGCAGAACTCGGCATTGAAGGCCGCCAACGCTGGTGCGTCGTGGTAGTTGCTGGCGCTGAACCAGACCCGTTGGCCATCGTCGATCAGGTTTAACTTGAACACTGTTCCCAGGAGTGCCGGATAGTGCAGGGCCAGGCGCAGCGCGTCACCCAAAGTGGCACTGGAGAGCAGGGCGTAACCGAGCATGCCGTAGCACGACACGTGCATGCGTCGGCCCAGTTCCAGGCCGATCTCTTCGCGCCGGGCCACCGCGTTGGCGCACACCTGCAGTTCTTGCTGGGTGGTGATGCGCGCGTCGCTATGGCCCAGGTCGGCCGGGCCTATGCCGCTGCCGGCGAGCAACGTCGCGGCCTCGCAACCTTCCTCGCGGAACAGGTTAAGGATCAGCGAAACGGCGTTGAGGGTGGTCAGGTGGCTGTGCAGCATGCTCGGTCATCCCAATGGGCTGGGCGTATTGTGGAGCAATTAGCGTGCCTTTTATCTTGATCAACGTCGAATGAGTTGAATTAGACCAGTACTACATTGGTTGCGGAAGCTTCCTACAACCATGCTTTCAGTGTCCTTGTTAGGTTTCAGGCTTTACCGCTTTACAGCGGTGGCAAGTTTCCTAAAAGGACAAAGGATGTTCAATACACCCCCCGAGGCGCGTTTACGCTTTGACGTGAACGCCATGCCCAATGATCTTCAGGTGTCCGCCTTCAAGGGCCGCGAAGGGATCAGCACGACCTACCGTTTCGATATCGACCTGATCAGCGAGAACTCCAGCCTGCCGCTGGAACGGCTGCTGAACCAGCCGGCGTTTCTCGCTTTCGACGAGTGCGGCAACGGCATCCACGGCGTGATTTCCCGCCTGCGACAGGGTGCCATCGGCACGCGCCTGTGCCATTACCACGCTCGGCTCGAACCCCAGATGACGCGCCTGGGCCTGGGCCGTAACCAGCGGATCTTCCAGCACCGCAGCGTGGCGCAGATCATCGGCCAGTTGCTGGGCGAGCACGGCATCCTCGGCCAGGCCTGCCAGTTCCGCCTGGCCGAGCCATCGGCGCCGAGGCGCTATTGCGTGCAATACGGTGAAAGCGACCTGGCCTTCATCGAGCGCCTGTGTCAGGAGGAGGGGATTCACTACCACTTCCTGCATTCGCCTGGCGGCCACAGCGTGGTATTCGCCGACCACCAGTCGCACTTTCCGCGCCTGGAGGGCGCCATTGCCTTCGTTCCGGAGGCCGGCCTGGTGGCTGACGAGCCGGTGATCAGCCGTTTCGGTGTGGCGCTGCAGACCAGCGTCAGCCGTGTGGAGCTGCGCGACCATGACATGCGCAAGGCGGCGGTGGTGCTGGCCTACCCCAGCAAGCACACCAGCCCGCACCTGGTTCCCGATATCGAGTACTACGACTACCCCGGTGGCCTGCGTCAGGCTGCTGAGCCGCAGCGCGGCAGCCAGCTCGGCAGGCGTGCGCTGGAACGTGAGCGTATCGGCCACCGTCAGGCTGAAGGCACCAGCGACGTGCCGCGCCTGGTCAGTGGCCACCTCATGCAGCTTGCCGGCCACCCCCGTGAAGAGTGGAACGACCTGTGGCTGCTGACCGGCGTGCAGCACGAAGGCAATCAGCCCCAGGTGCTGGAGGAAAACCTTGATACGGCGCCGGCCGAACCGTCACAGCCTCGCTACGCCAATCAGTTCAGCGCCACCCCGTGGGACACCTTCTTCCGCCCGGCCAGGCCCCGGAGCCGGCCACGCCTGCCGGGTTGCCAGACGGCGCGGGTGATCGGCCCGGCGGGCGAGGAGGTGTACTGCGACGAACTCGGCCGGGTGAAGGTGCAGTTCCATTGGGACCGCCATGGCCAGGGCGACGAGCACAGCAGTTGCTGGTTGCGGGTGATGTCGGGCTGGGCGGGTGACCGCCACGGGGCGCTGACCCTGCCGCGGGTCGGTATGGAAGTGGTGGTCAGCTTCCTCGACGACGACCCGGATCAGCCGGTGGTCAGCGGTTGCCTGCCCGACAGCCTGCACACACCGCCTTATCCGCTGCCCGAATTCAAGTCACGCACCGTGCTACGCAGCCGCAGCCTGGGCGGCGGTGGCGGTTACAACGAGCTGGCCATGGAGGACCGGGCCGGCGACGAACTGCTCTACTTGCGCGCCCAGCGCGATTTCGAGCAGCGGGTCGGGCATGACAGCCACGTGGCGGTCGGCAACCATCGCCAGCTGTGTGTGCAGGGCGATAGCCAGGTCACTTTCGAGGGTGATGAGCAGCATACGGTCGGCGGCGAACGCAAGGTACTGCTGCGTGGCAATGACCATTTGTTGGTCGAGCAGGGTAGCCAGACCCGCGTCGGCACGGTGCTGGTGCAGCATGCCGGGCGCCAGGTGCAGCTTTCGGCCGATGGTGAAGTGGTGGTGGAGGGCGGTGCGAGCATCACCCTGAAAGTGGGTGGGCAGCATCTGCTGGTGAACAGCGCGGGGATCTTCGCCAGCAGTCCGATCCAGATTGGCGGTGCGCCCGCGCCGAGTCAGGCGGCAGCGCCATTGCCGCCGGAACTGGTGAGCAGCCAGGGGCCTGCCGCGCTGCCCAAGGTGGTGGCGCCGGTGATGTTGGCGCTGCTCCTGGCGAGCAAGCAGGCCGACCAGGACTACTGCCCGCTCTGCGAGGCCTGTACCAATGGGCAGTGCCTGCCGCTGGGAGGTGCAGCATGAGTGGCCATAACCCGTGGCGGTGGGTGGCCGCACAGCGTGCCTTGGGGCGCGAGGTCGTGTTACTGCTCGATGGCGAGGCGCGCACCCGCAATGCCCTGATGGCGGCGCTGGGCAGCGACCGCTGGAGCGCGTTGTACAGCCAGACACCGGCAGGCCAGCTGGCCGGGGCTGGCCCGGTCGGCTTTCTGGTGGGGGATGTCGAACTGCGCCTGGCCGAGGCGGATCTTGCGGCGCCGCAGACGCATTGGGGCTGGCTGGCCAGCCTGGCGTCAGGCGATTGGGAAGGCTGGGTCAGCCATTGGCGGGCGCGGCTGATGGTCGGGCAGGGGCTGTACCGTTTTCACGACAACCGCGTGCTGGGGCGGGCCTTGGGTGCGCTGGGGCCTGCGGCATTGCCTGCATATCTCGGGCCGACCATCAGCCTCTGTTATTGGCACCTGGACGCTTGGCAGGTTGTGGATAACCCGGCGCCGGGCAGCTACCCCGTGCCCTCCGAGCCGGCCTGGCTTCGTGTGCCGGCGCCGGCCGCCGAGGTGACGTTGCTGGTGAATGCCGACCGGTATCTGGTGCGGCATGACTACGAGCGTTACCTGGCGCTGGCGGGTGAACAGGACCATGAAGTCTGGCTCAAGCGGCGGTTGGAACAGGCTAGCGCTTGGGGGTGGGATAGGTCTGAGCAGCTGGCGTTTTTGTTGCTCAGCAGTCTCCGTGCGCCGGGATTCAGGGTTGGAGAGGACTGGGCGCGATGGCCGGAAGAAACGCCCGAGGCACATTTTCAGCGGATGCGACGGATTGCGCCATTAGAGCAAGGGAGAACGTGAAATGAGGCATTGGGGAAAACGAGGAATGGTGGTGGCGGCTGCATTGTTCCAAGTCAGTTGTTCTGATTGGCAGCCGAATACATTCACGCTGGTGGGTGAATTGCCTCCGAATTTTTCTTACTCGGCGCGTGCGCTTTATGTGCCAAAACTAGATGCCGAATGTACGGTCAAGGACTGGCGATGGTCGATGCCGGAATATAACCGGCCTTGGCGAGGGGAATATGAGGCGGAAATTAAGATTGATATCAGCACCCACATGAAGGGTTGTCAGATGGTGCTAGATGCAGTCGAAATAAGAATCTACGCCCGATGGTCTGACGCTACACCAGTAGATCGAACGGATAGCGATGTGGCCGCAGCTTTGGATATCTACTCGTATTATCAAGGCAAGCATAAGCGTACGCTTAAAGGAAATGATGAAGATACGTTCTATGGAGAGTGCCGCTGGATGTTTAGAACGGCGGGCAAAGACCGCAAGCTAATTAAAAAATTGAGCTGCCAGCAGGATACTGATCGTGGAGAGTCCGGCGAGGGAATGGTGTATGCCGTTTATACCATCGATCAGCTGCGAGGAAAAACCATAAAAATGAATATACGCCTGAATGAAGAGGAACAACCCACTGAGCAAAATAAATGGGTCAAATTTCCCAATGGATGGAAGAGGTGCATGGGGATTGGTTACGAAGACACCTATGGCTACTGCAACGGAGATGTTTCGAATTTTAGTGATTTCACCGGTCCGAATGGCGAAATTTGCAGTATTCATCCGGGCTGTAGGGAATGATTTTTAGGCTTTCAATAAATGTAATGGACTGCGCAAACTGACCGAGGGATTAGTGAAATGATTACGTGGATAAAACGATTGGCTCTTGTGGTATTTTTATTGCTACAGGCCAGTTGCTCCGAATGGCAGCCGAATACGTTCACGTTAGTTGGCGAGTTGCCGCCGGGATTTTCTTATTGGGCAGGTGTGTATTATGTGCCGGAGCCAGGGACTGACTGCAATATTAAGGATTGGCGACGAACCATGCCGGAACATAATCGACCCTGGTTGGGAGAGTATAGGTCGGAAATAAAAATAAATATAAAAACTATAATCAAGGGTTGTCGGATGGTGGTCGATGATATTGACATAAAAATATTCGCGCGGTGGACGGATGTTGGGATGGGGCAGACCTATGATCGCGCGGGGTTGATGTTTCGTACGGAGCTTGAGGATAAACACAAAAGAATATTTAATTCAAAAGACGAAAGCGAGTTTTATGGCGAGTGTTATTGGGTCTTCAAAACGTCAGGGAAGTATCGAAGTCTTACAAAATATATTGAGTGCAGGAAAGATTTGGAGCGAGGTGAGCGAGGCAAAGGGAAGCCGTCCGCGATTTACGCCCGTGACCAGTTGCCGGGGAAAACAATAAAAATGAGCATCCGCTTGCTAGATAAGGAAAAGCCAGGTGTCAAAGATACTTGGATTGAGTTCCCTAATGGATGGAAAAGATGCCTGGGGGATGGCTTCGAAGACCCCTACGGTTTTTGCCGGGGGAACACTTCGGATTTTAGCTATTACACAGGGCCATACGGCGAAATTTGCACCATCTATCCGGGATGCGAGGAGTAAGACTCTATGGAAAAGCTGTATGGTGAACTGTCCTCTCCTCTCAACACCAAGATATTTACCTGCCCAGTACAAGACTGTCGGGCCAGCTTTCAGCTAGTCGATGAGTTCGGGAAAGGGGAGTCGTATGCGGGTCTGATTTATGAGGCAGTCGATAGAGAGGGGATCGTCTACCAAGGTGTACTGGACACCAATGGGCATGGCGTCGTCCCCGTCCACTACAGTGGTGGTTTGGTTGTAAGCGTGGCCACAGACTACCGTGGTGGAAATAAGCTTTATACTTGGTTGACTAGTCGCGACAACTACCCGCTGAAACTCACAGAGTTGCAGGTGCGTGCAGAAGATACATCGTTTAAAAATTCAGATGGTGCACGAACATTGGACAACCCTGCTCAATCTATAGCAGACCACTTCCTCCAAGTAGAAGTCAGCGACCTCGTTCGGTACACCTGTCATCTGCCGCCTGCTACAAAATCTCATTTCCCTCCGGAAGAACATGCCAGGAAACTCATGCGTGGTCATGGTGCTCATGGTGTGTGTCTAAGGCCTAATCGACATACGGTGCTGGAAGTACGTCCCATGCGTGCCTTGCGATTGGTGCTTTCGAAAGACCCTGCATTCTGTGTTCTGAACATGTACCAGCTGGCGCTTATGGCCACATTGAGCTATTCGCAGTTCGGGCAAGATCCGAGCGGGCATCCTGTCAGGGCTACAGCCGTCAGCTTCCCACATTTACCTACCATCGGTAACTGGTTCGGCGAGTCGTTGAGTTCGTTCAGGCAGGTCTGGGAGGTCGATAACAAGTTGAAGCAACCTTTCTACCCCATTTATGAAGAGGTTCGCTATTCCAAAAGATGGGAGGTCGCGCCATTCGATCCCCAGTTGTATACCGCCAACGATCCGGAGCGAGGGGCTGACCAAGAGCATCCGGCGAATATTCATTTCCTTGATGACCGTGGTGGGTTCAACGCAACAGATACCCAAGCATTTGCTGTTCACACACTTGATCAGATTCTGATATCGGTCCGAGGCACCAGCGAGTTCATGGCAGATGCGCTTCGGGATGCGGATGCGCTTCAGGTGAAATTCGATGAGGGGGAGGGAAGAGTTCATAGGGGATTTTATGAGTCCGCCAAAGAAGCACTTTCATTTGTAGATAACTACATGGCGAAGTTCTACACGAACCAACAAATCATCATCTGCGGCCACAGCCTGGGCGGTGCAGTCGCACTTCTGCTGGCAGAAATGCTTCGCCGCAAAAGGCAAGACCTCAACATCCAGCTCTACACCTTCGGCGCTCCCCGCGCCGGCGATACCACCTTCATGCAAGGCGCCGCCGACCTGGTCCACCACCGCATCGTCAATGACAACGACCCGGTCCCCAGTGTCCCCGCCACCTGGATGCACCGCCCCTTCGAAAAAGTCCGGCAAGACCTCGCCCAATCCAGCCTGAGGGCCCCCTTGGGCGTAAAAACCGTCCTCACCAGCCTCGGCTTCGAACTGGCCGATGACTACGCCCACCACGGCAAGCTGCGCCATTTCATGAGCATCCCGTTCGAGCCAGGTCGCCAATCCGCCGTGCTGTGGACCCCTGGCTGCGCCTCCATCACCGAGCAGGCCCTGTGCAGTCGCATGCTACGCCAAGAGCAAGGCCTGCCCGAGCGCATGGCGTTGATGGACCAGCTGTTCAGGACCAACGACCATTTCATGGTGGCTTATGTACCTGCGTGCTGGGCCGCGTTGCGTCGTCATCAGGAGGCGCTGCGGGCTGGCTCGCCGCCGATAACCCGCCGTGAGCTGTCATTGGTCCGCACCCTGCTGGTATCGCTCGATGAGCAGATTCAGCGTCTGCAGGCTTCGCTGAAGCAGGCAGACCCTCACCGCCGTCAGCATGAGAACCGGCTGCAAATGCTGAACGAAGAACGCCGCCGACTCGAAGCCACGCTGGCACGCCTCACGGCACTCGCCGACACCAACGTCACCGCCGCCGAAGTCTACGGCTCGCTCGCCACCCACCCCGAACTCGAAACGCTCCTGGCCCGTTGGCACGCCCATGACGGGAACAACCGCGAGGAACAACTGGCCATGGCGCCCGCCGAACTTCGGCCCATCGAGCCACCCATCAAAGTGGTGACCTACGACGAGATCCTCGCCATCCTCGACGCGGCCGACGACCCGACCGATCCGCTGAATCTCGTATAAAAAAAAGGCCCAAAGCGTGCGCTCGGGCCTTTGAAAGGTTGAGAGGTGTCTAGTCCCTCGACCTGGTGAGACTGTTTGCAGCGGTCTGGGTTACGCCTTCAGCGGAACCAGACGCGGGGCGATCATGTTTTCCGGGCGCAGGATGTCGTCGAGCATCGCGTCGTCCAGCAGCTTCTCTTCACGCACCAGTTCCAGTACGCCGCGGCCGGTTTCCAGGGCAACGCGGGCGATACGGGTGGCGTTTTCGTAGCCGATGTAAGGGTTCAGGGCGGTGACCAGGCCGATCGAGTGCTCGACCAGTTCACGGCAGCGTTGTTCGTTGGCGGTGATGCCGACGATGCAGTGCTCGCGCAGCATGTCCATGGCGCGCTGGAGCAGGCGGATCGAGTCGAAGATCTTGTAGGCGATCAGCGGCTCCATCACGTTCAGCTGCAACTGGCCACCTTCGGCGGCGACGGTCAGGGCCAGGTCGTTGCCCATGATCGCGAAGGCCACCTGGTTGACGGCCTCAGGGATAACCGGGTTGACCTTGCCTGGCATGATCGAGCTGCCTGGCTGGCGCGCCGGCAGGTTGATCTCGTTGATGCCGGTGCGTGGGCCGCTGGACAGCAGGCGCAGGTCGTTGCAGATCTTCGACAGCTTCACCGCAGTGCGCTTGAGCATGCCGGAGAACAGCACGAAGGCGCCCATGTCGGAGGTGGCTTCGATCAGGTCGGCAGCCGGGACCAGCGGCTGGCCGCTGATGGTGGCCAGGCGCTGGACTGCCAGCATCTGATAGCCCGGGTCGGCGTTGATGCCGGTACCGATGGCGGTGCCGCCCAGGTTGATTTCGGTCAGCAGTTCCGGGGCCAGCGAGCGCAGGCGCTGCAGGTCTTCGGTCATGGTGGTGGCGAAGGCGCGGAATTCCTGGCCCAGGGTCATCGGCACGGCGTCCTGCAGCTGGGTACGGCCCATCTTCAGTACGTGGTCGAATTCTTTACCCTTGGCAGCGAAGGCCTGGATCAGGCTGTCGAGGCTGGCCAGCAGGGCGTCGTGGCCCAGCAGCAGGCCCAGGCGGATGGCGGTCGGGTAGGCGTCGTTGGTCGACTGCGCCATGTTCACGTCGTTGTTGGGGTGCAGGTACTGGTACTCACCCTTCTGGTGGCCCATGGCCTCCAGTGCGACGTTGGCGATGACTTCGTTCGCGTTCATGTTGGTGGAAGTGCCAGCACCACCCTGAATCATGTCCACCACGAACTGCTCGTGGAAATCACCTTTGATCAGGCGGCCGCAGGCGGCGCTGATGGCGGCGTGCTTGGCATCGCTCAGGTGCCCCAGCTCACGGTTGGCGTCGGCAGCGGCCTGCTTGACCATGGCCAGGGCCACGACCAGCTTCGGGTAGTGCGACAGCGGAACACCGGAGAGATGGAAGTTGTTGGCAGCGCGCAGGGTCTGGATGCCGTAGTAGGCATCGGCAGGAACTTCAAGGGTACCAAGCAGATCTTTTTCGACGCGGAACGATGCAGCGGAGGACATGATGGATATCATCTCGATTTTGACCCGGCACATGCCGGAATGGCGCCAATCCTAGGCCTGAAGCCGATTTTGCGGCCAATGCTGTTGCACGCTAACCTATGCACAAACGGCATAGTGTTTCATGTGACGCCAATTGACATTCGAGCGTGTTCCATTTTGGTGCGCGCCGGGAGATCTGCTTCATGAACCTCGAAAGCAAGTGGCTGGAGGACTTCAGTGCCCTGGCCTCCACGCGCAGTTTTTCCCAGGCGGCGGAGCGGCGTTTCGTCACCCAGCCGGCCTTCAGCCGGCGCATCCGCAGCCTGGAAGCGGCCTTGGGCCTGACCCTGGTGAACCGTTCCCGCACGCCGATCGAACTGACCGAGGCCGGGCAGCTGTTTCTCGTCACCGCGCGCACCGTTGTCGACCAGTTGAGCGAAGTTCTTCGCCATTTGCATCACCTGGAAGGCGGGCAGGGCGAGGTGGTCCAGGTGGCTGCGGCGCACTCCCTGGCATCGGGCTTTTTCCCCCGATGGGTGGCGCAGTTGCGCAACGACGGTTTGAACATCGCCACCCGCCTGGTTGCGACCAACGTCGGAGACGCAGTGCATGCATTGAGGGAAGGTGGCTGCGACCTGATGCTGGCGTTCTATGACCCCGACGCGGCCTTGCAGATGGACGCCGAGATCTTCCCGTCGCTGCACATGGGTGACACCGAAATGCTCCCGGTGTGCGCAGTGGACGCCGACGGCAAGCCGTTGTACGACCTCGAAGGCGACGCCAGCGTGCCGTTGCTGGCCTATACCGCCGGTGCCTTCCTCGGCCGTTCGGTGAGCCTGCTGCTGCGCCAGCGCAACCTGCGCTACACCACGGTGTATGAAACGGCCATGGCCGACAGCCTCAAGAGCATGGCGCTGGAGGGCATGGGCATCGCCTGGGTGCCGCGCCTGTCGATGCGCGGCGAGCTGGAGCGTGGCGAACTGGCGATCTGCGGTGGCAGCCAATGGCATGTGCCGTTGGAGATCCGCCTGTACCGCTGCGCCCTGGTGCGCAAGGCCAACGTGCGGCTGTTGTGGCGCAAGTTGGAGTCGTCTGGCGCACCAGGTGACGCATCACTTTGAGTTGTACTTAATATAGTCAGCGATGTGGGTGCGGTTTTTGTCACTGTAACGGTAGCAGTTGGACCGCACAGGTACGCGGGGATGAGTGTAGGTCTCGCAGAACCAACCATTGAATTTCAGTTCGGCATCTTCGTGTGTAGCACCCAGCATATGGCCTATTTCGTGCGCTGGGGCACTATAAGCCGCTAATGAAGCGATCGCCGTATTCTGCTTCAGGTAGGCGAGGCCGGCGTTGTAGTTGAAGCCACTGCGATCGTAGCTGTTGCGCGTCATCAACATGTTTTTGTTCATGAATGAGAAGGGGCGCTGGTCCTGGAGGAGTAATTCACGAGTAAACTGATCGAGCAGTCGATTGGAGGACATGTCCGCGTAAGCGATGTCGGTTATGCCTGGCACCTTGCGCCGAAAAATGACTTCGATGGGATGTTGGGTGAAAGTACGCATTTCATCCAGCCAGTGCTGAAAGTAATCCGTGTTCAGCTGTGCATCACTCAGGGTGGCCAGGTCGTCGTGGGCATACACTGTGACGGTAAGCGATTTTGCTGCGTAGACACTTGGTAGTTGCAGGCAAAGTAACAGGCCTGACGAGAGCATGAATAAGCGATGTTTTTTCATGGTCATTTACCGAAATGCTGGAGAGTGGGAGTACCAGAGTCCTGTTTGCATGATGTCCAGGGCACCCGGAAAAATTGTCCCGGGAGACAACTTGCCCTTTGATCTGGCATGTGCTTGCAGGGGTGGGCGACACGCTCCGAAATACGCTACAATCCTGCGCCTTCGGCCAACTGGGTCGATTCAGAATTCGTATGACAAGCCACGCCGGTTCACCTGCGTGGCTTGTTGCTTTTAGCGCGCCTGAAGGCGCTTGCAGGAGAGGCTCGACGATGAGTGCACTGGTTGGCGTGATCATGGGCTCCAAGTCCGATTGGTCCACCCTTAGCCACACCGCCGATATGCTGGAAAAACTCGGCATTCCCTACGAAGTGAAGGTGGTTTCCGCCCACCGCACCCCGGATCTGCTGTTCCAGTATGCCGAGGAGGCCGAGGGCCGTGGCATCGAAGTGATCATCGCCGGTGCCGGTGGCGCAGCCCACCTGCCAGGCATGTGCGCCGCCAAGACCCACCTGCCGGTGCTCGGTGTGCCGGTGCAGTCGTCGATGCTGTCGGGCGTCGATTCGCTGCTGTCGATCGTGCAGATGCCAGCCGGCGTGCCGGTTGCCACCCTGGCCATCGGCCGTGCCGGCGCGATCAACGCCGCGCTGCTGTCGGCGAGCATCCTCGGTGCCAAGTACCCGCAGTTCCACGTGGCGCTCAAGCAGTTCCGTACCGAGCAGACCGACACCGTGCTGGACAATCCAGACCCGCGCCAGGCTTGAGGCTGAACCCATGAAGATCGGTGTAATCGGTGGCGGCCAGCTGGGCCGCATGCTGGCCCTGGCGGGTACTCCGCTGGGCATGAACTTCGCTTTCCTCGACCCGGCGCCGGACGCCTGCGCCGCGCCCCTGGGCGAGCACCTGCGTGCCGACTACGGCGACCAGGACCACCTGCGCCAGCTGGCCGACGAAGTCGACCTGGTGACCTTCGAGTTCGAAAGCGTCCCGGCCGAGACCGTGGCCTTCCTCTCGCAGTTCGTGCCGGTGTACCCGAGTGCCGAGGCGCTGCGCATCGCCCGCGACCGCCTGTTCGAGAAGAGCATGTTCCGCGACCTGGGTATCCCGACCCCGGCCTTCGCCGACATTCTCTCCCAGGCCGATCTCGACGCCGCGGTGGCCAGCATCGGCCTGCCGGCCGTGCTCAAGACCCGCACCCTGGGCTATGACGGCAAGGGCCAGAAGGTCCTGCGCACGCCTGAAGACGTGGTCGACACCTTCGCCGAGCTGGGCAGCGTGCCGTGCCTGCTGGAAGGCTTCGTGCCGTTCACCGGCGAAGTGTCGCTGGTGGCCGTGCGCGCCCGCGATGGCGAAACCCGCTTCTACCCGCTGGTGCACAACACCCACGAGAGCGGCATTCTCAAGCTGTCGGTGGCCAGCGTGGCGCACCCGCTGCAGGGCCTTGCCGAAGACTACGTCGGCCGCGTGCTCGAGCAGTTGGACTACGTCGGCGTGATGGCTTTCGAGTTCTTCGAGGTGGACGGTGGCCTGAAGGCCAACGAAATCGCCCCGCGCGTGCACAACTCCGGGCACTGGACCATCGAAGGCGCCGAGTGCAGCCAGTTCGAGAACCACCTGCGCGCCGTCGCCGGCCTGCCGCTGGGTTCGACTGCCAAGGTCGGTGAGAGCGCCATGCTCAACTTCATCGGCGAAGTGCCGGCGGTGGACAAGGTCGTGGCCATCGACGACTGCCACCTGCACCACTACGGCAAGGCCTTCAAGGTCGGGCGCAAGGTCGGCCACGCCACCCTGCGTTGCCAGGACATGGCCAGCCTCAAGGCCAAGATCGCCGAAGTAGAGGCGCTGATCAGCAACTGATCGAACTTCTTCGGGCGCTGCGCCCTCTGAAATGGCAACAAGGCAAAGCCCTGTCTAGGCTTTGGCTTGTTGCCATTTTCACATTCAGAGGGACTGCCATGGGCATCATTGGAACCATCTTCATCGGCCTCATCGTCGGCCTGCTGGCCCGCTTCCTCAAGCCGGGCGACGACAGCATGGGCTGGATCATGACCATCCTGCTGGGTATTGCCGGCTCCCTGCTCGCCACCTATGGCGGCCAGGCGCTGGGCATCTACCAGGCCGGGCAGGCCGCGGGCTTCATTGGTGCAGTGGTGGGGGCGATCATCCTGCTGGTGATCTACGGATTCATCAGGAAGCGCTGAATACTGGTTAGAATGCCCGGCAATTCAACCCGAGTTGCCGAGCCTTCTCATGCGTGTCTTTTTTCTCCTTCCCTTGCTCCTGGCCAGTGCCCTGGCCCACGCCGAACTGCCTGAAACCGACTGGCTGGAGCTGATGCCCAAGTCGGACCAGAAGGCCCTCGAGGCGATGCCCGAAATCGACCACAACTCGCCGGAAAGCGATGGCACCTTCACCGCCAAGGGCGGCCTGAAGCAGAGCAAGGGCTTGCCGGCGGTGATGTATTCGACCAAGACCGTGGCGGCCATGAACGGCAAGGAGATCCGCCTGGGCGGCTACCCGGTGCCGCTGGAGAGCGATGCCAAGGGCAACAGCACGCTGTTCTTCCTGGTGCCATACCCGGGCGCCTGCATCCACGTGCCGCCGCCGCCGCCGAACCAGCTGGTGCTGGTGCGCTATCCGAAAGGTCTGAAGATCGACGACATCTACACGCCGCTGTGGGTCAGCGGCAAGCTGAAGGTGGAGAAGGTCAGCAATGACCTGGCGGACGCGGCGTACGCGCTGGATGCGGGGAAGGTGAGAGTGGTGGAGGACGCCGACCTCTGAGTTTCCTGTGCTGGCCCTTTCGCGGCTAAAGCCGCTCCCACAGGTACAGCGCTGCTCTGAAGCTGTGGGAGCGGGTTTACCCGCGAAAGGGCCGGGCCTGCCAGAAAAGGCGTCAGATCTTTGCGCTACCGATCCTGACCTGCAACGACCGGCTGGCCCCCGGCTTGAGCTCCACCACATCGTCCCACACATTTGCCGTCTCGATGCACAGCATCCGCTGCCAGCCATCGTCGGCCATGTCTGCCAGCTCACTGGCCCGCTCGGTCCATGGGTTCCAGATCACCGCCGAACGCGAGCCGCTACTGCCAAGCGTAATGCGCCGTTCCCAGTGCGGATCGACGATGCTCAGGGTTTGCGGGGTATCGAGGTAGATCCGGTCGGTTTCCCCGGAGAATGCCAGCGCACCTTGCTGCTGGCGCTGTTCCCAGTCGGCCAGGGTCTCGATGTACTGCAACCCTTCGACACCTTCTACCTGCGCCTGGCGCACGTCGCTGACGGCAAAGTAGCTGTGCAGGGCCTGGCTGAGTGTCACCGGACTGTTGCCCATGTTGCGGCTGGTCAGGCTCACGCAGAGCTCATCGCCCAGCACCACCTGCAGTGTCAGTTCGACATCGTGCGGCCAGTCCGGTAGATCGCCCTGGGCCTCGGGCAGCGCGAACTCGATATGCAGGTCCGGGCCTTTTTCCTCGACCCCCAGCAATTGCCAGTCACGCGTGCGCGCCAGGCCATGGGCAGGCGCCTGCTCGCCACGGTACATGGCCTGCACCGACGCCGGGTTGCGTTGCAGGTTGCCGAACCACGGCCAGCACACCGGCACACCGGCACGCACGGATTTGCCCTGGCGGAAGATGGCCTGGTCGCTCAGCCACAGCAGCGGGGGCTCGCCGACGCGCTGGTAGCTGAGGATCTGCGCCCCTTGCTGGGCGATCAGTAGATCGGCGTGGTCGCTGCTGATACGCCAGCAGTTGAGTTCGCCGTGTTGCTCGGATTCGACCTTGAAGTTAGCCATTGCGCTCGTCCCATTGAATGCCTGTGGGCCCTTGGACCCGATGACGTGCAATGAGTTTACCGCTCGCGAGGCTCAGCGACGAGGCACCGAGCGGGTGCGGCCGCTGCCGTCGATGGCGACGAACACGAACTGTGCTTCGGTGACCTTGCGCCATTCGCTGGACAGCGGGTCGTCGCTCCATACCTCGACCATCATGCGGATCGAGCTGCGGCCGATGTCCAGGGTCTGGGTGTAGAACGACAGCTGCGCGCCCACGGCCACCGGCACCAGGAACGCCATGCGGTCGATGGACACCGTGGCCACCCGGCCACCGGCGACGCGGCTGGCCATGGCGGTGCCCGCCAGGTCCATCTGGGCCACCAGCCAGCCACCGAAGATATCGCCGAAGCCGTTGGTTTCGCGCGGCAGCGCGGTGATCTGCAAGGCCAGGTCGCCTTGCGGGATAGGATCTTCTTGTTCGAGCTCGATCATGCGATGGGGCCTCTGACCCGTGACGCTTTCGTTGAGATGGCGCAAGGCCGAGTAAACGATTCAGCAGGCAACATACTACGCTGATTCTGTTTCAACTGGCGGCGCTAGGGAAACTCTGCGAAACCGTCTGACATGATAACCGGCGTTTTCGCACAACTTCCCTTGTTAATAGCAGCCTTTTCCTATGAACGGCCAGTATATATAGCCATTGGTTCAGCGACGACCGCGTCTTCATGAATATCTGTAGGGATTTTGTATCGCTTTCAGCGCGGCTCGGCAATTTGCTATCTTCGCTCCTCGTCCCAATCCAGAAGCCGCGCGACAAGCGGCCTGCATGCCCACAAGAGATAAAAGAGCGATGACCTCCGTGCCGAGCAGTATCGAGCAGCCCTCCCGGCCGCTGACCCGCAGTGACTACAAGACCCTCTCACTGTCCGCCCTGGGCGGAGCGCTGGAGTTCTACGACTTCATCATCTTCGTGTTCTTCGCCACGGTGGTCGGCAAGCTGTTCTTCCCCGCCGACATGCCTGAGTGGCTGCGCCTGATGCAGACCTTCGGCATCTTCGCCGCCGGTTACCTGGCCCGGCCGCTTGGCGGCATCGTCATGGCCCACTTCGGCGACCTGCTCGGGCGCAAGAAGATGTTCACCCTGAGTATCTTCATGATGGCCCTGCCGACCCTGGTCATGGGCCTGCTGCCGACTTATGCACAGATCGGCCTGTGGGCGCCGATCCTGTTGCTGCTCATGCGCGTGATCCAGGGCGCGGCCATCGGCGGCGAGGTGCCGGGTGCCTGGGTGTTCGTTTCCGAGCACGTACCGGCGCGCAACACCGGCTACGCCTGCGGCACCCTGACCGCTGGCCTGACCGCGGGCATCCTGCTCGGCTCGCTGGTGGCCACGCTGATCAACAGTGTCTACAGCGTGGAAGAAGTGGCCGACTACGCCTGGCGTATCCCGTTCCTGCTCGGCGGCGTGTTCGGCCTGTTCTCGGTCTACCTGCGCCGCTGGCTGCACGAAACCCCGGTGTTCGCCGAGATGCAGGCGCGCAAGGCCCTGGCCGAGGAGCTGCCACTGCGCGCGGTGCTGCGTGACCACCGTGGCCCGATCATCCTGTCGATGCTGCTGACCTGGATGCTCTCGGCGGGCATCGTGGTGGTGATCCTGATGACCCCGGCGCTGCTGCAGAGCATCTACCACGTCAGCCCCACCGACTCGCTGAAGGCCAACAGCCTGGCGATCGTGCTGCTGAGCCTGGGTTGCGTCAGCGCCGGTGGCCTGGCAGACCGCTTCGGCGCGGGCCGGGTGTTCGTGATCGGCAGCCTGGCGCTGCTGGCCTCTTCCTGGACCTTCTACCACAGCCTGCCGACCCGGCCTGAGCTGCTGTTCCCGCTGTATGCGGTGACCGGGCTCTGCGTGGGTGTCATTGGCGCTGTGCCGTACGTGATGGTCAAGGCGTTCCCGCCGGCGGTGCGCTTCAGTGGCTTGTCGTTCTCCTACAACGTGGCGTACGCGATCTTCGGGGGTTTGACGCCGATGGTGGTGACGGCGCTGCTCAAGGTCAGCCCGATGGCACCGGCCTATTACGTGGCCGGGCTGTGTGCAGTAGGGCTGTGTGTGGGGCTGTACCTGCTCGCCAACAAGCGCTGATCTGTATCAAGGCTGCTGGCCTCTTCGCGGCTGAAGCCGCTCCTACAGGGGTTGCGCAAAACCCTGTGGGAGCGGCTTCAGCCGCGAAGAAGCCAGGCCTGCCTTTCAGTGATGGCCTTTCATCCATTTGTCACAATCAAGTCATATCGTGTTCATGCGGCCTGCCGATACTTGGGCCCGTTCCATCCAACACCCCCAAATTCCTGCTAGGAGCAAGGCATGAAACTGAAGCGTTTGATGGCGGCCCTCACCTTCGCTGCCGCTGGCGTCGCAGCCGCCAACGCGGTAGCCGCCGTCGATCCGTCGATCCCGACCTACACCAAGACCACCGGTGTTTCGGGCAACCTCTCCAGCGTCGGTTCCGACACCCTCGCGAACCTCATGACCCTGTGGGCCGAGGCCTACAAGAAGGAATACCCGAACGTAAACATCCAGATCCAGGCCGCCGGCTCCTCGACCGCGCCACCTGCGCTGACCGAAGGCACCGCCAACCTGGGCCCGATGAGCCGCAAGATGAAGGATGTCGAGCTGCAGGCCTTCGAGCAGAAGTACGGCTACAAGCCGACCGCCATCCCGGTCGCGGTCGACGCCCTGGCGGTGTTCGTGCACAAGGACAACCCGATCAAGGGCCTGACCATGGCTCAGGTCGACGCCATCTTCTCCTCCACGCGCCTGTGCGGTGCCAAGGCTGAAGCCAAGACCTGGGGCGACGTCGGTGTGACCGGCGACCTGGCCAACAAGCCGATCCAGCTGTTCGGCCGCAACTCGGTGTCCGGTACCTACGGCTACTTCAAGGAAGAAGCCCTGTGCAAAGGCGACTTCAAGGCCAACGTCAACGAACAGCCTGGCTCGGCTTCGGTCGTGCAGTCGATCAGCTCCTCGCTGAACGGCATCGGCTACTCGGGCATCGGCTACAAGACCGCCAGCGTGAAGACCGTGCCACTGGCCAAGAAAGAAGGCGGCGAGTTCGTCGAAGACAACGAAGCCAACGCCCTGAACGGCAAGTACCCGCTGTCGCGCTTCCTGTACGTCTACGTCAACAAGGCGCCGAACAAGCCTCTGGCCCCGCTGGAAGCCGAGTTCGTCAAGCTGGTGCTGTCGCAGGCTGGCCAGCAGGTGGTGGTGAAGGATGGCTACATCCCGCTGCCGGCCAAGGTGGTCGACAAGACCCTGGCTGACCTGGGCCTGTCCCACGCGGGCAACGTTGCAAAAAAGTAAGTAACTGAGGACGAGGCCGGTGCCCATGCCGGCCTCTTCCACGTATTCTCCAGCCCCGAAGCCAGCATTGCTGAGCGGCGGGCTTCGTCGCGTCACCACTTTGTCATGTTTTTGTCATACGGTACCGCTAGGGTGTGCGCATGAATGATCTGGCCAATTCCTCGATGACCCCAAATTCCCCTCCCGTGCGGATTGACTTCAATACGCCGGAGTTGCAACGCAAGCGCCGCATGCGCGCCCTCAAGGATCGCCTGACCCGCTGGTACGTGCTGGTGGGCGGGCTTGCCGTGCTCGCGGCCATCACCCTGATCTTCTTCTACCTGGCCTACGTGGTCCTGCCGCTGTTCCAGGGCGCCGAGCTGACCGGCAAGAAAGCCCTGGAGCCGGCCTGGCTGCAGCAGGATGCCGGCAAGCCGCTGATGATCGCGCTCGAAGAGCAGAACCTGGTAGGCATGCGCGTTTCCGACAAGGGCCAGGCGCTTTTCTTCGATACCAAGACCGGCAACGAGCTCAAGCGCGTCGACCTGCCGCTGCCGGCGGGTACCCAGGTCAGTTCGATCGGCGCCGACCAGCCGGGCAGCCCGCTGATCGTGCTGGGCTTGTCCAACGGCCAGGCGCTGGTGTTCCACCACACCTACAAGGTCACCTACCCGGACAACAGGAAGACCATCACCCCCGGCATCGACTACCCCTACGGCCAGACGCCGTTCCTGCTCGACGAGCAGGGCCGTGCGCTGGAGCATGTGAGCGTCAACGCCAACGGCGACAGCCTGATCGTGGCCGGCTCCACGGGCGCGCAGCTGCAGGTGCTGCAGCTGACCCGCGAAGAAAACATGATGACCGAAGAGGTCACCACCGAGCAGAGCCGCATTGTCCTGCCGCAGATGACCGAGGCGGTGAAGAACATCTTCATCGACCCACGCCAGCAGTGGTTGTACGTGATCAACGGCCGCGCCACCGCCGATGTGTTCAGCCTGCGCGACAAGAGCCTCAACGGCCGCTACAAGCTGACCGAAGATGCCGACACCGAAATCACCGCCAGCACCCAGCTGGTCGGCGGCATTTCGCTGATCATCGGCGACTCCAAAGGCGGCCTGGCCCAGTGGTTCATGGCCCGTGACACCGATGGCGAGCAGCGCTTCAAGCAGATCCGCACCTTCCAGATGAGCAAGGCGCCGATCGCCCAGATCGATGCCGAAGAACGTCGCAAAGGCTTCATCGCCCTCGACAGCGACGGCAAGCTTGGCGTGTTCCACAGCACCGCGCACCGCACCCTGCTGGTCGAGCCGGCCGCCACAGGCCCAGGCACCCTGGCCCTGTCGCCGCGGGCCAACCGCATCATCATCGAAGAAGGCGGCAAGCTGCTGCCGCTGAGCCTGCGCAACCCGCACCCGGAAGTTTCCTTCAGTGCGCTGTGGGGCAAGGTCTGGTACGAGAACTACGACGCACCCCAGTACGTCTGGCAGTCGACCGCCTCGAACACCGACTTCGAACCCAAGCTGAGCCTGTCGCCACTGACCTTCGGTACTCTCAAGGCCGCGTTCTACGCGATGATCCTGGCGGCGCCGCTGGCCATTGCCGCTGCCATCTACACCGCCTACTTCATGGCCCCGGGCATGCGCCGCAAGGTCAAGCCGGTGATCGAGCTGATGGAAGCGATGCCGACGGTGATCCTCGGCTTCTTCGCCGGCCTGTTCCTTGCGCCGTACCTCGAAGGCCACCTGCCGGGCGTGTTCAGCCTGTTCCTGATCATGCCGCTGGGCATCCTGCTGACTGGCTTCGCCTGGACCCGCCTGCCCGAGTCGATCCGCCTGCGCGTCCCGGATGGCTGGGAAGCGGCGATCCTGATCCCGGTGATCCTGGCGATCGGCTGGTTCGCCCTGGGGGTCAGCCCGCTGCTGGAAAGCTGGTTCTTCGGCGGCGACATGCGCCTGTGGATCCATGACGAGCTGCACCTGACCTTCGACCAGCGCAACGCCCTGGTGGTCGGTATCGCCATGGGCTTCGCGGTCATCCCGAACATCTACTCGATCGCCGAGGACGCCGTGTTCAGCGTGCCGCGCAGCCTGACCCTGGGCTCGCTGGCGCTGGGTGCGACGCCGTGGCAGACCCTGACCCGCGTGGTCATCCTCACCGCCAGCCCGGGCATCTTCTCGGCGCTGATGATCGGCATGGGCCGCGCGGTGGGCGAGACCATGATCGTGCTGATGGCCACCGGCAATACCCCGATCATGGAAATGAACCTGTTCCAGGGCATGCGCACCCTGGCCGCCAACGTGGCGGTGGAGATGCCGGAGTCGGAAGTCGGCGGCAGCCACTATCGTGTGCTGTTCCTCGCCGCCCTCGTGCTGCTGATGTTCACCTTCATCATGAACACCTTGGCCGAGCTGATTCGCCAGCGTCTGCGCAAGAAATACTCGTCGCTTTGATAGAAAGGTAGCGATCCGTGAAAAAGGATTCCCTCAAGGGCTGGTTCAAGAGCGGCGCCCCAGGCGTCTGGATCAGCGGTGGCGCAGTGGCCATGGCGGTGATCATGACCATCGGCCTGCTGGCGGTGATTGCCGTGCGCGGCCTGGGCCACTTCTGGCCGGCCGACCTGGTCCAGGCCACCTACAAGGTGCCGGGCCAGGCCGATCACGTGGTGATCGGCGAAGTGGTGCAGAAGGAACAAGTGCCGCGCCCGCGCCTCAAGGGCGCCGGCCTGCCGGTGCCGGACGACGGCCCGGCGTTCATGACCCGCGAGCTGGTCAAGGTGGGTAACCGCGACCTGTATGGCAGTGATTTCACCTGGGTGGTCGGCGACTGGATGGTCGATGAGCAGCACCCGGCCGAGCTGATTGCGCTGGAGCGCCGCGAGTGGGGCAACTTCTACGGCTACCTGGTCAGCGTCAAGCAAGAGGGCCGCGTGGTCGCCCAGGGCCCAGGCGCCTGGGCCGAGCTGCAGGCCCGCCTGAAGCGCGCCAGCCAGCTCAACAGCGAGCTGCAGCAGCTGGAAAAGAAAGACATCGGCGCCATCAACCATGGCCTCGAGCGCCTGCGCCTGCATGGCCGCAAGCTGGAACTGGACGGCAAGCTGGACGCCGCCGCCCAGGCCGACATGGACGCCGAGCGCGCCGAGCTGAACAGCCGCTACAAGGCCATCGAAGAGCGCCTCAGCGGCCTGCACCAGGCCTTCGCCCGCGACAGCCTGGTGGCCCGCGACGGCAACGGCCGCGAGGTGGAGATCAACCTGAGCAAGGTGGTGCATGCCATCCAGCCGAACGCCATGTCTGGCTTCACCAAGCTGGGCACGTACTTTGGCAAGGTCTGGGAATTCCTCAGCGCCGACCCGCGTGAGGCCAACACCGAGGGCGGTATCTTCCCGGCCATCTTCGGCACCGTGATGATGACCCTGATCATGGCCGTGATCGTCACCCCGTTCGGTGTGCTGGCGGCCGTGTACCTGCGCGAATACGCCAAGCAGGGCCCGGTGACCCGGTTGATCCGCATCGCCGTGAACAACCTGGCGGGCGTGCCGGCGATCGTCTACGGCGTGTTCGGCCTGGGCTTCTTCGTCTACGTGCTGGGCGGCTCGATCGACCGGCTGTTCTTCCCCGAAGCGCTGCCGGCGCCGACCCTCGGCACCCCGGGCCTGCTGTGGGCCTCGCTGACCCTGGCGCTGCTGGCCGTGCCGGTGGTGATCGTGGCCACCGAGGAAGGCCTGGCGCGCATTCCGCGCACCTTGCGCGAAGGTTCCCTGGCCCTGGGCGCGACCAAGGCCGAGACCCTGTGGAAGATCGTCCTGCCGATGGCCAGCCCGGCGATGATGACCGGCATGATCCTCGCCGTGGCCCGCGCCGCCGGTGAAGTGGCGCCGTTGATGCTGGTGGGTGTGGTGAAGCTGGCGCCATCGCTGCCGCTGGACGGCAACTACCCGTACCTGCACCTGGACCAGAAGATCATGCACCTGGGCTTCCACATCTACGACGTCGGCTTCCAGAGCCCCAACGTCGAGGCCGCGCGGCCACTGGTGTACGCCACCGCGTTGCTGCTGGTGCTGGTGATCGCCACCCTCAACCTGTCGGCGGTGTGGATCCGTAACCACCTGCGCGAGAAGTACAAGGCGCTCGACAGCTGAGCCTGATCTGCAAGCGTCGCCCGCATGCCGGGCGGCCCTTCGAAACGAATTGACAGCGTATGGAGTCAACCATGCAGAATGAATCCCACACCCACGGCATCGACATGTCTGCCCTGGGTCGCAGCAAGCAGAGCCTGCGCCTGGCCGAAGAGACCGTGGCCATCGAAGTGCCGGGCCTGAGCCTGTTCTACGGCGACAAGCAAGCCCTGTTCGACGTGCAGATGAACATCCCCAAGCAGCGCGTGACCGCCTTCATCGGCCCGTCCGGCTGCGGCAAGTCGACCCTGCTGCGCACCTTCAACCGCATGAACGACCTGGTCGACGGCTGCCGCGTGGAGGGTGCCATCAACCTCTACGGCAACAACATCTACCGCAAGGGCGAGGACGTGGCCGAGCTGCGCCGCCGCGTGGGCATGGTGTTCCAGAAGCCCAACCCGTTCCCCAAGACCATCTACGAGAACGTGGTCTACGGCCTGCGCATCCAGGGTATCAACAAGAAGCGCGTGCTCGACGAAGCCGTGGAGTGGGCGCTCAAGGGCGCGGCGCTGTGGGACGAGGTCAAGGACCGCCTGCACGAATCGGCCCTCGGCCTGTCCGGCGGCCAGCAGCAACGTCTGGTGATCGCCCGCACCATCGCCGTGGAGCCGGAAGTGCTGCTGCTCGACGAACCCTGCTCGGCACTGGACCCGATCTCGACGCTGAAAGTCGAAGAGCTGATCTACGAACTGAAATCCAAGTACACCATCGTCATCGTCACCCACAACATGCAGCAGGCAGCCCGGGTTTCGGACTACACCGCATTCATGTACATGGGCAAACTGGTCGAATACGGTGATACCGACACCCTGTTCACCAACCCGGCGAAAAAGCAGACCGAAGACTACATCACCGGGCGTTACGGCTGATCGAAGTCCAGGAAGCGTACCTGGCCCCTGTGGGAGCGGGTTCACCCGCGAATCAGGCGCCGCGGTGTATGGCACCGGCTTCGCCGGTGTTCGCGGGTAAACCCGCTCCCACAGGGAACGATTCGAACTACTTGCAGCTGCTTCGCGGAGCGAAACGATGATCAACAAAGAAAGCCTCACCCACCATATCTCCCAGCAGTTCAACGCCGAACTCGAAGAGGTGCGCAGCCATCTGCTGGCCATGGGCGGCCTGGTGGAAAAGCAGGTGAACGACGCCGTCACCGCGCTGATCGAGGCCGACTCGGGCCTGGCCCAGCAGGTGCGTGAGGTCGACGAACAGATCAACCAGATGGAGCGCAACATCGACGAGGAATGCCTGCGCATCCTCGCCCGCCGCCAGCCGGCAGCCTCCGACCTGCGCCTGATCATCAGCATCTCCAAGTCGGTGATCGACCTCGAGCGCATCGGCGACGAGTCGACCAAGATCGCCCGCCGCGCCATCCAGCTGTGCGAGGAAGGCGAGGCGCCGCGTGGCTACGTCGAGGTGCGCCACATCGGCGACCAGGTACGCAACATGGTGCGCGACGCCCTCGACGCCTTCGCCCGCTTCGATGCCGACCTGGCACTGTCGGTGGCCCAGTACGACAAGACCATCGACCGCGAGTACAAGACCGCGCTGCGCGAGCTGGTCACCTACATGATGGAAGACCCGCGTTCGATCTCGCGGGTGCTCAGCGTGATCTGGGTGCTGCGCTCGCTGGAGCGGATCGGCGACCACGCGCGCAACATCTCCGAGCTGGTGATCTACCTGGTGCGCGGCACCGACGTGCGCCACATGGGCCTCAAGCGCATGAAGGCGGAAGTCGAGGGTACCGCCTACGATGCGGCTGAAAGCGCTAATGTTCCGGGCGAACCGGACGATAAATAGAATTGCTCCCGAGCCTCGACGCCCGGCATTCGCCGGGCGTTTTCGTTTGTGGCAGCGCAACCAGCAGGCACCCGCGAACGATGCGAAGAAGTCCCGGCGTGGCCCAGTTATTGGCAATAGGCCACCATCGCGCGGTAGGCTAGCCGGGTTCAAGAGGAGTATCGATGAGTAAAGTCAATGTGCTGGTCGTGGATGATGCGCCGTTCATCCGTGACCTGGTGAGGAAGTGCCTGCGCAACGCCTTCCCGGGCATGGTCATCGAAGACGCGGTCAACGGCCGCAAGGCCATGGCCATGCTGGCCAAGGAAACCTTCGACCTGGTCCTGTGCGACTGGGAAATGCCCGAGATGTCCGGCCTGGAGCTGCTCACCTGGTGCCGCCAGCAGCCAGAGATGAAGAACCTGCAGTTCATCATGGTGACCAGCCGCGGTGACAAGGAGAACGTGATCCAGGCCATCCAGGCCGGCGTCTCCGACTTTGTCGGCAAACCGTTCACCAACGAACAGCTGCTGACCAAGGTGAAGAAGGCCCTGACCAAGATCGGCAAGCTGGACAGCCTGATGGCCGGGGGACAGGCGCGGGTCAATTCGGCCTTTGCCAACGATTCGCTGAGCGCCCTGACGGGCGGCAAGCCGGAAGCGGTCAAGGTGGCGGCGCCTGCGGCGGCCAAACCGTTGCTCAACGCGCCCAAGCCACAGTCTGCGGCCGCCGCGGCCCAGTCCGGGCGTGGCCAGGGCCAGCTGCGCCTGGCCAGCGGTACCCAGCCTTGCGTGATCAAGGCCCTGAGCCTCAAGGAAGCCTTGCTGGTGGTGCGCCGCAGCGCGGCCCTGCCCCAGGTGCTCGAAGGCGCGGTGCTGGACCTGGAGCAGGGCGAGAGCGCCGAAGTGGCACGCCTGAACGGCTACCTGCACGCCATTGCGGCACTGGAGCCCAAGCCCGAGAGCGACTGGCTGCAGCTGACCTTCCGCTTCGTCGACCAGGACGCACAGAAGCTCGACTACCTGTCGCGGCTGATCGCCCGTGGTACCCAGCAGAAGCACTTCACCCCCGGCGCCTAGCTCGGTCTTACCTCGAACCCTGTGGGAGCGGGTTCACCCGCGAAATGCAATGGTGGAGCCACCGGCGTATTCGCGGGTAAACCCGCTCCCACAGGATCCGACCAACTGTCATAGCACTCCGAGATCCCGCTGCTAGGCTTCGACAGACCGTAACTGTCAAAAAGCCACCATCATGCCAGCCACCGCCCGCTTGCTGTTGCTCGGTGCCTTGCTCTCGGCCTCCACGTCGAGCCTGGGCGTGACCATCTACAAGACCGTCGACAACGCCGGCGTGGTCTCGTACTCCGAGCGCTACAGCCCCGGGGCGAAAACCTTCGAATTCCGCGAGCCGATGCTCGAGCGCATCGACGGCAAGGTGCGCCTGCAGGCCGAGACCTTCCCCGGTGGCGTTCGCTTCATGGTGCGCAACGACCTCTACGTGCCGATGCAGGTCGAGCTGCGCATCGACAAGCTGAGCAACGCCTTCGGTGGCAACAAGCCGCGGATGATCCGAGCCGTGGTGGGGCCACGCTCCAGCAAGGTGCTGAGCTCGGTGTTGGCGGCACCGGGTGGCAAGCTGCAGTACGCCACCAACTTCCAGTACGCCATGGGTGACCCTGGCCAGCATTCGCTCGCCTATCGCTACCCGTTCCCGTGGAAGGGCGGGCCGTTCCGCCTGACCCAGGGCCCGAACGGGCGCTTCAGCCATTTCGGCCCCAGGAGCCGCTACGCGATGGACATCGCCATGCCCGAAGGCACGCCGATCATCGCCGCGCGGGGCGGCACGGTGGCCAAGGTCGAGAACAGCCAGACAGGACGGGGCAGCAACCCCTCGGGCAACTTCGTGAGGATCCTGCACCCCGACGGCACCATGGGCGTGTACCTGCACCTGATGCGCGGGTCGGTGGTGGTGAGGGAGGGGCAGCAGGTGGTGCTCGGCCAGGCCCTGGCCAAGTCGGGCAACACCGGCAACAGCACCGGCCCGCACCTGCATTTCGTGGTACAGCGCAACACCGGCCTGGCACTGGAATCGATCCCGTTCCAGTTCGACCGGCCGATCGGCGGGTTGCCGGACTTCACCGCCGGCAACCCCTGAGGTCAATCGAGCTTGAGCACCTTGGCCAGGACGATCTTCGGCCCTTTCATCTTCTTGATGATGATGCGCAGGCCTTCGACTTCCAGCACTTCCTCTTCCTCAGGTACGCGCTTGAGGGTCTCGTAGACCAGGCCGGCGAGGGTTTCCGCCTCGATGTGGTCGAGGTCGACGCCCAGCAGCCGCTCGACCTTGAACAGCGGCGTGTCGCCGCGCACCAGCAGCTTGCCGGGCTGGTAGGCGAGGATGCCGCGCTCGGCCTTGCGGTGTTCGTCCTGGATGTCGCCGACCAGCACCTCCAGCACGTCTTCCATGGTCAGGTAGCCGATCACCTTGCCGTCGGCTTCCTCCACCAGCACGAAGTGCGCGCCGCCCTTGCGGAACTGCTCCAGCAGCTGCGACAGCGGCATGTGCCGCGACACCCGCTCCAGCGGCCGGGCCAGGTCCACCAGGTCGACGGTCTCGGGCAGGTGCTCCAGCTCGGCCAGCTCCAGCAGCAGGTCCTTGATGTGCAGCAGGCCGGTGAACTCCTCGCGCTCGGCGTCGTACAGCGGGTAGCGGCTGAACTTGTGACGGCGCACCAGGGCGAGGATTTCCTTGAGCGGTGCATGGGCGTCGATGCTCACCATGTCCTCGCGCGAGTTGGCCCAGTCGACCACTTCCAGCTCGCCCATTTCCACGGCCGAGGCCAGCACGCGCATACCCTGGTCACTCGGGTCCTGGCCACGGCTGGAGTGCAGGATCAGCTTCAGTTCTTCGCGGCTGTAGTGGTGCTCGTGGTGCGGGCCGGGCTCGCCCTGGCCGGCGATGCGCAGGATGGTGTTGGCGCTGGCGTTGAGCAGGTAGATGGCCGGGTACATGGCCCAGTAGAACAGGTACAGCGGCACTGCGGTCCACAGCGACAGCAGCTCGGGCTTGCGGATCGCCCACGATTTCGGCGCCAGCTCGCCGACCACGATGTGCAGGTACGAGATGACGAAGAAGGCGACGAAGAACGACACGGCCTTGACCACCTCGGCGCTGTCCACGCCCAGGTAGGCCAGCAGCGGTTCGAGCAGGTGGGCGAAGGCCGGCTCGCCGACCCAGCCCAGGCCCAGCGAGGCCAGGGTGATGCCCAGCTGGCAGGCCGACAGGTAGGCGTCGAGCTGGTTGTGCACCTTGCGCAGGATGCTGCCGCGCCAGCCGTGCTGTTCGGCGATGGACTCCACGCGGGTGGCGCGCAGCTTGACCATGGCGAACTCGGCGGCGACGAAGAAGCCGTTGAGCAGCACCAGCAGGAAGGCAAAGATGATCATGCCGAAATCGGCGAACAACGAGGTGAGGCTGATACCAGGGGAAGGGTCCATGATGGAGTTTTTACGGGGTCCGTCTTAGAAAAGGAGAGAAAAAAAGTGCCAGCTCTTGCTGGCACAGGGGATCCAATGTAGCGGCTGAAGGCCTTCGCGGGCAAGCCCGCTCCCACACGGATCGCGTCGGTTCCAGTCGCTACGCGGTTTCTGTGGGAGCGGGCTTGCCCGCGAAGGGCTGCAAGGCAGCCCCGATCTCAGCCCCTGCCTGCGGCCAATTGTGCCGGGGCAAAGTGACAGGTGAAGGTACTGCCATGCCCCGGCACGCTGCTGATTTCCAGCTTGCCGCGGTGGCGCATCAGCACGTGCTTGACGATCGCCAGGCCCAGCCCGGTGCCACCGGTGTTCGACGCCCGGCTCGAATCGACCCGGTAGAAGCGCTCGGTCAGCCGCGGCAGGTGCTTGGCATCGATGCCCACGCCCGAATCCTGCACCGACAGGTGCGCGCCCTGTTCGTCGCTCCACCAGCGGATACGGATGCTGCCTTCGTCCTGGGTGTATTTCACCGCATTGAACACCAGGTTGGAGAAGGCGCTGCGCAGCTCCGACTCGCTGCCCTTCAGGCGCAGGCCCGGCGCGGCTTCCAGGGTGATGCGCTGGTTGCGCTGGCCGGACAGCGCCTGGGCATCGTTCTTGATGGCGGCCAGCAGGGCATCGACCGCCACCGGCTGGTTGTCCGACGGGTAGTCGGTGGCTTCCAGCTTGGCCAGCAGCAACAGGTCGTTGAGCAGCGTCTGCATGCGCGAGCCTTGCTGGGTCATCTGCTGCAACGCCCGCTTCCAGCGCGGGTTCACGTCCTCGACGTTGTCCAGCAGGGTTTCCAGGTAGCCGGTGATCACCGTCAACGGCGTGCGCAGCTCGTGGGACACGTTGGCGATGAAGTCCTTGCGCATCTGTTCGAGCTGGTGGATGCGGGTGACATCGCGCACCAGCATCAGGTGCTCGTTGTTGCCGTAGCGGGTGATGTGCAGCTGCACGCGCAGGCGGTCGTTGATCGGTGACGGGATCTCCAGCGGCTCGAGGTAGTTCTCGGCCTCGAAGTATTCCTTGAAGCGCGGGTGGCGCACCAGGTTGGTCACCGGCTGGCCGCCGTCCTGGGGGGTCTTGAAGCCCAGCAGGGTTTCGGCGGCGCGGTTCCACCATTCCAGGTTGCCATCGCTGTCGAGCATGATCACCGCGTCGCGCAGGGCCGCGGTGGACTCCTGCACCCGGTCGATCACCGCCTGCAGGCGCCCGCGCACGCGCTGGTCGCGGCGTTGCAGGTGATAGATGCTGTCGAACACCTCGCCCCACAGGCCGTAGCCATCGGGCGGGGCTTCGTCGGGCTGGTGGTTGCGCAGCCAGTCGTGCAGGCGCAACAGTTGCTTGAGGGTCCAACCCAGGTAGAGCGCCAGGCCGATGGCCAGGCTCCAGCCGTAGTAACCACTGGCCAGGCCACCGATCAGGCAGACGCTGACCAGCAGCAGCAAGTGGCGAATAAGGGTCGCGTGCCAGTTCTGGTTCAATTGACGGTCCTTGTACAACGACGTGCAGCTTGGCGCTTCCGGGCTTTGTCAGCTCTTGGTGGAGAAGCGGTAGCCAGTGCCCCGGACGGTTTGTACCAGATTTTCGTAGGCTTCACCCAGTGCCTTGCGCAGGCGACGGATGTGCACGTCGACAGTGCGTTCCTCGACATACACGTTACCGCCCCACACCTGGTCGAGCAGCTGACCACGGGTGTAGGCGCGCTCCTGGTGGGTCATGAAGAACTGCAGCAGGCGGTATTCGGTCGGGCCCATTTCGGCTGGCTTGCCGTCGATGGTCACGCGGTGGCTGATCGGGTCGAGCAGCAGGCCGCCGACTTCGATCGGCGCTTCGCTGTCGCTCGGGCCGGTACGGCGCAGCACGGCCTTCAGGCGCGCCACCAGCTCGCGTGGCGAGAACGGTTTGGTGATGTAGTCGTCGGCGCCCACTTCCAGGCCCTGGATCTTGTTGTCCTCTTCGCCCTTGGCGGTGAGCATGATGATCGGGATGTCCCCGGTCAGCTCGTCACGCTTGAGGCGGCGGGCCAGCTCGATGCCGGAGGTGCCGGGCAGCATCCAGTCGAGGAGGATCAGGTCGGGCTTGCGGTCGACGATGATCGCATGGGCTTGCTGGGAGTTTTCCGCTTCCAGGCAGTCATAGCCGGCCATTTCCAGGGCAACGGCGATCATCTCGCGAATCGGTGCTTCGTCGTCGACGATCAGAATGTTTCTGCCAACCATGCTCAAAACCTCTCCCGGGAATCGTGTCTTGGCCCGCATTAGATAACGGAATTATTGCAGCTGTGTGACAGGGTGTTGGCCGTTCTGGCGACATTCAATGACTGGACTAGGCTACACAGAGCCGCCGTGGCGGCAAACCCTACGCATTCCACGCCCGAATTTATGGTGAATCCAATGACACGACACACGCTGAGCTGGATGGCCCTGATCGCTGCATTTGCGCTGCCTGGAGTGGCTTCGGCCCACCATGCCATGGAGAAGGACGGCATGTGGGTCGATCACAATGGCATGACGCTCTACACCTTCGATAAAGACGCTGGCGGCAAGTCCATGTGCAATGGTGACTGCGCGACCAACTGGCCGCCGCTGATGGTCATGGGTGGCGAAAAGGCCGATGGCAAGTGGACACAGATCAAGCGTGACGACGGCAAGATGCAGTGGGCCTACGACGGCAAGCCGGTGTACACCTTCGTCAAGGACAAGAAGGCCGGCGACATGACCGGTGATGGCATGAAGGACGTCTGGCACGTGGCCAAGCCTTGAGGGATATCGCATGACCCTGTGGGAGCGGGTTTACCCGCGAATGCGTTGGTGGGTCTACAGACGCATTCGCGGGTAAACCCGCTCCCACAGGGGGTGGTGAATGTCAGCGCAATGCGTAATCCAGCACCACGCCGATGAACACCAGCAACCCCGCCCAGTGATTGTGCAGGAACGCCTTGAAGCACGATTCACGGTCCAGCTTGCGCGTCGACCAGAACTCCCAGGCAAAGCATGCCGCCGCCCCCAGCAGCCCCAGGTGGAACCAGCCACCGAGCTCGAAGCGGCTGCCCGCCAGCAGCAGGCAGCCCAGCGACAGCAGCTGCAAGGTCAGGATGATCACCCGGTCGGCCTCGCCGAACAGGATCGCGGTCGATTTCACCCCGATCTTCAGGTCGTCATCGCGGTCGACCATGGCGTAGTAGGTGTCGTAACCCACCGTCCACAGCAGGTTGGCGATGTACAGCAGCCAGGCGCTGGCCGGCAGCTCGCCGCCGGCGGCGCTGAAGGCCATGGGGATGCCCCAGGAATACGCGGCGCCCAGCACCACCTGCGGGTAGTAGGTGTAGCGCTTCATGAACGGGTAGCAGAAGGCCAGGGCCACCGCGCCGAACGACAGCCACACGGTGCGGCTGTTGGTGCACAGCACCAGCAGGAAGCTCACCGCGACCAGGATGGCGAACAGTGCCAGGGCCTCGCGCGACCGGACCCGGCCACTGGCCAGCGGCCGGTCGGCGGTGCGCTTGACGTGGCCGTCGACCTTGCGGTCGGCGAAGTCGTTGATGCAACAGCCCGCGGCACGCATCAGCACCACGCCGATGCCGAAGATCAGCACGTTGGCCAGGGTCGGCGAACCCTGCCCGGCAATCCACACCGCCGACAGGGTCGGCCACAGCAGCAGGTAGATGCCGATGGGGCGGTCCATGCGGCTGAGCTGGATGAAGTCCCAGGCGCGCGGGTGCAGGCGGTTCAGCGACTTGAGCAGTTGCAGGTACATCAGTGGGTCTCCTCCTTGGCCGCCTGCCACAGTGTAGGCAGGAATACCTCGGCCACCAGCAGGTCGAGACCGTCACGCTCGAAGCGCGAGCGCCGGCCCCACAGGCCGTCATGGGCGACGGCGGCTGGCAGCCAGCCCTGTGGATAACGGCACACCTCGATCGGGTGGCGGATGAACGCCTGGTCGCAGAACAGCAGTTCGCCCAGCGAACGGCTGCCCAGGGTTTCCAGGTCCAGCCCGCCGCGCTCCAGGGCGCTGCGGCTGGCCACACTGCGGGCGAACACCCACGGTTCGCCATGGCCGCGCAGGTACACCTCGCGCACCCAGCCCTCGGCGCCTGGGGCGATGCCCAGGGCCTGGCATTCGTCGGCGCGCAGCGGCTGCCAGCCCTCGAACAGGGGCGTGACGCTGAAGTGATCATGGGACAGGCGGGTGAGGCGGCGGGTCAGGGAGCCTTCGTCGAACAGCCAGTCCAGGGTTGGCTGGTCGCTATCGGTGGCCAGCTGTGAATACGGCAGCCACGCGACAGCGGCTGCTTGCGGGGTTTCGTACGACACGTCGGTATGCTTGATGACAGCCAGAGAGGCCGCGAGCTTAGCATGATTGCCCCGACTGCTTGCATAATGCCCGCCTATACAAAAAAGCCTGAGCCTGACCGAGGAACCGACCCGATGAAAAAGTGGCAGTGTATTGTCTGTGGCCTGATCTACGACGAAGCCCAGGGCTGGCCAGACGACGGCATCGCCCCCGGCACGCGCTGGGAAGACGTGCCGGAAGACTGGTTGTGCCCAGACTGCGGCGTGGGCAAGAGCGACTTCGAAATGATCGCCATCGGCTGATAGAGGAAAACACGGCATGACGTCCCCAGTGGTAATCATCGGTACCGGCCTGGCCGGCTACAACCTGGCCCGCGAGTTTCGCAAGCTTGACGGCGACACGCCGCTGTTGCTGATTACCGCCGACGATGGCCGTTCCTACTCCAAGCCGATGCTGTCCACCGGCTTTGCCAAAAACAAGGACGCCGACGGCCTGTGCATGGCCGAGCCCGGTGCCATGGCCGAGCAGCTCAAGGCCGAGGTCCGCACCCACACCCGCATCAGCGGCATCGACCCGGGCCACAAGCGCCTGTGGATCGGCGAGGAAGCGGTCGAGTACCGCGACCTGGTGCTGGCCTGGGGCGCGCAGACCGTGCAGGTGCCGATCGAGGGCGACGCTGCGCAGTGGGTCTTCCCGATCAACGACCTCGAGGACTACGCCCGCTTCCGTGCGGCCGCCGTCGGCAAGCAACGGGTGCTGATTCTCGGCGCCGGCCTGATCGGCTGCGAGTTCGCCAACGACATGAGCCTGGGCGGTTTCCAGGTCGATGTGGTGGCACCGTGCGAACAGGTGATGCCGACGCTGTTGCACCCGGCGGCGGCCACGGCCGTGCAGGCCGGCCTGCAAGGCCTGGGCGTGCGCTTCCACCTCGGTCCGGTGCTGACACGCCTGGACCAGGTCGGTGAAGGCCTCGAAGCGCACCTCTCCGACGGCCAGGTGATCGCCTGCGACCTGGTGGTCTCGGCCATCGGCCTGCGCCCGCGCACCGACCTGGCCGCCGCCGCCGGCCTGCAGACCAACCGAGGCGTGGTGGTGGACCGCCAGCTGCGTACCTCGCACGCCAATATCTTCGCCTTGGGCGACTGCGCCGAGGTCGACGGCATCAACCTGCTCTATGTCATGCCGCTGATGGCCTGCGCCCGCGCCCTGGCCCAGACCCTGGCCGGCAACCCAACCCAGGTCAGCTACGGGCCGATGCCGATCACCGTGAAGACCCCGGCCTGCCCCTTGGTGGTTTCGCCGCCGCCTCTGGGCCGTGAAGGCAACTGGCAGGTCGAAGGGCAGGGCAGTGACCTGAAAGTGCTCTGCCATGCCGCCGACGGCCAGCTGCTCGGCTATGCCCTGACCGGTAGCGCGGTGATGGAAAAACTGGCCCTCAATCGCCAGTTACCCGCCCTGATGGCATGAATGGCGGGCGTTCTGTCGGATTTATCCTGTTGTTGCCCCCACAATGGCCGCCCAGATACTGGCGCGGCCCCGGTCGGCGTGCCATTCTCAGTTCCGTCTGCCGCAGATTAGAGCCTGCGGTGCCTTGAACGCTGCTTCAATGGCAGCACGGCATAACAACAAGAAATCCCGTCAAAGAGGCTTCACTATGCGTAAACCAGAACTCGCCGCTGTCATCGCCGAAAAGGCCGACCTGACCAAGGAAAAGGCCAACCAGGTATTGAACGCTATTCTCGACAGCATCACCGGTGCCCTGGACAAGGACACGGTCACCCTGGTCGGTTTCGGTACCTTTGAAAAACGCCATCGTGGCGCTCGCACTGGCAAGAACCCGCAGACCGGTGAGCCGGTGAAGATCAAGGCCAGCAACACCGTCGCCTTCAAGCCGGGCAAGAACCTGCGCGACAGCGTCAACGTACCGGCCAAGCCGGCCAAGAAAAAGTGACCGGCTGATCCCAGTGTCGATCAAGCGGGCGCCTCAGGGCGCCCGTTGTGCTTTATGCAGGTGAAATGTTTCGAACTTGCATAAAAAGTTCAAGAAAAGGATAAACTGCGCGCCTCAGTCATTTTTCATTCGAGGCGCGTTGATGAAGTTTCGCTTTCTTCTCTGGGCCATGGGGCTGCTGATGGCCAGGGCCAGCCGCAACAACCCGGCGTTCCAGCAGCAACTCAAGGACAAGGACCTGGTGTTCCAGATGCAGACCCTGGACGGCAAGGTCGCCCGGCACTTCATCGTCAGCAACGAGCGCGTCAGCAGCAAGGGCGGCAGCCACCCGCAGCCGGCCTTCGCCATCGCCTTCAAGGACGCGGCCTATGGTTTCGCCACGATGCAGGCCGGCAACAAGCAGCTGGCCTTCATGCAGGGGATTCAGGACAAGAGCATCCAGATCAAGGGCAACCCGGCGCTGGTGATGTGGTTCCAGGGGTTGATGAAGTACCTGAAACCCAAGAAGAAAGGCTGACGCATACCCTGTGGGAGCGGGTTTACCCGCGAACACCGGCGTAGCCGGTGCCATCCCCCCGCCGCTCCCACAGGTTCAAAGCCAACCCTCAGTGCGGGGCGTTGAACTGGGACGCCAGCTCGCGCAACAGCGACTCGGCCTCGAGCACCTTGCTCACCACTTCCTCGGCCTTGTCCCGGGTGATCCCCAGACGCTCCAGCAACTCGTCCGGGATCGCTTCCTGCGGCCCCGAGCCAATCCCGCGTGAACGCAGCAGGCGGGTGGCCAGGCACACCAGGTTGGGAAACGCCGCATATTCGCCGTCATAGGTCGGGTCGTGCTGGAAACGCAGCGCGGTGGACAGTTCTTCCGGCATGTCCCACAGCTTCATCAGCCAGGCGCTGATCTGTTCGCGGCTGATGCCCAGCAGGTGCTGCTCGACGAAGGTGTGGCACAGGTGCGGGTTGACCTCCAGGTGGCGGCAGATCAGCGAGAAATGGGGCGGGAACACGTGCGCCAGCAGCAGGTAGCCGAAGTTGTGCAGCAACCCGGCCAGGTAGGTCAGGCCGGCTTCCGGGCGCTCGGCGCGCGGCATGGCGCGGGTCAGGCCCTCGATGATGGCGGCGGTGTAGATCGACTGCTGCCAGTACGGCGTGGCCTGCTGCGGATGGTCCTTGGGCAGGCTCAGGGTCTTGCCCAGCGCCAGGCCCAGGGCCAGGTTGATCACCAGGTCGAAGCCCAGCACGCGAACGATGGCGTCTTCCACCGAGCGGATCTTGCCGGGCGAGGCGTAGTAGGGCGAGGCGGCCCAGCTGACCACCTGGGCGGCCAGCGCCGGGTCGGTCTCGACCACGCCGGTGATGTCGTCGATGCTGGCGTTGGGGTCGACGCGCAGCTTGATGATCTTCTGCGCGGTGTCGGCCAGCGGCGGAATCTCGATGGTCTCTTCAAGACGCTTCTGGATGCGCCGGGCGGTGAAGGCCTGCACCGCCTGGGTGATTTCCTTGGGGTCGTCATCCGGCCGGTCGAGGTTGGGGCGGATGTCGCGCACGGGCTGGCCAAAGCTGCCAGCACTGGCCTTCTTCAGCATGCGCTTGAAGTTTTCCTTGTCGATTTCCAGCAATAGCCCGGCTTCACCGGACTGGATCAGCAGTCGCTCGGATTCGAGCAACTTGCCTTCGTAAAGGCACGGTGAGCTGGTCAGCGCCGGGATGGCCGGCAAGGTCTTGAGCTGGTGCTTGTCGAGCATCTGCTTGAGGCGCGGCACCGGCACGGCCTTGAGCTTGCGCCCGGTCAGTTCTTCGAGGCGGCTGAGGTCCAGCAGCTTGCTCTGTGGGAACAGCACCAGAAGGGCACCGATCTCGTCATCAAGAAGGACCGCCTGCACCCGTGATGCGGCCGGCAACGCTGGGTGTTCCGCCACTTCTCTGAAGGGCACGCCAACTTTTTCGAGCAACAGCCGGATGACAGACGGTGCGTGTGGGGTTGCGGTATCCAGGGCAACTTCAGTCATGGTCTGTATCCACTATTTCTTTTGAAAGCAAAGTATAACCAGCCTGTTCGCAAAGCTGGATCCATTCTGGGACAGGCGTCACACCTGGCCATATTGCTGGCCGTGGCGCAGCCAGCGGTCGAGCAGCGGGCTGACATGGTCGGGCCAGCGTGCCAGCAGCGCCTGGGCGGCATCGCGTACCGCCGGCAGCAGGTCGGCGTCACGCATCAGGTCGGCGACCTTGAACTGCAACAGGCCGGTCTGGCGGGTACCGAGCATTTCACCGGGGCCGCGCAGCTCCAGGTCCTTTTCGGCAATGATGAAGCCGTCGTTGGTCTCGCGCATGATCCCCAGGCGTTCGCGGCCGATCTGCGACAACGGTGGGTGATACAACAGCACGCAGTGGCTCACCGCGCTGCCCCGGCCGACCCGGCCGCGCAGCTGGTGCAGCTGGGCCAGGCCCAGGCGCTCGGGGTTCTCGATGATCATCAGGCTGGCGTTGGGCACGTCGACGCCGACCTCGATCACCGTGGTGGCGACCAGCAACTGCAGGTTGCCCTGCTTGAAGTCGGCCATCACCGCGGCCTTTTCTGCCGGTTTCATGCGCCCGTGGATCAGCCCCACGCGCAGCTCGCCCAGGGCACTGCCAAGCTCCTCGAAGGTGCTTTCGGCAGCCTGGCAGGTGAGTTCTTCGGATTCCTCGATCAGCGTGCACACCCAGTAGGCCTGGCGCCCTTCGGCACAGGCGGCGCGGACGCGCTCGACCACCTCGAAGCGGCGGCTGTCGGCGACCAGCACGGTGTTCACCGGGGTGCGGCCGGGCGGCAGCTCGTCGAGCACCGAAGTGTCGAGGTCGGCATAGGCGCTCATGGCCAGGGTCCGCGGGATCGGCGTGGCGGTCATGATCAACTGGTGCGGGCACAGCTGGCCGGCCACGCCTTTCTTGCGCAGGGCCAGGCGCTGCTGCACGCCGAAGCGGTGCTGTTCGTCGATGATCGCCAGGGCCAGGTGCTTGAACTGCACTTCTTCCTGGAACAGCGCGTGGGTGCCGACCACCATCGGCGTACCACCGGCGATCTGTTCCAGGGCGCTGGCGCGGGCCTTGCCCTTGAGCTTGCCGGCCAGCCAGGCGACGTCGATGCCCAGCGGCTCGAGCCAGCGCTTGAAGGTGATGTAGTGCTGTTCGGCGAGGATCTCGGTGGGCGCCATCAGTGCCACCTGGTAGCCGGCCTCAAGGGCCTGCAGCGCGGCGAGGGCAGCGACCACGGTCTTGCCGGCGCCGACATCGCCCTGGACCAGGCGCAGCATCGGTTCGTGCTGGCTCAGGTCGTAGGCGATTTCGTTGGCAACCCGCTGCTGCGCGCCGGTCGGCTTGAAGCCCAGGTTGGCCAGGTATTGCGCCTGCAGGCGCTTGGCCTTGGGCAGCACCGGCGCGCGCAGGCTGCGCAGGCTTTCGCGCAGGCGCTGCTGGGACAGCTGGTGGGTCAGCAGTTCTTCGAAGGCCAGGCGGTGCTGGGCCCAGTGCTGACCTTCGGCGAGTTCGTCGACGTCGGCATCGGCCGGCGGGTTGTGCAGGTAGCGGATGGCATCGTCCAGCGGTGCCAGGTGGTAGTCGCGGGCCAGTTCGTCGGGCAGCCAGTCGGGCAGGCTGCGCGGGCCGAGCATGCCCAGGCTCTGCTGGCACAGCAGGCGCAGGCGCTGCTGGGTCAGGCCTTCGGTGGACGGGTAGATCGGCGTCAGGGTCTGCTCGACCGGGGGCGCGGGCTCATCGCCGTTCAGCGCGCGGTACTCCGGGTGGTAGATTTCCAGGCCCGAGGCGCCGGGGCGGGCTTCGCCGTAGCAGCGCAGGTGGGTGCCACGCTTGAGGCCTTCCTTCTGCGCGTTGCTGAAGTGGTAGAAGCGCAGGCTCAGCACACCGCTGCCGTCACCCAGGCGCACCACAAGGCTGCGGCGCTTGCCCATGGTCACGTCGGCGCCGCTGACCACCCCTTCGATGACCGCGTCCTGGCCCGGGCGCAGCTGGCCGATGGGCACCACGCGGGTGCGGTCCTGGTAGCGCAGGGGCAGGTGGAACAGCACATCCTGCAGGTTCTCCAGGCCGACCTTGGCGAGCTTTTCCGCCATGGCTTCGCCTACGCCCTTGAGCGCGGTGACCGAGACCTTCGACAGCTCAGTCATGGATCAGGCCGGTTGTTCCACGGGCGGCTTGGCCACCGAGCAGAGGCGGATCGAGTCGGCAAGGATCTCGATCGCCTTCGGCCGCGGGAAGCTGGCGCGCCAGGCGATGGCCACGGTGCGGAACGGCGCCGGTGGCGTGAGCGGACGCACTTCGATGACCCCCGGGGCATAGTGGTGGCTGTGCACGGCCGACAACGGCAGGATCGACACGCCAAGGCCCGAGGCGACCATGTGGCGGATGGTTTCCAGCGAGCTGGATTCGACCGTGGTGTGCTTGGCACCGTCGCCGCCCTTGTTCAGCGTCGGGCAGGCTTCCAGGACCTGGTCACGGAAACAGTGGCCCTCGCCGAGCAGCAGCAGGCTCTTGTCATTGAGCATGGCGGTGTCGATGGTCTTCTTCGCCGTCCACGGGTGGTCGGCCGGCATCAGCGCGCAGAAGGGCTCGTCGTACAGCGGCAGGGTCAGCACGTCGGCTTCGTTGAACGGCAGGGCGATGATCACTGCGTCCAGCTCGCCGTTGCGCAGTTTCTCGCGCAGCACGTGGGTGAAGTTCTCTTCGATGTACAGCGGCATCTGCGGCGCCACCCGATGCAACTGCGGGATCAGGTGCGGGAACAGGTAGGGGCCGACGGTATAGATGGCACCGACCTTGAGCGGGGCGGTGAGCTGGTTTTTGCCGGCCTGGGCCAGTTCACGGATGCCCTGGGCCTGCTCCAGCACCTTCTGCGCCTGGGCGACGATGCTTTCGCCGACCGGGGTCAGGCGCACCGCGCTCTTGCTGCGCTCGAAGATCAGCACGCCCAGCTCGTCCTCGAGCTTCTTCACGCCGACCGACAGGGTCGGCTGGCTGACATGGCAGCGCTCGGCGGCGTGGCCGAAGTGCTGCTCTTGAGCGAGCGTGACGATGTAGCGTAATTCTGTGAGGGTCATAACGTGCGTCCATGAAGTTGCGGGCCCAGCATAGCGGCTGCAATCGATAGACGCACGTTATCAGACTTGCCGATTTGTGACAGAAACAAAAGTGTCAGCGGCGGTCCAGGGAGTAGACGAACGGCGCCACCACCTCGATCGTGCCATTGGTCAGCAGCTCCGCTGGCGGTTTCGGTACGGTGCCGGCGCGGCGGATCATTTCCATCGTCGCCCGGTCCAGGGCCGCGCTGCCGGAGCCGCCTGCCATGGCATAGGAAACCACCTTGCCTTCGGCGTCGACCACGAAACGCAGCTTGTTGATACCTTGCAGGCCTCGACGGCGAGCGTCTTCCGGGTAGCGCTTGTACTTCGCCAGGTGGCGCAGCAGGTCGCTCTGCCAGGTCGGCAACGCTTTGCTGTTGGAGGCGATGCTCGGTGCCGGTGCCGCCGATTTCTGCGGTGGCGTGTTGCTTGGCGGCGTGTCGACCACTTCTTCCTTGGCCGGCGGCTCGTCCTTCGGCGGCTCAGGCTTCTTCTCGGGCTTGGGCGGCTGAGGTTTCGGCTTGGGCTTGGGCTTGGCGACGGCGATCTTCGGCTTCGGCGCCTCGACCAGCTTGGGCAGCGGCGGCTCCTCGACCTCGGCCGGTGGCTGGGGTGCGACCTTCGGTGGCGGTGGCGGCGCGGGCTCAGGCAGCGGCGCCAGCTCGACCATCATGGCTGCCGGCGGCAGCTCGATGGCCTGGGGCACCGACCAGTTGAGCGTCAGCAGCACGGCAACCGCGTGCAAGCCCAGCACGATTGCCAGGCTGCCACCGTAGCGCGCCATGTTTGAGCGCGTTTTCGTCATTTCTTGGCTGCCGTCTCGAGACCTACCAGACCGACCTTGAGGTAACCGGCCGCGCGCATGGTGTTCATCACTTCCATCAGGTCACCGTAATCCACGCCCTTGTCGGCCTGGAAGAAGATGGTGGTTTCCTTGTCACCCTTGGTCTTGGCGTCGAGCATCTGGCCAAGCTGTTCGGGGGCTGCCACCTGATCGTCGCCGACGTACAGCTTCTGGTCGGTCTTGACGCTGACGAACACCGGTTTCTCCGGCCTCGGCGCCGGCTTGGCGGTCGAGGCCGGCAGGTCGACCTTGATGTCGACCGTGGCCAGGGGGGCGGCGACCATGAAGATGATCAGCAGCACCAGCATCACGTCGATGAACGGCGTAACGTTGATTTCGTGGTTTTCGGCGAGGTCGTCGCCACCTTCGTTGAGATGCAGGCCCATGGCTTACCCCACTTTCACCATGTGCGGGGCGGCGCGCTCGCCACCCTGGTGGTCCAGGTCACGGCTGACCAGCAGCAGTACCTGGGCGGAGGCGTCGGACACCTGTGCCTTGTAGCCGGCGATGGAGCGGGCGAAGACGTTGTAGATGACCACGGCCGGGATCGCCGCGACCAGGCCCAGGGCGGTGGCCAGCAGGGCTTCGGCGATACCTGGGGCTACCACGGCCAGGTTGGTGGTCTGGGTCTTGGCGATGCCGATGAAGCTGTTCATGATGCCCCATACGGTACCGAACAGGCCGACGAATGGAGCGGTCGAACCAATGGTGGCCAGCACGCCGGTGCCGTTGCTCATGCTGCGGCCGCTGGCGGCTACCAGGCGCTCCAGGCGGAAGCTGACGCGTTCCTTGATGCCTTCCTTCTCGCGGGCGTTGGCCGACAGGCGCATCTCTTCGAGGGCATCGTGGACCAGGGTGTGGGCCAGGGTGCCTTCTTTATTGGAGACTTCGCTGGCTTCTTTCAGGCTCACCGACTGTTTCAGTGCGGCGATTTCGCCCCGCAGGCGACGCTTGGCGCCCATCAGCTCGAAGCCTTTGGCGATCCAGATGGTCCAGGTGATGATCGACGCGATGGCCAGGCCGATCATCACGATCTTCACGATGATGTCGGCGTTCTTGTACATGCCCCATGGGGACAGGTCGTGGGCCATGCCCAGCGAGGTGTCTTCAACCAGTTCCTGGACGGCCGGGTCGGCAGCGGCAGGTGCGTCGACCGGGGTAGCGGCCTGGCCTTCGGCGGCGGGTGCCGGGGTGGCAGCCGGGCTGGCCGGGGCGCTGGCGGCGGCCGTGGTGGCGGCATTGGCGTTGGGCTCATCGGCCATGGCCAGCGGGGCCAGCACCAGGCTGAACATCAGCGCGGCGATGGCGCGCCAGGCGCGCGACGGGGTTGGCGAAGCGGAAGGTTGAGTACGTGTCATGCTGGCCGGACCTGATGAAGAAGAAAGTGTGCGTTCTCCAAGGCCTCGAAATAGGCCGAGAACAGATAGGGGTGCCATTATTGCAAGTAATTCTTGTTAACAAAAGTAATCTTGTTGCTTTTTTCACCTGTGGTCTAGCCGTCCATCGTCCAATGCGGCTAGCCTGATCCTTTGGTCTAGGAGTTTAGAGATGTCAGGCCTTTCTGCAGTAATTGTGGGTTGCGGTGATGTAGGCGGCCGTCTGGCCCGCCAGTTGCTGGCCAAAGGCTGGCAAGTGAGTGGCCTGCGCCGCTCGGTGGGGCAGTTGCCCGAGGGTGTCGCCCCCATCGCTGCCGACCTTGCCGACCCTGCCATTCCACCGTCCTGGCCGCAGCGTTCGCCGGACTACCTGGTGTACTGCGTGGCCGCCAGCCAGCATGACGAAGCCGGTTACCAGAGCGCCTACGTCGAGGGTTTGCGCCATGTGCTGGGCTGGCTGGCCGAGCGCGGCCAGCGCCCGCGTCGGTTGCTGTTCGTTTCCAGCAGCAGTGTGTTCGCGCAGCAGGACGGGGCGTGGATCGACGAAACGGCGGCCACCGAGCCTGAGGGCTATTCCGGGCGGGTGATGCTCGAAGCCGAAGGCCTGGCCTTGGCGAGCGGCATCCCGGCCAGCGTGATCCGCCTGACCGGGATCTATGGGCCGGGCCGGGAGTGGCTGCTGAGCCAGGTGCGCCAGGGGTATCGGGTGGCCGAGGAGCCGCCGCTGTACGGCAACCGGATTCATGCCGAGGATGCGGCCAGCTTGATGGCCTTCCTGTTGCAGGCCGATGCCGACGGCGCGGCGCTGGAGGACTGCTATATCGGTGTCGACGACGACCCCGCGCCGCTGGCCGACGTGGTGGCCTGGCTGCGGGAGTACATGGGGGTTACCGAGTGGTCCGATGAGCAGCGCGTGCGCCGTACCGGCAGCAAGCGTTGCAGCAATGCCCGGGTGCGGGCGTTGGGCTGGGCGCCGGTGTATCCGAGCTACAAGCAAGGCTATGCGGCGATTCTGGCAGGCAAGCGCTGATCCATAAGCCTGCGCGGTGTTCTTTTTCGGGAGCAACTGTCTTGCTCGGAATCTGAAAAGCCTGCGCGGTCCCCTGTGGGAGCGGGCTTGCCCGCGAACAGGGGCGAAGCCCGTGCCATCCACCGCGTTGTCTGCTTCGCGGGTAAACCCGCTCCCACAGGGATGGCACTCGGATTGACGAGAGGCGTCAGTCCCGCTCCAGCACCCACTGCCGCGCACCGGCGACCAGTTGCGGAATCTCGTCCGGCTGGGCGGTATTCACTGCCTTGAAGATGGTCAGCGTGTCGCCATCGCGCTTGAAGATGAACGGCGCACCCCGTTGATCGCGCTCCAGCCACATGCTGTCGTTGTCGCCGGCCATGTTGCGACAGTCACCCCCCATGCACAGCGCGTAGTAGGCAGGCCCTGGAAGGCCGGTAACGCTGCTGTTGTCATTGAAGTGCACCGTGGCGCCCACGCCCTGGCCTTCGGTGATCTTCCACGATCCTCCGAGGTAGGCTTGATACAGCGCTTTTCTGAAGGTGCTGCCCAAAGGCTGGACGGTGCCCGCAGGCTCAGCTGCCTTGGGTTTGACGAAGACCAGTTGGTTGCCGTCATAGGTGGTGAAGTGCAGTTCGTCACCCTTCAGTTTCAGCTGTTCCTTGCCGGAACTGTCGACGAATCGAAGGGTGTCGTCCGCAGGGCTGAGGCGACCACTGACGTGTTCGAAGGAATCGTGCAGGTAAGTGGCCTGCTGGCCTTGGTTGTCGATCTGTATCTCGGACACTGCGCCTTGCGCAGAAAGTGTCTCGAGCACTTTGCCACTTTTGACGGTGGCATCGATGGCGTCCTGGTTGATCCAGGTTCCAGCGTAGTCTTGGGGTTTGTGGTTGGCGCAGCCGCCCAGAAGCAGGCCTGCCAGCGCGAGGAGCAGTGCTTGACGCATGAGGGGATAACCTTGCAGGGGGAGGGTGACGGGCAGGGCGCCCGTCACCAGGGGCATCATTCGATGACCAGGATGGCGTCCATTTCGACCTGGGCGCCTTTAGGCAGCGCGGCGACGCCGATGGCGGCGCGGGCCGGGTACGGCTGCTCGAAGTAGCGACCCATCACTTCGTTGACCTTGGCGAAGTGGCTCAGGTCGGTGAGGAAGATGTTCAGCTTGACGATGTCCTTGAACGAACCGCCAGCGGCTTCTGCCACGGCCTTGAGGTTCTCGAACACCTGAACGGTCTGGGCTTCGAAGCCTTCGACCAGTTCCATGGTCTTCGGGTCGAGCGGAATCTGCCCCGACATGTACACGGTGTTGCCGGCCTTGATCGCCTGGGAGTAGGTGCCGATAGCGGCAGGGGCCTTGTCGCTGTTGATGACGGTCTTGCTCATGATGACTCCTTGCGGTTGGCGGACTACGTACGCATGCGGGTGATGCGGACCACGCCGGTCAGGGTACGCAGCTTCTTGATCACACGCGCCAGGTGCACGCGGTCGTGCACGCTGACCACCAGTTGGACCACGCTGATACGGCCGTCGCGTTCGTCCATGCTGATCTTCTCGATGTTGCCGTCGGCAGCGTTGACGCTGCTGGCCAGCAGCGCGATCAGGCCGCGCTGGTGTTCGAGTTCCACGCGCAACTCTACATTGAATTCGCCGGTGATGTCCTTGGCCCAGGAGAGCTGTACGCACTTCTCCGGGTTGTGTCGGATTTCACTGATGTTGCGGCAGTTTTCCAGGTGCACGACCATGCCCTTGCCGGCCGACAGGTGGCCGACGATCGGGTCACCCGGGATCGGCGTGCAGCACTTGGCGTAGCTCAGTACCAGACCTTCGGTGCCGCGGATGGCCAGCGGGCCTTCCGCCGCCGGCAACTGCTCGCCTTCGGCCGACAGCAGGCGGCGGGCGACCACGTAGGCCATGCGATTGCCCAGGCCGATGTCTTCGAGCAGGTCTTCGATCAGTTCCAGGCGGTACTCGGCGAGAATGCCCTGGATGCGCTCCTGGGGAATCTTCTCCAGGCTGCTGTCGAAGCCGGTGAGCACCTTGTTCAGCAGGCGCTCGCCAAGGTTGATCGACTCGGAACGGCGCTGCTGCTTGAGCGCGTGACGGATGTGCGTGCGCGCCTTGCCGGTGACCACGAAGTTGAGCCAGGCCGGGTTCGGCCGGGCGCCCGGGGCACTGACGATCTCCACCGTCGAACCGCTCTGCAGCGGCTCGGACAACGGCGCCAGGCGGCGGTTGATGCGGCAGGCGATGCAGCTGTTGCCGACGTCGGTGTGCACCGCATAGGCGAAGTCGACGGCGGTGGAGCCTTTGGGCAGCTCCATGATCCGGCCCTTGGGCGTGAACACGTAGACCTCGTCCGGGAACAGGTCGATCTTCACGCTCTCGATGAATTCCAGCGAGTTGCCGGCGCGCTGCTGCAGCTCGAGGATGCCCTTGACCCACTGCCGTGCGCGGGCATGGCTGCCCTTGGGCTGCTCGTCCTCGTTGGACTTGTACAGCCAGTGCGCGGCGATGCCGTTGTTGGCCATCTCTTCCATCTCGCGGGTGCGGATCTGGATCTCGATGGGTACGCCGTGCATGCCGAACAGCGTGGTGTGCAACGACTGGTAGCCGTTGGCCTTGGGGATCGCGATGTAGTCCTTGAAGCGGCCGGGCAGCGGCTTGTACAGGTTGTGCACGGCGCCGAGCACGCGGTAGCAGGTGTCGACCTTGTCGACGATGATGCGGAAGGCGTACACGTCCATGATCTCGTTGAAGGCGCGGCGCTTGCCGCGCATCTTCTTGTAGATGCCATAGAGGTGTTTCTGCCGGCCGCTGACCTCGCCCTCGATGCCGTCGGCGGCCAGGCAGTTGGCCAGCGAGTGCTCGATCTTGGCGACGATCTCCTTGCGGTTGCCGCGCGCGCTCTTCACCGCCCGGTGGATCAGCGACGAGCGCATCGGGTGCATGGCCTTGAAGCCGAGGTCCTCGAACTCCACGCGCACGGTGTGCATCCCCAGGCGGTTGGCGATGGGGGCGTAGATCTCGAGGGTTTCCTTGGCGATGCGCCGGCGCTTTTCGCCGGACAGCACTTCCAGGGTGCGCATGTTGTGCAGGCGGTCGGCCAGCTTGACCAGGATCACGCGGATATCGCGGGCCATGGCCATGGCCATCTTCTGGAAGTTCTCGGCCTGCGCCTCGGCCTTGGTCTCGAAGTTCATCTGGGTCAGCTTGCTGACCCCGTCGACCAGTTCGGCCACGGTCTCGCCAAACTGCTGGCAGAGGGCTTCCTTGGCGATGCCGGTGTCTTCGATCACGTCGTGCAGCATGGCCGCCATCAGGCTCTGATGGTCCATGTGCATGTCGGCGAGGATGCTGGCCACGGCCAGCGGATGGGTCACGTAGGGCTCGCCGCTGCGGCGGCGCTGCCCGTCGTGTGCCTGTTCGGCATAGAAATAGGCGCGGCGAACCAGGTTGACCTGTTCGGGGCCCAGGTAGGTCGACAGCCGTTCGGCTAAGGCTTCTATGCCCGGCATGGTTTCACCTCTTGCCGAGGAAGAAGGCCTTGTGCCGCGCGACGTCGACAGGGCATCGATCAGACAGCCTCGTTGGACTCGTCCTCGAACGCGGCGAAGACCGGATCCTCGGTGACGATCTCTTCGGCGGCGATGAACTCAGGGGTGACGATACCTTCGGCGATTTCGCGCAGGGCGACCACGGTCGGTTTGTCGTTTTCCCACGCTACGCGCGGCTCTTTGCCGCCGGTAGCCAGCTGACGGGCGCGCTTGGTCGAGAGCATGACCAGCTCAAAACGGTTATCCACGTGTTCCAGGCAGTCTTCAACAGTTACGCGGGCCATGGTCTTCCTCAGTAGCAAATGCGGTAGGCGTGCGCCCAGTATGGGCAGGCGGACTCGATAGTTTAAAAAATCACCAGCCAATAGGGAAGCGCTGTTTTGTCGGCTATCTCGTCAGGCCTGGGTATCTCTGCACTCTGTGGGAGCGGGTTTGCCCGCGAAAGGGCCGCAGCAGACGCCCTCGCTGCATGATCCCGACGATAACCTCAGAGCATCGCATCCCGCAACCGCGGCGTCAGTTCCTCGAACAATGTCTGCACCGAGCGCAGTGCCCGGCAATCCGGGCGGGTCAGCAGCCACAATTGGGTATCGCACCCCGGCAGCGGCCCGCTCAAGGCCTCGACGCCCGGCAGCGCATCCACCATATAGTCCGGCAACGCCGCCACCCCCAGGCCGGTGCTCACCAGCTGGGCGATGGTCGACATGCCGCTGCACTGATAGCGCGGGCTCAGCCCCGGATACTGCTGGTTGCGCCAGACCACCGTGGGGTGGTCCTGCATCGAGTCGTCCGGGGCGATCCACGGCACGCTGCCCGCCGCCTCGTCCAGGCGCGCGCGCCACTGCGGCTGGCCGCAGATCACGTAGGAAGTAGAGCCCAGGCAGCGGCCGACCAGGTGTTCCGGCGGCGTGTTGGTCAGGCGCAGGGCGATGTCGGCATCGCGCCGGCTGAGGTTGGCGAAGGTGTTGGAGGTGCCCATCTCCAGCGACAGCGCCGGGTAGTTGGGCATGAACGCCGCCAGCGCCGGCAGCAGCAGGCTGTGCATCACCGCTTCGGTGCAGGTCAGGCGCACGGTGCCGCTGACCACCTGCTCGCCGCTGGTCATGGCGATGCGTGCGGCCTCCAGCGCCTGCTCGGCGCGTTCGGCCTGTTCGGCCAGGGCCTGGGCGGTGTCGGTCGGCAGGTAGCCCTTGCGGCTCTTGACGAACAGCGCGGTGCCGAGCGCCGACTCCAGCCGCCGGATCGAACGGAACACGGTCGAGACGTCGACCTTGAGCAGTTCCGCGGCCTTGGCCAGCGAGCGACCGCGCTCCAGTGCCAGGACCAGGGAGAGGTCGGCGTGGGTAATCTGATATTGCATTGGTGCACGCTCTGCTTGCCGAATTGCCAATGTCTGTTGCGTCAGGGCCATTTTATAGTGAAACGGCCCCCGGGAATCAATGCGCCCGGTCGGGTAACCAATCCCCACGATGGGAAAGTGAAAAGAACAACAGCTGCAACCATCGTCGCCCGTGAGGCGCCAGCCGTATCCCCCACATCGCCGCAGCAAATCATAGGATGTAAGCCATGACGTCGGTCACCCCGTGCGCCAGTACTTCCAGCGAGATGAATGACTTCCTTCAGGCCCATCCGGATACGCAGTACGTCGACCTGCTGATCTCCGACATGAACGGCGTGGTACGCGGCAAGCGCATCGAGCGGGCCAGCCTGCACAAGGTGTACGAGAAGGGCATCAACCTGCCGGCGTCGCTGTTCGCCCTCGACATCAACGGCTCCACCGTGGAAAGCACCGGCCTGGGCCTGGACATCGGCGACGCCGACCGCATCTGTTACCCGATCGCCGGCAGCCTCTCCAATGAGCCCTGGCAGAAGCGCCCGACCGCGCAGTTGCTGATGACCATGCACGAGATCGAAGGCGAGCCGTTCTTCGCCGACCCGCGCGAGGTGCTGCGCCAGGTGGTGAGCAAGTTCGACGCCCTGGGCCTGGACATCTGCGCCGCGTTCGAGCTGGAGTTCTACCTGATCGACCAGGACAACCTCAACGGCCGCCCGCAACCGCCACGCTCGCCAATCTCCGGCAAGCGCCCGCAGTCGACCCAGGTGTACCTGATCGACGACCTCGACGAATACGCCGACTGCCTGCAGGACATGCTCGAAGCGGCCAAGGAGCAGGGCCTGCCGGCCGACGCCATCGTCAAGGAAAGCGCCCCGGCGCAGTTCGAGGTCAACCTGCACCACGTGGCCGACCCGCTGAAGGCCTGCGACTACGCGATCCTGCTCAAGCGCCTGATCAAGAACGTCGCCTACGACCATGAAATGGACACCACCTTCATGGCCAAGCCCTACCCGGGCCAGGCCGGCAACGGCCTGCACGTGCACATCTCGCTGCTCGACAAGAAGACCGGCAAGAACATCTTCGCCAGTGACGACCCGCTGCAAAGCGACGCCCTGCGCCATGCCGTCGGCGGCGTACTGGAAACCATGCCGGCGTCGATGGCCTTCCTCTGCCCGAACATCAACTCCTACCGCCGCTTCGGCGCGCAGTTCTACGTGCCGAACGCGCCGAGCTGGGGCCTGGACAACCGCACCGTGGCCGTGCGCGTGCCGACCGACAGCAGCGACAACGTGCGCATCGAGCACCGCGTCGCCGGCGCCGACGCCAACCCGTACCTGATGCTGGCGGCGATCCTCGCCGGTATCCACCACGGCCTGACCGGCAAGGTCGAGCCGCCTGCACCGATCGAAGGCAACTCCTACGAGCAGCTGGAACAGAGCCTGCCGAACAACCTGCGCGATGCCCTGCGCGCGCTGGATGACAGCGAAGTCCTCAACCAATACATCAGTCCGGACTACATCGATATCTTCGTGGCCTGCAAGGAAAGCGAGCTGGCCGAGTTCGAAGTGTCGATTTCCGACCTCGAGTACAACTGGTACCTGCACACGGTGTAAGCCCATGAGCGCAACTGCGGTCCCCTTGATCGGTGTCAGCGCCTGCCGCCAGCAGGTGGGGAAGAACTCGTCGCACACGGTGGGCGACAAGTATGTGGAGGCCGCGGGCTTTGCCGGGTTGCCGCTGATCCTGCCGGCCCGCGACGGCGGCAGCGACCCGCAGGCGCTGCTGGCCCAGCTCGACGGCATTGTTTTTACCGGCTCGCCTTCAAATGTCGAGCCGCATCATTACAATGGCGCTCCCAGCGCCGACGGCACCCGCCACGACCTGGCGCGTGACCGCCTGACCCTGCCGTTGCTGCAGGCGGCCATCGCTGCCGGCGTGCCGGTGCTGTGCATCTGCCGGGGCTTCCAGGAACTGAACGTGGCCCTGGGCGGCAGCTTGCACCAGCGCGTGCACGAACTGCCCGGCTACCTGGACCATCGCGAACCCGAAGAGGCACCCCTGGAGGTGCAGTATGGCCCTCGCCATCCCGTCAGCATTGCGCCTGGCGGGTTGTTCGAGCGGCTGGGTCTGGCTGCGCAGTTCGAGGTCAACTCGCTGCACAGTCAGGGCATCGACCGCCTGGCCCCGGGCCTGCGGGTCGAGGCACGGGCCCCGGATGGCCTGATCGAGGCGGTGTCGATGCCTGACGCGCCGGGCTTCGTGCTCGGCGTGCAGTGGCACCCGGAATGGCGTTTCGCCGACAACCCGGTCTCGCTGCGCCTGTTCCAGGCGTTCCGCGAGGCCTGCATTGCCCATGCTGCACGGGAGGCCTGACCGCAAGTCAGCCGAAAGTCCGGGATGACCTACCCCCGGCAGCGCGCTTTCAATGAGTGGAAGCAGGCCCTGGGTACGGGGCCTGTGAAAACAATTCCAATAGTTACGGCACAAACTCATGAGCAATTACACAGAAGCCGGCCGCCCACCCGACGTGGCCGACTCGGGCAGCACTCAGCGCAGCAAAGGCCTGGCCAAGGGCCGTCTTGGCCTGCTGGCCAGCGTGGTGCTGGGCATTTCCACCATCGCCCCGGTCTACACCCTGACCGGCGCCCTCGGCCCGACCGTGCGTGAGGTCGGTGCGCATCTTCCCGCCGTGTTCATCGTTGGCTTCCTGCCGATGCTGCTGGTCGCCCTGGGCTACCGCGAGCTGAACTCGGCCGAGCCGGACAGCGGCACCTCCTTTACCTGGTCGGCCCGCGCCTTCGGCCCGATGATCGGCTGGATCGGCGGCTGGGGGCTGGTGGTCGCCACCACCATCGTGCTGTCCAACCTGGCCGGCGTGGCCGTCGATTTCTTCTACCTGTTCCTCAGCCAGATCACCGGCCAGCACGAACTGGCGGCCCTGGCCGACAACCTGTTGGTGAACATCACCACCTGTTGCGTGTTCATCGCCCTGGCGGTGTGGATCTGCTGCCGCGGCATGGCCACCACCATGACCGTGCAGTACGGCCTGGTGGCGTTGCAGTTGCTGGTGCTGCTGGGCTTTGCCTTCGCCGCCTTCGGCGGCACCACTGCGCCGCCGCCGCTGGAATTCGATTTCGCCTGGTTCAACCCGTTCGGCGTCGAGTCGTTCTCGGCCTTTGCCGCCGGGCTGTCGTTGTCGATCTTCATTTTCTGGGGCTGGGACGTGTGCCTGACCGTCAGCGAAGAGTCGATCGGCAGCGACGAGGTGCCGGGCAAGGCCGCCACCTGGACCGTGCTGCTGATCCTCGGCCTGTACCTGGTCACCGCCATCGCCACCCTGCAGTTCGCCGGCATCAGCGAGCATGGCCTGGGCCTGAACAACCCGCGCATCCAGGAAAACGTCTTTGCCCACCTGGCCGGGCCGGTGATGGGGCCGCTGGCGATCCTGATGTCCATCGCCGTGCTGGCCAGCACGGCGGCCTCGCTGCAGTCGACCTTCGTGTCGCCGGCGCGCACGCTGCTTGCCATGGGCTACTACGGTGCGGTGCCGCAGAAGTTCGCCAGCGTCTGCCCGCGCTCGCAGACGCCGCGCTACGCGACCATCTGCGCCGGCGTGGCGGCCGGGGTGTTCTACGTGACCATGCGCACCCTGAGCGAGAACGTGCTGGCCGACACCATCACTGCGCTGGGCATGATGATCTGCTTCTACTATTCGCTGACGGCGTTCGCCTGCGTGTGGTACTTCCGCGACAGCCTGTTCGGCAGCCTGCGCCACTTCTTCATGCGCGGCCTGTGCCCGCTGGTGGGTGGGGTGATCCTGTCGGTGATCTTCGTGCGCACGGCGATCGACAGCGCCTCGCCGGACTTCGGCAGCGGTTCGCACGTGGCAGGGCTGGGGCTGGTGTTCGTGATTGCAGCGATCATTTCGGCACTGGGGATCGTGCTGATGATGATTTCGCGGATGCGGGCGCCGGCTTATTTCCTGGGGGCGACCCTGCGTCAGCAGGCTACCCTGCCACTTCAGGAATAGCCTTTCGAGCCATTCGCGGGTAAACCCGCTCCCACAGGTTCGGCGCTGGTCTTGAATGCGCCGCAATCCCTGTGGGAGCGGGTTTACCCGCGAATTCTTCAGCCGATCAATTGCTTCAGCAGGATCTCGTGGCGCTGCTGTTGCTTCTTAAGTAGCAACCGGTTGGCCACGAACACCGCCTTCAATTCCTCCAGCGCCACGGCGAAGTCGTCATTGATGATGACGTACTCATACTCGTCGTAATGCTCCATCTCGCTGACCGCTTCCTTCATGCGCCCGGCGATGATCTCCTCGCTGTCCTGGCCACGGCCATCCAGACGCTCGCGCAGGGCCTGCTGGCTCGGCGGCAGAATGAACACCGAACGTGCCTCGGGCATCAGCTTGCGCACCTGCTGGGCGCCTTGCCAGTCGATTTCCAGAATCAGGTCGTTGCCCTGGTCCAGCACTTCTTGCAGCGCGCTGCGCGAAGTGCCGTAGAAATTGCCGAACACCTCGGCGTGCTCGAGGAAGTCACCCTGGGCGATCAGCCCCTTGAAATCGTCATGGCTGACGAAGTGGTAGTTCACGCCGTGTTCCTCACCCGGGCGCATGGCGCGGGTGGTGTGCGAGACCGAGACGCTGACGCGCGGGTCGGCCTTGATCAGGGCGGTGACCAGGCTGGTCTTGCCGGCGCCGGAGGGAGCCGAAACGATGTAGAGGGTGCCGCTGCTTTGATTCATGGTGGGGGTGGCCTTACTCGATGTTCTGTACTTGTTCACGCATCTGCTCGATCAACACCTTCAGGTTGACCGCCGCTTGCGTGCTGCGCGGGTCGAAGGCCTTGGAGCCCAGGGTGTTGGCTTCGCGGTTGAGTTCCTGCATGAGGAAATCCAGGCGCCGGCCGGCGGCGCCGCCGGACTTGAGCACCCGGCGCACTTCGTTGACGTGGGTGCTGAGGCGGTCGAGTTCCTCGGCAACGTCGCTCTTCTGTGCCAGCAGGACCATTTCCTGCTCCAGGCGCTGGGGGTCGAGTTCGGCCTTGAGGTCGCCGAAGCGGTCGAGGATCTTCTGCCGCTGGGCCGCGAGCATCTGCGGCACCAGGGCGCGCAGGGTGGTGACCTCGCTGGCCATGCTGTCCAGGCGCTCGTTGATCAGTCGGGCCAGTTCCTGGCCTTCGCGCAGGCGCCCGGCCTTGAGTTCGCCCAGGGCTTCGTCGAACAGCGCCACGGCTTCGGCGTTGAGGGCCTGCGGGTCGCTGGCGTCGGCCACCAGCACGCCCGGCCAGGACAGCACTTCCAGCGGGTTGAGCGCGGCGGGCTGCTTGATCAGCCCGGCCACTTCCTCGGCGGCGGCGACCAGCTGCGCGGCGCGCTCGCGGTCGACCTTGAGCGGCTTGCCGCTGCTGTCTTCGTGCAGGCGCAGGGTGCATTCGACCTTGCCGCGCGACAGGCCCTGGCGCAGGCCTTCGCGCACGGCGCCTTCGAGGTCGCGCAGGGCATCGGGCAAGCGCAGGTGCGGCTCGAGGTAACGGTGGTTGACCGAGCGCAGTTCCCAGACCAGGGTGCCTTGGCTGCCGGCGCGCTCGACACGCGCAAAAGCGGTCATGCTGTGCACCATGGAAAGTACCTCGCGTAAAAGAAGGGAAGGCGCGGGATTGTAGCGCAGTGCGCCCGTGGCGCCCAATCCGCCCATGTTACAGAGCGTGGGCGCGCGGGTGGGAAAAGGCGACAGGCTGCCGGGGGCGCGACAATAGGCATGTCCACCTCGGGCGACGGGCCCTATAATGGCGGTCAGATTCAAAGTCCCAGTACAGGTATCCCAGATGAAACGTCCAAGTGGTCGCGCCGCCGATCAGCTCCGCTCGATCCGCATCACCCGCAACTACACCAAGCACGCCGAAGGGTCGGTACTGGTCGAGTTCGGTGACACCAAGGTCATCTGCACGGTCAGCGTCGAAAACGGCGTGCCGCGCTTCCTCAAAGGCCAGGGCCAAGGCTGGCTGACCGCCGAGTACGGCATGCTGCCGCGTTCCACCGGCGAGCGTAACCAGCGCGAAGCCAGCCGTGGCAAGCAAGGCGGCCGCACCCTGGAAATCCAGCGCCTGATCGGCCGCTCGCTGCGCGCCGCGCTGGACATGAGCAAGCTCGGCGACATCACCCTGTACATCGACTGCGACGTGATCCAGGCCGATGGCGGCACCCGCACCGCGTCCATCACTGGTGCCATGGTCGCCCTGTGCGATGCCCTGGCGGTGATCAAGAAGCGCGGCGGCCTGAAGGCCGGCAACCCGCTCAAGCACATGATCGCTGCCGTTTCGGTGGGTATGTATCAGGGCGAAGCCGTGCTCGACCTGGACTACCTGGAAGACTCGGCTGCCGAGACCGATCTGAACGTGGTGATGACCAGCGCCGGTGGTTTCATCGAAGTGCAGGGCACCGCCGAAGGCGCGCCGTTCCAGCCTGCAGACTTCAACGCCATGCTGGCGCTGGCGCAGAAGGGCATGACTGAAATCTTCGAACTGCAGAACGCTGCCCTGGCCGACTGACTTCGATCTGATCTGATAAAGCTGGGGCCGCTTTGCGGCCCTTTCGCGACACAAGGCCGCTCCTACAAGAGATCGCGTCCGTATGGACCCATGCGATTACCTGTAGGAGCGGCCTTGTGTCGCGAAAGGGGCGCGAAGCGGCCCCAATGCTTTTAGATGGTCAACGTCCAGTCGTAGTCGACGATCAGCGGCGCATGCTGGGAGAAGCGCGGCTGACGCGGCAGGCGGGCGTTGCGCACGAAGCGGCGCAGGCCCGGGGTGAGGATCTGGTAGTCGAACCGGTAGCCCAGGTTGAGCATCTCGGCCTGTTCGTTGTCCGGCCACCAGCTGTACTGGTCGCCTTCACGGCTGACTTCGCGCAGGGCATCGACGTAGCCCATGTCGCCGGTGATCGCGTCCATCCAGGCGCGCTCGGGCGGCAGGAAGCCCGGCGACTGCTGGCTGTCACGCCAGTTCTTGATGTCGAGCTTCTGCTGCGCCACGTAGAACGAGCCGCAATAGATGTATTCGCGACGCTTGCGACGCTGCTTGTCCAGGTACTTGGCGAAGTCGTCCATCAACTTGAACTTCTGGTTCAAGTCTTCGTCGCCGTTCATGCCCGAAGGCAGCAGCAGGCTGGCAATACTGACTTTGTCGAAATCTGCTTGCAGATAACGCCCGTAGCGGTCGGCTGTCTCGAAGCCCAGGCCGGTGATGACTGCCTTGGGCTGCATGCGCGAGTAGAGTGCCACGCCACCTTGGGCGGGCACCTCCGCGTCGCAGGCATAAAGGAAATAGCCATCGAGCTGGAAAGCTGGGTCATCGAGTTCAAAGGCCGAGGCGCGGGTATCCTGAAGGCAGATGACGTCGGCATTCTGGGCTTGCAACCAGCTGAGCAATCCACGCTCGGCTGCAGCCTGAATGCCATTCACGTTCACACTGATGATCCGCATAAATGGCCCCAAAAATCTCGTGCGTGTATGATACCCGAGCTCAACCCATTTAGCTAAATCCGTGGTGTCCGGGACCTTACATGCAGCCGTATCAGCGCGACTTCATCCGTTTTGCCATCGACCGCGGCGTGCTGCGCTTCGGTGAATTCACCCTGAAATCGGGGCGTACCAGCCCGTATTTCTTCAATGCCGGCCTGTTCAACACCGGTTCCGCCCTGGCCGAGCTGGGCCGCTGCTATGCCGCAGCCATCGTCGACAGCAAGATCCCGTTCGACGTGCTGTTCGGCCCGGCCTACAAGGGCATTCCACTGGCGGCAACCACTGCCGTCGCCCTGGCCGATCAGCATCAGCTCGACGTGCCATGGTGCTTCAACCGCAAGGAAGCCAAGGATCACGGCGAAGGCGGCAGCCTGGTGGGTGCGCCGCTGGCCGGTGAAGTGCTTATCATCGATGACGTGATCACCGCCGGTACCGCCATCCGCGAGGTCATGCAGATCATCAACGCCCAGCAGGCCAAGGCCGCCGGCGTGCTGATCGCGCTGAACCGCGAAGAGCGCGGCAACGGCGAGCTGTCGGCCATCCAGGAAGTGGAGCGTGACTTCGGTATCCCAGTGGTGAGCATCGTGTCGCTGACCCAGGTGCTGGAGTTCCTGGCGGACGACCCGCAGCTCAAGCAGCACCTGCCGGCCGTTGAGGCCTATCGGGCGCAATACGGGATCTGATCCTGGCCTGGAAATGAAAAAGGCGACCTTCGGTGAAGGTCGCCTTTTTTGTATCGCCTGTTCCGGCCCTTTCGCGGGTAAACCCGCTCCCACAGGGTCTTCACCAACCTTGAAGGTGGTGCTGTACCTGTGGGAGCGGGTTTACCCGCGAAGAGGCCGGCACAGGTATCAGTGACGCTTGCGGTTGCTGATCAGGGTGCCCACGCCGCTGTCGGTGAAGATCTCCAGCAGCACCGCGTTCGGCACGCGGCCGTCGACGATGTGCGAGGTGGTCACGCCGCCCTGCACCGCATCCAGCGCGCACTTGATCTTCGGCAGCATGCCGCCGTAGATGGTGCCGTCGGCGATCAGCTCGTTGACCTGCTCGGTGGTCAGGCCGGTCAGCACCTTGCCTTCCTTGTCCATCAGGCCGGCGATGTTGGTCAGCAGCATCAGCTTCTCAGCCTTCAGCGCTTCGGCCACCTTGCCGGCCACCAGGTCGGCGTTGATGTTGTACGACTCGCCGTTGGCGCCCACGCCGATCGGCGCGATCACCGGGATGAAATCGCCCTTCACCAGCATGTTCAGCAGGTCGGTGTTGACGCTCACCACTTCGCCGACGTGGCCGATGTCGATGATTTCCGGCTGGGTCATCTCCGGGGTCTGGCGGCTGACGGTGAGCTTCTTCGCGCGAATCAGCTCGGCGTCCTTGCCGGTCAGGCCGATGGCGCTGCCGCCGTGGCGGTTGATCAGGTTGACGATGTCCTTGTTGACCTGGCCGCCGAGGACCATTTCCACCACGTCCATGGTCGCCGCGTCGGTGACGCGCATGCCATCGATGAAGTGGCTTTCGATCGACAGGCGCTTGAGCAGGTCACCGATTTGCGGGCCGCCACCGTGCACGACCACCGGGTTGATGCCCACGGCCTTCATCAGCACGATGTCCCGGGCAAAGCCGGTCTTGAGCTCTTCGCTCTCCATCGCGTTGCCGCCGTACTTGATCACCAGGGTCTTGCCGACAAAGCGGCGGATGTAAGGCAGTGCTTCGGACAAAACCTCGGCTACATGGGAAGCGGCATCGCGATCGAGGGTCATGCAGGGCTCCTGTAAGGAACAGATAGTCGGTCAGAACGGCAGTTGCAGCTCAGGGGCAACCCGCAGCAACTGGACACGGAAAACATCCTTGATACGTTGCAACTCGGCGGCGCTTTCGGCCTCGAAACGCAGCACCAGCACCGGTGTGGTGTTGGAGGCGCGGACCAGGCCCCAGCCGCTGGCGTAGTCGACCCGCACACCGTCGATGGTGGTCAGGCTGGCTTCGCCCCAGTCGGCGTCGCGTTGCAGTGCATCAATGATGCTGAATTTACCCTCGTCGGTCACATCAATGTTGATTTCCGGCGTGGAAATATCGTTCGGGAAGGCGGCGAACAGCTCTTCGGCGCTCTGCGAAGCCTTGCTGAGGATCTCCAGCAGGCGCGCGGCGCTGTAGATGCCGTCGTCGAAACCGTACCAGCGTTCCTTGATGAAGATGTGGCCGCTCATCTCGCCAGCCAGCAGCGAGCCGGTCTGCTTCATCTTCTTCTTGATCAGCGAGTGGCCGGTCTTCCACATCAGCGCGCGGCCGCCGTGCTGTTCGATCAGCGGCGTCAGGCGCCGGGTGCACTTGACGTCGAAGATGATCTCGGCGCCCGGGTTGCGCGCCAGCACGTCCTGGGCGAACAGCATCAGCAGGCGGTCAGGGTAGACGATGCTGCCGGTATTGGTCACCACGCCCACGCGGTCGCCGTCGCCGTCGAAGGCCAGGCCGATGTCGGCGCCGGTTTCCCTGACCTTGGCGATCAGGTCTTCGAGGTTTTCCGGCTTGCCCGGGTCCGGGTGGTGGTTGGGGAAGTTGCCGTCCACCTCGCAGAACAGCGGGATGACCTCGCAGCCCAGGGCTTCGATCAGTTGCGGCGCGACCACGCCGGCGGCGCCGTTGCCGCAGTCGACCACCACCTTGAGCTTCTTCGCAAGCTTCACGTCACCGACGATCTGCTGGAAGTAGCGCTCGAGGATCTCGACCTTCTGCACGCTGCCTTGGCCGCGTGGCACGTCGTCGGTCTTCAGGCGGGTCAGCAGGGCCTGGATCTGCTCGTTGGCCAGGGTGTCGCCGGCGATGACGATCTTGAAGCCGTTGTAGTCCGACGGGTTGTGGCTGCCGGTGAGCATCACCCCCGACTTGCCGGCCAGCACGTTGGCGGCGAAGTACAGCGCCGGGGTCGGCACCAGGCCGACGTCGCTGACCTGGCAACCGGCGTCGACCAGGCCCTGGATCAGCTGTTCGACCAGCATCGGGCCGGACAGGCGACCATCACGGCCGACGGAAATCTGCGGTTCGCCCTGGGCGAGGGTCTGCGCGCCGATGGCGCGGCCGATCCAGTAGGCGGTTTCGCCATGCAGCGTCTTGCCGACCACGCCACGGATGTCATAGGCGCGGAAGATGCTCTCGGGCAGTGCGGGGACCAGGTGGGCCATGTCGTTCATCTCTGGAGCTCCATTTAGTCAAAGGCTTTCTGGGCAGGCGCAAACTGAACGCTTGGACGGTGCAATCGCCAGAGAGTTCGCCATCCATGGCCTGAACGGTCGGTGGCCGGCTCAGCGGGTACCGGAATGCCCGAAGCCACCCGCGCCGCGCTGGGTCTCGTCGAAGGCCTCGACGATGTCGAAGTGCGCCTGCACCACCGGCACCAGGATCAGCTGTGCGATGCGCTCGCCGACGGCGATGGTGAACGGCGTGTCGCCACGGTTCCAGCACGACACCATCAGCTCGCCCTGGTAGTCCGAGTCGATCAGGCCGACCAGGTTGCCGAGCACGATGCCGTGTTTGTGGCCCAGGCCCGAGCGCGGCAGGATCATCGCCGCCAGGCCCGGGTCGCCGATGTAGATCGACAGGCCGGTGGGGATCAGCAGGGTCTGGCCCGGCTCGAGAACGGTGTCCTCCTTGAGCAGGGCGCGCAGGTCGAGGCCGGCGGAACCCGGGGTGGCGTATTGCGGCAGCGGGAATTCGCTGCCCAGGCGTGGGTCGAGGATCTTGGCTTGAAGAGCGTGCATGTAACTTATTGAACCTGGTTGAGCCGTTCGGCGATGAAGGCGACCAGTTGCCGGGCAATCTTGCCCTTGCTGGTCTGCGCGAAGAGGGTCTGGTGCTGCTGGCGGTCGATCACGGTCAGGGCGTTTTCCTCGCTGTTGAAGCCGATGCTGGGGTTGGCCACATCATTGGCGACGATCAGGTCGAGGTTCTTGTCCTTGAGCTTGCGCGTGGCGTAATCGAGCAAGTGTTCGGTCTCGGCGGCGAAGCCGACGCTGAACGGGCGGTCGACGCGACCAGCGATGGTCGCAAGGATATCGGGATTGCGCACCATCTGCAGCAGCATGCCGTCGCCGGTCGTAGGATCCTTCTTGAGCTTTTGCGCGGCGACCACCTCTGGGCGGTAGTCCGCGACCGCTGCAGAGGCGATGAACAGGTCGCATGGCATGGCCGCTTCACAGGCCGCGAGCATGTCCCGCGCGCTGACCACGTCGATGCGCTGCACCCGGTCGGGTGTCTGCAGGTGCACAGGGCCCGTCACCAGGGTCACCCGAGCCCCGGCTTCGGCGGCCGCTTCGGCCAGGGCGAAGCCCATCTTCCCGGAGCTATGATTGGTGATGTAGCGCACCGGGTCGATGTTTTCCTGGGTGGGGCCGGCGGTGATCAGCACGTGCTTGCCGGTCAGCGCCTGGCGCTTGAAGCTTTCGGCGGCGCACCAGGCCAGGTCGGTGGCTTCGAGCATGCGGCCCAGGCCCACGTCGCCACAGGCCTGGCTGCCGGAGGCCGGGCCGAACACCTGGATGCCGCGGCGCTTGAGCAGGTCGAGGTTGTCTTGCGTGGCCGGGTCGCGCCACATTGCCTGGTTCATTGCCGGGGCAACGGCCACGGTGGCGTCGGTGGCCAGCACCAATGTCGTCAGCAGGTCGTCGGCCATGCCCTGGGCCATGCGCGCCATGAGGTCGGCGGTGGCCGGGGCGATCAGCACCAGGTCGGCCCACTTGGCCAGTTCGATGTGGCCCATGGCCGCTTCGGCGGCAGGGTCGAGCAGATCCATGTGCACCGGGTGGCCGGACAGCGCCTGCAGGGTCAGCGGGGTGATGAATTCGGCACCACCACGGGTCATGACGACGCGCACCTGCGCGCCGTGCTCCAGGAGTCGGCGAATCAGCTCGGCGCTTTTGTAGGCGGCAATGCCACCCCCGACGCCGAGAACGATGCGCTTGCGATACAGCCGCTGCATAGGCTTGCCTTTATTCCAGTGAGAGCGGTCGGCGACGTTCGGAACCGCCTGCGGCAGAACGTCGCATGTACGAGGCGAAATAGATTAACACAGGGCCGAAACGGGCCGCAGCAAGGGCAGGGAGCGGGGATGAACATCAGGGAGTGGCCGGCGGATGAGCGGCCGAGGGAGAAGTTGTTGCTGCGTGGCGCGGCGGTGCTGTCCGACGCCGAGTTGCTGGCCGTGTTGCTGGGCTCCGGGGTGGCCGGGCGCAATGTGCTGGACCTTGCCCGGGGGCTGTTGGCGCGCTTTGGCGGGCTCAGGTCGTTTCTTGAGGCTGAGCGGCAGGCCGTATTGCGCGAGCCGGGGCTGGGGCCGGTGAAATATGCGCAGTTGCAGGCGTTGCTGGAGATTGGCAGGCGCTATCTGGATGAAAATATCGAGCGCACGCCTGCCCTGGAGAGCCCGACAGCAGTGCGGCGCTATCTGAAATCCATGTTGCGCCATGAGGCAAGCGAGGTTTTCGGTTGCCTGTTCCTGGATAGCAAGCATCGGCCGTTGGCGTTCGAGATCCTCTTCCGGGGCACGATAGACCGGGCGAATGTCTATCCCCGAGAGGTGGTGCGTCGGGCATTGCAGCACAACGCGGCGGCGCTGATTCTGTGTCACAACCATCCTTCGGGGAGCAGTGAGCCGAGCCAGGATGACGTGCACCTGACGGTTTCGCTGAAGCGCGGGTTGGCGTTGATCGATGTGCGGGTGCTGGATCACATCATCGTTGGCGATGGGGAGCCACTGTCGATGGTCGAGCAGGGGTGGATCGTGGCCTGAGGCCTTGTGCTGCCTGTGCCGGCCCTTTCGCGGGTGAACCCGCTCCCACAGGATCTCCACAGATTTTGAGCCTGTGGTGGTCCTGTGGGAGCGGGTTCACCCGCGAAAGGGCCAATGCAGGTTTACCGAGTAGCCGACACCTTGCTGAAGTCCAGCCGCCCGAACGGGCTCACCTGGAACCCTTCGACCCCTTGGCGCAACAGCGTCGCCGCCGTCGGGTGCGCCAGCGGCACCCACAGCGCCTGCTGCTGGATCAGCGTCTGCGCCTGCTGGTACAGCCGGCTGCGCACGCTCTGGTCGTTGGTGGTGCGCCCTGCGCTGATCAGCTGGTCCAGGCGGTTGTCGCAGAAGCGCGCGAAGTTGGTGCCCGACTGCACCGCCGCGCAGGAAAACTGCGGGCTGAGGAAGTTGTCCGGGTCGCCGTTGTCGCCGGCCCAGCCCATGAACAGCAAGTCATGCTCGCCAGCCTTGGCGCGGCGGATCAGCTCGCCCCATTCGATCACGCGGATCTCGGCCTTGACGCCGATCTTCGCCAGGTCCGCCTGCAGCATCTGCGCGCCCAGGCTCGGGTTGGGGTTGAGCAGGCTGCCCGAAGGGCGGGTCCAGATCGTCGTGCTGAAGCCCTCGGCCAGGCCCGCCTTGGCCAGCAGCGCCTTGGCCTTGTCCACGTCCAGCGGGTAGCCCGGCAGGTTCTTGGCATAGCTCCAGGTGTTGGGCGGGTAGGGGCCGTTGGCGGCGGTGGCGGTGCCTTCGAATACGGCCTTGAGGTAGGCCTGCTTGTCGAAGGCCAGGTTGATCGCCTGGCGCACCTCGGGCTTGTCCAGCGGCGGGTGCTCGCTGTTGATGGCGACGAAGGCGGTCATGAATGCCGGGGTGGTGGCGACCTTGAGGTTGCCGTCCTTGCCAGCCTCGGCAATATCCAGCGGCTTGGGCGACAGGGCCACCTGGCATTCGCCGCGCTTGAGCTTCTGCAGGCGCACGTTGGCATCGGTGGTGATGGCGAAGATCAGCGGGTCGACCGCCGGCTTGCCGCCGAAGTAGTCCGGGTTGGCGCGGTAGCGCACCACGGCGTCCTTCTGGAAGCGCTGGAAGACGAACGGGCCGGTGCCGATCGGCTGGCTGTTGAGCTTCTCCGGGGTGCCGTCCTTCATCAGCTTGTCGGCGTATTCGGCCGAGTAGATCGAAGCGAAGCCCATGCTCAAGGTGGCCAGGAAGGTGGCGTCGGCGTGGGTCAGGGTGAAGCGCACGGTGTTCGGCGTGGGCGCCTCGATCGCCTTGATCAGGCTGCCCAGTTGCAGCGACTGCGCATGCGGGTAGCCGCCGGGAGCGCTCTTGTGCCAGGCGTGGGCCGGGTAGAGCATGCGCTGGAAGCTGAACAGCACGTCGTCGGCATTGAGCTCGCGGCTCGGCGTGAAGTACGCGGTCTTGTGGAACTTGACCCCGTCACGCAGGGTGAAATCGTAGACCAGGCCGTCGGTAGACACCGTCCAGCTCTGGGCCAGGCTCGGCACCACCTTGCCCTGGCCTGCGTCGAACTCGACCAGACGGTTCATCAGCACGTCAGCCGAGGCATTGGTGGTGGTCAGCGAGTTGTACTGGACCACGTCGAAGCCTTCGGGGCTGGCTTCGGTGCAGACACTCAGCGGGGCGGCCTGGGCAACGCCTGCGGCAAACAGGGAGGTGAACAATAAGGAAAGGGCGGCAGCACGCATGGTGGCTCCTTGGCTGGTCGATGGCCCATCTGCCGGTGCAGTCTGGAAACGTCCTACCCTAGTGTGCGTAAAAGGAAATGACCACCTTCTTTTTCAGGCGCTTGGCGACGAGCGGTCGACAGTGCGGCGGGCGAGTCGTTATGCTGCTCGCGCGCAATTCGTGGCAGTGGAATGCTCATCTTCTGTTGTTGCAGCGCAGTCTTTCTGGTATAAAGCAGCGCTCTTTTCTAGGGGCTCGGCCTGTCGCATCAGCGGATCCGGTCGATAAGACCTCCAGAATCACGGCGCCTGGCGCCAAAGACTGAGAGATTAAGCGGCCAACCCATGCCGGGTTGGGCATGTGGTTTTAGAGGGCTGAGTCATGTCGAGAGTCTGTCAAGTTACTGGTAAGGGTCCAGTAACCGGGAACAACATTTCCCACGCAAACAACAAAACCCGTCGTCGTTTCCTGCCGAACCTGCAGCACCACCGTTTCTGGGTTGAATCCGAGAAGCGTTTCGTGCGTCTGCGCGTTTCCGCCAAAGGCATGCGTATCATCGACAAGCGCGGCATCGACGCCGTTCTGGTTGACATCCGTAAAGCTGGCGCCAAGGTTTAAGGGAGAGCATCATGCGTGAATTGATCCGTCTGGTTTCGAGTGCCGGTACCGGCCACTTCTACACCACCGACAAGAACAAGCGCACCACCCCGGACAAAATCGAGATCAAGAAATACGATCCGGTTGTTCGCAAGCACGTGGTGTACAAGGAAGCCAAGATCAAGTAATTGATCGGCGACCTGAAAAAAACCCGCATCCGAAAGGACGCGGGTTTTTTTATGCCTGTGCCGGCCTCTTCGCGGGTTCTCCGCCGCCCTCAGGGAATGCGCTATCCCTGTGGGAGCGGGTTTACCCGCGAAGAGGCCCGAACAGGCGAAAAATTATTTCTGCTCGAACATCACATAGATCTTGCGGCAAGGCTCCAGCACCTCCCAGGTGCCCTTGAACCCTGCCGGGATGACGAACCGATCACCGGCACGCAGGGTCTTGGCCCCGCCATCCTGATCGCGCAGCACCGAAACGCCCTGGACGATCTCGCAGTACTCATGCTCGGTGTAGCTCACCGTCCATTGCCCCACTGCACCTTCCCAGACTCCTGCGGCAAATTGCCCGCACGGGCTCGAATAGTGGTTGTAGACAGCCTGGTCCGGCTCGCCCTTGAGGATTTTCTCCGCCGCCGGGCGGTAACGTTCGGCCTCGGTGAGAACCTGGGCGAAGTCGATGATGCTGTCGATGCTCATGGTGCGGCTCCTGTTGTTGTTTAATAAAATGAACATCAGTAGGCTTTTAGGCCGTTCGTGTCAAATATATTGATACTTTACCCGGGCTGGTTTAGGGTATCGCTTGCCCGTGTGCGCTCGTCGCCCGGCCAGAATTCTGACAACGCCAGTGAGTCCTCAGTGCGGCGTTGCACCTAAACAAGAGGAGGAGTTTCGTATGACCACCCTGACCCGTGCGGACTGGGAACAACGTGCCCAGCAACTGAAGATCGAAGGCCGTGCCTTCATCAACGGCGAATACACCGACGCCGCATCCGGTGAAACATTCGACTGCCTGAGCCCGGTCGACGGACGCTTCCTGGCCAAGGTCGCCAGCTGCGACCTGGCTGATGCCAACCGCGCCGTGGAAAACGCCCGCGCCACCTTCGACTCCGGCGTCTGGTCGCAACTGGCCCCGGCCAAGCGCAAGGCCAAGCTGATCCGCTTCGCCGACCTGCTGCGTAAAAACGTGGAAGAACTGGCACTGCTCGAAACCCTGGACATGGGCAAGCCGATCGGCGACTCCTCCAGCATCGACATCCCGGGCGCGGCCAATGCCATCCACTGGACCGCCGAAGCCATCGACAAGGTCTACGACGAAGTCGCCCCGACCCCACACGACCAGCTTGGCCTGGTCACTCGCGAGCCGGTGGGCGTGGTCGGTGCCATCGTACCGTGGAACTTCCCGCTGCTGATGGCCTGCTGGAAACTCGGCCCGGCCCTGGCCACTGGTAACTCGGTGGTGCTCAAGCCGTCCGAAAAATCCCCGTTGACCGCCATCCGCATCGCCCAGCTGGCCATTGAAGCCGGCATCCCGGCCGGCGTGCTGAACGTGCTGCCAGGCTACGGCCACACCGTGGGCAAGGCCCTGGCCCTGCACATGGACGTCGACACCCTGGTGTTCACCGGCTCGACCAAGATCGCCAAGCAGCTGATGGTCTACGCTGGCGAATCGAACATGAAGCGCATCTGGCTGGAAGCCGGCGGCAAGAGCCCGAACATCGTCTTCGCCGACGCCCCGGACCTGCAAGCCGCTGCCGAAGCCGCTGCCAGCGCCATCGCCTTCAACCAGGGCGAAGTCTGCACTGCAGGCTCTCGCTTGCTGGTCGAGCGTTCGATCAAGGACAAGTTCCTGCCCATGGTGGTCGAGGCCCTCAAGGGCTGGAAGCCAGGCAACCCGCTGGACCCGCAGACCACCGTCGGTGCCCTGGTCGACACCCAGCAGATGAACACCGTGCTGTCGTACATCGACGCCGGCCACAAGGACGGCGCCACGCTGCTGGCTGGCGGCAAGCGTACACTCGAAGAGACCGGCGGCACCTACGTCGAGCCGACCATCTTCGACGGCGTGACCAATGCCATGCGCATCGCCCAGGAAGAAATCTTCGGCCCAGTGCTGTCGGTGATCGCCTTCGACACCGCCGAAGAAGCCATCGCCATCGCCAACGACACCCCGTATGGCCTGGCCGCCGGTATCTGGACCTCGGACATCTCCAAGGCCCACAAGACCGCCCGCGCCGTGCGCGCTGGCAGCGTCTGGGTCAACCAGTACGACGGCGGCGACATGACCGCGCCGTTCGGTGGCTTCAAGCAGTCGGGCAACGGCCGTGACAAGTCGCTGCATGCGCTGGAGAAGTACACCGAGCTGAAGGCGACCTGGATCAAGCTGTAATCCGGTAGGGCCTTTTCGCGGGTAAACCCGCTCCCACAGGTGCTGCACTGCTTTCAAAAGTGGTGATGTACCTGTGGGAGCGGGTTTACCCGCGAATGGGCCTGGAAAAACCAGCCTGGGAGGCTGCAATGCGTTGGGGTACCTACTTCGCTGTACTGGCATCGGTGCTCAGTGTCGGTTTGGCGCTCGGCGTGAGCATGCCGCTGGTGTCCCTGCGCCTGGAGGCCTGGGGCTACGGTGGGTTCGCCATCGGCGTGATGGCGGCGATGCCGGCGCTCGGCGTGCTGCTGGGCGCCAGCCTGGCCAGCCGCCTGGCCGGTTGGGTCGGCGTGCCCTCGGCCATGCGCCTGTGCCTGTGGGGCGGGGCGCTGTCGATCGGCCTGGTCGCCTTGCTGCCCAGCTACCCGCTGTGGCTGGCGCTGCGCCTGTTGATCGGCATGTCGTTGACCGTGGTGTTCATCCTCGGTGAAAGCTGGATCAATCAGCTGGTGGTCGAGCAATGGCGCGGCCGCCTGGTGGCGTTGTACGGCAGCAGTTACGCCCTGAGCCAGCTGGCCGGGCCGCTGGTACTGGGCTTTCTCGGCTCCGACGACGACTTTGGCTTCTGGGCCGCGACCGGCCTTCTGCTGCTCGCGCCCTTGTTGCTGCTCGGTCGCGGCGGTGCCCCCAGCACCGAGGCCTGCAGCGTGACCTTCGGCGACCTGTTCGCCTTCTGCCGGCGCTTGCCGGTGATCGCCTGGGCGGTCGCACTGTTTGCCGCCTTCGAGGCGATGATTCTTACCCTGTTGCCGGTGTATTGCCTGCAGCAGGGCTTCAGCACCGAGATCGCCCTGTTCATGGTCAGCACCGTGGTGGTGGGTGATGCGGTGCTGCAACTGCCGATCGGGGCGCTGGCCGACCATATGTCGCGCCAGGCGCTGTTCACCGGTTGCGCGATGACCTTGATGGTGTCCAGCCTGGCGATTCCGCTGTTGCTGGACACACCGGCGATCTGGCCGCTGTGGGTGCTGTTCGGCGCCAGTGCCGGGGGCTTGTTCACCTTGTCGCTGATCCTGATTGGCGAGCGCTACCGCGACGATGCGCTGGTGCGGGCCAATGCCCATGTGGCGCAGCTGTGGGGTATTGGTTGCCTGCTCGGGCCGTTGCTGGCCGGGGCGGGGAGCCAGTGGGTCAGCGGGCATGCGTTGCTGTGGCTGATGGCGGCGGGGGCGGCGGGGTTGGTGGTGCTGACGCGGCGGCCGGGGGCTTTTGAGGCGGCGTCTGCCTGATGGATTTTGGGGCCGCTTGGCGGCCCTTTCGCGACACAAGGCCGCTCCTACAAGAATACGCGGTGCTTGTGTAGGAGCGGCGTCGTGTCGCGAGCGGGCCGCAAAGCGGCCCCGGCAATACCGGCTACAGCATCTTCTCCAAACCGACCGCCTTGCTGATCCAGGCATTGAAGCGCCGCCAGATACCGCCCGGCTCCGAGGTCAGCATGTGCCGCTGGCCATTGTCCTCGGTCGCCCACACCAGCTTGTCACCCACCAGCTTCACCTGGTAACTCAGCGCCGGCGCCATGCCCTGCAGGGCCAGTTCGCGGGTGTATTCGGCCAGCTCCGGGCTGTCCACCAGCACGCCGACTTCGGTGTTCCACAGCACAGAGCGCGGGTCGAAGTTGAACGAACCGATGAAGGTCTTGTGCCGGTCGAACACCATCGCCTTGCTGTGCAGGCTCGAGTCCGAGCTGCTGCCATGCAGGCTCAGGCGCGTAGTCGCCGGGGCGCCCGGCTGGCGGCGCAGTTCGAACAGCTGCACGCCATGCTCGAGCAAGGCCCGGCGATAGGGCGCATAGCCGCCGTGTACCGCTGGCACGTCGGTGGCTTCCAGCGAATTGGTCAGCAGCTTGACCGAGGCTCCGGCGTCGGCGCGCCCGGTCAGGTACAGCAGGCCCGGCTCACCGGGCACGAAGTAGGCCGAGACCAGGATCAGTTCGCGGTGCACGCTGGCCAGGTCCGGCGCCAGTTGCTGGCTCAGCAGCAGCTGCGGGTCGGGCTCGTCGTCGGCCAGCACCTTGCTCGGCGCATCCCACAGCGCTTGGGCGTGGGCCCAGATCAGCTCGTTGCGCCACACGTCCAGGCGTGGCTGGGTCTGATAGGCCATCAGCCGGTCATACAGGGCCTTGCGCTGCACCCGTGCCTGGGCCAGCGATACTTCGAGACGCTGACGGCTGGCGCGCAGATCGTCGGCATCCGGCTCGCGCCAGAGGAAGTCGGTGATCGGCCGGCTCAGGGCGCTGTTCCAATACTGGTCGAAACTGTGCCCCAGCTGTTCGGCTACCGGGCCAACGCCCAGCAGGTCGATGTCGGTGAAGTTGAGGTTGGGCTCGGCATCGAAATACTCGTCGCCCAGGTTGCGCCCGCCGACGATGGCCATGCTGCCATCCACCAGGAACAGCTTGTTGTGCATGCGCCGGTGCTGGCGCGACAGGTTGAACAGGCGGCCGACGGCGCGGGTGACGCCGGTGCTGCGGCCCAGGTGCAGCGGGTTGAACAGGCGGATCTGGATGTTCGGGTGGGCATCGAGGGTACCCATGAGGGTGTCCAGGCCGTCGCTGGTGGTGTCGTCGAGCAGGATGCGCACGCGTACGCCGCGGTCGGCGGCGCGCAGCAGCTCGTGCACCAGGGCGCGGGTGCTGAGGCCGTCGTGGACGATGTAGTACTGCAGGTCGATGCTCGACTGGGCGTTGCGGATCAGCTCGGCGCGGGCGCGGAACGCCTCGTTGCTGTTGGGCAGCAGGCGAAAGCCTGAGCGCCCCTGGTAAGGCGCGGCCTGGCGCAGCACCGAGCGGCCGAGCGCCGAGTCGCTGGCGGGCAGCGCCTGGCTGGTTTCGCGGGGCGTGCCGACGCTGGCGCAGCCATTGAGGCCGAGCAACAGCACCAGCAGCAGAGGCAAGGCTCGCTGGAGGCTCAAGGGTGAATCGTCCTGTACGGCTAAGCGCTAACGGGTTGGACTACGCAGGGCGGCGCAAAGTTACCCTTCGACGTGGTCTTCATCCAGTAGACGAAGGGCGGTCTCACCGACCTTGCGCACCGCCGCCTCGATCGCCGGTGTCGGCCGCGCGGCGAAGTTCATGCGCAGGCATTGGCGGAACTTGCCCGAGGCCGAGAAGATGCTGCCCACGGCAATCTGTACGCCCTGCTCCAGTAAAGCGCGATTGAGCCGCAGCGTGTCGAAATGTTCGGGCAATTCCACCCACAGCATGAATCCGCCCTGGGGCCGGCTGGCCCGGGTGCCGGCCGGGAAGTAGCGGGTCACCCAGTCGCTCATCAGGTCGCGGGAGCGCTGGTACTGGCTGCGCATGCGCCGCACGTGGGGCTGGTAGTGGCCGGCGGCGATGAAGTCGGCAATCGCCAGCTGCGGCTGGCTGGCGGTGCTGCCGGTGCTGATGTACTTCATGTGCAGCACCCGCTCCAGGTAGCGCCCGGGGGCGACCCAGCCGATGCGCAGGCCAGGGGCGAGGGTCTTGGAGAACGAACTGCACAGCAGCACGCGGCCATCGTCGTCGAACGACTTGATCGTGCGCGGGCGCGGGTAGGTATAGGCCAGGTCGCCATACACATCGTCTTCGAGGATCGCCACGTCGTAGCGCTGGGCCAGGCTCAGCAGGGCCTTCTTGCGCGCCTCGGGCATGATGTAGCCCAGCGGGTTGTTGCAGCTCGGGGTGAGCTGGATGAGCTTGATCGGCCACTGCTCCAGGGCCAGTTCCAGGGCTTCGAGGCTGATGCCGGTGACCGGGTCGGTGGGGATCTCCAGGGCCTTCATGCCCAGGCCCTTGAGGGTCTGCATGGCACCGTGGAAGCTCGGCGAGTCGACCGCGACGATGTCGCCGGGTTCGCACACCGCGCGGATGCTGCACGACAGCGCCTCGTGGCAGCCGGTGGTCACCACCAGGTCGGCCGGGCCCAGGCGGCAGCCGGAGTCGAGCATCAACCGGGCGATCTGCTCGCGCAGGGCCAGGTTGCCGTGGATGTTGTCGTAGTACAGGCCGGGCATGTCCTGCCGGCGGCTGAGCTGGGCGAGGCTGCGCAGCAGTGGCTTGAGGGACGGGCTGTCGATGTCGGGCATGCCACGGCCAAGCTGGATCACGTCCCGGCGCGGGGTACTGCGCACCAGCTCCAGTACCTGTTCCCACTGGGAGATGTCCACCGGGCGTTGGGCCGGGCGGCTGACCGCAGGCAGGGCGGGGAGGGCGCGGTGGTCGCTGACGAAATAGCCGGACTTGGGCCGTGGCGAGACCATGCCGCTGTCTTCGAGCATGCGGTAGGCCTGCTGCACGGTGCTCAGGCTGACACCATGTTCCTCGCTCAGGGCGCGCACCGAAGGCAGGCGCTGGCCTGGGCGATAGAGGCCCTGTTCGATGCGCGCGCCGAGCAGTTCGGCGAGGTTCAGGTAGAGGGTCACGGCATACTCCTGCGCGTTCCTGTAGAAAGCGACCAGTACAGATGAGCTGAAAATACATCATTCAGCTGTCGGGCGGCCAATTCTGTATGGGAATAATAAGCCTGTATTGGATCTGTATTGCCGAGGCTGCCCACGCGCATGCTGTCTCCACGGTTACACACTGAATGGGAGACCGCAGCGATGGGTGGCATGAGCGATGTGCGTTTGCAACTGATGGCCAGAGAGCTGGATGCCGGGCAGCAGACCAAGGTGTTCAACGCGCCGGCCGGGCTTGGGCGTTGGGGGCTGATGCTGCACCGCTGGCACACCCGCCGGGCCTTGCTGCAGCTGGACGATGACCAACTGCGGGACATCGGCCTGAGCTGGGAGCAGGCGCGGACTGAGGGTCGCAAACCCTTCTGGAAAGACTGACAACCCGCTCCCACAGGGGTAGGGTGCCAGCCTTTAGACCAGCTCTTTGAGTTGATGCCAGAGCATGCCCAAGGCCAGGATCGGCGAGCGCAGGTGCTTGCCGCCCGGGAAGGTCATGTGCGGCACCTTGGCGAACAAGTCGAAACGCCCGCTCTCCTGGCCGCTGATGGCTTCACCCAGCAGGCGTGCAGCCAGGTGTGTGGCGTTAAGGCCATGCCCGGCGTAGGCCTGGGCGTAATACACATTGGGCTGGCTGGCCAGGCGGCCGACCTGCGGCAGGCGGTTGGCGCCGATGCCGATCATGCCGCCCCACTGGTAGTCGATGCGCACGTCCGCCAGTTGCGGGAACACCTTGAGCATCTTCGGCCGCATGTAGCCGGCGATATCCTTCGGGTCGCGGCCGGAATAATGGCAGGCGCCGCCGAACAGCAGGCGGCGGTCGGCCGACAGGCGATAGTAGTCCAGCGCCACGCGCTGGTCGCACACCGCCATGTTCTGCGGCAGCAGCTGGCGGGCACGTTCCTCGCCAAGCGGCTCGGTGGCGATGATGTAGCTGCCGGCTGGCAGCACCTTGCCGCCCAGCTCGGGGTTGAGGTCGTTGAGGTAGGCGTTGCAGCACAGCACCAGGGTCTTGGCGCGCACCCGTCCCCGGGCCGTGTGCACCTGCACTTCGGCGCCGTAGTCGATGCGCGTCACCTCGGACTGCTCGAACAGCTGCACGCCAAGGAGACTGGCCGCAGCCGCTTCGCCGAGGGCCAGGTTCAGCGGGTGCAGGTGGCCCGAGCCCATGTCGACCAACCCGCCTACATAGCGGTCGGAGCCGACCACGCTGTGGATATCGTCCTTGCCGATCAGGCGTAGTTCGTGGCGGTAGCCCAGGCTGCGCAGCTCCTCGGCGTCCTCGGCAAAGCCCTTGAGCTCATCGGGCTTGTTGGCCAGGTCGCTGTAGCCCCAGGTCAGGTCGCAGGCGATGGCGTGGCGTTCGATCCGCTGGCGGACGATGTCTACCGCTTCCAGGCCCATCAGCTTGAGGCTGCGCACGCCTTCCTCGCCAATCACCGGCAGGAACTGCTCCAAGCCGTGGCCGACGCCGCGGATCAGCTGGCCGCCATTACGCCCGCTGGCGCCCCAGCCGAGCTTGCGCGCTTCCAGCAGGATTACCGAGAAGCCGCGCTCGGCCAGTTCGATGGCGGTATTCAGCCCCGAATAGCCGCCGCCGACGATGCACACGTCGGCGCGCTGGTCGCCCTGCAGGAAGGAATGATCCGGGTGGGGCGCGCTGCTGGCGGCGTAGTAGGAGGCGGCGTGCTGCGCGCTGTGGATCATGAGGGGCGGCCCTTGAAAATGGAGGGAGGCGCGAGGATAAGCTGAGCCATCGCGGTGGGGCAACCAGCGAGGGCTGCGCCCTCGTTCGCGGGTAAACCCGCTCCCACAGGTCCGTCACAGGGCTCGAATCTTGCGGGATACCTGTGGGAGCGGGTTCACCCGCGAATGGGCCTATAATCCATCCAATCTTTCAGCTTTGTACCCAGCCATGTCCTGCAACCGCCACAAGATCCACTTCCTGCGCGAGCTCATTCCGTCATTCGAATGCGTCCCCGGCTGCCACGACTGCTGCGGCCCGGTCACCACCTCGGCGGAAGAAATGGCCCGCCTGCCGCGCAAGACCCAGGCCGAGCAGGACGCCGCCCTCGAGCGTCTGGACTGCGTGCACCTGGGCCCCAACGGCTGCACCGTGTATGACGAGCGCCCGATGATCTGCCGCCTGTTCGGCACCACACCGCGCATGGCCTGCCCACGCGGTCGTGGCCCGGAGCCGATGATCGAGCCCGCCGCCGAACAGCTGGTCCACCAGTACATCGCCAGCACCCGCCAGGTCCTGGTCTAGCCTCAGTCCGGGATCGGCAGGCAGAGGCTTTCCTTCACCTCTTCCATGACGATGTAGCTCTTCGACTCGCGCACGTGCGGCAGCTTCAGCAGGATGTCGCCGAGCAGCTTGCGGTACGAGGCCATCTCCGAAATCCGCGCCTTCACCAGGTAGTCGAAGTCACCCGACACCAGGTGGCACTCCAGCACGTGGGGCAGCTTGAGCACCGCCCGGCGGAACTCCTCGAAGGTATCGCCCGACTTGTAGTCCAGGCTGATTTCCACGAACACCAGCAGGCTGCCCTTGAGGTGCTGCGGGTTGAGCCGGGCGTTGTAGCCCATGATGATGCCCTCGCGCTCCAGGCGGCGCACGCGCTCGGTGCAAGGGGTGGTGGACAGCCCGACTTTCTCGCCCAGTTCGGTGAAGGAAATACGCCCGTCATTCTGCAGGATCCGCAGGATGTTGCGGTCGATCTTGTCCAGTTCACGCTTGCTCTGGTGCTGGGTTCTCATAGGGGATGCCCCTCCGTGAAAGGCGTTTTTGCCGAGAATTCTCGCCAATAATAGGCTTTTATATAGTGAATTGCACTGGTCTGAGATTCTTATACTGCGCCCATCCATGCCATATCAACAAAACAGCGGTGCGCCGCGTGCGAGGGATGAACGATGCGAGTATTGGTACTTGGTAGCGGCGTGATCGGTACCGCCAGTGCCTATTACCTGGCCCGGCAAGGCTTCGAGGTGACCGTGGTCGACCGCCAGCCGGCAGTGGCCCTGGAAACCAGCTTTGCCAACGCCGGCCAGATCTCGCCCGGCTACGCCTCGCCCTGGGCCGCCCCCGGCGTGCCGCTCAAGGCCATCAAGTGGCTGCTCGAGCGCCACGCGCCCCTGGCCATCAAGCTCACCGGTGACGTCGACCAGTACCTGTGGATGGCGCAGATGCTGCGCAACTGCACCGCCAGCCGCTACGCGGTGAACAAGGAGCGCATGGTGCGCCTGTCCGAGTACAGCCGCGACTGCCTCGACGAACTGCGCGCCGAAACCGGCATCGCCTATGAAAACCGTAGCCTGGGCACCACCCAGCTGTTCCGCACCCAGGCCCAGGTGGATGCGGCGGCCAAGGACATCGCCGTGCTGGAACAGTCCGGCGTGCCCTACGAGCTGCTTGACCGCGACGGCATCGCCCGCGTCGAACCGGCCCTGGCCGGCGTGAAGGACATCCTCGCCGGCGCCCTGCGGCTGCCCAACGACCAGACCGGCGACTGCCAGCTGTTCACCACCAAGCTGGCCGAGATGGCCGTGAAGCTGGGCGTGGAGTTCCGCTTCGGCCAGGACATCCAGCGCCTGGACTTCGCCGGTGACCGCATCAATGGCGTGTGGATCGACGGCAAGCTGGAAACCGCCGACCGCTACGTGCTGGCGCTGGGCAGCTACTCGCCGCAGATGCTCAAGCCGCTGGGGGTCAAGGCGCCGGTGTACCCGCTCAAGGGCTATTCGCTGACCGTGCCGATCACCCATGCCGAGATGGCGCCGACCTCGACCATCCTGGACGAAACCTACAAAGTGGCGATCACCCGTTTCGACAACCGTATCCGCGTCGGCGGCATGGCGGAAATCGCCGGCTTCGACCTGTCGCTGAACCCGCGTCGACGCGAAACGCTGGAGATGATCGTCAACGACCTTTATCCTCGCGGCGGCGACCTGAGCCAGGCGAGTTTCTGGACCGGCCTGCGCCCGGCCACCCCGGACGGCACGCCGATCGTTGGCGCCACCGCGTTCCGCAACCTGTTCCTCAACACCGGCCACGGCACGCTGGGGTGGACCATGGCCTGCGGTTCCGGGCGCCTGCTGGCCGACCTGATTGCGCGCAAGAAGCCGCAGATCAGTGCCGAAGGCCTGGATATCTCGCGCTATGGCAACAGCCCGGAAGTGGCCAAGCATGGGCGGGCCGAGCCTGCCCACCAGCAGTAAGGTCGCCTGTACCGGCCTCTTCGCGGCTAAAGCCGCTCCCACAGGGACCGCATGATCCTGAGCATTGTGCGGTCCACTGTGGGAGCGGCTTCAGCCGCGAAGAACCCAACACCGATTTCAACCCGAACACCATAAGGCAGCCGCCATGCGTCCCGCCCGCGCCCTGATCGACCTGCAAGCCCTCCGCCACAACTACCGCCTGGCCCGTGAACTCACCGGTGCCAAGGCCCTCGCCGTGGTCAAGGCCGACGCCTATGGCCATGGCGCCGTGCGCTGCGCCCTGGCCCTGGAGCCCGAGGCCGACGGCTTTGCCGTGGCCTGCATCGAAGAAGCGCTGGAGCTGCGCGCCGCCGGCATCAAGGCCCCGGTGCTGCTGCTCGAAGGCTTCTTCGAAGCCAGCGAGCTGGCGCTGATCGCCGAACACGACCTGTGGTGCGTGGTGCATTCGCTGTGGCAGCTCGAAGCCATCGAGCAGACCCAGCTGCACAAGCCGCTGACCATCTGGCTCAAGCTCGACAGCGGCATGCACCGCGTCGGCCTGCACCCCAAGGACTACCACGACGCGTACCAGCGCCTGCTGGCCACCGGGCGGGTGTCGCGCATCGTGCTGATGACTCACTTCGCCCGCGCCGACGAGCCCGACGCCGACGCCACCGAACAGCAGATCGCCGTGTTCAACGCCGCCCGTGACGGCCTGGTCGCCGAGTGCAGCCTGCGCAACTCGCCCGGCGTGCTGGCCTGGCCGCAGGCGCCGAGCGACTGGGTACGCCCGGGCATCATGCTGTATGGCGCCACCCCCTTCGAGGTCGACCAGCCCCAGGCCGCACGCCTGCAACCGGTGATGACCCTGCAATCGCGGGTCATCAGCGTGCGCGAGCTGCCAGCCGGTGCGCCGGTCGGTTATGGCGCCAAGTTCGTCAGCCCGCGCCCGACCCGGGTCGGCGTGGTCGCCATGGGCTATGCCGATGGCTACCCGCGCCATGCGCCCACCGGCACCCCGGTGGTGGTTGCCGGCAAGCGCAGCCAACTGATCGGGCGGGTGTCGATGGACATGCTTTGCATCGACCTCACCGAGGTGCCCGAAGCCACCGTCGGCAGCCCGGTGGAGCTGTGGGGCAAGCAGGTGCTGGCCAGCGAGGTGGCGCAGCAGGCCGGGACCATCCCATACCAGATCTTCTGCAACCTGAGGCGCGTGCCGCTGGACTATTACGGCGAATAAGGCGCCGTAGCGGACAGCGTGAGGGCGGTGTGTTGTAAATACTGAACGGCATTGCCATGATATCGTTCACATTCACCCCGCCATCACACCGTTTCAGGAGGCGCAAGCTTTGGACGTCGGCGAACGACTGCAAGCCATCCGCAAGCTCAAGGGCCTGTCCCAGCGGGAACTCGCCAAGCGCGCGGGGGTGACCAACAGCACCATCTCGATGATCGAGAAGAACAGCGTGAGCCCGTCGATCAGCTCGCTGCGCAAGGTGCTGAGCGGCATTCCCATGTCGATGGTCGAGTTCTTTTCCGTCGAGCTCGAGTCCGAAAGCCCTACGCAGATCGTCTACAAGGCCCACGAGCTGATCGATATCTCCGACGGCGCGGTGACCATGAAGCTGGTCGGCAAGTCGCACCCCAACCGTGCCATTGCCTTTCTCACCGAGGTCTACCCACCGGGTGCCGACACTGGCGCCGAAATGCTCACCCACGATGGCGAAGAGACCGGCATCCTTCTCGAGGGGCGCCTTGAGCTGGTGGTGGGCAACGAGCTGTTCATCCTTGAAGCGGGTGACAGCTACTATTTCGAAAGCACCCGCCCGCACCGTTTCCGCAACCCGTTCGATGCCCCGGCACGGCTGATCAGCGCGGCTACCCCGTCGAATTTTTGATCCAGCGCAGTGCATTGATGCGCCAATACCCCTTTCCCCAGTAGGGTCGTTCCACGCTTTCAGGCTACCCGCTATACTTTTCAACGCTCGCATAACCGTGGCCGCGGGCGTGATTAGCCACCATGAGGGTGTACGCGTGAACCAAATCAAGAAGATGCTGGCCGTACCAGCAGCCGTAGTCGCCCTATGGGCAATGAGCGCAAGCGCAGCGACCAACGACGAACTCGCCAAGCGCCTCGACCCGGTGGGCCAGGTGTGCGTGCAGGGCCAGGAGTGCAAGGGTATGGAAGTCGCGGCCGCAGCGGCTGGCGGTGCAGCCAAGACGCCGGACGACGTGATCGCCAAGCATTGCAATGCCTGCCATGGCACCGGCTTGCTGGGGGCACCGAAGATTGGTGATGGCGCGGCGTGGAAGAAACGCGCCGATGAGCAGGGTGGGGTGGACGGGCTGCTGGCCAAGGCCATTACCGGCCTGAATGCCATGCCGCCGAAAGGCACCTGCGCGGATTGCTCGGATGATGACCTCAAAGGGGCCATCAAGAAAATGTCCGGGCTTTGAGCCGGTAGATGAATTGCATGAGGCCCGCCTGTTTTGGCGGGCTTAGTTTTTGGGTTGCCTGTGCTGGCCCTTTCGCGGGTAAACCCGCTCCCACAGGGACCGCACAGGCAACCAACCCACTAGCGCCATGTCCAACCCCTGACCCCAAGGATGATTCAGGAGGCCCCCCGATGCACCTCTGCGCCATCGACCACGCTGTCGAGCAGGTCCTCTCCCGCCTGCCAGCCCACATCCACATGGGCCTGCCCCTGGGCCTGGGCAAGCCCAACGCCTTCGTCAACGCGCTCTACGCCCGCGTACGTGAACTGCCGGAACGCCGCCTGACCATCTACACCGCGTTATCCCTGGGCCGCCCACCCCTGGGCGACGGCCTGCAGCGGCGCTTGCTCGAACCCTTCGTCGAGCGCGTGTTCGGCGACTACGAAGAACTCACCTACCTCGCCGACCTGCACCACGACGACCTGCCACCGAACATCCGCGTCGAGCAGTTCTTCATGCAACCCGGCAGCCTGCTGCACAGCGAAACCGCCCAGCAGGACTACATCAGCAGCAACTACAGCCACGCCGCCCGCGACATCAACGCCAAGGGCCTGAACCTGATCGCCCAGCTGGTCGCCGCCACGCCGGAAAAGCCCGTGCACCTGAGCCTGGCCTGCAACCCCGACATCACCCTCGACCTGCTGCCGATGATCGCCAAGCGCCGGGAGGCCGGCGAAACCATCCTCATGCTCGGCCAGGTACACGCCGAATTGCCCTACATGCCAGGCGACGCGGAACTGCCCATCGACACCTTCGACCTGCTGATCGACGAGGCCGAGCAGCGCCGCCTGTTCTCTACCCCGAACATGCCGGTCACCACCCAGGACCACTGCATCGGCCTGCACGCCAGTTCGCTGGTGCGCGACGGTGGCACCCTGCAGATCGGCATCGGCGCCATGGGCGATGCGCTGGCGGCGGCGTTGCTGGCGCGCCAGGGCGACAACCCAGGTTATCGCGCCCTGCTCGACGAGCTGGACGTCGGCCCATGGCAAACGCTGATCGAGCGGGAAGGGGGCCTGGATGCCTTTGCCCAGGGCCTTTACGGCTGCAGCGAGATGTTCGTCAACGGCCTGCTGGCGCTGGCCGAGGCCGGCGTGGTGCGGCGCCCGGCGGATGAGCAGGGCGTGCTGGTGCACGGCGGCTTCTTTCTCGGCCCGCGGGCGTTCTACCAGCGCCTGCGGGAGATGCCGCTGGAGCAGCGCGCCCGCTTCGCCATGACCCGCATCAGCTTCATCAACGAGCTGTACGGGCAGGAAGACCTCAAGCGCCGCCAGCGCCGCGACGCGCGCTTCGTCAACACGGTGTTCGGCATGACCCTGCTCGGTGCCGGGGTGGCCGACCAGCTGGAGGATGGCCGGGTGCTCAGTGGCGTGGGCGGGCAGTACAACTTCGTCGCCCAGGGCCATGCGCTGGAGGGCGGGCGTTCGATCCTGCTGCTGCGCAGCTGGCGCGAGGCGGGCGGGGAGGTGACGTCCAACCTGTTCTGGCAGTATGGCCACTGCACCATCCCCCGGCACCTGCGCGATATCGTGGTGACCGAGTATGGGATTGCCGACTTGCGCGGGCAGACCGACAGCGAGGTGATTGCGCGGTTGCTGGCGGTGAGCGATTCGCGGTTCCAGGGTGAGCTGATGGAGCAGGCCAGGCGTGCCGGCAAGCTGGCCAGGGATTTCGAGCTGGATCCGCGTTTTGCCGATAACACGCCGCAGCGGCTGGAGGAAATCAGGGCGCGCCATGCGCGGTTGTTCCCGGAGTATCCGCTGGGTACGGACTTCACGGCTGAGGAGCGGGACTTGCTGCGGGCGCTGAACTGGCTGAAGAGCAAGTTCAAGCTGAGCGAGGTGCTGGAGCTGGGCAAGGCCGCGCTGGAGGCGCCGGGGCCGGAGGGGTATGAGGCGCATCTGGTGCGCATGCAGCTGGACAAGCCGCAGGGGTTGAAAGAGGAGCTTTACCAGCGGTTGCTGCTGGCGGGGTTGGCGGCGACCTGAACGATTGCCGGGGCTGCTTTGCAGCCCTTTCGCGACACAAGGCCGCTCCTACAAGGGAATGCGATCCCCTGTAGGAGCGGCCTTGTGTCGCGAAAGGGCCGCAAAGCGGCCCCAAGGGCCATCACTCGATAAAGCTGACCACACCACCTTCCAGCGACTTCACCCGGGCCAGCGATTCGACGCGGTAGCCCTGGCTGTCCAGCTCGGCACGGCCGCCCTGGAACGACTTCTCGATGACGATGCCCAGGCCGGCCACGGTGGCGCCAGCCTGCTTGATGATCGAGATCAGTGCCTGGGAAGCTTTGCCGTTGGCCAGGAAGTCGTCGATCACCAGCACGCGGTCGCTGCTGTTGAGGTGGCGCGGCGAGATCGCCACGGTGTTCTCGGTCTGCTTGGTGAAGGAGTACACCGAAGCAGTCAGCAGGTTCTCGGTCAGGGTCAGCGACTGGTGCTTGCGCGCGAAGATCACCGGTACGCCCAGCTTCAGGCCGGTCATCACCGCCGGGGCGATGCCTGAGGCTTCGATGGTGACGATCTTGGTCACGCCGGCATCGGCGAACAGGCGGGCGAACTCGTCACCGATCAGCTGCATCAGCGCCGGGTCGATCTGGTGGTTGAGAAACGCGTCGACTTTGAGAACCTGGTCGGAAAGCACGATGCCTTCTTCGCGAATCTTCTGATGCAGTGCTTCCACTATGTTTTCCTCGATGTAGCAAAGGTGGCCGCAAATAGCGGCAGAGTTAAAGAGTAATGGTTGATCAGCGTTTGAGCATTGCCCGGATGTCGGCCAGGGCGTTGTTGCCGCGTGCGGCCTTCACCTCGACCGGTGCATCGTCCAGGCCTTCCCAGGCCAGGTCGTCCGGTGGCAGTTCGTCGAGGAACCGGCTCGGCGTGCAGTCGATGATCTCACCGTACTGCTTGCGCTTGGCGGCGAAGGTGAAGGCCAGGGTCTGGCGTGCGCGGGTAATGCCCACGTAGGCCAGGCGGCGCTCCTCTTCGATGGTGTCGGCCTCGATGCTGGAGCGGTGGGGGAGGATTTCCTCCTCCATGCCCATGATGAACACGTAAGGGAATTCCAGGCCCTTGGAGGCGTGCAGGGTCATCATCTGCACACCCTCGGCGTTCTCTTCCTCTTCCTGCTGGCGTTCGAGCATGTCGCGCAGCACCAGCTTGCCGATGGCGTCCTCGATGGTCATGTCACCCTCTTCGTCTTTCTCGAGGGTGTTCTTCAGCGCTTCGACCAGGAACCAGACGTTGCTGATGCGGAACTCCGCCGCCTTGTCGCTGGCGGTCTGCTGGCGGATCCAGTTCTCGTAGTCGATGTCGCGGATCATCTCGTGCAGCGCGGCGATCGGGTCTTCCAGGGCGACCTTGTGGCGAACCCCGTCGAGCCAGTGCTTGAAGCGCTGCAGGCGCTCGGTGTAGCGGGCGTCCAGGTGTTCGCCCAGGCCCAGCTCCTCGCTGGCGGCGTACATCGAGATGCCGCGCTCGGTGGAATAGTTGCCGAGCTTTTCCAGGGTGGTCGAGCCGATTTCCCGGCGCGGCACGTTGATGACCCGCAGGTAGGCGTTGTCGTCGTCCGGGTTCACCAGCAGGCGCAGGTAGGCCATCAGGTCCTTGACTTCCTGGCGGCCGAAGAAGCTGTTGCCGCCCGACAGGCGATACGGCACCTGGTGGTGCTGCAGCTTCAGTTCGATCAGCTTGGCCTGGTAGTTGCCGCGGTAGAGGATGGCGAAGTCGCTGTACGGGCGGTTGGTGCGCAGGTGCAGGGTGAGGATTTCCATGGCCACGCGCTCGGCCTCGGCGTCCTCGTTCTTGCAGCGGATCACGCGGATCTCGTCGCCCACGCCCATCTCGCTCCACAGCTGCTTTTCGAAGGCATGCGGGTTGTTGGCGATCAGCACGTTGGCGCAGCGCAGGATGCGGCTGGTGGAGCGGTAGTTCTGTTCGAGCATGACGATCTTCAGGGAGGGGTAGTCCTCCTTGAGCAGCATCAGGTTCTCCGGGCGCGCGCCACGCCAGGCGTAGATCGACTGGTCGTCGTCGCCGACCACGGTGAACTGGTTGCGCATGCCGATCAGCATCTTCACCAGCAGGTACTGGCTGGCGTTGGTGTCCTGGTATTCGTCCACCAGCAGGTAGCGCACGCGGTTCTGCCAGCGCTCGAGCACCTCGGGGTGCTCCTGGAACAGCTTGACCGGCTGCAGGATCAGGTCGTCGAAGTCCACCGCGTTGAACGCCTTGAGCGTGCGCTGGTAGTGGGTGTAGACGATGGCGGCGGTCTGTTCGCGCGGATTGCGGGCTTTTTCCAGGGCTTCGGCGGGCAGGATCAGGTCGTTCTTCCAGGCACCGATCATGTTCTTGATCTCGTCGATGCCGTCGTCGCCGGAGTATTCCTTCTGCATGATGTCCGACAGCAGCGCCTTGATGTCGGACTCGTCGAAGATCGAGAACCCCGGCTTGTAGCCCAGGTGCTCGTGCTCCTTGCGGATGATGTTCAGGCCCAGGTTGTGGAAGGTGCACACCGTCAGGCCCCGGCCTTCCCCCGGACGCAGCAGGGTGGCGACCCGTTCCTTCATCTCGCGCGCGGCCTTGTTGGTGAAGGTCATCGCCACGATGTACTGGGCACGGATGCCGCAGTTCTGGATGAGGTGGGCAATCTTGCGCGTGATCACGCTGGTCTTGCCCGAGCCTGCACCGGCGAGCACCAATAGAGGGCCGCCGACATAGTCACGGGCTTCCTGTTGCCGGGGATTGAGTCGGGACATGCTAGAAACCGGGGGTCGCCAGAAAATAGCCGCGCATTCTAACAGGCATGGGGCGTTTGTGGCGCGACCGTCTGACGTTTGAGTCAGACTTTCTGTCGCGCCCCATACCATGAATCAGACTAATGCTATTCACCGAAAAAATCGTAATTGCTGCTTTAACGACTTTCCCGCAGGATGCACGTCAAATTGTGACGGGAGGCACTGCGGGCAAAGGATCTGTCTAAAAGTGAAAATCATTTTCATTTATGCAGTAGCATGTCCCGCCTTCGAACGAATGCCGCCACGCTTTAAGGAGCCCGCTTGTCCACGCCCGCCGAACCTCTGCGTTTGCTGCTGCTGGCCGATGAGCCGGAGTGGGCCGCCTTGTTGCGCGAGTGCCTCAAGCCTCTGGGCGACGCCGCGGTATTGCTGACCGCGCCGAACTGGGCCTCGGTCGACAGCCTGTTCAGCCACGACCGCCAGGCCGTGGTGCTGGCCACCCCGGCCTTGCAGCCGGCCCCCGGGCGTTGCGAGCTGCCGACCATCCTCCTGCTCGACGACGAACCTGCAACCGCGCCGACCGGCGTCAGCGACTGGCTGGTCCGTTGCCAGCTCAGCAGCGATGCCCTGCGCCGCTCGCTGCGCCATGTGCGCGAGCGCGGCGTGCTGGTGGCCACCTTGCAGCGCCTGGCCGAGCAGGACCCTTTGACCGGTATCGCCAACCGCCAGGGTTTCCAGGCCCTGCTGACTGCGCGCCTGGCTGAGAACGATGGCCGCGGCCTAGCCCTCGGCCACCTCGACCTGGACAACTTCCGCCACGTCAACGACGCCCTTGGCCACCAGGGCGGCGACCGGCTGATCCTGCAGGTGGTGTCGCGCCTGAAGAAGGAGCTGGAAGCCGGCGACCAGCTGGCGCGCCTGGGCAGCGACGAGTTCGCCCTGCTGATCGATACCCGCCGCGATGCCAACCGCGCCGAGTGGCTCGCCGAGCGCATCGTCGAGGCCCTGGCCGAACCCTACTGGATCGACGGCGAAAGCCTGCTGCTGGGCTGCAGCCTGGGCCTGGCCCACGCCCGCGCCCAGGGCGGCGCCGACCCGCTGATGTGGCACGCGCACATCGCCATGCGCCAGGCCAAGGGCGTCCAGGGCTGCACCTTCCATGTGTTCAACGAGCGCATCAACCGCAACGCGCGCAGCCTGGCCGACCTGGAAAGCGAGCTGCGCCGCGCCCTGCGTCGCGATGAGCTGGAGCTGCACTACCAGCCGCGGCTGAACCTGGCCGACGGCCGCATCGTCGGCCTCGAAGCCCTGGTGCGCTGGCGCCATGCCGAACGCGGCCTGCTGCCGCCGAGCGAATTCGTGCCGCTGGCCGAGCAGAGCGGGCTGATCGTGCCGCTGGGCTACTGGGTCATCTCCCGCGCCCTGCGTGACATGCAGGCGCTGCGCGAAGGCGGGCTGGCGCCACTGCACATGGCGGTGAACCTGAGCTTCCGCCAGTTCCAGGACAGCCAACTGCTGGCGACCCTGAGCCGGCTGATCATCGAGCACGGCGTGGATGCCCGCTGGCTGGAGTTCGAGCTGACCGAAACGGCGGTGATGCGCCGCAACGAGCTGGTGCGCCAGACCATGGACGCCCTGGGGCGGCTGGGGGTGCGCTTCTCGCTGGATGACTTCGGCACGGGTTTCTCGTCGTTCGTGCACCTGAACAGCCTGCCGATCACCTTGCTCAAGGTCGACCGCAGCTTCGTCGCCGAGATGGAGATGCGCGAAGAGAACCGCAAGCTGGTGCACGCGATGATCAACCTGGCGCACAACCTCAACCTGGAGGTGGTGGCCGAGGGCGTGGAAAGCCCGGAGCAGATGGCGTTGCTGAGGGAGTTCGGCTGTGACCAGGTGCAAGGGTTCCTGGTCAGCAAGCCGTTGCCGGTGGGGGAGTTGATCGAGTACCTGACTGAGAGTGTTCGGCCGCAGCTGGTTAGCCTGTAATGCTGCGGGGAGGGCTTTGCCCTCCTTTCGCGCTCCTACAGGTTTACGCGATCCATGGTAGGAGCGGCCTTGTGTCGCGAAAGGGCTGCAAAGCAGCCCCAGCAATCACACAGACACTGCAGTTCTGTCAGCCAGGGCTGCCTTCCCCAGCAACCGCTTCATCCGCCATTCGAACCCCAGGGTCAACGCCACCGCCGCACAAGCCAGCCCCAACGCCAGCCCCCACCAGATCCCCACCGCTCCGCCGCCAAGGTTGAAGGCGAACAGCCAGGCACTCGGCGCCCCCACCAGCCAGTAGCAGCACAGCCCGATCAGGAAGGTGGTCTTGGCGTCCTTCAACCCGCGAATCGAGCCAATGGCGATGGTCTGCATGCCGTCGAACAGCTCGAACCACGCCGCCACCATCACCAGTTGCACCGCCAGTTGATAGATCCCGGCGAAGGCTGGGTCATTGCGGTCGATGAACAACCCCACCAGCGCTTCCGGCAGGAGCAGGAACAACGCCGCGAAGCCGAACATGATCATCGCCCCGAAGCCGATCCCCACCCGCCCGGCGCTGCGCGCCGCCAGCAGGTTGCCGCCGCCGTAGTACAGCCCGACGCGCATGGTCACCGCGTAGGAAAGCCCCGTCGGCACCATGAACGCGGTGGAGACGATCTGCAGGGCGACCTGGTGCGCCGCCAGCTCCGTGCTGCCGAGCACGCCCATGCACAGCGCGGCGAAGGCGAACAGCCCGACCTCGACCATGTAGGTGCCGCCAATTGGCAGCCCGAGGCGCCACAGCTCGCGCAGCGCCGGCATCGACGGGCGCGACAGGCCCTTGCGCAGCGGGTAGGCGGCATAGGCCGGGTGCCAGCGGATGTACAGCGCCAGGGCGATGGCCATGCCCATCGACACCACCGCGGTGACCAGGCCGATGCCCATCAGGCCGAGCTTGGGCAGGCCGAACATGCCCTCGATCAGGGCCACGTTGAACAGGTAGTTGAGCACCGTGCCGACCAGGCTGATGACCATCACCGGGGTCGAGCGGCCCAGGGCGCTGGTGAAGCCGCGCAGGGCCATGAAGGTCAGGTAGCCGGGCAGGGCCAGCGGCAGCAGGGTGAGGAACTCGCTGGCCGCATCGACGTTTTCCGGCTGCTGGCCGAACTGCAACAGCACCGGCTCGAGGTTCCACAGCACCAGCGCCGCGCCCAGCGCCAGGCCCCAGGCCAGCCACAGGCCGCTCTGCGCCAGGCGCGTGGCGCCAGCGACGTCGTTGGCACCCTTGCGGATCGCCACCAGGGTGCCGACCGCGGCGATCACGCCCAGGCAGAAGATCGACACGAACGAATAGCTCGCTGCGCCCAGGCCACCGCCGGCCAGGGCCTGGGGGCTGATGCGGGCCATCATCAGGGTGTCGGTGAGCACCATCAGCATGTGCGCCAACTGCGAGGCGATCAGCGGCCCGGCCAGGCGCAGCAGAGCCTTGAGTTCAGTGGTGGGCGCGACGTGCATGGGTGAAGTCCTTCTTCCTGGGCCTGTGGGCGAGGGACGATTCTGAAGCCTCGGTCAACTTTGCACAAAAGGATAAAAGCGATGCGTGGCATGAGTTGAACTCATGTATGTATGATCCTGTGCATTCCTTTTCATCCCCCGCGTGGCAGGAGCTCCATGTCTCGTCAATTGCCCCCGCTGTATGCGCTGCGCGCATTCGAAGCCGCCGCGCGCTTGAGCTCGTTCACCCGCGCCGGGGAAGAGCTGTCGATCACCCAGAGTGCGGTCAGCCGGCACATCCGCACCCTGGAGGAGCACTTTGCCTGCCGCCTGTTCGTGCGCAGCGGCCGCAGCCTGCAACTGACCGAGGCGGCGCGGGTGCTGCTGCCCGGTGTGCGCGAAGGCTTTGCCGCCCTGGAGCGGGCCTGCGACACCCTGCGCGGGGAAGACGACATCCTGCGCATGAAGGCGCCCTCGACCCTGACCATGCGCTGGCTGCTGGCGCGCCTGAGCCAGTATCGGCACCTGCAGCCGGGCAACGAGGTGCAGTTGACCAGTGCCTGGATGGATGTCGACCATGTCGACTTCAACCAGGAACCGTTCGATTGCGCGGTGTTGCTCAGCGACGGAGTGTTCCCGGCCGACTGGGAGGTGCGCCGGCTGTTTTCCGAGCTGCTGATCCCGGTCGGGGCGCCAGACCTGCTGGCGCAAGGTCCGTGGGATGAACGCCGGTTGGCGGGCATCGAGTTGCTGCACCCGACGCCGGACAAGCGCGACTGGCGGGAATGGCTGGAGCGCATGGGGCTCAGCGACACGGTCTCGCTCAAGGGAGGGCAGGTGTTCGACACCCTGGAGCTGGGGATGATCGCGGCGGCGCGCGGGTATGGCATCTCCATGGGCGACTTGCTGATGGTTGCCGAGGATGTTGCCCAGGGGCGCCTGAGCCTGCCGTGGCCGACGGCGGTGCCCAGTGGCATGGACTATTACCTGGTGTGGCCGCGGACCCGGCCGGGTGGCGAGCGGTTGCGGCGGTTGAGTGTATTTTTGCAAGAGGAAGCGGCGGCGGTGGACCTGCCGGCAGTGCAAATCCTGCCGGCGCTTTGACTGCCTGTACCGGCCTCTTCGCGGGTAAACCCGCTCCCACAGGTACAGCACCAGCCTCAGGCCCTGTGATATCCCTGTGGGAGCGGGTTTACCCGCGAAGAGGGCGGCACAGGCTTGAAGAAAACGTTTGCGAATACCCCGGCCCGACACTCAAGTATTCGCCAGCGACGCCGATCTAGTGGCACCAGCGTCCCGGAAGAGGACGTGCTTCCCCCTCTTGATGAAAAGCGGGTGGTCAGCGTGATCAGGATGATCCCGGCCTCTTGCCAGGAGCTTCTCAAATGTCTCAACCGCGTGCCCGAATCGCTTCGCAACTCGGTGTCGCCCTCGCCATCGTGCTGGCGCTGGTGATCTCCGGCAGTACCCTGTTCGCCCTGCGCTCGCTGGACGACGCCAACCTCGCCACCCGCCAGGCGCACCTGGCCAGCGAGGCGCGGCTGCTGGCCGACCAGCTCGACACCTTCCACGGCTCGCTCAAGGACAACACCCAGCGCCTGAGCGGCCTGTTCGAGCGCCGCTTTGCCTCGGGCCTGACCCTGCATGCGGGCGAGACCGTACAGGTTGCCGGACTTGCCACCCCGGCCCTGTACCTGGGCGACCAGTTGCTCAACAACAACTTCCAGGTGGTCGACGAGTTCCAGCAGATGACCGCCGGCATCGCGACCCTGTTCGTGCGCAGCGGTGAAGACTTCGTGCGCATCAGCACCAACCTGAAGAAGCAGGACGGCACCCGCGCCATCGGCACCCAGCTCGACCGCCAGCACCCGGCCTACGGCAAACTGCTGGCAGGGCAGATGTACGTCGGCCGTGCCGTGCTGTTCGAGCGCAACTACATGACCCGCTACGTGCCGGTCAGCGACGGCAATGGCCGGGTGATCGCCGTGCTGTTCGTCGGTTTCGACTACACCGATGCGCAGAACGCCCAGTTCGCCAACCTCAAGCGCTTCCGCATCGGCGAAACCGGCTCCCTGGCCATCCGCGACGAGAAGGACCAGTGGCTGGTGCCGCCGGCCAACGCCGACCAGGACCTGTTCAGCGCCAGCGCACCGTTCGCCGAGGGCCCCTGGACCGTGGTCGCCAGCATGCCCAAGGCCGAGATCCGCGAGGTGACCTGGAGTGTCGGCCTGCGCCTGGCCATTGGCAGCCTGCTGGCGATGCTGCTGGCCGTGGCCGCCACCCTGTGGCTGCTGCGCCGCAAGTTGCGCCCGCTGGACGACCTGGTGCGCCAGGCCGAAGCCCTGGGCGCCGGCGACCTGAGTGCACGCCTGGCGGTGACCAGCCATGACGAGATCGGCCAGCTGGCCCGCAGCTTCAACAAGATGGGCGAGGCGCTGTCGACCATGGTCGAGCACATCCGCAGCGCCTCCGAGCAGGTCAGCAGCCGTGCGCAATCGCTGTCTGGCTTGTCTGCCGGAGCCTGCGAGGGCATGGACCAGCAGTCCGGCGAGATCAGCAGCATGGCCGGCGCGGTGGAAGAATTCAGCGCCACCTCGATGAACATCGCCGACAACATGGCCGGCACCGAGCGCATGGCCCGCGACAACGCCCAGCAGACCCGCATCGGCCGCAGTGCCATGGATGAAGCCTCCAGCTCGCTGAAGCAGATCGCCGAAGCCCTGGGTGGCACGGCCACGGTGATGGACAGCCTGGGCGCACGTTCCCAGGAGATCGGTGGCATCATCAGCGTGATCACCGCGATTGCCGAGCAGACCAACCTGCTGGCGCTGAACGCCGCCATCGAGGCAGCGCGTGCCGGCGAGCAGGGCCGCGGCTTTGCCGTGGTGGCGGACGAGGTGCGCGGCCTGGCGGCACGCACGCGCCAGGCCACCGACGAGATCTCCGGGATGATCACCAGCATCCAGCAGCAGACCGGGCATGCCATCAACACCCTGGAACAGGGCAACCAGTTGATGGAGGAAGGCCTGGCGCGCAACGACAAGGTGGCCCAGGCGCTGGCGCGGATCGACGAGCAGAGCCGCACGGCGGGGGAGCAGTTCGCCGTGATCAGCACCGCGACCCAGGAGCAGAGCAGCACCGCGACCGTGCTCAGCCGCAACCTGCAGAGCATTGCCCAGGCCAACAGCGAGCAGCGTGACGTGGCCAACGAGCTGGCCTTTACCGCGCGCGAGCTGGAAGGCTTGGCGGCGCAGCTGCGCCAGGAAGTGGACCGCTTCCGCTGAGGCCGTACGGGGCCGCTGCGCGGCCCATTCGCGGGTAAACCCGCTCCCCACAGGTACTGCACCACATTCAGACTGTGTGCGATCCCTGTGGGAGCGGGTTTACCCGCGAATGGGCCCTTGAGCCTTACATCGAACCCAGGCCCAACGCCTGGGCACAAGCCTGCAACGATCGCCGCTCACTCTGCGCATACAGCGCCAGCTCATCCTGCACCCGCAGCCCCAATGCTGATTCGAACGCCTCCCGATTGGCATTGCTGCCATACTCGGCCTGCCCCTCATCCCCCAGGTTCGACTGGAAAATCCCCGCCGCACTCACCGGCAGGAAGTCCTCGTACACCAGCGCCTCGAAGTGCACATGACCAGCTTCGATCAGCCCCTCCAGCGTGCTCGGCCGCTCGGCCTGCCCACGCGCCGCCAGGCCTTTCTCGGTGGCGAAGTAGCGGAAATACGCCAGCCCTTGCTCACGCATTTGCCCCAGGTCGTCCGGGAATGCGGCGAAGGTTTCGCGCAGCAAAGCCATGTAGCGCTCGGCATTGGCCTCGGCCGGTACCCCGCCCAGGGCGGCCCGGGTGGCATCGAGCAGCTTGTCGTAGAGCTGGCGGCCTTTGGGCGTCAACGCCGCGCCACGCTGTTCGATCTCGCCGAAGCGGGCGGTGTGGCTGCCCTGGTGATCACTGAACGCGACCCTCTCCTGCAATGCCTTGAAGCTGGTCTGGCGCAACAGGATCGGGTGACGGCGAGTAGGCGGGCCTTCGACCACGGCCTTCGGCGGGATGCCCTTGGCTGGCATGCCCAGCTGGATTGCATCGATGTCCAGGGTGCGCGGGGTCAGGTGGTTGATGTGCGGGCCCTTGAAGGCCACCACGTCGGCGATCAGGCGGTGCTGGTCATGCAATTGCTGATACTGCTCGGCAGTGACCGTGGCGTCCTGGTGCCAGCGGAAGGTATGCAAGGCTTGTTGCACGAATTCGTCGGCATCGGAGGCGTTCAGGCCGCCATCGCGCTCGGCCTGGGCAATCAGCTCGAGGGCGCGGGCGGTGAAGATCTGGCGCTTGGCCAGGATGCCCTGGGCCATCTCGCGCAGTTGCGGGTTGTCGATCAGCTCCAGGCGCAGCAGCGAGGTGAACACGCGGAACGGGCTGACGTGCAGGGATTGCTCGTGCTCGGCGCGAAACGCGGTGGAATGCACCGGCACGCCAGCGCAGCTGAGGTCGTAATAGCCAACTGGCTGCATGCCCATGACCGCGAACAGGCGGGCGATGGTCGCGAGCTCTGCGGCGCTGCCGACGCGGATGGCACCGTGGCGCTCCTGGTCGAGTCGTTCGATTTCGCCGGTCCAGCACAGGGCCTCGGCCACCTTGGGCTGCTCGGCCAGGACCCGCTGGTTGATTTCGCTCACCAGCTCCAGCAGCTTGCCGTACAGCGGCACTTCCTGTTTGTACATGAGCGACATGGCGGCAGAGAACTGCGCACGGATGCTGTCGGGGCTGACGAAATCGTGGGCGGGCATCGCTAGCTTCCTGGTTGGGTTCGGACCTTTACATGAAAGCTGGGAATGCACTGGGCTCACAAGCGAAAAAAAGTGCGCCAGTCATTCCATTTATGATCGACCTTGAGGGCCTCTTCGCGGGTAAACCCGCTCCCACAGGTACTGCACAAGCTTCAGACTGTGTGCCATCACTGTGGGAGCGGGTTTACCCGCGAAAGGGCCCTCAAGCCGGAAGCTGCTCGCGAATCCATTCCACCAACGCCCGCACCTTGGGCACTTCCGCCGCATGCTCGGCATACGCCATGTAATGCTTCCCGCCACTGTGCATCGCATGGTCCCAGGCAATCACCAGGCTCCCCTCGGCCAACTCCTTGGCCACCAGGTACCGCGGCACCAACGCCACCCCGCACCCGGCCTGCGCCGCGCTCAACGCCATGTAGAACGTATCGAACCGTGGCCCATGGTAGGCACTGACACTGTGCAACCCCAGTTCCAGAAACCACTCATGCCAGGCCTGCGGCCGCGCCGTGCTCTGCAGCAGCACCAACTCCGCGAGATCCCCCGCACCCCCCAGCTCGCGCCCGGCGAGCAATTCCGGCGCGCACACCGGCAGCACCTGCTCGCCGAACAGCTCCACGCAGGTCGCCCCTGGCCAGGTGCCCTGGCCATGGAAGAACACCACGTCCGCCGACCCTTGCAACAGGGCGAACGGCTCCATCTCGTTGCGGATGTCCAGGTGGATGTTCGGGTGGCGCTTGCCAAAGCCCTTGAGGTGCGGGATCAGCCAGCGCACGCCAAAACTCGGTTGAGTGGCTACCTTCAATATCTCGGTCTGCTCGCCGTAGGTCAGCACGTAGCGGCTGGACATATCGACCTGGGTGAGGATCTTGTTGACCTCGGCCAGGTACAGGCTGCCCGCCGGGGTCAGCTGCAGGCGCCGGCGGATGCGCAGGAACAGGTGGTGGCGCAGCAGGTCTTCGAGCTGTGCCACCTGCTTGCTGACCGCGCTCTGGGTCAGGTGCAGCTCTTCGGCTGCGCGGGTGAAGCTCAGGTGACGGGCTGCAGCCTCGAAGCACTGCAGGGCGGTCATGGAGGGCACCAGGCGTTTGGACATAGCGGTCTCTGAGGCTCGGATCATTACCTGGCGGAATGATATGCGGAATAAAGGTCGTTTGTTGCACTGCAGAGATCGGATTAATACTGACCCACACCCTTTTTCACCCCATCACCCGATGCAGGAGAAGCACAAATGGTTGCTGGATTGCTCGAGCGCCTTGGCGTTGCCGCCGCGGCTTACACCCAGGGCGAACACCCTGTTCACACGCCGATCGACGGCAGCCAGATCGCCTCGGTGAAACTGCTCGGCAAGGCCGAGACCCGCGCCCGCATCGATCAGGCCCAGGCCGCCTTCGAAGCCTGGCGCAGCGTGCCGGCACCGCGCCGCGGCGAGCTGGTGCGCCTGTTCGGCGAAGTGTTGCGGGCGCACAAGGCCGACCTCGGCGAACTGGTGTCGATCGAAGCCGGCAAGATCACCCAGGAAGGCCTGGGCGAAGTGCAGGAGATGATCGACATCTGCGACTTCGCCGTGGGCCTGTCGCGCCAGCTTTATGGCCTTACCATCGCCTCTGAGCGCCCAGGCCACCACATGCGTGAAACCTGGCATCCGCTGGGTGTGGTCGGCGTGATCAGCGCCTTCAACTTCCCGGTCGCCGTATGGGCCTGGAATACCGCCCTGGCCCTGGTGGCCGGCAACGCGGTGGTGTGGAAGCCGTCCGAGAAGACCCCGCTGACCGCCCTGGCGTGTCAGGCGCTGTTCGAAAAAGCCCTGAAAGCCTTCGGCGATGCCCCGGCGGGCCTGGCCCAGCTGGTGATCGGCGGCCGTGAAGCCGGCGAAGCGCTGGTCGACGACCCGCGCGTGCCGCTGGTCAGCGCCACCGGCAGCACCCGCATGGGGCGCGAAGTCGGCCCACGTGTGGCGGCCCGTTTCGGTCGCAGCATTCTCGAACTGGGCGGCAACAACGCCATGATCCTGGCACCGAGTGCCGACCTCGACCTGGCCGTGCGCGGCATCCTGTTCTCCGCCGTCGGCACCGCCGGCCAGCGCTGTACCACCCTGCGCCGGTTGATCGTGCACCGCTCGATCAAGGACGACGTGGTGGCGCGGGTCAAAGCCGCCTACGCCAAGGTGCGCATCGGCGATCCACGCAAGGACAACCTGGTCGGCCCGTTGATCGACAAGCTCTCGTTCGACGCCATGCAGGGCGCGTTGGCCAAGGCCCGTGACGAAGGTGGGCAGGTGTTCGGTGGCGAGCGCCAGCTGGCCGGCGAATACCCGAATGCCTACTACGTGTCGCCGGCCATTGCCGAGATGCCGGCCCAGAGTGAGGTGGTGCGCCACGAGACTTTCGCGCCGATCCTCTACGTGCTGGCCTACGACGATTTCGAGGAGGCCCTGCGCCTGAACAACGAGGTGCCGCAAGGCCTGTCGTCGTGCATCTTCACCACCGACATTCGCGAGGCCGAGCGATTCCAGAGTGCTTCAGGCAGCGATTGCGGCATTGCCAACGTCAACATCGGTACCAGCGGTGCGGAGATCGGCGGGGCGTTTGGGGGCGAGAAGGAGACCGGTGGTGGCCGCGAGTCCGGGTCGGATGCGTGGAAGGGCTACATGCGTCGCCAGACCAATACCGTGAACTACTCGCGTGAGCTGCCGCTGGCGCAGGGGATCGTGTTCGACTGATGCATTGATGCTGCATGGCCGGGGGCCTTGCCCCCGGTTCGCGGGTAAACCCGCTCCCACAGGGGCCCCACAGCTTTCGAAACCTGTGAGGTCCTTGTGGGAGCGGGTTCACCCGCGAATGGGCGGCAACGCCGCCCCAACCGCAACAAGAACAATATCGCTGGAGCCGGGCCATGTCCGAACTGCGTCAACAATGCTTGTGGGAGCACGTCAGCCAACCGACCGTCGCCATGCAGGCCCTGGCCGGTGAACACCAGGCCGATGTCTGCGTGATCGGCGGCGGCATCACCGGCCTGTCGGCAGCCATACACCTGCTCGAACAGGGCAAGTCGGTGATCCTGCTGGAGGCCTGGAAGGTCGGCCATGGCGGCTCCGGGCGCAACGTCGGCCTGGTCAACGCCGGCACCTGGATCCGCCCCGACGATGTCGAGGCGACCCTCGGCCAGAAGCAGGGCAGCCGCCTGAACAAGGTGCTCGGCGAGGCCCCGGGCGAAGTGTTCGCCATGATCGAACGCCTTGGCATCGACTGCCAGGCCCAGCACAAAGGCACGCTGCACATGGCGCACAATGCCACCGGCATCGCCGATCTCGAGGCCCGCCATGAGCAATGGCGCCGCCGCGGTGCCGATGTCGAGCTGTTGACCGGCGCCCAATGCCAGGAATACTGCGGCACCGACAAGATCTCCGCCGCGCTGCTCGACCACCGCGCCGGCACCCTCAACCCCATGGGCTACACCCTGGGCCTGGCCGTCGCCATGATGCGCCTGGGCGGCAAGCTGTTCCAGCAGTCCTCGGTCGAAGGCCTGGAGCGTGATGGCGATGCCTGGCGGGTGAAGACTGCACGCGGCGCCGTGCGCGCCGACAAGGTGGTGATTTCCACCGGTGCCTACACCGAGGGCGACTGGAGCAACCTGCAGAAGCAGTTCTTCCGTGGTTACTACTACCAGGTGGCGTCCAGGCCGTTGCATGGCGCGGCAGCCGACAAGGTGCTGCCGCATGGCCAGGGCTCATGGGACACCCGCACCGTGCTCAGCAGCATCCGCCGCGACGACCAGGGCCGCCTGCTGCTCGGCAGCCTGGGCCGGGTCGACAACAAGCCGGCGTGGTTCGTGCGCAGATGGGCCGACCGCATCCAGAGCCACTACTACCCGGCGCTGGGCAAGGTCGAGTGGGAGATGCACTGGACTGGCTGCATCGATTTCACCCCGGACCACCTGATGCGGCTGTTCGAGCCGGCGCCGGGGCTGGTGGCGGTGACCGGCTACAACGGGCGTGGCAATACCACCGGGACCGTGATCGGCCGGGCGTTTGCCGAGTTTCTGCTGAAGGGGGAGGCGGACAGTTTGCCGATTCCGTTCTCGGCGATGAGCGGGGTGAGTGCGCCTTCGTTGCGGACTGCGTTTTATGAGTCAGGGTTCTCGCTATACCACGCCGGTCAATGTCTGAGGGTTGTGCTGTAGCAAATGGCCTCTTCGCGGCGGTTCGGCGCCCCGATAAACCCGCTCCCACAGGTACTGCACAGGATTCAGTCCTTGCGCGATCCCTGTGGGAGCGGGTTTACCCGCGAAAGGGCCGGTACAGGCTTATTTGTGCAACCAGCTCAAGAAGCCACCTTTCTTGATCGAAACCGGTTTCTGCAACAACAGCGATTCCCGGTTCTGAAGGCGGAACCGCTGCAGCTTGCTCAACGCCGTCTGCACCTCGCTCCGCTGCTCCAGGCAGCGCTTCACCTGGGCCTTGTCGATCCGGTACAGCACGCAGCTGGTCAAGGTGCGGAACTCGGCCTGCGAGTCGTCCTCGTCGATGATCCCCTCGATCCCCAGCACCTCGCCGGGCCCCATGCGCCCGGCCTCCAGCAGCTTGTCGCCATCGCGTATCGATGCCGACACCACGCCGCTGCCTATCACCAGCAAATGATCGGACTGCTCGCCTACACCGAGGATCACCTGGTCGGCCAGGTATTCCACCGCCGTCATCCGCTGGCTCAAGGCATCGCGCTCCTCGGCGCTCAACGAGCGGAACACCCGCACCTCGTCCAGCACCTCGCGCTGGCGCGTGCGCGGCGGCAGCGCGAGGTCGACGTTCCACATCACCCCGCTGGCCTCCAGGTGCCGGTGGGCCAGGTCGAACAGCTGGTTGCGCGCCTCGGTCTTGGCACCCATGTCGGCAACGAAACCGCTGGCCTCGTATTCCACCGACTCCAGCGACGACGCCTTCACCGTGACCTTGGGCCTGGGTGAAGCGAGCACCGCGCTGGTGCCCTGCAACGCCTTCTCCAGCGCATCGAACACCCGCTTGGGCCGCACCTTGGCCGGCACCACCACGCTGATCGAAACCCCGTGCACGTCGGCCGGCCGGCTGTGGTTGAGCAGTCGCGCCTTGGCCGCCACCGAATTGGGGATCACTGCCAGGCTGCCGCTGCCAGTGAGCAGGCGAGTGGCGCGCCAGTCGATGTCCAGCACCTTGCCTTCGGTGCCGTCGATGGAGATCGAATCGCCAATCTGGTAGGGCCGCGTGGTGTTCAGCACGATGCCGCTGAACACGTCGGCCAGGGTGCTCTGCAACGCCAGGCCGATGACGATGGCCATCACCCCGGAGGTCGCCAGCAGGCCTTTCACCGGCAGTTGCATCACATACCCCGCGGCGGCGACCACCGCGGCGAGAAAGATCAGCGCCCCCAGCACATCCTGCAGCAAACGCCCGCCATGGCTGCCCCGGGCCACCAGCAGCAGGCCGAACACCACGGTCACCGTGCGCGCGCCGAACAGCCACCAGCCGATGGCCAATACCGTGGCCATGAGGTTGCGCGACACATCGTCGGGCCACGGCGGCGGTTGCAGCGGGCTCATGCCGGCGGCCACCAGCACCGCGCTGAACAGCAGGAAGATCACCAGCCGCGTGCCGATGCGCCAGGCCCGGCGCTGAAGGGGGATCAGCTGCCAGAGCACAAGGTCGAGCAGGAGGAGGGCGGTGCCGAGCAACAACGGGGACGACTGGATGAACGCCAGCATGGAGGTCTCGGGGGTGAGGGGAGGGCAGGGGGTAGTAATAGAGGAGGTTGAGATGGCAGGCAATGGGGGAGAGGTAGTTATTTCACCTACTCATTGACTCCTCTCCTGGCGCCGCGATAGCCCCGGGTGATTTATATACGGTCCAACCGGTTACTTCATTGAAATTGCTATAGGAAAAAATAATCGAGTATTAACCAGAGTACAGCTACGGCATTTATTCTGGACGAGAATATTATTTTCCTTTGGAGTGGCTCGGGGAAGTATAAATAATCTTCAATGTCCAGTGACCCTCTGAGAATGCTGGCTGAGGGCGACGAGAGTTCGCTTGATATCATGGAGATAATCATTATCCTGCTGCGTATGTTCTGCTTGCTAAAGACTGTTGTCGCAATCTCGAAGCACTTGCTTTTCTGAAGCGCTGAAGCCATGGCTTCATACTCACGAGAGCAAGCTATGTGCAAATCTACCGCAAACCCGATACAGCATAAGAGAAACGGAGCTATATATAAAAATAGCTTTAACTTCAAGTCAAGGTTATCAATCATCAGGAAAAGCCTCGAAGATCAAGTCGGCTACTTCTTCTCCAATTTGCATACCTCCAACACTTCCCGCAACTGCACCGGCTCCTGTGATTACTACGATACATGCCAAACTACCAGCCCCAGCTCTCAAGCATACCTTCGCAGCGACGCTGCCTGATATCTTCCCCATCGCCCAGCCACCAGCCAGGTCGCCTGAAAAATTACCGGCTTCGGTGACCTTGACTTTTTTACAGGCTTTAGTATTACCTGCCTGGCACACTTCTGCGATTTTGACTGCCGAGCCTGCGCCACCTATGGCAATCCCTATGTAGCCCCCGGCTTTCAAATATTTAGCCATCTTGGCCAGCTTGTCCAGATGTGTTGAATAGCCTGGAATATGCAGCGGTCCCCCGGCTTTACTCCAGTGGTGTACCAAACTCCTAGAGGAAATGCCGAGGTCTCTTCGTAGCGCTTTATAATCACCAAGATTCAGATGTTTATTCAGAACGGTCATTTTCAGATTTCTATCTAATAGTTGGAATAGCTTTCTGCGCTCTGTGAAAAATTCTTCGTGCCTCAGGTGACCGTGCTTTATGAACTGACTTCTATGTAGTTTTTCGATTTCTCGCAATATCGAACTCAGCTCCTCCAATGACTTGTTCATCATCGCCTGGCTCATTCCCACGGCCACGCTCACATCACTGAGCAACCCAGCAATCTCCGCCTGGTGCTGCATCATGAACTCCGCCTCTTCCGGCGTCAGACTCGCCAACGCTTCCCGCGCCTTCTTGGCCGCGCTCATCGCAGATAGCTCTGCCTGTGTACAGACCGGCCGACTCAAGCCATCGCCGATGACGAAAATCTCGCCTGCCTTGAACCCCTGCTGATAGGTCGGGTTCAGGCGCTCGAGGAGCGAGCGCGGCAGGTTGGCTTGGGGGGCACCCAGTTCAAGAAGGACCTCCTGATAGGTCATGCACCGCGGCACGACGTAAAAGCCAGGCTCCATTCCATGCGGGCCAGGGGGGGCCGGGAATGCAGGGGGGTGATAGGTGTTTTTCACCGGTGAGCTTGAGTAGGCCGGAGGCGATGTTTCATGTACAGCTGCCATAGCAGGCGCGCTGCGCGCCGCAGGCGACTGATGCAGCGGCGCCACCACGCGGTTGCTACCCAATGGGCAACCGCATTTGACCAGCGTGCCGTCCACGGCAGTAGGGCGGCCGTCCTGGATCCAGCGTCGTTCGCCTTCAATGATGACGCCGGCTTCGCCGCAAAGCGGGCAATCGGTGGTGCGGTCGCCCTCGATCAACCAGCGGCGGCCGTTGAAAGTGCCGCGGGACTGGCTGGCGATGCAGGTGGCGCCGGTGGTGGTGAGGTCACCATCCAGGCCCTGGCCATTGCCGAAAATGCTGGTGCGCAGGTTCATGACTCGGTTCCTTGAGCTACGGAACCGGGAAGCTATCACCCTGGAAACGCCTATTTCCGGGGGCTGTGTCAATTGAGACGCGTCCTACCAGGGCTGGAGATTTATCTGTAGGAGAAATCTGACAATCCGGCAGAAGGTATCTAAAAGTGTGTCCGAATTGCGGAATCAGGCGGTCTGGCCCGGGCTTGTATCCATGTGCTCAGATCGTTCCTTAAATGGAACGCTAAAGCCAAAAACCACTATCTACCGCTCCAAAGGTGATGGTTTTAATCTTCTCCCATCAACGCGAAACACCCAACTTACTGAAAATCAAAACCCTTAGGAGCTACCCAAATGACCAACTTCAAATACAACCGCCTGAACAAAGACGACGCCGCCGTACTGCTGGTCGATCACCAGGCTGGCCTGCTGTCCCTGGTCCGTGACATCGAGCCGGACGCGTTCAAGAACAACGTCCTGGCCCTGGCCGACCTGGCCAAGTTCTTCAACCTGCCGACCATCCTCACCACCAGCTTCGAACAAGGCCCCAACGGCCCGCTGGTGCCGGAACTGAAAGAACTGTTCCCGGACGCCCCGTACATCGCCCGCCCAGGCCAGATCAACGCCTGGGACAACGAAGACTTCGTCAAGGCCGTGAAGGCCACCGGCAAGAAGCAGCTGATCATCGCTGGCGTAGTGACCGAAGTGTGCGTCGCCTTCCCGGCCCTGGCTGCCCTGGAAGAAGAGTTCGACGTCTTCGTGGTGACCGATGCCTCCGGCACCTTCAACGCCATGACCCGCGACGCCGCCCACGACCGCATGAGCCAGGCCGGCGCGCAACTGATGACCTGGTTCGGCGTGGCCTGCGAGCTGCACCGCGACTGGCGCAACGACATCGAAGGCCTGGCCGCGCTGTGCTCCAACCACATCCCGGACTACCGCAACCTGATGACCAGCTACAACGCCTTCAACGCCAACAAATAAGCCACGCACCGGGCACCGCCGAGCGGTGCCCGGCCAGCGCAGCACACCCGTCCAATCCTCCGCCCGTCCGCCGTTGCACAGTGGATGCGGGCAAGCTCATCCCAAGGAACGCCGATGAACACCGCATTCCAAGACAACCGCAACGTGGTCACCCTGGTCATCCAGCACAAGGCCCGCGCCGAGTCGCTGGCGGCCTACGAAGAATGGCTCAAGCGCACGGTGAGCACCGCGCGCCGCCAGCCAGGCCACCTGGACGTCAACGTCATTCGCCCGGACGAGGGCGGGCTACACTTCACCACCGTGGTGCGTTTCGCCGATGCCAGCCTGTTGCAGGCCTGGGTCAACTCCGCCGAACGCCAGGCGCTGGTCAATGAAGTGCTGCCCTTGCTCGACGGTGGCGACCGCACCCAGGTGCACGACGACCCGGAGTTCTGGTTCACCCCGCCGAGCAGCAGCGCCAAGCAACCGCCGCGCTGGAAACAGGCGCTGCTGACCTACCTGGTGATCTGCCCCATGACGATGATCATCCCGCAGCTGCTGGCGCCGTTTTTCGCGCGCTTCCCGCAACTGGGCGGGCCGATCAGCGGCAACCTGATCGTCAACCTGTTCGTCATCCTGCCCGTGGTGTTCTACATCATGCCTTGGGTCACCCGCCGCTGCGCCAACTGGCTGCGCGGCTGAGCCAACGCCCTCAACCAGACACTTTCAAGGAGATACCGACATGACCACCCTCGTTACCCGCGACGGCACTTCGATCTACTACAAGGACTGGGGCAGCGGCAAGCCCGTGCTGTTCAGCCACGGCTGGCCACTGGACGCCGACATGTGGGACTCGCAGATGGAGTTCCTGGCCAGCCGCGGCTACCGCGCCATCGCCTTCGACCGCCGGGGTTTCGGCCGCTCGAGCCAGCCGTGGACCGGCTACGACTACGACACCTTCGCCGACGACATCGCCCAGTTGATCGAGCACCTCGACCTGCGCGACGTGACCCTGGTGGGCTTCTCGATGGGTGGCGGCGATGTCAGCCGCTACATCGCCCGCCACGGCAGCGCGCGGGTGGCCAAGCTGGTGCTGCTGGGCGCGGTGACCCCGGTGTTCGGCCAGCGTGAGGACAACCCCGAAGGTGTCGACCTGTCGGTGTTCGAAGGCATCCGCGCCGGCCTGCGTGCCGACCGCGCGCAGTTCATCGCCGATTTCGCCGCGCCGTTCTATGGCATCAACCATGGGCAGAAGGTGTCCCAGGGCGTGCAGAGCCAGACCCTGAACATCGCGCTGCTGGCGTCGATCAAGGGCACCCTGGATTGCGTGACCGCGTTCTCCGAGACCGACTTCCGCCCGGACATGGCCAAGATCGATGTGCCGACCCTGGTGATCCACGGTGACGACGACCAGATCGTGCCGTTCGAGGCCACTGGCAAGCGCGCGGCGGAGCTGATTCGCGGCGCCGAGCTGAAGGTGTATGCGGGTGCGCCCCACGGGTTTGCCGTGACTCATGCTCAGCAGCTGAACGAAGACCTGCTGGCGTTCCTCCAGAAGTAAATGCGGGAGGCCTCCGCGGCGTCGAACCGCCGCGATGAGGCTCGCCTTCAGCCACCCACCGCACATTCATCCAAGCCCTGACCCCGCGTCAACCGGCATGCTCCACGGTTGCGCCTGCTGCCGCCCAGACGGAGAAGACCATGTCCCAGGACCGCAACGACAAGACCCGTCGCCAGATCCTCGCCACCGGCACCGTGCTCGGCGCCGCCGGCGCGCTCTGGTCTGCATTGCCCTTTGCCGGCTCCGCCGGATCCGCTCACGCATCCACCCAAGGAGGTTCCATGACCGCCGACCTGATTCTGTTCAACGGCAAACTGCACACCGTTGACCGCGAAATGCCCACCGCCACCGCCGTCGCCATCAAGGACGGCCGCTTCATCGCCGTGGGCAACGACGCCGAGGCCATGGCCCACAAGGGCGCCGCCACGCAGATCATCGACCTCAAGCAGCGCACGGTGATCCCGGGTCTGAACGACTCGCACCTGCACCTGATCCGCGGTGGCCTGAACTACAACCTGGAACTGCGCTGGGAAGGCGTGCCGTCGGTGGCCGATGCCCTGCGCATGCTCAAGGACCAGGCCGCGCGCACGCCGACCCCGCAGTGGGTGCGGGTGGTCGGTGGCTGGAACGAATTCCAGTTCGCCGAAAAACGCATGCCGACCCTGGAAGAAATCAACCAGGCCGCGCCCGACACCCCGGTGTTCCTGCTGCACCTCTACGACCGCGCACTGCTCAACCGCGCCGCGCTCAAGGCGGTCGGCTACGACAAGACCACGCCGAACCCACCGGGCGGCGAAATCCAGCGTGACAAGTTCGGCAATCCGACCGGCATGCTGATCGCCCGTCCCAACGCGATGATCCTGTACGCAACCCTGGCCAAGGGGCCGAAGCTGCCACTGGAGTACCAGGTCAACTCCACCCGCCAGTTCATGCGCGAGCTGAACCGCCTGGGCCTGACCAGCGCCATCGACGCCGGCGGCGGCTACCAGAACTTCCCCGACGACTATTCGGTGATCCAGGAGCTGGCCGACAACAACCAGCTGACCGTGCGTATCGCCTACAACCTGTTCACCCAGAAACCCAAGGAAGAGCTGGACGATTTCCGTAAGTGGACTTCCAGCGTCAAGCTGCACAGCGGCACCGACTTCCTGCGCCACAATGGCGCCGGCGAGATGCTGGTGTTCTCCGCCGCCGACTTCGAGGACTTCCTCGAGCCGCGCCCGGACCTGCCGCAGACCATGGAAGAAGAACTGGAGCCGGTGGTGCGCCACCTGGTCGAGCAGCGCTGGCCGTTCCGCCTGCACGCCACCTACAACGAATCGATCACGCGCATGCTCGACGTGTTCGAGAAGGTCAACCGCGACATCCCGTTCAACGGCCTGCCGTGGTTCTTCGACCACGCCGAAACCATCACCCCGCAGAACATCGAGCGCGTGCGTGCGCTGGGCGGTGGTATCGCCATCCAGGACCGCATGGCCTTCCAGGGTGAGTACTTCGTCGATCGCTACGGCGCCAAGGCCGCCGAGCAGACCCCGCCGATCAAGCGCATGCTCGAAATGGGCGTGCCGGTCGGTGCCGGTACCGACGCCACCCGCGTGTCCAGCTACAACCCCTGGACCTCGCTGTACTGGTTGGTCAGCGGCAAGACCGTTGGCGGCATGGAGCTGTACCCGGAGGGCCTGGACCGCGACACCGCGCTGCAGCTGTTCACCCAGGGCAGTGCCTGGTTCTCCAGCGAGCAGGGCAAGAAGGGCCAGATCAAGGTCGGTCAGCTGGCGGACCTGGCGGCCTTGTCGCTGGACTTCTTCAGTGTCGAGGAAGAAGCGATCAAGGGCATCGAGTCGGTGCTGACCATCGTCGACGGCAAGGTGGTGTACGCAGCGGGCGAGTTCGATCGCCTTGGCCCACCGCAGGTGCCGGTGCTGCCAGAGTGGTCGCCGGTGGCCAAGGTGCCGGGGCACTGGCGAGTGGGCACGCCGTCGCTGGCCGCTGCCGTGCACCAGTGCTCGGGGCCGTGCGGGGTGCATGCGCACAGCCATGACAAGGCGCGCAAGTCGAGTGTGCCGGTGAACGACTTCCAGGGCTTCTGGGGGGCGTTGGGTTGCTCGTGCTTTGCGTTCTGAGCTGAGCTGATCTGAAGCAGGGGGGCCAGTATCTGGCCCCCTTTTTTGTTTCTTCAGTGCCGGCCCTTTCGCGGGTAAACCCGCTCCCACAGGTACTGCACAGCGTTCAGAACCTGCGCGGTCCCTGTGGGAGCGGGTTTACCCGCGAAGAGGCCGGCACAGCTGGCATCAATGCAGATCCTTGCGCTCTGCACCCGCCAACAGATGGCGAATCTTGACCTCGACCCCTTCGCTCTGCAGCATCCTCACCCGCGCCTCGATCTTCAGCTCCCCGCGGGTCACCCGATGGTGATGGCGCAGATGCTCCAGCCACGACTCTTCAAAGAAGAACTCCAGCCACAGCGCAGGGTCGGCACTGTCGCGCATCAACCCCCACGACAACGCGCCATTGCGCTTGCGCATCGCCTCCAGCTCCCGCGCCGCCTGCTGGAACGCCTCGGCCTTGGCCGGCGCGATGTGGTACTCCACGGTGACCATCACCGGCCCGCTGTCCTGGTCCAGGTCATCGCCAAGCACCGGCACCGGCCAGTGCAGCGATGGCGTCAGCTCCTCGGCCTCGGTTTCCGGCAGCGCCACCTTGCAGGTCAGCAAGGTGCCCAGCGCCAGGCCACCCGCCGCCAGCAGCAGGCTCAGGGTGATCGACGCGTGGCTGGCCAGCGTGCCCCACAGCAACCCGCCGCAGGCCATGGCACCGAAGAAGATCAGGATGTACACCGACAATGCCCGCGCCCGTACCCAGGCCGGCACCGAGGTCTGCGCCGCCACCTGCAGGTTGGACAGCACGGCGATCCACGCCGCGCCGCTGAGCAGCATGGCCGGCAGCAGCAGGTAGAAGTTGCGCACCAGCGCCAAGGCCAGCAGGAACAGCGCATACAGCAGGCTGGCGAGCAGCACCAGGCGGTCGCGGCTGATGCGTTCGCGCAGGCGTGGCAGCAGCGTGGCGCCAGCCACCGCGCCGATGCCGATGGCGGCCAGCAGCAGGCCGAAGTCGGCGGCTGTGCCGTGCATCTCGCCGCGCACGATCAATGGCAGCAGCGAGGTCCCGGCGCTGGCACAGAAGAAGAACGCCAAGGCCCGCACCAGCACGGCCTGCAAGGGCTTGGCGCTGCGTGCGAAGCGCAGGCCGGTGCGCATGGCCGCGACGAAACGCTCGGCCGGCAGCAACGGCTCCTTCACCTCGCGCTTCCACAGCAGCAGCACCAGGATCACCCCGGCAAATGACACCGCATTGAGCGCGAAGGTCAGCCACGGCCCGACCAGGCTGACCACCACCCCGGCCAGCGCCGGGCCGATGGCGCGGGACACGTTGATGCCGACGCTGGAAATCGCCACCGCATTGGCCAGGTCTTGCTTGCCCACCAGTTCCGGGGTCAGCGCGCTCCAGGCCGGCATCATCAGCGCCGTGCCGATGCCCAGCGCCAGGGTCAGCACCAGCAGCAGGGTGACGTTCATCAGCCCGAGCAGGGTCAGCGCCGCCAGCACCACGGCCACCGATGACATCCATAACTGCACCAGCAGCAGGTAGCGGCGCTTGTCGACGATATCCGCCGCCGCCCCCGCCGGCAGGGCGAGGAAGAACATCGGCAGGGAGCCGGCCACCTGGATCAGCGCCACGTGCAGGGGGCTCGCCGACAACGTGGTCATCAGCCAGCCGGCGCCCACCTCGTGCATCCAGGTGCCGATGTTGGAGGCGATGGTGGCGATCCACAGCATGCGGAAGGTGGTATTGCGCAACGGGCTCCAGGCGCCTGAAGGGGATGTGCTCATGTCAGAAGCTGCCTTTGAGTGGATATTCGATGATCAGGTAGATGCGGTCGATGTCATCGCCGGCCTGGGCCTGGTTGGCGCGGTGGCTGACGTGGGAGAACGACAGGCTCAGGTCCTTGGCCGCGCCCGACTGCACCACGTACTTCAGGTCGATGTCGCGTTCCCAGTGCTTGCCGCCCTGGTCGTACTGGTTGACGTAGGCCCCGCTTGCCGGCGCATGGCTGCCGTCGATGCCGCGGCCGCTGACGTAGCGGCCCATCAGGCTCAGGCCGGGCATGCCGAGGGTGGCGAAGTCGAGGTCGTAGCGCAGTTGCCACGAGCGTTCGCCGGGGCCGTTGAAGTCGGCGTACTTGATCGAGTTGGCCAGGTAGATGGAGTCGCCGCCGACGAAGTCGAACGGGGTGTCGCCCTCGACCTTCTGATAGGCCAGGGTCACGGCCTGGGCGCCAAAGCGATATTTGCCCAGCAGGCTGTAGGCGAGGGTGTCGATCGCCCCGGCACTGGCGTTGCCGGTGTCGCGGGTCTTGTACAGATTGCCGTCCAGGCGCCAGTTGCCTTCGGCCAGGTTGAGGTTGAGGTAGGCCTGGCGCCAGGTGTCTTCCAGCTGCCCGGCGTACAGCGCGCCGCCGAGCGGGCCATGGGGCGCGAAGGTGGCGCCGGCCAGGCTGATGGCGTGGTTGCCGGTGGTGGCGCCGTAGCCTGTGAAGTCGTCGTGGGTGGAGCTGTTGTCCTGGTTGTTGAAGGCGGTGAAGCGCCCGGCCTGCAGGTGCCAGTCGGGCAGGTCGGTATTTTCGATGAACCAGCCTGTGGCGTATTCCGGGTGCAGGCGCTTGTCGCCGGTATCGAACACCGGGGTTTCCACGCTCATCTCGCCGTAGCGCAGCTGGGTGTTGCCCAGGCGCAGCTTGAGCGCGGCGCCAGCGCTGGAATAGCTCGACTCGGCGCGGCCATCGCTGTCCCGGGGCAGCAGGCCGGTGCCGGCATGGCCACGGCCGCCGTCGAGCTTGAGGCCGAGAAAGCCATGGGCATCGATGCCGAGCCCGACGGTACCCTCGGTAAAGCCCGAGCGGAGCTCGCCGATGAAGCCCTGGGCCCATTCCTGGCGGTAGTTCTGGCCGCTGGCGGAAGGTGAGCGGAAGTCGCTGTGCAGGAAGTAGTTGCGGCTGAGCAGCGACCAGCCAGGTTCGTCGGCCTGGCCGAGTGCCGGGCAGAGGGCGAGGGTGGCGAGCAGGGCGCGGCCTGGCCCGTGGGTGGCGCGGATCATGGGGGCTCCGGGGGGCGATGATCCGGGACTGTGGGGCAAGGAGGGGGCAGGGGTCTTGTAACTGTGTGCTGGAGTGGGTTCTGCCTGTGCCGGCCCTTTCGCGGGTGACCACAGGCCGGAGATCCCACCGGTCCCTGTGGGAGCGGGTTCACCCGCGAAAGGGCCGGTACAGGCAATCTACAGGCTGAAGGCCTGCGCGATCGCCTCGATCACCACCCGCACCCGGGCCGTGTGGCGCACATCCTGGTGGGTCACCAGCCAGATATCGTAAGGCTTGCGCTGCGCCCAGACCTGCTGCAGCCCATCCCGCAGCCCCAGGGGCACCGGCAGCTCTCCCAGCCCGATGCCGTTGGCCACCGCTCGGCGCACCATCAATCCTGAAGTACAGGTCATGGCGATGCGCCCCTGGGCGATCGGCTCGCCGGCCAGGGTCACGTCCTTGCCGCTGTCCAGGTGCGGCTGATAGACCACCAGTTCATGCCCGGCAAAGGCCTCCCCAGGCCGCGGCTCGCCACATCGTTGCAGGTAATCGCGCGAAGCGAACAGCCCGCTGTGCCAGCGTGCCAGGCGCCGCACCACCAGTTCGGGGTTGTCCGGCTTGTGCGTGCGCACGGCGATATCCGCCTCGCGCTGGCTGAGGTTGAGCATCTGCGTCGAGGCCTGCAACTGCACCTCGATCCCCGGGTGCTCCAGGCGCAGCCGGGCGACGGCGGGGATGATGAAGTCCAGGGCGAAGGAGTCGGTGGTGGTGACCCGCACCACGCCGCTCAGGCGGTCATCCAGGCCGAGGATCTGCCGCTGCAGGACGGCGGCGGCGGCCTCCATTTCAAGGGCCGCCTGCATGGCCACTTCGCCAGCACGGGTCAGCGAGTAACCGCTGGAGGTGCGCAGGAACAGCGTCGCGTCCAGTGCGCCTTCCAGCGAAGCGAGGCGGCGGCCGACCGTCGCCTGATCAACGCCCAGGCTGCGGGCCGCGCCACGCAGGGTCCGGTCGCGGCACAGCGCGAGGAATACGCGTGTGTCATCCCAGTTCATCAGGGCCATCCTCGGCGATGCAAAAATGCAGTGTAGCAGTGAGAACTCGCTGCGTTATTTCAGCGCCCGGCAGCTTTATGCTTTTCCCATCGTTACCAACAGGCGCCTGAACGGGCGCAAGGGAAGATCATGAATGCCTCAACTGCACGTGCGCCCTGGCTGCCAATCTGGGCCGGGCTGTGTGCCAGCCTGGTCGGTATCGGGCTGGCGCGGTTCGCCTATACGCCACTGGTGCCGGCGCTGATCGACGCGCACTGGTTCGCCAGCTCGGCGGTCGTCTATCTCGGGGCGGCCAACCTCGCGGGTTATCTGATTGGCGCCTTAATCGGCAGGCTGCTGGCGTCTCGCTGGTCGAGCGCGACCGTGCTGCGGGCCATGATGGTGCTGGTCAGCCTGGCATTCCTGGCCTGTGCCTGGCCGTTGTCGGTGGGCTGGTTCTTCGGCTGGCGGTTGCTGTCGGGCGTGGCCGGCGGGGTGATCATGGTGCTTGTGGCCAGCGCGATTCTTCCCCATGTGCAGGCGTCACGCAGGGGGTTGGCCAGTGGCGCAATCTTCCTGGGCATCGGCCTGGGCATCGCCGGGGCCGCCAGCCTGGTGCCGTGGTTGCTGGGCAAGGGCTTGCAGCAGACCTGGCTGGGCCTGGCTGCGCTGTCGCTGCTGCTGACCGCCAGCAGTTGGGCTGGCTGGCCCCAGCAATACGAGCAACATGAGCAGCCAGTGGCACAAGCGCCCCAGCAGGCGGCGGTGTCGCCAGCGGTGCTGTTGCTGTTCGGTCAATATGCACTGATGGCCACCGCACTGGTGGCGCCGATGATGTTCCTGGTGGACTACGTCAGCCGTGGCTTGGGCGCAGGCACCCATGCCGGGGCGGTGATCTGGGGGCTGTATGGCCTGGGTGCGATTGCCGGGCCGGTGCTGTACGGGCTGCTGGCCGACCACCTGGGGGCCCGTGCCGGCATCCGCTTGGTGCTGCTGGTGCAACTGGCGGCACTGGCTGTGCTGCTGGGCAGCCACGACCTGCGCCTGCTGGGCGCCGCCGCCCTGCTGATCGGCTCGTTCCCGCCGGGCATCGTGCCGCTGGCGCTGGCCCGGGTGCATCATCTGGTCGACGGCCACGCCCGGCAGAACGCGACCTGGAGCCGGGCGACCGTCTCGTTCGCCAGCTTCCAGGCCATCGCCGGCTACGGCTACTCGGCGCTGTTCGCCGCCACGGGCGGTCACTACGCTGCGCTGTTCGCCGTGGCCGCTGGCGCGGTGGTGCTGGCGCTGCTGATGGATCTGCTGGTGAAAGAGCGTCAGGCCATGTCGCTGGTTGCGAACTCTTCGGCCAGGTGATCGATCAGCGCCCGCACCGAAGGCAGCAAGCCGCGCCGCGACGGGAAAATCGCATGGACGATGCCGCAGCGCGGATGCCAGTCCGGAATGAGCTCCACCAACCGTCCCGCCGCCAGGTCTTCGCGCACCGCCACCCGCGGCAGGTGCGCGATACCCACCCCGGCCACCACGAAGTGGCGCAGGGCGAACAGGTCGTCGGTCACCATGCGCGGGGTATGCGGGATGACGATGCTGCGGCTGGTGTCCTCGCCCTGGAACAGCTCCCATTGATACTCCCGCTGGGCACTGCCCCAGTGCAGGCTCGGCAGGGTGCTGAGCAGCTGCGGGTCGAAGCCCTTGGGCAACTGCTCCAGGTACTGCGGCTTGCCGACCAGGCACTGGGTGCTGTTGCTCAGCACCTTCATTACCATGTCGGTGTTCTCCAGCGGCGGGAAGCGTACCCGCAGGGCGATGTCGAAGCCCTCGTGCAGCAGGTCGACGCGGCGGTTGGTGCTCTCGATGAACAGCTCCACCTGCGGGTACTTGAGCATGTAGCGGGTCAGCATCGGCCCGACCCAGGAGTTGAGCAGGGTGGTCGGGCAGCTGATGCGCACCAGGCCGCGCGGCTCGCTGCGGTTGCGCTCGATGATCTCCGCCGCGCCCTCGGCCTCCACGCGCATGGCCAGGCAGCGGTTGTAGTAGGCCTGGCCGATCTCGGTCAGCGAGCAATGGCGGCTGGTGCGGTGCAGCAGGCGCACGCCCAGGCGGTCCTCAAGGTCGGCGATGCGCCGGCTGAGTTTCGACTTGGGCATGTCCAGCGCCCGCCCGGCCGGGGCGAAGCCACCGTGCTCCACCACCTGGGTGAAGTAGTAGAGGGAATTGAGGTCTTCCAATCATCGTTCTCCAAATGGAACGCTAAAGGCAATTTTCGCAGTCTACCGCGCTAAAGGTGAAGATTTTAATCTGTGCCTATCAACGCGAAACACCCCAGATTGCTGAAAACTTCATAAACCTTTAGGAGCTACGACCATGACCAACTTCAAATACAACCGCCTGAACAAAGACGACGCCGCCGTACTGCTGGTCGACCACCAGGCCGGCCTGCTGTCCCTGGTGCGCGACATCGAGCCGGACAAGTTCAAGAACAACGTGCTGGCCCTGGCCGACCTGGCCAAGTTCTTCAACCTGCCGACCATCCTCACCACCAGCTTCGAGCAAGGCCCCAACGGCCCGCTGGTGCCGGAACTGAAAGAGCTGTTCCCGGACGCCCCTTACATCGCCCGCCCAGGCCAGATCAACGCCTGGGACAACGAAGACTTCGTCAAGGCCGTGAAGGCCACCGGCAAGAAGCAGCTGATCATCGCTGGCGTAGTGACCGAAGTGTGCGTCGCCTTCCCGGCCCTGGCGGCCCTGGAAGAAGAGTTCGAGGTGTTCGTGGTGACCGATGCTTCCGGTACCTTCAACGAGATGACCCGCGACGCCGCCCATGACCGCATGAGCCGTGCCGGTGCCCAGCTGATGACCTGGTTCGGCGTGGCCTGTGAGCTGCACCGCGACTGGCGCAATGATATTGAAGGGCTGGCGGCACTGTGCTCCAACCACATTCCGGATTATCGGAATTTGATGACCAGCTACAACGCGCTGACGGCGGGTAAGTAACACCGAGCAGTTCTAGCTAACGAGGCCGACCCCACCCTGGGGCCGGCCTTTTTTTGTTGCACGTTGTTCCAGCCGTTGACCTGAATGGGTGGCATTGCTAGCGTTTCGTTCGAGCGCGAAGCCAGTTGTTATTCAGCGGCAATGACTGGATCAGGAACCCCGTCGATGGCTGAATCATCAGCGTAGGGTGAGACCTCGACATCCCCGGCTTGAGGGTGTGTATATGAATATCAGGCATTTGATGAGGGCTACTGAAGTCAGTGGCCCTTTCCTGTGGTGCGTACCAAAACTCAGCGTCACAGTGCCCGCGAAGGGGTCGTTAGTGTCGACATCAATTCACTGGCTTTGATTCGATCTCCTCCAGCAAAGCTTCAATCAACCCCTCGGCCAGTTCGACGGCATTCAGGTTGCTCCAGAACAGGCTCTTGCCTGTTTCATCCAGATGCTCCAGGGCTTTGTAGCCACAGTCATAGGCGCCGCGCAGGTACTGTGCGGCATGCACCAGGGCGTCGTGGGCCGAGATGCCCGGATTAACTGTGAACAAGGGTGGATGGCCGGCATCGCAGCGGCTGAATGCACGTTGGGAAGTATTGGGGAGTGGTGAATCGGCAACAATCTTTTTCATAGCCAAACTCCGATAGAGGTTGGCCGTCACCATCCGTTTCCACACGAAGGGTGGCGGCTGCACGCGGGGTGGAAAGCCGGGCTATCGGAACCCCGGCAGGCCTTTCGGCCTCCCGCGTGCAGCTGCCATGACGACAGCTAACTCCGATTACCTGCCAGGTTTCCACACCCGATCGCTGAACCGACAGCGACCTGGTCAGCCTAGAGGGCAGGCTTTCCCGGAACAATCGGACGAGGGCCGACGCGATTCGTAGGTTAATTCTTCAGAAAATACGATTACGTAGGACATAGCTTGCCAAGCTGTAGGACGCTGCTGAAATTCATTTCACGGGATCCAGCTCAGATAGCTTTGGGAAACCGCCTACACAGAGAACAGACGGCATCACGGCGCTAAACGGGCAGACCAAGCACAAACTGGCAACTCGGAAATGCTTCAGGAGTGCCTCTATGTGCCGTGCCAATGCCCGCTTGAAAAGTGTAAGGCATGACCTTACACTCAATTACCAATGATCAGGAGTTTCAGGCACAAAGGCCTGCGTATGCTCCATCAGCAGCGTGACTCGTCTGGAGTGCGTGCAGATCATGTTAATCGCTTGCGGCGCCTACTTGCCTCCCTTGAGGTCGCGCAAACGCCTGCAGACATGAACCGTCCTGGTAACCGCCTTCATCCTCTGCATGGAAAGCTGGACAGCTTTTGGGCAGTGAATGTCTCGGGAAACTGGCGTTTGGTGTTCCGCTTCGTTGGTACCGATGTGGAGCTTGTCGATTATCTCGATTACCACTAGGAGTCTTCAGTCATGCCAATGTTCGATCCTCCCCATCCTGGGGAATCTTTGCGAGAAGACGTGTTGCCTGCAATTGGCATGAACGTCACTGAGTTGGCCCGCCACCTTGGCTATTCGCGGGGGCAGTTATCTACAGTGCTCAATGGGCGTGCCGCCATTTCAGCCGATCTTGCTTATCGGCTTGAGCTGGCGGGCCTTGGTCCTGCCCGGCAGTACCTTGCCGAACAGGCCGCTTACGATCTATGGCAGGCCGCGAACCGTGAGCATCCACAGATAGCGCGACTGGTGATAGCTTAACTACTCAATCCGCATCCGAATCAAACAACCGCGCCAACTCCACCCGCGCCTCCTTGGCCGTCTGCATCACCTTGGCCCGGTCATCGCGCACATGCCCCTGGGCCTCCAGCACTTCCTCGTCATGCTGGGTGAACCGATCAATCCTGTCTTTCGCCTGCTCTTCACTCAGCCCCAGCCCGACCAGCGCCCGGCGGGTCATTTCGAGGCTTGAATAGAACGTCTCGCGAATCGGCTCGGCACCCACGTCTGCCAGCTTGTGCACATGCTGGCGGTTACGCGCGCGGGCCAGCACTTTCAGGTGCGGATAAAGGCGTTTCACTCGCTCCGCCGTATGAATGGCAGCTTCCGGGTCATCGATGGTGATGATGAAGTACTCCGCCTCACCGACCTTGGCCGCATGCAGCACCTCGGGGCGCAGGGGGTCGCCGTAGAACACCGGCACCTGCTCGAACATGCGTGTCATCTCGATGGTATCCACCGAGGTTTCCAGGGCAATGAACGGGACTTTCTGCGCCCGCAGAATGCGCGCGACGATCTGGCCCATGCGGCCCATGCCGACGATCACCACCCGCGGCGTGCCGGCGTCGATGCTCTTGTATTGCTCAGGCACTTCGCGCGCCGGTTGCGGGCGCTTGAGGGCGCGGGCGCAGCCGAGCATCAGCAGCGGGGTGATGGCCATCGACAGGGTGATGGTCATCAGCAGCAGGTCGTAGGTCTGGGTGTCGAACAGGCCCTGGTCCTTGCCCAGCTTGAACACCACGAAGGCGAATTCGCCACCGGCCGCCAGGACCATGCCCAGGCGCAGCGCGCTGGCGCTGTTCAGGCCACCGGCCAGGCGGCCGACACCGATCAGCAGCATCAGCTTCACCGCCACCAGCAACAGGGTCAGGCCCAGCAGCACCAGGGGCATTTCCAGCAGCAGGCTGAGGTTGGCGCCCATGCCGACGCTGATGAAGAACAGCCCCAGCAGCAGGCCCTTGAACGGTTCGATCTGCGATTCCAGCTCGTGGCGGTACTCCGAGTCGGCCAGCAGCAGGCCGGCGAGGAACGCGCCCAGGGCCATGGAAATACCGGCTTCTTCCATCAGCCAGGCGGTGCCGATCACCACCAGCAGCGCGGTGGCGGTGGACACTTCCGGCAGGCCGGTACGGGCCACGGTGCGGAATACCGGGCGCAGCAGGTAGCGGCCGCCGACGATCACCACGGCGATGCTGGCGAACACTTTCAGGCCATGTTGCAGGCTGTCGCCGTGGCTGGTGTCCGGGCCACTGGCGGCCAGCAGCGGGACCAGGGCGATCAGCGGGATCGCGGCGATGTCCTGGAACAGCAGGATGGCGAACGCCAGGCGCCCGTGCGGGGCATTGAGCTGCTTGGTTTCGGCCAGGCTTTGCAGGCCGAGGGCAGTGGACGACAGCGCCAGGCCCAGGCCAAGCACGATGGCCGCCGGCAGCGACTGGCCGAAGCCGAACAGGGCAATGGCGCCGATCAGCGCGCCGGTCAGCAGCACCTGGGCGGTGCCGACGCCGAACACCGACTTGCGCATCAGCCACAGGCGCTTGGGCGACAGCTCGAGGCCGATGATGAACAGCAGCAGGACCACGCCCAGCTCGGAAATGTGCGCGACGCTTTCGGTGTTGCGGATCAGGCCCAGGGCCTGGGGGCCGATGGCCACGCCCGCGAGCAGGTAGCCGAGCACGGCACCCAGTTGCAGGCGCTTGGCCAGGGGGACGGCGAGGACGGCGGCGAGCAGGAAGATCACCGCGGTTTGCAGAAGGCTGCCTTCGTGTGGCATTGGCTCGTACTCCATGAGCTGCCGGGGCAGCGTTAGAACAGTTTGGCGGACAATTCTGGAGGTTGGGGAAGGGGTAGACAATCCGCCGGGATTGAGAAACATTGTCCCGGTAAATGAGACAGCCTGTGTGGGCCTCTTCGCGGGTGAACCCGCTCCCACAGGGATCGTGCAGGCCTTGGGGGTAGCGCCGTATCTGTGGGTGGCGCCGTACCTGTGGGAGCGGGTTTACCCGCGAAAGGGCCCGCACAGGAAAGCGCCTGCTTCAGCCCCCACCAAACTGCGCCCGATACTGCGCCGGCGTCATGCCGATGCGCTCGCAGAATACCTTCCGCATATGCCGGTCACTGCCAAACCCGCACTGCGCTGCCACCACCTTCAACGGCAGGTCGCCGCATTCGAGCAGCTTGCGCGCCTGGTCGATCCGCGCGTTCTGCAGGTACTGCAGCGGCGTGATCCCCACTTCTCGCTGGAACGTGCGGGCGAAGTTGCGCCCGCTCATGGCCACCAGGTCGGCCATCTTCTGCACGGTGAACGACTGGTCGATATGGTCGACGATGTAGGCCTGCACCCGGGCAACCGGTGAGCCATCGCGCGGCACTGCGGCCAGCAGCGGCCCGTACGGCGTCTGCCCACCCTGGCGGTGGCGCGCCACCAGCAGCACCTTGGCCACTTCCAGGGCCAGTGCCTTGCCATGGTCCTCGGCGACGATGGCCAGCGCCAGGTCGATGCCGGCGGTGATGCCGCCGGAAGTGACCAGGTCACGGTCGAGCACGTAGATCTGCTCGGTCGCCACCTTGGCCTCGGGAAACGCCCGCGCCAGGCGTTCCACATAGTTCCAGTGGGTGGTGCAGCGATAGCCGCCCAGCAACCCGGCACGCCCGAGCAGGAACACCCCGGTGCAGATCGCGCCGAAGCGCCGGGCACTGCGCACGGCCTGTGGCAGCCAGTGCTCGATGGTCGGCAGGGTGACGTCATAAGCCCCCGGGCCGCCCGGCACCAGCAGCAGGTCGACACCGCTCGGCAGGTCCTCCAGGCGCAGGTCGGCGAGGACTTTCAAGCCGCACGAGCCGCGAACCGCCTGTTGGCTTTCGGCCACGGTGAGCAGCCGGTACTGCTTGCCCTCGGGCAAGAACCGGTTGGCGATGGCAAAGACATCCATGGGCCCGGTGACGTCCAGCAACAGCACATCGTTGAACAGCACCATGGCCACGGTTCGATGAGCGCGATTTTCCTGCATACCTCAAAGCCCTACATGTACTGAGCACTGCATCTTAGGGCAGCGCCGCACAATTAAGAACAATTCAGCTTTGGCTCAGGACTTTGTCATGTACCGGGGCACAGACTTTCTGCATTCAACAGGAGAGTCGCCATGCACCCTGGGACGCCCCAAGCACCCCAGCCAACCCCCGGCGCATTGACGCCCGCGCGGTTGCGCCAGGCCAAGGAGCTGATGCTGCGCAGCTCGCTGTCGATCATCGAGATCGCCGGCGTGTGCAACCTCACCCGCAGCCATTTCTCCCGCGCCTTCAAGGTCAACACCGGCCTTTCGCCCCAGGCCTGGCGCCTGCTGGCGCGCATGGAAAAGGCCAAGCGCCTGCTTGCCACCGAGGCACCGATCACCCATGTGAGCCTGGAGTGCGGCTTTTGCGACCAGGCCCATTTCACCCGTGCCTTCAGCCGCCTGGTCGGCCAGCCACCCAAGGCCTGGCGCCAGGCACAGGCGTTTTCTTAAGCCGGATCTATCCTGCGGTATAGCCCTGTTGGGGCAATGCCGGCCCGTTTTCCCAACCCAAGGAGTCACCCCGATGAGCCAACCCGATTACAAGCGCCTGAACAAAGACGACGCCGTGGTGCTGCTGGTCGACCACCAGACCGGCCTGATCTCGCTGGTGCAGGACTTCTCGCCAAACGAATTCAAGAACAATGTCCTGGCCCTGGGCGACCTGGCCAAGTTCTTCGGCCTGCCGACCATCCTCACCACCAGCTTCGAGCAAGGCCCGAACGGCCCGCTGGTGCCAGAGCTCAAAGAGATGTTCCCGGACGCGCCGTACATCGCCCGCCCAGGCCAGATCAACGCCTGGGACAACGAAGACTTCGTCAAGGCGATCAAGGCCACTGGCCGCAAGCAGCTGATCATCGCTGGCGTGGTAACCGACGTGTGCGTGGCGTTCCCGACCCTGTCGGCGCTGGCGGAAGGCTTCGAGGTGTTCGTGGTGACCGATGCCTCCGGCACCTTCAACGAGACCGTGCAGCAAGCTGCCTGGGTGCGCATGACCCAGGCCGGCGCGCAGATGATGAACTGGTTCTCGGTGGCCTGTGAGCTGCACCGCGACTGGCGCAACGACATCGAAGGCCTGGGCAACCTGCTGTCGCAGCGGATTCCCAACTACCGCAACCTGATGAACAGCTATGCGGCGCTGACCTCGCGCTGATGTAGGCCTGCACCGGCCTCTTCGCGGGTAAACCCGCTCCCACAGGGACAACACAGGTCTGAGGCCAGTGGATTACCTGTGGGAGCGGGTTTACCCGCGAAAGGGCCGGAACAGGCTACGAATGATTAACAGGCAGAGAAAAACGAATCCGGCACCCACCAAGCTCCGACTCCAGCGCCTGCAGCTGCCCGCCATGGGCCCGCACCACCGAACTGCAGATCGCCAACCCCATCCCCAGCCCTTCGCGCTTGGTGGTATGGAACGCCTCGAACACCCGCTCGCGCTCATTCGCGGCAATCCCGGGCCCGTTGTCATCGACGCAGATTTCCAACCAATCCCCGGCAACCTCTGAGGCAATCCGCATCACCCCGTCGCCGCGATACCCCGCCAGCGCCTCCAGGCCGTTGGTGATCAGGTTGAACACCAGCTGCTGCAACTGCACCGGGTTGGCCATCACGCTGACCCCGGCGTGCAGGTGCGTCTGCACCTCGACGGCACACTTGGCGGCATCGGCCGAGGTCAGGCGCACCACCTCGCGGATCAGGTCATCCATCTTCACCGCCTTGAGCTGCGCCGGCGCCTGTTTGGCCAGCGAGCGCAGGGCCCGGACGATGTTCGCCGCCCGCTCGCTGTCGTTGCGAATGTCTTGCAGGCCGGCGATGGCCTCTTCCAGGTTCGGCGTCTCACGCTTGAGCCAGCGCAGGCTGGCCGCGGCATTGGAGGCGATGCCCAGCAGTGGCTGGCTGATTTCGTGGGCGATCGACGCCGACAGCTCGTTCATCGCCTGCAAGTGCGCGCCGCGCGCCAGTTCGGCGCGTGATCGGCGCAGTTCGGCCTCCATCTGCGCGCGGCTCTGGGTGTCCTCGGCCAGGCGCGTATAGAACTTGGCAGTCTGCAGCGACACCGCCGCCTGCGAGGCGAGGATTTCCAGCATGGCCAGGCGCTGGCTGCCGAACAGGTTCGGCACGAGGCGGTTTTCCAGGTACACCAGGCCGATCAGCACACCCTGGATCACCAGCGGCAGGCACAGCACCGAGCGGGCATTGCGCGCTTGCAGCTCCTGGCGGAAGGCTTCCGGGCAGTCGCTCTGGGCGTCGTTGAGCACCAGCAGCTTCTTGGTGCGCAGGGTGGCATTGATCACCGACAGCGGCGCCTGGGTCATGAATTTCTGGCAGTTGTCCATGCGCACGTGCAGCCCGGCATCATCGATGTCGGCCAGCGCCGCCATCTGGAATTCGGCACCGCTGACGATCAGCAGCGCGCCATGGTCGGCGCCGGAATGCTGGGTCAAGTGGCCCATCAGGGTTTCGATCAGGCCTTCGAGCAGCACTTCCTCGGACAACGCCCGCGCCGCCTGGATACCGGCCTCCAGGTCCAGCCTGGCCTGCTGGGTGGCGCGGTAGGTTTCCTGGATCGGCTGGGTGCGCAGGAACGGGTGCAAGGCTTCGAGCTGGTGCACCTTGCCGGTCGCGCCCCAGATATGAAAGCAGTCGCGGGCGATGCGCAGGTGCAGGTTGGCACCGGAGATCAGGCCGCTGGGGATGCACACCTCGGCCAGTTGCTCGTGGGCCAGGGCCTGCTCGTGGATGAAGCCGGCAGCGGTGGCGGCGATCTGCGCCTGGTCGAAGCAGCGGATGGCGGTCAGGCCATCGCCTTCGAGCTTGGCGATCACCCCTTCGATCAGCAGCAGCTTGTTGCGGAAGGTCGCCGGGTTGAAGCCGGCCCAGCAGCCGAAACGCGCACGCAGGGCCTGCAGTTCGGCCAGTTTGTCGGCGCGGCTGCCGGGGGCTTCCGGGCTGCCCAGGGCCAGGCCGCAAAACAGGTGGTAATCGGCCAGGTTGATGTGGGCCGGCACCGACCAGGCGTGATCACCGGCGCTCGCCAGGCTGCGCATGGCCTGCGGGATGTTGCCCAGGTGGAAGGCCGCCATGCCGTCGAACAGGTGCTTGAAGAACTGCGTGGCCGGCGCGCCGTGGCGGGCGGGTGGCGCGGGGCAGGGCGCGCCGCTCAGGCTGGCGACGAATGCCTGCTGCGCCTGCAAAATCTGCTCGGCCTCGTGTTCGCCCTGGCGTCGCACGGTGGCCAGGCCCTGGGCCACTTCCTCGGCCACATCCGGCAGGTAGCGCCCCATGAACAGCGCGTCCGAAACCCGGTGGTTGCAGGCGTGGCAGGCCATCGCCCGGTCACCGCTCAGGCGCAGCGACTCGACCGCTTCCTCCGCGGTGCGGCGGGCGAACTCCATGGGCGAGGTCCAGGCGCTGACCTGGTCGAGGGCCAGCAACGCGCTGGTCAGGTCAGCCTCGAAGCCGTGCCGCTCGATCAGCTTGAGTGCCGCCAGGCAGCAGGTGTGGCCGTCGTGGTAGGCGCCGAAGCGCTCGGCAATCATCACCCCGTACCAGGCCAGGCCATAGGTGCTGCCCGGGGCGACGCCGTGCAGCAGCGACAGCTCCATGAGCTTGGCCAGGTGCAGGAAGCAAAGGTCGTCCTTCACGTGGAACGATGACGACAGGCTGGCAAGCAGGCCGATGGCGACTGTCACCTCCGGCGAATCGGTGCGCGGCAGTGACTCCAGGCAATGACGGCCTTTCTGTTCGATCAGGTTGCGCACCTGGGTGTAGCTGGCCTCGACCTGTTGCGGGGCCAGGCCCCGGGGCAAGCTGATGCCCAGCAGGTCGAGGCCGGCCATGGCGCTGTCGATGGCACCCGGATAGTCGCCGTGCAAGGCTTGCAGGCGCGCCTGCAGACCCGCGACCCGGGCCTGCTCCAGCGCTGAATTCGCACGCTGGCGGCATTCGCCGATGCGGGCTTGCACATGCGCCGTGCGCGACAGTTGCAGGTCGCACTCCGCGGCCATGCAGGCAACGGCAAAGCCGTGCGCCGTGTGGCTTTCACGCGATGCGCCGTGGTCCAGCAACTGCTCGGCCGCGTGCAGGTAGGCGGCGGTTCGTTCATGGGCGCCGCTGTCGCGGGAACGCACGGCCGCTTCGCGCAGAAGCTGCAGGTAGTGCTCCCGCTCATCCGCTGCAAACCCGCGTGGGCAGGCGCGTTGCAGCTGATTGGCGATGTCCGGGAGGGCTTCGTGCTGGCCGTTCAGCCAGGCCGGGTGCATGGCCCGGGCAATACGTGCATGCAGTTGCGGGCGCTCGCGCACGGGGGTGAGTTCGTAGGCCGCTTCCATCACCCGCTCATGGGCAAAGCCCAGGGCTTTCTGGCCTGGCAGGAGGAAGCCCGCGCCAATCAAGGCCTTCAACGGTTCGCCTGGGTTTGTTTCGAGCACCTGGCGCAGCAGTTCGTCGTCGCAGCGGCTGCCCGCCGCACTGGCGATACGCAGCACATCGCGCTGGGGCGCCGGCAGGCGCGCCAGGCGGTGGATCATCAGGTCGGCGACGTTGTCGGAATAGCGGTGCCGCGCCACCGCTTTCAGGCACCACGACCAGCGCATGGCCTGGGTATCGAAGGTGAACAGCTGGTCCTCGACCATGGCCCGGAGGATCTGGTTGATGAAGAACGGGTTGCCGGCCGTCTTGTCGTGCACCAGCTCGGCCACCGGCAAGGCTTCGTCGGGGCTGACGTGGTAGCGCTCGCCGATCAGCTCGGTCACCGCCGACACGCTCAGCGGGCGCAGCTCGAGGGTGGTGCCGCCAACCGTCGCAGGCACGATCGGCAGTGCACTGCCGGTTGGCGTGTCGGCGCGCCGGGCAAAGATCAGCAGCAGGTTGCCGGGTGCCTGGGCGAGCAGTTGCTCCAGCAGTTGCCGGGAAGCGTCGTCAGCCCACTGCATGTCATCGAGGAACAGCGCCAGCGGCTGGCCGGGCCGGCTGAACACCTCGAGGAACGCGACGATGGCCCGCAGCTCTTTCTGCAGCATCAGGCGTGTGGGTTTGGCTGGCAGGTCGGGCAGGGGGCCAAGGATCACTTTCAGGTCCGGTGCCAGCGTGCCGAGCAGTCGGCCATGGCCCTTGATGCGGCGCAGGATCTCGCGGCGCAGGGCGTCGTGGTCCTGGCTGTTCTTGGCCAGTAGCTGGGTGGCCAGCGAGCCGAGGATCGCGACCCAGGGTGCGTAGGGCACTGTCTGTTCGCTGCTGCTGCACTTGCCGATGGCCCAGTAGCCCTCGGCGTGGGCCTTCAACGCGGCCTCGACCAGGCTCGACTTGCCCATGCCGGCGACGCCATTGACCCACAGTACCTGGGGGCGGCTTTCCCGGCGCATGGCCTTGAGCAGCAGGGCGATGGCCTTCTGCTCGGCGTGGCGGCCATACAGGCGCCCGCGCGTGGGCGAGACGGGGTCGGCGCAGCCGGGTTCGAAGGGGGCGATGGCCTGGTGGGCGGCCCATTGTCGCTGGCAGTGGGCCAGGTCCACGGCCAGGGCGTTGGCGCTTTGGTAACGGGCGTCGGGCTCCTTGGCCAGGGCCTTGGCCAGGATCCGGCTGAGGGGTTGCGGCAGGTTGCCGTTCACGTCGCAGGCGGCACGTGGCTGCACGCCGGCATGCAGCTGGCGCCAGTGCTGGGTATCGCGCCCGGCCAGGGGCAGTTCGCCCAGCAGCAGCTGGTAGAGGATTGCGCCGAGGGCGTAGATGTCGCTGCGCCGGTCGCTGCTGCTGCCGTGGGGGCAGACCTGCTCTGGGGCGAGGTACGCCCAGTTGCCGAGGGCGGTGCCTTGTTCGCTGATCAACTCCGCGCTGTCGGCGCGAAAACCGCCCAGCCGCACGCGCTGGTTGTGCAGGCACACCTGCGTCGGTTGCAGCGCGCCGTGCAGCACGTTGTGCTGGTGGGCCAGGGCCAGTGCATTGGCAGCGTTGACCGCGATGTCGAGAAAGGTCGCCAGGTCCACCGGGCCATGGCCGATCAGGTCGGCGAGGCAGAGCCCGGCCGGGTAGACCAGCAGCGGCCCCTCGGCCGAACGCACGAAGGCGCAGGGGATCACCGCCCATTGCGGGTCCAGCTGCAAGCGGTAGTCACGCTCCAGGCGCTGGCAGGCGGCGGGGGCCTCGACCGGCGCGCGCACGGCGGTCCAGGCCTGGCCCGTGACGGGGTCACGCAGGCGGAAGTAACTGAGCTCGCCTTCCTGCCCCAGTGGCGTGATGTCGCACCGGTTCAGCCAGTCCTCGTCGATCGACTGGTCAAATTCGATGGGCCTGTTGGCAAGGCGTTCATCGAGCATCAAGCACCCCTGCTAGCGACATCCAGGCCCGCGAGTATACGCAGCCGGCCCAGTACGGATGCGGCCTGCAGCCGGCTTGGCAGGAACGGGAACGCCGTTGTCCGTTATCGCACCCTGCCGGTGCGCGGGCGCTTGTATAGTGCTGAGGCCTACCTATCCCTCGGGATAATTGTCTGATGGCGTGCGCTGCCCTAGGCTGGCTGGGTTTGCGCAAACGCCCGTGCCCGCGCGAGGAAACCATGATTCGAATAGGCAATGCCCAGGTTTCGCTGGAGCGGCGAGAAGCCTTTCTCGACGGCAAGCCGATCCCGTTGGGCGGGCGAGCCTTCGAGGTGCTGGCCACGCTGATCAACGCCAAGGGCCGGGTGGTCGGCAAGGACGAACTGTTCAGCCAGGTGTGGGCCGGCACCGTGGTCGAGGACAACAACCTGCAAGTGCAGGTGTCGTTGCTGCGCAAGGCGTTTGGCGACCACGGCTTGATCCAGACGGTGGCGCGTCGGGGTTACCGGTTGGCCGCCGAGATCAGCGTCGAGGCGCCCGGCCTGACGCTGGCAGCCTCGCCGTTGGGCGCGCTTGCCGAGGCCATCGAACCGCTCGACGAGAGCGCTGCCGTGCCAGTGCTGGTGCTGGACGACGATGCCTGCGTGCGCAGCGCGCTGGGCCGGCTTCTGCGTTCCGACGATATTCCCCACCGCCTTTTCGCCAGCGCCGAAGAACTGTTCGCCGCCAAGCTGGAAACCCCCTATGCCTGCCTGCTGCTGGACATGCACCTGCCCCAGACCACTGGCCTCGAAGTGCAGGACCGGCTGCGCCGGCTGGCGTTGCCCTGGCCGATCGTGTTCATGACCGGTTTCGGCACCATTCCCATGACCGTGCAGGCCATGCGCGCCGGGGCCGTGGAGTTCCTGACCAAACCCTTCGACGAGGACCAGTTGCTGGCACTGCTGGCGTCGGTGCGCACCCGTGCGGTGGCCGAAGGGCGCAAATGGCGCCATGCGCGGCAGGTCGAGGCGAAGTACCAGCGCCTGACCCAGCGCGAGCGCGAGGTGTTCTCGCTGGTGGTCGGTGGCCTCTCGCACAAGCAGATCGCCAAGCAGATCGGTACCAGCGAAGTGACCACCAAGGTGCACAAGAAGAACATCATGAACAAGATGCAGTCCCGCTCGCTGGTGGAGCTGGTGGCCATGCACCAGGTCATCGGCGCACGGCCTGAGGGCCTGGCTGGAGCATGAACAGAGGGGTGTGCATCGTCGACGACGATGCTTCGGTACGCAAGAGCCTGGCCAACCTGCTGCGCTCGGCAGGCTATGAGACCTTGGCGTTCGCGGCGGGGGAGGTGTTCCTGGCCTCGGCGCCGGCGCGTGATGCCGGGTGCGTGCTGCTCGACCTGAAGATGCCGGGGATGAACGGCCTCGAGGTACAGCGTGAGCTGGCGCGCCAGGGTTGGCGCTTGCCGGTGATCTGCATGTCGGCCCATTGGGACGAAGGCGCGGTGCAGGCGGCGATGCGTGCCGGGGCACTGGCCTGCCTGGGCAAGCCGTTTCCCGAAGAGGTACTGCTCAAGGTGGTGGAGGAAGCGTTGGCTGGCGAGTAGGCCGCTGAGCACACCTGAGCAATCATTGCCGCCGGGACTGGGCGATGCTCGCGGGTCGTTCGATTCCGCGAGATGACCGCCATGCCCCGCTTGAACAACCTGCTCGACCCCGCGTCACCGACCCTGATCGCCATTGGCCTGCTGTTCATGCGGGTGATGGCCGGGCTGTTGCTGTTGTGTATCCACGGGCTGCCCAAGCTGCTGGACTGGAACGCGCAGCTGCAACTGATCGAAGACCCGTTCGGCCTGGGGGCGCCGCTGACCTTGGGCCTGGCGGTGTTTGCCGAGGTGCTGTGCCCAGTGTTGCTGGTACTGGGGGTTGCGGCACGGCTGGCGTGCCTGCCGGTGCTGGCGGTGTTGCTGGTGGCGCTGGTGGTGGTGCACCCGGACTGGACGCTGGAGCAGGGGCAGTTCGCCTGGCTGCTGGTGGCGTTGTATGGTGGGTTGGCGTTGACTGGGCCTGGGGCTTATTCGGTGTCGGCGATGGTTCGGGGGGAGGTGGTTTCTTGATGGATTTTGGGGGCGCTTTGCGCCCCTTTCGCGACACAAGGCCGCTCCTACAGGGGGCCTTGTGCAGAGCAGCCCGGGGATCTAAAGGCTCCCCGGGCGATACTGCAGGGCCTCGGCCAGGTGCGCCCGCGCAATCGCCTGGCTACATTCCAGATCCGCCAGCGTGCGCGCCACCTTCAACAATCGATGCGCCGCCCGCAACGAAAGGCTGAGCCGCTCGCACGCTGCCTCGAGCCAGGCCTGGTCCGCCGCCAGCAACCCACAGTGCCGGCGTAACCCCTCCAGGTCGAGAAACGCATTGGCACAGCCTTGCCGGCGCTGCTGCACCTCGCGCGCCTCGGCCACCCGCACCGCCACCTCGGCACTGCTCTCGCCGCAGGGCTGGTTGTTCAGCGTGGTGGTCTCCCGCGCCACCGTCAGGTGCAAATCGATGCGGTCCAGCAACGGCCCGGACAGCTTGTTGCGATAGCGGGCGATCTGCTCGGTGCTGCACCGGCAGCGGCCAGTGGGGTCGCCCAGGTAGCCACAGGGGCAGGGGTTCATCGCCGCCACCAGCTGGAAGCGCGCCGGGAAGCGCACCTTGTCACGCGCCCGGGCAATCACGATCTCCCCGGACTCCAGCGGCTCGCGCAACACCTCCAGCACGCGCCGCTCGAACTCCGGAAGCTCGTCCAGGAACAGCACGCCATGGTGCGCCAGGGTGATCTCGCCAGGCTGCGGCCGGCTGCTACCACCAACCAGGGCCGGCCCCGAGGCCGAATGGTGCGGGTGGCGGAACGGCCGCTGCGGCCAGCTGCTGAGCGGCGTATGCCCGCTCACCGACTGGATCGCCGCCACCTCCAGCGCTTCATGTTCATCCAGCGGCGGCAGCAGGCCAGGCAGGCGGCTGGCGAGCAGCGTCTTGCCGGTGCCGGGCGGCCCGGTGAACAGCAGGTTGTGCGCCCCGGCCGCCGCCAGCAGCAGGGCACGCTTGGCCGCCAGCTGGCCTTGCACCTCGCTCAGGTCCGGGTAGGGCCGGCTGTGCAGGATCAGGCCGTTGGCGGCAAACGGCGGCAGTGGCACCTGCCCGTTGAGGTGCGCCACCAGCTCCAGCAGATGCCCCACCGCATACACCACCAGCCCGCCGGCCAGGCAGGCCTCCTCGGCATTCTCCCTGGGCACCACCAGCGCCCGCCCGGCCTCGCGCGCCGCCAGCGCCGCCGGCAGCACGCCCTGCACCGGGCGCAGGCTGCCGGACAACGCCAGCTCGCCCAGGCACTCGACATCGGCCAGCGCCGTCATCGGCACCTGGCCATCGGCGGCCAGGATGCCCAAGGCGATGGCCAGGTCGTAGCGCCCGCCGTCCTTGGGCAAGTCGGCGGGTGCCAGGTTCTGGGTGATGCGCCGCTGAGGGTAGTTCAGCCCGGAGTTGACGATGGCGCTGCGCACCCGGTCCTTGCTTTCCTTGACCGTGGTTTCCGGCAGGCCGACCAGGGTGAGGTGGGGCAGACCGTTGGCCAGGTGGGTTTCGACACTGACTGCCGGGGCCTGCACGCCGACCTGGGCGCGGCTGTGGACGAGGGCGAGGGACATGGACGCTCCGTTGTCGCAAGTGAAGGGCCGCTTCCTGCGGCTTGCTGAAGCTTAGCGAGCGGTGGCTCATGCCGACGGAGAAAAGTGCATCCTCATCTTTCGGCTGGCTGCTGTTCCAACGTCAACTCCACCCGCCGATTCTTCGCCCGTCCCTCAGCCGTCGCGTTATCCCCCAGCGGCTTCGTATCCGCCAGCCCAACGGCACTCAACCTGCTTCCGGCGATCCCCTGCTGCTGCAGGAAGCGCACCACGCTCCCGGCCCGTGCCCCGGACAACTCCCAGTTCGACGGATACCGCGCATTGCGGATGGTGCGGGTGTCGGTATGCCCGGCCACGACGATCTGGTGCGACACCGTGGCCAGCACCTTCGCCAGGCGCTGCAGCACTTGCATGCCCTTGGGGTCGAGCTCGGTCTGCCCGGACGGGAAGAGGATGCTGCTGTCGATGCGGAAGCTCACGCTGCGCTCGTTGCGGATGACTTCGACATCGGCGCCCAGCTGGTCCACGGGCAGCTCGGCCAGCGGGTCCGGCTCTGGCTCCGGCGGCGGGGCAGGTGTCGCTTCGATGGCAGGCACTTCGGCGATCACCGGCTCGACAACGCTGGGCGGCACCCGTAGCAGCGAGCCCGGCGGATCGATACGGGTCAGTCGCTCGACATCGACCGGCAACTCGAAATGGACTGGTGTTTTCGCGGCAGGCCGGTGGTGAATCATCGCCTGGGCCAGCATCGCCAGGATCATCACCAGCAACAGGGTCATCAGGTCGAGGTAGGTCAGCATCCAGCTGTCGCTTTCCGGCTCCGCCGCCGGCGTGTCCAGCCAGTCCGGGGCGGACGCCGTGCGCTTGAGGGTGATCTGTCGTTCGCGGGCCTTGTTCAGCTCGACTTCGAGGGCGCGCTGGTGGGCCAGCCAGTGGCGGTTGTCGGCCAGGCTGCTGGGGGAGGCGTTGGGCATCATGGGCGTTTGCGCCAGGCCAGCGACAGTGGTTTGCGCGCCGGGCGGGCATCTTCGGCGTGCAGTTCGTCGTGGTAGTGGGCGACGAAGGCCTTGAGGGTTTCGCGCATCAGGCCAGGGCTGCGCTTGCGGGCCATCATCGAGATGCCTTGCAGGATCATGTTCATGATCACCACGCGGCGTTCGGTGCGGCGTTCCAGCTTGAGGGCCACGGGCTTGAACAGCAGGTTGGCCAGCAGCACGCCATACAGGGTGGTGGTCAGGCTCAGGGCCATCTGCCGGCCGACGCTGCCCAGGTCGCCGTCACCCAGCACGAACACCATGTTCACCAGGCCGACCAGGGTGCCGAGCATGCCGAAGGCCGGCGCGTAGCTGGCCATGCTGCGCAGGATCGCCGCCTCGGCGCGCTCCTTGGCGCGCAGGCGGGCGATGCGCCATTGCAGCAGTTCGAGGATGTCCTCTTCGGCCACCTGGTCCACCAGCAACTGCACGCCGTGGCAGACGAACGGGTTGTGTACCTGGGCCAGGGCGTTTTCCACGGCGCGGCTGTCGCCGTCGAGGTGCCGCCGGGCCAGGTTGACCAGGTCGTCGATGGCGCGCTCGGCGTGGTCCGGCTCGTTGCGCAGCACGGCGGCGAACAGGCGCGGCAGGCGCCGCGCCTCGGCCATGGGGTAGCTGATGAACGTGGCGGCGAAGGTGCCCAGCAACACCACGCCAAGGCCTGGCAAGTCGATGAGCAGCGACGGCTGCTGGGCGGTGAACAGCAGCAGGACGGTCAGCAGGAGCAGGCTGGCGAGCAGGCCGACCAGGGTCGAGGGGTTCATGGGCACTCCGTGGACGGCAGCCGGCCGTAGACAATGATGGCGAGCTTTATAGCCCCGCGCAGGCGGGGCCAAAGGCGCTAATACAGGCACTTTTGCCGTTCAGCTTGAGCGACCGGGCGGGCGATCGGCGCGGGCGAAATTTTTTTTGCCGGGCGCTAAAGGTGGGTTTTCGGGGCGCCGATGTTCGCGCTGTCAGCAAGACAACTGCCCAACCACGAAAGGAACCGCACGATGTCTGTCATCAATACCAACATCACCTCGCTCATCGCCCAGCAAAACCTGTCTTCTTCGGAAAGCAGCCTGAGCACCTCGATCCAGCGCCTATCCTCGGGCCTGAAGATCAACAGCGCCTCCGACGACGCCGCTGGCCAGGCCATCGCCAACCGCATGAGCTCGCAGATCACCGGCCTCAACCAGGCCAGCAGCAACGCCAGCGACGGCATCTCCCTGGCGCAGACCACCGAAGGCGCGCTGGACCAGGTGAACGACAACCTGCAGCGCATTCGTGAGCTGGCGGTACAGGCTGCCAACGGCACCAACTCGCAGTCCGACCTGCAGTCGATCCAGGACGAAATCACCCAGCGCCTGGACGAGATCAACCGTATCTCCGACCAGACCTCGTTCAACGGCGTGAGCGTGCTGGCCAAGGACCAGACCATCAGCATCCAGGTGGGTGCCAACGACGGCGAGACCATCGATATCTCGCTGAGCCAGATCAACGCCACCACCCTGGGCCTGGGCGATTTCAACGTCAACGGCTACGACACCACCCTGACCGCCGCCACCCTGGAAGACAGCTCGGGCACCGCGATCACCTCGACCAACACCAGCTACGTCGACAGCTCCGGCACCACCGTCAGCGGCGGCACCCTGTCCCAGGACGCCGATGGCGACTACTTCCTGACCGTTGGCGGCAAGACCTACGCGGCCACCGTGGACACCACCACCAGCGGTTCCACCACCACCGCGACCATTACCATCGACACCGACAACGCGGTGACCAAGAAGTCGACCAACACCCTGACCGCACTGGACAGCGCGCTGAACACCGTTGACTCCATGCGTTCGGACCTGGGTGCGATCCAGAACCGCTTCGACTCGGCGATCACCAACATCTCCACCACGGTGACCAACCTGACCTCGGCCCGCTCCGGTATCCAGGACGTGGACTACGCCACTGAAGTGTCGGCGATGACCAGCGCGCAGATCCTGCAACAGGCCGGTACTTCGGTGTTGTCGCAAGCCAACTCGATGCCGCAGCAGATGCTGTCGCTGCTGCAGTAATGCAGCCTGGGGCGCGGCCGGTGCCGTGCTCCGTTTCTTCGGGGCTGCTTTGCAGCCCTTCGCGGGCAAGCCCGCTCCCACAGGGATCGCACATTACCTGTGGGAGCGGGCTTGCCCGCGAAGGGCCGCAAAGCGGCCCCATGCTTTTTATGCGGTTTATCACGGCTTTGCTCAGCCCCATGCAGGCCTAGCATTCCCCCAGCCCCCTCCGCCACAAGGCCGCCCCCATGCCCAAACCCAGCCGCTCCCCCGTCGACCTCGCCCAGGCCCGCCGCCTCTGCCAGCGCCGCCCCGGCGACGCCAGTGCCTGGCAAACCCTCGGCAACCTGCAACTGGCCCTGGAGCCTGAGCAGGCCCTGGCCAGTTTCGAGCAAGCCCTCGCGCTGTGCCCGAACGACACCGAGGCTCTGGAACTGGTTGCCAAGGCGAGCCAGAAGCTGGGCGACAGCGACCGCGCCGAAACCCTCGCCAGCCGCGCCGTGCAACTGGCTCCGCAGTTCGCCCCGGCGCACCATCGCCTGGCCACCCTGCATTTCGAGAAGGGCCGTTTCGCCCAGGCCCTCGAACACATCGACCAGGCCCTGCAAGCCGAGCCCGGCAACGGCCGCATGCAGTCGCGCAAGGCCCTGATCCTCGGCCGCCTCGACCGCCACGGCGAAGCCATCGTCCTGTTCGAGGCGCTGCTCAAAAAAGAGCCGACCGACTACAGCCACTGGAACAACCTGGCCAACCTGTACAAGGACATCGGCCAGCTGGCCCTGGCCGATCGGCACTACAGCCGCGCCGTCGAGCTGGCCGGGCGCAAGGACGTGCTGCCGTACTCCAACCGCCTGACCACCTTGCACTACGACCCGACCCGCAGCCGCGAGTACATCTTCGAGGTCTGCAAGCAGTGGCAGGCCCGCTTCGGCCCGGCCACGGTGCCGCCGAGGCCGCAGATGGCCGACCTGAGCCCGGACAAGCGCCTGCGCATCGGCCTGGTCTCCGACGGCCTGCGCCAGCACCCGGTGGGCAACATGATCGTCGGTGTGCTGGAGCGCCTGCCCAGCCACCGCTTCCAGTTGCTGGCCTACAGCAGCAGCCAGGTCAGTGACCACCTGACCCGGCGCATCCGCGCCCGCGTCGAGGCCTGGCGCCCGATCAAGCACCTGGACGATGCGCACCTGGCCCGGCAGATCCGCGATGACCAGGTCGACATCCTCATCGACCTGAGCGGCCACAATGCCGGCAACCGCATGGGCTGCATGGCCCTGCAACCGGCGCCGTTGCTGGTGAAATGGGTCGGCGGCCTGATCAACACCAGCGGCCTCGATGCCATCGACTACCTGATCAGCGATGCCATCGAGTCGCCGCCGGGCGAGGATGCGTTCTATACCGAGAAGCTGATCCGCCTGCCCGACGACTACATCTGCTACGACCCGCCGCCCTATGCCCCGGATGTCCAGGCGCTGCCGGCGCAGGCCAACGGCTACGTGACCTTCGGCTGCTTCAACAACCCGACCAAGGTCAACGACCTGCTGCTGGCGCGTTGGGCCGAGCTGTTGCAGGAGGTGCCCGACTCGCGCTTGCTGCTCAAGGGCGGCGCCTTCGCCAACCCGGGTCTGCAGCAGCATGTGCGGGCGGTCCTGCAAGGGCATGGCATCGACCCGCAGCGGGTGCAGATCGAGGGCCCGGTGGGCCACAAGGGCCTGCTGGAAAGCTACAACCGCATCGATATCGCCCTCGATCCGTGGCCCTACTCCGGCGGCCTGACCACCTGCGAAGCGCTGTTGATGGGCGTGCCCGTGGTCACCCTGCCGGGGCCGACCTTCGCCGGCCGCCACTCTGCCACGCACCTGGTCAATGCCGGGCTGCCCGAACTGGTGGTCGGCAGCTGGGACGAGTACTGTCAGCGCGCCGCCGGCCTTGCCCGCGACCTGCGCAGCCTGGCGACCATCCGCAGCCTGCTGCGCGGGGTGCTGATGAACTCGCCGGTGTGCGACAGCCAGCGCTTTGCCGGGCACCTGGGCAACGCCTTGCGCGCCATCTGGCAGCGCCACTGCGCAGGGCAGCAACCCGCCGCGTTGACCTTGGACAAGCAGGGGCAAGCACGTTTCGAAGGCGATAGCGGCCCTGTCGCGCTGCAGCACCCGGCAGACCCGGTCGAAGAGCAAGCCTTCAGTTTCAAGTTCCAGGGCCGCATCGTCACCCTCGACCACGGCGCCAGCTTGCTGGCATCGCCGCGCTATGTCGCGCTGCAGCGCCTGGGCGTGCTGTCGACCCTGGCCTTCGACCCTGCTGCGCGTATCGGCAATGCCGAACAACTGGCGCAATTGGGTGAGCTGCACCATTTCCCCAAGGTCGCGCTGGGCGACGGTCTGCCGCTGATGCTGCATGCCTGCCTCGACCCGGCGCTGAGCGCCACTCTGGCACCCTTGCCGGTGCAAGGTCAGCTGGACCCGGCACGGGTGCTGGCGCGCCTGCCGCTGCCGTCGTTGCGGCTGGACGCGATCGAAGGCCTGGGTAGCCTGGACTGGCTGGTGCTCGACAACCTCAGTGACAGCCTGGCGGTGCTCGAACACGCTACCCAGACCTTGGCCAGCACCTTGTTGATTCAGGCACGCATCAACTTCACCCCGACCCACGAAGGGCAGGCGGACGTCAGCCGCATCAGCCAGTGCCTGGCGCCGTTGGGGTTCAGCCTGTGCGGGCTGCATGACCTGCGTTATCGCCGCTTCGCCCAGGGCGATGCTGCCAGCGCGGGGCTTGGGGCATCACAGCTGATGAGCGCGGATGCGCTTTACCTGCCCGATGCCGGGCGCCTGGCGGAGCTGGACGAGAACCAAAGGCTGAAGCTGGCGTTCCTGCTGCATACGGTCTATGACGCGAAGGAGGCGGCGTTGCAGGTGCTGCGCGGGCTGGGCGAGGAGGTTGCCGAGCGCTACCAGCGCCATTGCCGGTCCTGACACTCTTTTCAACAGCCCACCCTACCCCTGTAGGAGCGGGTTTACCCGCGAAGCAGGCGCCGCAGTGGATGGCACGGGCTTCGCCCGTGTTCGCGGGTAAACCCGCTCCCACAGGGCATTGAGCAGGCTCTCCGTGGAACCGAGCAGGCTTCTGAAGTGTTGAGTACAGGCCTACGACAAGCCCCGGCCCACGGCCCGGTAGGTCAGCCCGGCACCGGCCACGGCCCGGGGGTCGTAGAGGTTGCGCCCGTCGACCACCACGGCGCGGCGCAACTGCTGGCGCAACCAGTGGAAATCGACTGAGCGAAAGGCCTTCCACTCGGTGCAGATCACCAGCGCATCGGCGCCCTTCACGGCCTGGATGCGATCACCGGCCAGCAGCAGGTCGTCACGCTCACCATAGAGACGCCGGCACTCGGCCATGGCCTCGGGGTCGTAGGCCTGCACCCGCGCGCCGGCTTGCCATAGTGCTTCCATGAGTTCGCGGCTGGGCGCGGCGCGCATGTCGTCGGTGCCGGGCTTGAAGGCCAGGCCCCAGACGGCGATGGTGCGGCCTTCGAGCTCGCCGCCCAGGGCCTGGGCCAGCTTCCTGAACAGGGAGGCCTTCTGGCGCTGGTTGACCGCCTCCACCGCCTCCAGCAATTGCGCCTCGTAGCCGGCCTCGTGGGCGCTGCGGCTGAGGGCCTGGATGTCCTTGGGGAAGCACGAACCGCCGTAGCCGCAGCCGGGGTAGATGAAGTCGTAGCCGATGCGCGGGTCGCTGCCGATGCCGTGGCGCACTTCCTCGATGTCCACTTGCAGGTGCTCGGCCAGGTTGGCCATCTCGTTCATGAAGCTGATCTTGGTCGCCAGCATGGCGTTGGCGGCGTACTTGGTCAGCTCGGCCGCGCGCAGGCTCATGAACATCAGCTTGTCGTGGTGGCGGTTGTAGGGCGCGTAGCATTCGCGCATCAGCCGTTTTACCGGTTCCGAATCGGTGCCGACGACGATCCGCGCACCGCGGGTGAAGTCTTCGATGGCGGCGCCTTCCTTGAGGAATTCGGGGTTGGAGCAGACATCGAACGGCAGGGTCAGGCCGCGTGCGGCCAACGCGGCGGCGATGGTGTCATGGACTTTCTCGCCGGTGCCGACCGGGACGGTGGATTTGCCCACCACCACCTTGTAGTCGTTCATGTGCCGGCCGATCTCGCGGGCCACCGCCAGCACGTGGCGCAGGTCGGCCGAGCCGTCCTCGTCGGGCGGCGTGCCGACCGCGATGAACAGCACTTGGGCAAAGGCCACGGTGTCGGCAGCCTGGGTGCTGAAGCGCAGGCGCCCGGCGCGCAGGTTGGCTTGCACCAGCGCGTCCAGGCCGGGTTCGTGGAGCGGTACTTCGCCCTTGTCGAGCAGGGCGATACGCTGGGGGTCGATGTCCATGCACAACACGTCATGGCCGACATCGGCCAGGCAGGCGCTGGCCACCAGGCCCACGTAGCCAGAACCGAACACACTGATTCTCATGGTTTTCCTCGGGTCAGGCGGCGAGGGAGGCGCGCAGGCGGGAGATGGCCAGGCTGTGCAGCTGGCACACCCGCGATTCGCTGATCTCCAGCACCAGGCCGATCTCGCGCATGTTCAGCTTTTCCTGGTGGTACAGCACCATCAGCAGCCGCTCGCGCTCGGGCAGGTTCTCGATGGCGCGGATCAGGCCGGTGCGGTTGCGCTCGTCGAGCAGTGCGTTGAGCGGGTTGCGGCCGTGGGGCTGGTCGTATTCCAGGGTGTCTTCGTGAACCTGGTCGATGGCCAGCATGTGGCTGCCGTTGATGTCCCACAGCAGCTGCTGGTACTCGGCCAGGGACAGGCCCATGGCGGCGGCGATCTCGCGCTCGCTCGGCGGGCGACCGAGGCTCTGCTCCAGGCGCTGGAGGATGTCCTCCAGCTGCCGGGCATGGCGGCGCACGCGCCGGGGCGCCCAGTCACGGGTGCGCAGTTCGTCGATCATGGCGCCGCGGATGCGGTGCGCGGCGAAGGTGCCGAAGGGGATGCCCAGGGCCTGGTCGTAGCGGGTCAAGGCATCGAGCAGGCCGATGCTGCCGGCCTGGATCAGGTCATCCATGTCGATGCCCGGGGGCAGCCGGGTCTTGAGGGTCAGCGCATGCTTCTTGACCAAGGGCAAGTACTGCTGAAGCAGCTCCTGCTGGTGCATCTTGCCTTGTGCCGTATACATCGTGCGTGCCTGTGAAGAACAAGGGTGGCGATGGGGAGTAACGGCGCGATTATCGGCCCGGCACGGCGCCGGCTAAGCCGAGAACAACCCTGTTCACGGTGGGGTATTCGCCCCTTAGCCGGCCGGCGCGCCGATGATGCTGGTGATGCGCAGGGTGCGGTCGTCGGGCACTTCGCTGAGGGCGATCACCGCCAGCTGGCGCAGGCGCCGGCGCAGGAAGCGCGAGAGCACCGGGCGCAGGCGGTTGGGCACCACCAGCACCGGCGGGTTGTTGCCCAGCTCCTGGCGCTTGAGGGCCTGGGTGGTTTCCTTCATCAGCGTGTCGGCCAGGCTCGGCTCCAGCGCGCCGCCGTTGCCCACCGCCTGCATCACCACCTGTTCCAGGTTGAAGTCCAGGCCAATGACGTTCAGCTCGGGCTTGTTGGCGTAGTACTGGTTGACGATGGAGCGGCCCAGGGCCACGCGCACCTGCGCGGTCAGCTCGGCGATGTCCGGCGGCTGCTGGGCGCCGGCGTGCTCGGCGAGGGTGTCGAGCAGGGTGCGCATGTCGCGGATCGGCACGTTTTCCTCCAGCAGGCTCTGCAGGATGCGCTGCAACTGGGTCAGGCTCAGCAGCTTGGGCAGCACCTCCTCGACCAGGCTCTTGCCGTCGTTGCCCAGCTTGTCCAGCAGCTTCTGCACCTCGCTGCGCCCGAGCAGGTCCTTGGCGTGCTGGTGCAGCAGGTGGTTGAGGTGGGTGGCGGCCACGGTGCTGGCGTCGACCACGGTGTAGCCGTAGATCTGCCCATGCTCGCGCAGGCTCTGGTCGATCCAGATGGCCGGCAGGCCGAAGGCCGGGTCCACGGCCTGCTTGCCCTCTAGCTCGCCGGTGACCTTGCCCGGGTTGATCGCCAGCCACTTGCCGGGGTAGATCTCGCCACGGCCGACCTCCACGCCCTTGAGGCTGATGATGTAGGTGTTGGGCGGCAGTTCGAGGTTGTCGCGCACGTGCACCACCGGCGGCAGGAAGCCGACGTCCTGGGCGAACTTCTTGCGCAGGCTCTTGATCCGCGTGCTCAACTCGCCCTGCTGGCGCACATCCACCAGCGGGATCAGGCGGTGGCCCACGCGCAGGCTCAGGGTCTCGACCAGCTTGACGTCATCCCAGCTGGCCTCGCTGTTGTGCACCGCAGCCTTGGGCTGGACCTCCAGCGCGGGCGCCTGCTCGGCCTGTTGCTCCTGGCGCGAGATCCACCAGCCAAGGCCGCCGAGCAGGGCGGTGAGCAGCAGGAACACCAGGTTCGGCATGCCCGGTACCAGGCCCAGCAGGCCCATCACCCCGGCGGTCATCATCAGCATCTTCGGCCGGCTGAACAGCTGGCCGATCATCTGCCGGCTGACGTCTTCCTCGGTGTTGACCCGCGACACCATCACACCGGCGGCGATGGAGATCACCAGGCCGGGAATCTGCGCCACCAGGCCGTCGCCAATGGTCAGCATGGTGTAGGTGTGGGCGGCGTCGGCGAAGCTCATGTCGTGCTGCAGCAGGCCGATGGCCAGGCCGCCGACCACGCACACGCCCATGATCACCAGGCCGGCCACGGCGTCGCCGCGGACGAACTTGCTGGCACCGTCCATGGAGCCGAAGAAGTCGGCTTCCTGGGCCACTTCGCGGCGGCGCTTGCGCGCCTCCGGCTCACCGATCAGGCCGGCGTTGAGGTCGGCGTCGATGGCCATCTGCTTGCCGGGCATCGAGTCGAGGGTGAAGCGCGCGCCCACTTCGGCGATACGCCCGGCACCCTTGGTGATCACCATGAAGTTGATGGTCACCAGGATCAGGAACAGCGCCAGGCCCACGGCGAAGTTGCCGCCCACGAGGAATTCGCCGAAGGCCTCGATGACCTTGCCGGCGGCATCGGTGCCGGTGTGCCCGTGCATCAGGATGACCCGCGTCGAGGCCACGTTCAGCGACAGGCGCAGCAAGGTGGTGAACAGCAGCACCGACGGGAAGGCGGAGAAGTCCAGCGGCTTCTCGGTGAGCATGCTGACGATCAGCACCATGATCGCCAGGGCGATGTTGAAGGTGAACAGCAGGTCGAGGATGAAGCTGGGCAGCGGCAGGATCATCATCGACAGGATGAGCACGATCAGCACCGGGCCGGTCATGATCTTCAGGTCGGCGCCAACGGGCCAGTTGTCGCGGCGCAGCAGGGCGGTCAGGCCTTTCATGGGGGCGTTGGGTCCTCGGTTCGGGTTCGGCTTCGCCCTGGCTGGTCCATGCCTTCAGGGACGTTGAGGTTGACGGGGGTGGGTGGCACCAGGCCGCCGTGTTCGGCGACGCGCTTGAGGCGGATGGCCCAGGCCACTACCTCGGCCACCACGGTGTAGAGCTCGCCGGGGATCTGCCGGTCGAGGTCGACGTTGAAGTACAGTGCCCGCGCCAGGGGCGGGGCTTCGAGTATCGGCAGCTGGTGCTCGGCGGCAATCTCGCGGATGCGCAGCGCCACGGCATCGGCGCCCTTGGCGATCACCCGCGGGGCGCCGTCCTTGTCCCGTTGGTAGCTCAGGGCCACGGCGAAGTGGCTGGGGTTGGTCACTACCACGTCGGCCTTGGGCACCTTGCTCATCATTCGCCGCCGCGCGCGGGCCTGCTGCAGGCGGCGGATGCGTGCCTTGACGTGGGGGTCGCCGTCGGAATTCTTGTGCTCCTGGCGGATTTCTTCCTTGGACATGCGCAGGTTCTTGGCGTAGGTCCACAGCTGGTAGGGCGTGTCGATGCCGACCACCACGATCAGCGCCGCCACGCAGGTGGCGCAGGCCTTGGCGGTGAGCGCCAGCAAGGTGGCCAGGGCCTGCTGCGGTGGCAGCTTGGGCAGGCCGAGCAGCTGGCCGACATGGGCGTGCAGGTACAGGTACAGCACGCTGCCGATCAGCGCCGCCTTGGCGATCGCCTTGGCCAGCTCCACCGGCACCTGCACGGAAAACAGCCGGCCCAGGCCGCTGACCGGGTTGAGCCGGGAAAAGTTGGGCTTCAGTGCGCCAGCGGTGATCACCAGGCCGCCGAGCAGGGTCGGCGCGGCGATGGCGGCCAGCAGCATCAGGGCGAAGAACGGCACCAGCGCCAGCAGCGCCGAGGCGGCCAGGGAGGCGAGGGTGCTGAGCATCAGCGCGGTGTCGAACAGCTGGGCGCGGTCGAACAGCAGCCCGCGCTCGACGATGGCGCCGAGGCGGTCGTACAGGTGCCCGCCCAGGCTCCACAGCCCGCCGATGCCGGCCAGCAGCATGATGAAGGTGCTCAATTCGCGGGAACGGGCGACCTGGCCCTCTTCGCGGGCCTTTTCGATGCGCCGCGGGGTGGCCGCTTCCGTCCGGTCTTCTGTGCTGGTTTCGGCCATGGTTCGGCCACCCGGGGTGATGCAGGGGGCGCTATTGTGGGCAAGGGTGGGGTAGGGTTAATCGGTGAACAACCGGTGAAATGCCTGCTTACTTGTTGCAATGCCAAACCTTGCACCGTTATTGCAGCTGGAGGAGGTCCCTGTGGGAGCGGTGTGTCAGTTGTCATATTCCTCCTGGGAGAGGATCCGCGCCGCCACCTGGCTGTCGAGCACGATGATCTCGATGCGCCGGTTGGCCGCGTCATAAGGCCCGGCACCGGGGAAGCGGATGCGGTCGGACATCCCCGACACCCGCAGCAGCTTGCCCGGGTCGAGCCCGCCGGCCACCAGCTCCTGGCGCGAAGCCTTGGCGCGGTCGGCGGACAAGTCCCAGTTGCTGTAGGTGGCTTCGCCGCCCGGATAGGGGTGGCTGTCGGTATGGCCGCTGATCTGGATCTGGTTGCGCAGCTCGTTCAGCACCGGCGCAAACGTGCGCAGCAGCTGGCTCATGTACGGCGCCACACGCGCGCTGCCGAGCTCGAACATCGGCCGCTTGTCGGTATCCAGCAGCTTCACGCGCAACCCTTCCGGGCTCAGTTCGATGGCGATCTGCTGTTTCAGTTCGCGCAGCTTCGGGTCGCGTTCCACGGCATCCTCCAGGCGCTGCTTGAGCGCTTGCAGGTGGCGGCGTTCTTCGCTGGACAGGCGCGTCGGGTGACGTGGCTTGCGCACGGTTTCGGCATCTGGCTGGCGTGCCTCGGTACCGCCGCCAGGGATCGCGCTGGTGCTGGCGGAATTGCGATCGCCATGGCTCAGGGCCACCAGCAGGGGCGTGCTGAAGTACTGGGCGATGGCTTCCTTGTCGCCCTTGCCGGCGTTGGACAGCACCCACAGCACCAGGAACAGCGCCATCAGTGCGGTCATGAAGTCGGCGAAGGCGATCTTCCAGGCGCCGCCATGGTGCCCGCGGGTGGTCTTCTTGCGGCGCTTGATGATGATCGGCTGGTCGTTCATGCCGTGGCCAGGCCCGGCTGCCCGTTGCCTCCTCGCACGTGGTTCTCCAGCTCTTCGGCGCTGGGCCGCTCCGCACTGTGCAGGGCCTTGCGACCGAACTCCACGGCCAGTTGCGGGGGGATGCCTTTGACATGGGCCAGCAGGGTCACGCGCAGGCAGTGCAGCAGCTTCACGCATTCGCCGGACTGCCGTTCGATGCGGCTGGCCAGCGGCGCGACCACGCCGTAGGCCAGGTAGATGCCGAGAAAGGTGCCGACCAGGGCGTGGGCGATCATCTGCCCCATCAGGTCGGGGCCGACGTCGACCGCGCTGAGCGCCTTGACCACCCCCAGCACCGCCGCGACGATGCCGAAGGCCGGCAGGCCGTCGCTGACCTTGTGCAGGGCGTCGGCGGGCAGGTGCGCCTCGTTCTCGAACTCCTCGATCTCGTGCTGCATCAGCTCGTCGAGTTCATGGGCCTGCAGCGACAGGCTGATCAGCAGGCGCAGGTAGTCGACCATGAAGTTCATCAGCAGCGGGTCGTCGAGCAGCCGCGGGTACTGGGCGAACAGCGGGCTCTGCTGTGGATCGTCGACATCGCGCTCGACGGCCAGCAGGCTTTCGCGGCGGGCCTTGTTCAGCAGGTTGTAGAGCATGCCGAGCAGCTCCAGGTAGAACGCCTTGTCGTAGCCGGTGCTGCGCCTGAAGGTGGCGATGGCGCCGAGGGTGGCGCGGATCGCCTTGCCGTTGTTGGCGGCGATGAAGGCGCCCAGCGCCGCGCCGACGATCATCAGCAACTCGGTGGGTTGGTAAAGCGGCCCCAGGCTGCCGCCGGACAGCACGAAGCCCCCCAGCGCCGAGGCCATTGCCACGAACAGTCCTAATACAATGAGCACGTCGCCGCTCCTCAGTTTCCTTGTGAAAGTCCGCTGAAGATCGGCAACGGCAGGGGGCGACTTGAAACGACTTGCGCTGCTGGGTGCTCAGCCCTGGCTGGCGGGGCGCAGGGCGTCGAGGGCGTCGGCGTCGACCTCGCGGCGCTTGAGGGTCTTGCCGGCGCGCGACGGCGGCTGGCAGATGCCGCACACGTAGTTCTGCGTCGGCGAGTACGAGTGGGTGATGAACTCGCCCGAACAGCACGAGCAGCGAATCTGCTCGAGCATGCCGTTCTCGACGAAGCGCACCAGTGTCCAGGCCCGGGTCAGGCCCAGCACCCGCTCGCCGTCGCTGTCGCTGGCGTGCTCCATGTACAGCCGGTAGGCCTTGATGAAGGCGTCGATGCGGTGGCCGCCGATCTCCAGCAGGCTGCGGTAGATGTTGTAGAACAGCGAGGCATGGATGTTCGGCAGCCAGGTCACGAACCAGTCTGTGGAAAACGGCAGCATGCCTTTGGGCGGTGGGGCGCCGCGTACTTCCTTGTACAAGCGGATGAGCCGGCCGCGGGTGAGGGAGGTTTCCGTCTCCACCACCTGCAGGCGGGCACCGAGCTGGATCAGCTCGATGGCCAGCTGAACCTGCTGCATCTCGGTGACCAGGCTTTTCTCCGACATGGCTCAGACGCCACTGCTGCGCATGCCATCCGAACGGTCGGCAGCCGCCATCAGCAGTGAAGTGTGGATTTCGACCATGCCCAGCTCGCGCGAGTTGTCCAGGGCTTTGGCAATGCGGTCGGCCTCTTCGAAGATGGGCCGGCAGATCAACTGGTTGACCCGTGACAGCTGGCTCATCTGCTTGCTGCTCAGGCCGGTCAGCAAGTCCGCCATGTTCTCGCTGAGTTTCAGGCGAAAGATCGCGACCTCGCGGTCTTTGCGCAACATGTTCTGCGCCAGCAGCAGATAGGAAAGGTTGAGTTCCTGAATGTCTGCAAGGTAGCTGTTGGTGTGCGGCAACGTACTCCCCTCCTTTTTTGCGGGCCTATCGATGTGTTGTGTGTCGTGTGCTCCGCTGCGGAGCGTCGAGAATTTTTTCCTAAACTATCAAGGCCGTTGACCGATAACAGATAGGGGCAGACTTTTCTCGTTTATTTTTTTTGAGGCTAACTTTGCACGCATCTTTACATGGATCTTTACATTCAGATGGTGTATGAGTTGGCAGGCGGATAATGGCCCAATGTACTTACTGGTACAAGCGATGACTGAGTGATATTACCTGCCCACTTGTGACGCGGTACGCATTATCGAGATCATTTTTTTGTCGGCCTACTTGCAAAAGTTCACCGAGGTGGTGCTGGCGCGCCTGCAGGAAGTGGCTGACTTGATTGTCCAATGCAATTATTTCACTGATAAGTTCAAGCTTGCGCAGCTGCCCGGCCTCGTCCAGTTCGGCCTGGCTCTCCGCGCGGCGCAGGCTGGCGGCATCGATCAGGCCTTGTGACTTGAGCGCGAAAATACCATCCCAGTCGGCATTCTCCGCGCACGTCAGCATGCGTCGCGATTGCTCAAGCAGCCCTTCGTAGGCAGCGATCACTTGTGCTTGCAACATAACTAACCTTGATCCTCGGTTTGCGGGCCGATCGCGATCCAGGCCGAGGCGATAGTGCCCAGGAGTTGCGACGCGTCATTCAGCGATGCTTCATTGTTTTCCAGGTTGGCGCGCAACAGCAGGCGCACGACGAAGTCGTAGAGATCATCCAGTTGGCGGGCGATGTCGCCGCCCTGTTGCAGGTCCAGCGAGGCCCGCAGGCCCTGGCTGACGATCTTTATCGCGCGGGTGATCGCCTTGCCCTTCTCGGGGAGGTTGCCTGCCTGCAGGTGCAGCTTGGCCAGGCGCAGCGACGCCTGGTACTGGTCGAACAGCAGGGTGATCCGCTGGTGGGGCGAAGCGGCCAGGATGGCGCTTTCCAGGCCGACCCTGGCATAGGCGCTGGCATCGAACGATGACGTCATCCGGCATGCTCCGGCGCGGGGGCTTTAATCACTGTTGAGGGCCTCGAATTGTTCGGTGAGGTAATCGGCGGTCGAGTTCAGGGTGGAGATCAGCGTGTCCAGTTCGGTGAACTGCTCACGCCAGCGGTCCATTTCCGAGTCGATCAGCGCCTGCTTCTCTTCGTAGCGGTCGGCGAGCTGGTCGAGCTTGCTTTCCAGGCTGTCGGTACGGGCGACGATCAGGCCGTCGTCGTCATCCAGGTAGCTGTCCAGGTCGCTGGTCATGCGCGAGATGAACCCGGAGCTGCCATCGCTGCCGATGAAGAACTCGGACACCGCGTCGATGTTGTCGCTCAGGGCGCTTTCCAGGGTGTCGTCGTCGACCGACAGGGTGCCGTCCGACTCCAGGCCGATGCCCAGTTGCGACAGGTAGCTGAAGGTGCCGCTGCCGATCTGCGAGTAGACGTCGCTGGCCAGCTTGGTGCTGATGCGCCGGGTGGTGGAGTCGCCCAGCAGCTCGCCGCTGGTGCCGGCATCGGCGTCATAAGCGGTCAGCTCGTCGACGGTGCTGACGAAGTCGTTGTAGGCATCGACGAAGGCGTTGATGGCTTTCTCGATAGTGGCGGTATCGCGGCTGATGGTCAGCGTCTGCGAGCTGCCGGTGTCGCTCAGGGTCAGGGTGACGCCCTGCAGTGCGCCTTCCACGGTGTTGCTCTGGCTGGTCACGGCGATGCCGTTGATGGTCAGCTCGGCGTCCTGGGCGGCGACCGTTTCGGTCATGTTGCCGGTGCCGTCGGCATAGCCGAACAGCGACGTGGCCAGGTCGCTGCTGTCGTCGCTGCTGTAGCTGACGGTCATCGAGGCGTCGGTGCCGGTGCTGTTGGAGGTCAGCACCAGGCGGTAGGGGCTGTCGCTGCCGTCGTTGACCAGGGTCGCGGTGATGCCGGCATCCGCGGCGTTGATTGCGTCGCGCAGGCCTTCGAGGGTGTTGTTGCTGCTGTCCAGGGTGATCGACACCGCGTCGCTGTCGCCGGCCTGCAGGGTCAGGGTGCCGGTGCCGAGGGCGGCGCTGGTGTCGCTGACGCCATCGGTGGCCAGGCTCTGGGCCTGGGCCAGCTGGGTCACTTCGACCTTGTAGGTGCCGGCCACCGCTTCGCTGGTGGTGCTCACCGAGACGCCGCTGCCGGAAATGCTGGTGCTCAGCGTTTCGTACAGGCTGGCGTCGGCCAGGGCCTCGGCGGCCGACTGCAGGGTGTCGAGGGCGCTGGTCAGGGTGCCGTAGGCCGAGATCTCGGCTTCGACCGATTCTTCCTGGGCGGTGATCGGGTCCAGCAGGCTGGCGGTCTTCGATTCTTCCAGGCTGTCCAGGATGCTGTCCAGGTCGAGCCCCGAGCCCACGCCCAGGCTGGTGATGGTGGCGGTGGAGCTGGTGGTGGTCGTCATGAGGGTATCCGTCCTGATGTGCGCAGCATGTGCGGCCGGCTGAGTGCGTAGTGGCGCAAGATCGGCATGCTCTGGTGGCGTCTTTAGTGGATGACCCGAAAATTCTGTGACGAAGTGCTCAAACCTTCAGCATCAAACCTGCATCGCCATCACGTCCTTGTAGGCGGTGAGCAGGCGGTTGCGTACCTGCACGCCCATCTGGAAGGCCACGCTGGCCTTCTGCGAGTCGGCCATCACGTCGCTCAGCGACACCTCGGCGCTGCCCGCCTGGAAGGCATTGGCCTGGCTGCTGGCGGTCTGCTGCAGGCGGTTGATGCGCTGCAGCGAAGCCTCCAGTTCGCCGGCGAAGCTGCCGGTGGCCTGGCTGGCGCGGTTGACGCTGACGCCCTCGGCCTGCTCGGCGAGGCTGCTCAGTTGTTGCAAGGCATCGGCAAGGGCTTGGGTGGTCATGGCGCAAGGCTCGTGGCGGGTGGAGGCGCGCAGCTTAACAAGGCCCGTCTCAGGCGGATTCGCCCAATTGGCCGCAAAACAGCGGGCTTTTCCGCCCTTTGCCAGGGGCCCGCTTCGCCACAATGAGGCTGAGCCAATCCCGCCAGGGCCTGCGCGCCTTGCGGCCGGCGGGCCGCGGGCCGATTACCATTGCCAGCGGACTCTGTAATGCCCCTTCTTCCGGCCAGAACCCCAGCTTCGAGGTGTTCGTGACTACTGCTGCCCAGGCCAAGGGCACGAAAAAGAACCTGCCGATCGCCGCCCCCGCGCGCCCGCTGGAGGCGTTGACGGCGCTGCTGCGCGGGCGGCCGATGCTGCCCTTGCTGCTGGCCGGCGCCGCCGCCGTGGCAGTGCTGGTGGCGCTGCTGCTGTGGGCGCGCGAGCCGGATTACCGGGTGCTGTTCTCCAACCTGAGCGAGGCCGACGGCGGCCAGGTCATCGGCGAGCTGGACAAACGCAATGTGCCGTACCGGCTCGGCGAGGGCGGCCACACCATCCTGGTGCCGGCCGAACGGATGAACGCGCTGCGCCTGCAACTGGCCGAGCAGGGCCTGCCCAAGGGCGGCAGCGTGGGCTTCGAGCTGCTCGACAAGCAGGCCTTCGGCATCAGCCAGTTCGCCGAGCACCTCAACTACCAGCGCGGCCTGGAAGGCGAGCTGGCACGCACCATCGAATCGCTCGGGCCGGTGGCCCATGCCCGGGTACACCTGGTGATGGCCAAGGACTCGGTGTTCGCCCGCGACCACGAAGCCGCGCGCGCCTCCGTCACCTTGCAGCTGCAACCGGGCCGCGAACTGGGCCAGGGCCAGGTCAGCGCGATCATCCACCTGGTCACTTCCAGCGTGCCGGAGCTGGCGGTGGATGGCGTGACCGTGGTCGACCAGAACGGCCGCCTGCTGTCGCGCAGCCACGCCGCCGATGGCCTGGACGACACCAAGCTGGAATACGTCAGTGAAGTGGAAGGCACCTACCAGCGGCGCATCGAGGAAATCCTCGCGCCGCTGCTGGGCAGCCGCAACGTGCATGCCCGGGTGGTCGCACAGATGGACTTTTCCACCCGCGAAAGCACCGCCGAGCGCTATGCCCCCAACCAGGAAGAGAAAAGCGCCGCGGTGCGCAGCCAGCAGACTTCCGAACGCCTGCTCCAGGGCAGCGACAGCGGCCGCGGCGTGCCGGGCGCGCTGACCAACTCGCCACCCAACACGCCGCCGCCCACCCGCGCCACCGCGCCGACCCCGGCGCCGGGCAGCGCCAACGGCAACAACACACCGGCCACCGCCACGGCCGCGCCCGACAAGTCGATGCAGACCGAGCGCATGGTCAACTACGAGGTCGACCGCGACGTCGAGCACGTCAAGTCGAGCCTGGGCAACCTCCAGCGCCTGGCGGTGGCGGTGGTGGTCAACTACCGCACGGTGATCAAGGACGGCAAGCCCACCAGCGAAGCACTGAGCAAGGACGAGCTGGCCGGCATCAACGACCTGGTGCGCCAGGCCATGGGCTACACCGAAAGCCGTGGCGACACCCTGCAAGTGCTCAACAGCCCCTTCGTCGACGAAGACACCGAGCTCGGCGAGCAGCCCTGGTGGCGCACCCCGGAGGCCTACAACCTGGGCATGGGCCTGCTGCGCTATCTGCTGGTGGCCATCGTCGCCTTCGTGCTCTGGCAGCGGGTGATCAAGCCGATGCAGCGCCGTGCCGCCGCTTCCAGCCAGCGTGGGCTGATGGCGCTGGACGAGCACGACGCCGAACTGACCACGGCCGCCAGCGCCGGCGACGCGCTGCTCGACGGCCCGGCGCGCGCGGCCCTGCCGCGCAAGTCGGCGCTTTATGAACAGAACATGGAAAGCCTCAAACAGATGGCCACCGATGACCCGCGCCTGGTCGCCATGATCGTGCGCGGCTGGATGAAAAAACATGACTAGCAAGCTCAGCGGCGCCCGCCGCAGCGCCATCCTGCTGTTGTCGCTGGACGCCGACAGCGCCGCCGAAGTGTTCAAGTTCCTGCCCGGGCAGGAAGTGGAAGACATCAGCCGGGAAATGGCCGGCCTGAGCCAGGTGTCCCATGACGAGATGCGCCAGGTGCTGGCCGACTTCATGGACGAGACCGAGCAGTACGCGGCCATCAACATCCAGAGCAGCGACCACATCCGCGCGGTGCTGACCAAGGCCCTGGGCACCGAGCGCGCGGCCAGCCTGATCGACGACATCCTGGAAACCAGCAACACCGTGTCGGGCATCGACAAGCTCAACCTGATGGAAGCGCAGATGGTGGCGGAGATGATCCGTGACGAACACCCGCAGATCGTCGCCACCATCCTCGTGCACCTGGAGCGCAACCAGGCCTCGGCGATCCTGCAACTGCTGACCGAGCGCCTGCGCAACGACATCATCCTGCGCATCGCCACCTTCAGCGGTGTGCAACCGGTGGCGCTGCACGAACTCACCGAGGTGCTCGGCGGCATGCTCGACGGCCAGAGCCTCAAGCGCAGCAAGATGGGCGGGGTCAAGGCGGCGGCGGAGATCCTCAACCTCATGGCCTCCAGCCAGGAGGCCTCGGCCATCGAGAACCTGCGCAACTACAATGCGGACCTGGCGCAGAAGACCCTCGACGAAATGTTCCTGTTCGAGAACCTCGCCGAGGTCGACGACCGCAGCATCCAGACGCTGCTGCAGAACATCGACAGCAACTCCCTGTCGATCGCCCTCAAGGGCGCCTCGGCGCCGCTGCTCGAGCGCTTCATGCGCAACATGTCGCAGCGCGCCGCGACCCTGTTCCGCGAGGACATGGAAGCCCGCGGGCCGATCCGCATGTCGCAGATCGAGAACGAGCAGAAGTCGATCCTGCAGGTGGTGCGGCGCTTGTCCGAGACCGGCGACATGGTGACCGCGCGGGGCGACGACGCGTATGTCTGACCCGTTCGCGCAGAGCCACTGGCGCCCTTGGCACATGGAGCCGCTGGGCGGCGACGAGGCGCCGGCGGTGGAGGCGGGCGCGGCCCGTCGCGAACTGGCGCGCAAGCGGGCGCTCGAACAGCGCCTGGCATTGCAGCAGTTGCGCGAGCAGACCGAGGCCGAGGCCCGCGAGGCAGGCCATGCAGAAGGCCGCGAGCAGGGGTATGCGCAGGGCCTGGCCGAAGGGCGCAAGGCTGCCGCCGAGGAACTGCGTCAGCAGCTGGCACAGACCCTGGAGCCCCTTCGGCAGTTGTGCCAGGGCTTCGACGACGCCTTGCGCGAAGTAGACGGCCTGGTCGCCAGCCAACTGGGCCGGGTGGCCATCGACCTGGCCGGGCGCCTCGCGGGCCAGGCCTTGGCGGTGCAGCCTGCGCAGGTCGAGGTGCTGGTGCGGCAGATGCTCGCCTGCGAACCGGCACTGACCGGCAAGCCAGGGCTCAGCCTCAATCCCGGCGACTTGCCCTGGGTGCAGGGATGCCTGGGTGACGAACTGACGGCGGCAGGCTGGAGCCTGCAGGCAGACTCGTCGATTCTGCCGGGCGGCTGCCGCCTGCTGAGCGCGGCGGGCGAGCTGGATGCCACGCGCCAGGCCCGCCAGGACCTGTTCGAACGCAATGGCCAGTGGCTGCTTGAAGTCGCCGCCGCCGAAGCGGGCAACGGCTGATGAGCAACCCACATCTGCAGCGCTGGGGCCGAGGGCTCGAGGCCCTGGCCGGTGGCGCGCCGAGTGTCCCCGCCTACCGCCGCAGCGGGCGCATCACCCGCGCCACCGGCATCGTCCTGGAGGCGGTAGGTCTGCGCCTTCCGCTGGGTGCGGGCTGCCGCATCGAACTGGTGGCGCCGGGGCCCGGCATGCCTGCGATCTACGCCGAAGCCGAGGTGATCGGCTTTGCCGGCGAGCTGCTGTACCTGATGCCGCTGGAAGAAATCCACGGCTTGCAGGCCGGCGCCCGCTACTTCGCCCTGGCTGACGAGCCCGGCGCCAGCGATGGCGTGCGCCCGGTACCGCTGGGCATGGGCCTGCTCGGCCGCGTGCTGGACAGCGGCGGCAACCCGTTCGACGGCAAGGGGCCGGTGCTGGCCGAACACCGTTCGAGCCTGCATGGTCAGCCGATCAACCCGCTGCAACGGGCGCCGATCAGCCAGCAGATCGATGTCGGCATCCGCGCCATCAACGCCTTGCTCAGCGTCGGCAAGGGCCAGCGCCTGGGGCTGTTCGCCGGTTCCGGGGTCGGCAAGTCGGTGCTGCTGGGCATGATGGCCCGCTACACCCAGGCCGATGTGGTGGTGGTCGGGCTGATCGGCGAGCGTGGGCGCGAAGTGCAGGACTTCATCGACAACATCCTCGGCGAGGAAGGCCTGCGCCGCTCGGTAGTGGTGGCCGCGCCGGCCGACGCCTCGCCGTTGCAGCGTTTGCAGGGCGCACTGTACGCCACGCGCCTGGCCGAGGATTTCCGCGACCAGGGCAAGGACGTGCTGCTGATCATGGACTCGCTGACCCGTTATGCCATGGCCCAGCGCGAAATCGCCCTGGCTCTCGGCGAGCCGCCGGCGACCAAGGGCTACCCGCCGTCGGTGTTCGCCAAGCTGCCGAAACTGGTCGAGCGCGCCGGCAACGGCCCCCGTGGCGGCGGCTCGATCACCGCGTTCTACACCGTGCTCAGCGAAGGTGATGACCAGCAGGACCCGATCGCCGACTCGGCGCGGGCGATCCTCGACGGCCACTTCGTGCTGTCGCGCCAGCTGGCGGAGAGCGGCCACTACCCGGCGATCGACATCGAGGCCTCGATCAGCCGGGCGATGAGCGCGATCGTCAGCGAGCCCCAGCAGCGCAAGGCGCAGAAACTCAAGCAGGCACTGTCGCGCTACCAGCGCAACCGCGACCTGATCAGCGTCGGCGCCTATGCGCCGGGGCACGATGCCCAGCTCGATCGGGCGGTGGCCCTGTACCCGCACATCGAACGCTTCCTGCAACAGCAGACCCACGAGCGCAGCACGCTGCAGGACACCCTCGCCGGGCTCAACCTGCTGTTCCCCGGCAAGTGAAGGTAGCCCGCCATGGCCCATGAATCGCTGCAACTGCTGATCGAACTCACCGACCGCGCCCGCGAGGCCGCTGCCAGCGCACTGGCCCAGAGCCGGCGCACCGAACAGCAGATGACCGGGCAACTGCGCCTGCTCGACCAGTACCAGCGCGAGTACCGGCAGAACCTGCAGGGCGAACTGGCAGGCAGCGGCATGAGCCCGTCGACCCTGGCCAACTACCGGGGCTTCCTGAAGTCGCTGGAGGTGGCGATCGAGCGCGCCGAGAACAGCCTGGCGCGCCACCGCACCCAGCTGGCCCAGCACCAGGAGCACTGGCGCCAGCAGTGGCGCAAGGTCAACGCCCTGGAAACCCTGCTGGCGCGGCGCCGCGAGCAGGCCAGGCTGCAGGCCGGCCGCGCCGAACAGCGGCGCACCGACGAACTGGCCGGGCGTGCTCGTTCCACCATCGATAGCGGATTCTGAGGTTTTACGTGGACATCATCACAGCCGTTTCCCCAGCGACCCCGGCATTGCCCCAGGTGGCGACCGACGACAGCGCCGTGGCGGGCGAGGCGACGCCGTTCGATGCCGTTTTGCAACAGGTGCAAAGCGCCGAGCCGGTGGCCGACAGCGTACCAGTGGCGCCGGTCGTGACGACGCCGAACCTGGTGACGCTGACTCCATCAGCGCCGGTCGTGGAGCCGCAGCCCACGCTGCCGGCAGCGGACCTCCCCGAGGTCACCAGCGTGCCCGGGCAAGCCGACCCGGAGCCGCTGCCAGCGCCGTTACCGCCCGTGGAGATGGCGGACGTAGCGCCTGCCGAAGACGACGAGCCACTGCCCGTTGTCGCGGTGGCGGAGCAGGTCGTCGAAGGGGAGAGCGACGAGGTGGCGACGGACGACGACCCGGAGCCGGCCAGCGACTCGCTGGAGGCCATCCGGCAACGCCTGGAGCTGATCGATACCGCCGGCCTGATGGCCTCAGGGGCGGTGGCGGTCACGCCGCCCGTAACCTGGGCGCAGACACCGGTGGCGAATGCCGAGCCCGATCTTGAACGCAGCGCCGGCGATGCGCTGGAGCCTGCGGTGGATCTGAGCCTGGCTGTGGATAACCCGGTCGAGACGGCAGTGGTGAGCGAGGTCGCGGTCGAACAGGGCGACAATCAGAAGGCCGACGGGCAGTTCACCCTGACAGCGGACTGGGACTTGAGCGCGTTGCCACCCGCGCCGACGCTGACCTTGGCTGACGGCGGCAGCGACGTTGCACCGGCCCTGGTCGCATCCGCCGTGGGCAGCGATGAGTGGCAGTCCGACCTGGGCCAGCAGGTGCTCGGCATGGTCCGCCGCGGCGGTCGCCAGGTGGATGTGCAGTTGCACCCGGCCGACCTGGGGCCGTTGTCGATCAGCCTGAACGTCAGCGAAAGCGGGGTGCAGGCGCAGTTCCAGTCGGCCCATGCCTCGGTGCGGGCGGCGGTGGAGCAGGCCTTGCCGCAGTTGCAGAGTGCACTGGCGACCCAGGGGCTGACCCTGGGCGAGGCCTCGGTCAATGACGGCGCCTCGCGCCAGGCCATGGGCGAGCAGGCGCCACGGCGAGAGTCGCAGGGCGGCGAGGCGCGGGGGCAGCGGGTGGTGCAGGTGGAGCAGGCGGTTCAGGTGCAGCAGGTCGTCAGTGCCGACGTCTTGGTCGACCTTTATCTTTGACGTGCCCTTCATTACCCACTAACAGGCGACTTGAATCCTCTGTGGGAGCGGGTTCACCCGCGAACACCGGCGCAGCCGGTGCCATCCACCGAGTCGCCTGCTTCGCGGGCAAGCCCGCTCCCACAGTTGAACTTGGTTGCCTTCACGAATGCGGTATTCCGGCACCCATCCCGAAGCCCTGCACAAATCCCAAAGCATCCCGCTTACCCCTGTGGGAGCGGGCTTGCCCGCGAAACAGGCGACTTGAATCTTCTGTGGGAGCGGGTTCACCCGCGAACACCGGCAGAGCCGGTGCCATCCTCAAATGACCGTTCGTCGGAAAAACTGTCTCCGCAAAAGCCCGCTTCTCAGCGCCTCCCGAAATCACCTCTTTTCCGCCCATTTTTACCCACTGACCTCTGAGTCAACTGCGCAAGAAGTTGCGCACTCAAATGTGGATAACTCTGTGCATACATCGCCACAAACCAATAAACCCGCCATGTACAGCCAACTGCGCAACTTTTTGCCACCACTGCGCAAGAAGTTGCGCAACTTTTGAATGGATTTGAAAAGTTGGCACACCCGTTTGAATAGGTGATTTTTCTAACCTATTGAAAATAAACAATAAATTATTTATGGCACGCCTTTTGTAACCCTCCTTGCCCGCCAAATGGCACTTTTCAGCCGATTTTCGGCACCCAAAACCAGCAAGGAGAGCCCTCCATGGCAACACCAGCGTACATGGCCGTCACCGGCGAAAAACAAGGCCTGATCACCGCCGGCGCCTTCACCGCCGACTCCGTGGGCAACACCTACCAGGAAGGCCACGAAGACCAGGTCATGGTCCAGGGCTTCGAACACGAAGTGATCATCCCGCGTGACCCACAGTCCGGCCAGCCAACCGGCCAGCGCGTGCACAAGCCGGTGAAAATCACCAAGGTCTTCGACAAGGCCTCGCCCCTGCTGCTGGCGGCCCTGACCTCCGGCGAGCGCATGACCAAGGTCGAGATCAAGTGGTACCGCACCTCGGCGGCCGGTACTCAAGAGCACTACTACACCACCGTCCTGGAAGACGCGATCATCGTCGACATCAAGGACTACATGCACAACTGCCAAGACCCGGCGAACTCGCACTTCACCCACCTGGAAGACGTGCACTTCACCTACCGCAAGATCACCTGGACCCACGAAGTGTCCGGTACTTCCGGTTCCGACGACTGGCGCGCGCCGGTCGCAGGCTAAGCCTGGACCCCTCCGTCGCCTGCCGCGCCCTGCGCGGCGGGCCTCGTTGTGACTTGAAAAAAGGAGGACAGGGATGTTTGCCGCAGCAAACCAGACCCATTTCAGCTTGCACATCGACGGCCTGGAACATGATTTCCAGGTCCTCGCCTTCGACGGCACGGAAGCCATCAGCCAAGCCTATGCCATCGACCTCGAGCTGGTCAGCGAAAACCCCTCGCTGGACCTGGAAAGCCTGCTGCACAAGCCCGCGTTCCTTCAACTCGGCGATGACGGGCGTGGCCTGCATGGCCTGATCTACCGCGCCGCACAAGGCGAGTCGGGCAAGCGCCTGACCCGCTACCAGGTCACCCTGCGTCCGCAGCTGGCCTACCTGAAACACCGCATCAACCAGCGCATGTTCCAGCACAAGACCGTGCAGGAGATCATCGCCCAGGTGCTCGAGGAGCATGGCATCCTCGCCAACGCCTACCAATTCCAGTTGGGTGCGACGTATCCGCAGCGTGAATATTGCGTGCAGTACGACGAGTCCAATTTGCAGTTCATTCAACGGCTGTGTGAGGAGGAGGGGATTCATTACCACTTCCGGCACAGTGCGGACGGCCACTTGCTGGTGTTCGGGGATGACCAGACGGTGTTCCCGAAGCTGGCGCCGGTGCAGTTCCAGCACGATTCCGGCCTAGTCGCCGATACGCCGATGATCAAGCGCTTTGCGCTGCGTCTGGAGACCCGGACCAGCAGCGTCGCGCGCCGTGACTATGACTTCAAGAAGCCGCTGATTACCCTCGAAGGTGAGGTCGATAGCCACGACGAACCGGCGCTGGAAGACTACGACTACCCCGGCCGTTTTCTCGACCGCACGCGCGGCAAACACCTCGCCAACCGAGCGCTTGAGCGCCATCGCAGCGACTACCGCCAAGCCCAGGGCGACAGTGACCAGCCACTGCTTGCCAGCGGCCACTTCCTGACCCTGGCCAGCCACCCGAACGCCAGCTGGAACGACCTCTGGCTTTTGGTCGAGGTCCGCCACCAGGGCCGCCAACCGCAGGTGCTCGAAGAAGCCATCACCAGCGACGTGGATGCCAAATACGATGGCTTCCAGCAGGGCTACCGCAACTTCTTCGTCGTCACACCCTGGTCGTTCCCCTATCGACCGCCCCTGAACCACCCGAAGCCAAAGGTGCTGGGCGACCAGCGCGCCATCGTCAGCGGGCCGGCCGGCGAAGAGATCTACTGCGACGAATACGGCCGCATCAAGGTCCAGTTCTTCTGGGACCGCGAGGGTCAATCCGACGATAAGTCCAGCGTGTGGATGCGCGTCGCCAGCAGTTGGGCCGGCCAGGGCATCGCCGGCCTGCAACTGCCTCGCGTGGGCATGGAAGTATTGGTCAGCTTCCTCGAAGGCGACCCCGATCAACCGTTGGTGACCGGCTGCCTGTACCACGGTGTGAACATGCCGCACTACAAGCTGCCTGACCTGAAAACCCTCGCCACGATCAAGAGCAAGGAATACAAGGGCAGCCGCGGCAACGAACTGCGCATCGATGACACCACCAGCGAGATCAGCATCGGTCTGCGCAGTGATCACGGCGCCAGCGCCCTGAACCTCGGCTACCTCACGCATCCGCGCCCCTCTGGCGGCGCCCCTCGCGGCGAAGGCTTCGAGCTGCGCACCGACCGCCATGGCGCCATCCGCGCCGCCGGCGGCCTGCTGCTGACCACCGAGCCACGCCCGAACGAAGCCAAGCACCACAAGGACCTGCCGGAAACCGCCGAACGCCTGGCCACCGCCAGCGATCAGCAGGACAGCCTGGCGGAACTGGCCAAGCAGATGCAGGCCCAGGAACCCGGCGACCAGGACCAGGTCGCCAAGGACCTGCACGCCCAGCACCAAGGCATCCTCGGCAGCGGTCCCAGCGACCTCACCAAGAACGAGTTCGCCGAGTTCACCCAGCCGCATCTCGTGGTTTCGAGCCCCGCAGGCATCGCCCTGACCACCCCCGGCCCGAACCACATCACCACCGGCAGCCACCTGGCCCTGAGCAGCACCGGTCATACCAGCCTGTCGATCGGCAAACGCCTGCTGGCCAGTGCCAGCCAGGGCATGCGCCTGTTCGTCCAGAGCCTCGGTTTCCGCCTGGTGGCCGCAGCGGGCGATATCGACTTCCGCGCCCTGAAAGACAACATCAACCTGCTGGCCAAGCTCGACATCACCGCCAACGCCGACCGCATCATCCTCAAGGCCAAGACCGAGCTGGTGGTGCAGGGCGGCGGTAGCGCGACGACGTACAACGCCAGCGGCATCACCCACGTCACCAGCGCCAACTACACCGCCCATGCGGCGCAGTTTTCGCACATCGGCGCGGCGAGCAAGGCAGGGGTGTTCCCCGAGCCGCCCAAGCCGGGTAACGGGGCGCTGGACCTGTTCAACCGCTACAACAACGCCAAGGGCATCAATGCCGGCGATTACGCAGCCACCGATGCCTTGGGCAAGGTGCTCAAGGGCGCACTCGACGGCCAGGGCTTCAATGCCGTCAGCGGTGCGGCGGTTGGCCCGGGTACCGCCAAGTTCGGCCTCGACACCGCCGACTCCTGGAGCATGCCCGCGACCTTCGTGGCCGGCCTGCCCTGGCCCTCGACCGCAGGGGTCAATGAAAGCGAGCCGTCGATGCTTGACGCAATCAAGGACAAGCTGACCCCCGATGCCAGCGGCAACTTCATGCAACAGGCCAAGCAGCTCGCCAGCAGCGGCATGGACATGGCCAAAGAGGGCATGAGCCTGCTCAAGACCGGCCAGAACGCCCTGCAAAGCGCGCAAGAGGTGCAAGGCGCGCTGAAAGGCGGTGTCGCCGGCCTGCCGCAACTGGCCAGCGCTGTCGGCCCGGCCATGCCTGCCGCGTCCGCCGCGCTGGGCCTGCCCAGCCTGCCCACGCTGGCGGAAATCCCGAAACTCCCTGAATTCAAGGCACCAAGCCTTGCCAGCCTGATGCCAAGCGGACTGCTGTCATGACCGAACAAACCACTCCAGAAGGCGGCCGCGAAGTCGCGATCGTCCCACTGACCGACATCCACATCGAAGACGTCGGCCGTGGCGCCGCCGTGTTCGATGCCTGGCTGCGCGACATCAGCGACGGCTACGTCACCCTTGAACGCATCAAGAGCGTCGCCGGCGCCCTGCCGGTGGTGGGCAACATCATCGCCCTGATCGACGCCCTGGGCGACATCGTTACCCTGGCCGAAAGCGAAAAGCCTGAGCCCTGGGACTGGGTGAGCCTGGGCATCAACATGATCGGCGTGGTCCCGATCCCGCCGACCATGGCAGCGGCACGCATGAGCCTGCGGCCGATGCTGTTCATGATCCGCCAGGAAGGCAAACAGATCCTCGGCGACGCGCTGATCGAGATCATCGCCGGCCACCTCAACGCCGACATCGTCGCCAGCCTGGACGACTTCGTCGAACAGGCCGAAGGCAAGCTCAAGGAAACCCTGGCGGCAGCGGGGAGCAAGGCTGAAGAGATCCTCACTGAGATCTGCAAGGGCCTGGATGCACTGGTCGATGGCAAGCTCGGCAGTCAGGATGACCTGGATGATGTGGGCAAGAAGGCCAGCGCGGCCGCCGAGGAGTTGCTGCACAACCCAGGCAAGAGTATCGACAACATCTTTGGCGCGGTCTGGAGCGCTTACAAGGCCGCGGGCAAGGGCATGGCCAACATGGCTGCCAACGCGGTTATCAGCGACGAAGCCAAAGAGTACGCCCACCGCCAGGTGGCCAAGCTGCGGCTGCTGGCACCGCAGGTCAACAGCGAGATCAACAAGCTCGGTGATGGCGGCAATCCGCATTCCATCGAAGCACTGCGCCTGGTGTTGGCCGGGAGTGTGATGTTGTGGCGGGCGCGTAATCCGCAGTTGGTCAACTTCAATATCAAGCCGGGGACGACCAGCAAGGCGGAGCACACGTTGCCCGCTGGCAAGGTCGAGACGTCCAAAGAGCAGGCGCCGGCGAAAGGTTGTGCCGATTGCTTGAAGAACAAAGTACCCGCTGGCACGAAGCGGCAAATCGGTTTCGCCTTGGGCAATGAAACATTGGCACATACCGATTTCAGCCTGCCAGGCCCGTTCCCTGTGCAATGGACCCGAGTCTACAACTCGCGCCTGGGCGAGCTGGACGATAGCAGCCTCGGTGCTCGCTGGCTCACCGAGTTCACTACGTGCATCGATGTGGTGGAAGACGGCCTGCTGTTCCACGACATGGATGGCCGCAGTCACGCGTACCCGCTACCCAAGGTTGGCAAGTCGCACTACGATCCCATCGAGTACAGCTCGCTGGTACGCATGACCGAGACCCAGCTCATCCTCCTGCGCGGAGTCTCGCGTCGCGAGACTTACGAGAGGGTCGGTGATCGTTTCTATCTCGTGCATATCGTGCTGCGCAGCGGCGCGGGTGCAATGCTGCATTACGAGCACAACTACAACGGCCGCCCGGTGCTGTCCGATATCAACACCTATCAGGACAACGACCAGAGCAAAGTCCACCTGCAACTGGGTACCCGGCTCGACGAGCATGGGCATATCCAGGGTCTATGGCAGGTCGTCGACGGCAAGCCGCTGCGTCAGTTGTGCGCGTACCACTACGACGACCAGGGCGACCTGGTGGCAGCTCAGGACGAAAACGGCGCCGCCTGGCATTACCAGTACCAGAACCACCTGATCACCCGTTACACCGACCGTACAGGTCGCGGGATGAACCTGCAGTGGGACGGTTCGAGCCCGAAAGCGAAGGCCATTCGCGAGTGGGGCGACGACGGCAGCTTCGATACACGCCTGGTCTGGGACAAGCACCTGCGGCTGACCACCGTGACCGATGCCCACGGTCAGCAGACCAAGCACTACTACGACATCCTCGGCTACACCTACCGCATCAAGCACCCAGACGGGAACTCCGAGTGGCTGTTCCGCGATCATCGCAAGAACGTGATTCGCCATGTGCACGCCGACGGTAGCCAGGATCGCTACACCTACGATGAGCGCAGCAACCTGTTGCAGCACATCCGTGCCGACCACAGCGTGGTGCATTTTGCCTACGACGATCAGGACCAGCTGATCAAGATTCGCGATGCAGAGGCCGGGCTGTGGCTGCGCGACTACGATGATCGCGGGAATCTTATCGAGACTACGGATCCGCTTGGAAACAAGACCGAGTTTGCCTACACCGCCACAGGGCTGGTCAAGGCGATCAAAGATGCCAACGGTGGCGAGAAAAAACTGGCGTACAACGATGCCGGGCAGTTGCTGGAGTACACCGATTGCTCGGGCAAGACCAGCGTTTGGGAATACAACGCCTTTGGCCAGCTGACTCAGTTCGCCGATGCCATGGGCAACAAGACCGCCTACGAATACAAGGCCGGTCAGCTGTGCAAAGTCACGCTTGCGGACAAGACCGAAGAGCGATTCGACTATGACGCCGAAGGCCGCTTGCTCGCCCATTCCGATGGTCTTGATCGTTGCACCACCTGGTCCTATAGCGCTGCCGGCCTGCTGGCCGAACGCGTTGATGCCAACGAACACGCCCTGCGCTATCGCTGGGACAAACTCGGCCGTCTGATTGGGCTGGAGAACGAGAACGAGAGCAAGGCGACGTTCCTCTACGATCCGGTTGGCCGTCTGTTGCAGGAAACCGGCTTCGACGGGTTGGTGACCCGTTACCAGTACGATCAATACACTGGGCGCCTCGCGTCTACCCAGGTTGGCCAGCGCCGTATCGACGTGCGCTTCGACCGCATGAGCCGCCTGGTTGAGCGTACCGCCCGCCAAGGCGATCAGAGCCAGACCGAAACCTTCTCCTACGATGGTAACGGCAAGCTGATCCAGGCCATCAACGCCGCCAGCAAGTTGCAGTGGTTCCATGATGAGGCGGGCAACCTGACCCGTGAGCATCAGCACTACCTCGCGACCGGTACGCCGATGGTTGCGGTGTGGAAGCATGAATACGACGTCCTCAACCAGCGCGTCTCGACCCTTCGCCCGGATGGGCACAAGGTCAGTTGGTTGACCTATGGCAGCGGTCACCTGCTCGGCATGACGCTCGACCATCACGAGATGCTGGCCTACGAGCGTGATGACCTGCACCGAGAGGTTGTGCGGCATCAGGGTAACAAGCTGATGCAGACACAGGCCTGGGACCCTGTCGGGCGCCTGCAGGAGCAGTGGCTGGGCAGCCACGACGGCCAATCCACCGTGCTCAAGCGACAATACCGTTACGACGCTGCGGGCCAGCTGGCCAACATCCACGACACTCGTCGCGGCCAGTTGGAGTACCAGTACGATCCGGTGGGTCGACTGCTGCAAGCGACCAGCCGCCTGGGTGTCGAGACCTTTGCCTTCGACCCCGCTGGTAACCTGCTGGACCAGAAGACCCAGGAACTCAACCGCCCGCTGGAAGCGGACCCACGTCGCAACAAGTTGATGGACAACCTGCTGCGCGAGTATGCCGGTACCCATTACAAGTACGACGAACGTGGCAACCTGGTACATCGCCTGCAAAACGGCTCGCACGCACACTTCACTTGGGATCTGTTCGACCGGCTGGCCAGTTACAACGACGACAAGCTCAAGGTCGATTTCGGCTACGACGCCTTGGGTCGGCGTTTGTACAAGAACTCGGTCGCGCATTACTGGGATAGACCTGAAGCGGGTACTGGCTGGAACCAGATGCAGCGTGCGAAGCGCCAGCGTGAGCTGGAATGTGGCTTCACCCTGTTTGGTTGGGACGGAGACACCTTGGCGTGGGAAAGCTCACCGCCGCGGGATGACGGCGATACTGGCCGAACCGTGCACTACCTGTACGAACCGGGCAGCTTCGTGCCGGTGGCACAAGCGCTGCGCAAGCGCCCGATAGTGCTGCACAAACAGCCGGATTGGAGCCAGCGGGAGTACGATTTCGATCAGGATCCGCTGTGGCAGACGCAGATGACCGCGCAGGCCTTCGATGCGATTGCCTGGTATCACTGCGATCATCTCGGAACGCCGACAGCGCTCACCGATGAGCATGGAAACATTGCGTGGGCAGCTCAGTACAAGGCGTGGGGTGATGTACGAGAGGAGTGTTCAGAAGGGCGTCAGAAGGGCATAAAAAACTCAATCCGGTTTCAGGGGCAGTATGAAGACTATGAGACGGGGCTGCATTACAACCGCTATAGGTACTATGATCCGAGGGCTGGGCGTTTTATAGGTTTGGACCCGATCAGCTATTCTGGCGGGCTAAACCTTTATGCGTATGCGAACAACCCAATTGAGTGGGTTGACCCGCTTGGGTTAACCAGGTGTCCACCTGATAGTGACACAACCTACGAGGGTGTGAGTCGTAGGGATGCATTCAGACAGGCAAAACGGGATGCAGGCGTTCCTGGAAATCAACAACCTTTTGAATTAAGCAGAACAGTTTTACGCTCGGGTATAAGCGGGAAAGTAAGGGACAGTAATGGAGTTCCAATAGAGACCCGGCAGTATCACTTTACGAATACGGATGGCAGCGTTGTGGTACTCCAGGAACATAGCTTAGGGCATGCTAAAGCAATGCCAAAACATGGCGCTGAACCTCACTTCAATGTCAGGCCGGTAGATGAAAAGGGAAATGTTATAGAAAATGGTAGCGTTCCCGGAACTCATGGTCATTATAATTTCCCTTGAGGTGTTTGCATGTGGCTAGATTATGCTTTTAATAAGGGCAAAGTAGATCATATGTTTGGCGGCGCTCTAGATTTGGATGAAGTTGAGCTGGAAAGATTTGGCTTCAACAGTACCACGTCGGTGAGTTTTACCTTTGTGATTAAAGGGTTGCCTGAGAAATATCCCGAAAAATGGAAAAATAAGGGATACAACGCAATGAGTATCTCGCTGGAATTCTGTGAAATTGAAAGTTTAAAAGTTGATGTCTCCGGCTTAGGTTTTCAATGCAGTCCAAAAATTGATGCGTCCTCTGAGAAGGCAGTTATTTTAATTCGAGGAGATAAGTTTTCGATTGTTTGTGAGTCAGCATTTATAAATATTGAAGGCTTTACGCCATACATAGATTTGCGATGGGGTAGTGGGCTCGCCTGATTCGATGATTTATTATGGAGGTTGGATCTGGGGATGACCTGTTAGGTGCGACCTCGTTTCTATCTGAGACGAAGGTTGCGCCGTTTGGTATAAGGGATGCTTTATGAGTGAATTGTCAGGAATTATCTATTGCCAAGCAGCTTTCAGAGAGTTTAAGAAAGGTACTAGTGAAAGCATAAGTAAAATTCCTGCGCGCGATGATGATGTTTTTTTACTTGTCACTGCGAGAGGGTCGGGTCCGGAAATCGGGTTCGATATCAGCGCGGTTACGGAGAGAACTATACGCGAATTCGCGAGTGCTTGTTACTCATCTGGCCAATCGGGGGTGGTGTTTAGGTCAGGAGAGTGCCGCGGAAAATCCATTCCCATGTTTTTGTTCAAAGATAATAAAGGAGGGTTTTCTCGCCTTGTAGATGAGCATGATGAGTATGTCTTGAAAATGAAGAAATTCAAGGTGGTGTCTAAGTACAGAGAAATGGAAATGCCAAAGCCTAGCAGGCTTTCGGCGTTTCTTGATGGTCCACAAAGAAGAATTGACGATGATTTATATGTTGACCTTATTGAGGGTTGTGATTATGTCTGTATTCGCAACATTGCTGGGGAATTTGGATGGGCTGCATTTACTGCTTTCGCCAAAGATTCTGAGATTCTAATTGCTAAACTTCAAGAGTTGTCAGGTGGAAAGAGGCCGGTAAGACTTCGATCTATGGATGAGATGCCTCGCTGGTGAGATGTCTCGGAGGGAATACCTGTTTGAAGGCTATCTTGACAATGTTCCCTCAGTCAGCATATTTCGACCATTCGCACGGATGGACATAAAATCATTTGGCTGACCTATGGCAGTCGTCACTCGCTGGCTGGGCTCCCTGTTATGTCTATCAGGCATCAGGAAAGCCAAGAACAAGATGACAAATTTTCCTTGATGAAATTTCAGCTGTCAGGTGGTGATTATGTCGATTCATCCGCTTAGTCATGCTCATGAAGTATTGAGGGCAGCAAAGGCTGTAGGTGTAGAAGCCTATCTTCTTCAAGAGTATATTGCGGCACAGTATATAGCTGCTGTACTAGCGAGGTATAAACCTTGGAAGGCAGCGGGGCATTTGAGTATAGGTGAGAGTTCCCGTACGATGCCAACTGATGAAAATGAATTTGGTTTCTCTCGTTCATTTAGGGGTAAGCCGGGTTATTTGTTCTTTGAACAGGATAGTAGAAATAAAAATACGGTGGTGGTGATCAGTGATGCTCGGGAGCTTTCGAGAATAATGGAAGAGTGCTATGGGATGGAATATTTTTTTTCCGATGAAGAGGGGGTTTTTCTAGTGGCAGTGAATTGGTATGTCATCGAATTCACAGAAGATGCATTTGTTAACTAATTTGTATATGGGTGTTTTTAAAAGATCTTGGTGATTACACGTTGTTGAGTTGATGGGTGTATGAATAATGTTTCGTGGTGGTTTTGTGTTTAGAGTGTTGCCTGCTGTTGCAAGTTAGGAAGATTAGTTTGAGCGTGATGTTTACGGCGTAAGCCGGGTAAAGAAGTGTTGAGTAAGCAGGCCAATCAACTAGCCATCCACGTCGCCAGCAAGTTGCAGTGGTTCCATGATGAGGTGGGCAACCCGACCCGAAAACATCAGCACTATTTGGCCACCGACACGCCGATGGCCGCAGTGTGGCAGCATGAGTACGACACGCTCAGTCAGCGTGTCTCGACCATACGCCCGGATGGGCACAAGGTCAGTTGGTTGAACTATGGCAGCGGCCACTTGCTGGGCATGACACTCGATCACCACGAGATGCTCGCCTACGAGCGTGATGACCTGCACCGTGAGGTTGTGCGGCACCAAGGCAACAAGCTCATGCAGACCCAGGCCTGGGATCCAGCCGGGCGTTTGCAGGAGCAGTGGTTGGGTAGCCATGACGGTCAGTCCACGTTGCTCAAGCGTCAATACCGGTACGACGCTGCGGGCGAGTTGACCAATATCCACGACACTCGTCGCGGCCAGCTGGAGTATCAGTACGACCCAGTGGGCCGCTTGCTCCAGGCCACCAGCCGTTTGGGTGTCGAGACGTTCGCCTTCGACCCGGCCGGTAACCTGCTGGACCAGAAAACCCAAGAGCTGAACCGCCCACTGGAGGCCAACCCACGTCGCAACAAGCTGATGGACAACCTGCTGCGCGAGTACGCCGGCACCCATTACAAGTACGACGAGCGTGGCAACCTAGTGCACCGCCTGCACAACGGCTCGCACGCTCACTTCACCTGGGATTTGTTTGACCGGTTGGCTAGTTACAACGACGACAAGCTCAAGGTCGATTTCGGCTACGACGCCTTGGGGCGGCGTCTGTACAAGAACTCGGTCGCGCACTATTGGGATCGACCGGAAGCGGGTACTGGCTGGAACCAGATGCAGCGTGCGAAGCGCCAGCGTGAGCTGGAATGTGGCTTCACGCTGTTTGGCTGGGACGGCGATAACCTGGCGTGGGAAAGCTCACCGCCGCGGGATGACGGCGATACCGGGCGTACCGTGCACTACCTGTACGAACCAGGCCGCTTCGTGCCGGTGGCGCAGGCTTTGCGCAAGCGCCCGATCGTGCTGCACAAGCAGCCGGATTGGAGTCAGCGGGAATACGATTTCGATCAGGATCCGCTGTGGCAGACGCAGATGAACGCGCAGGACTTCGACGCGATTGCCTGGTACCAGTGCGATCACCTGGGCACGCCGATGGAGCTGACTGACGAGCAGGGCAATATCGCTTGGGCAGGCCAGTACAAGGCGTGGGGCGAGGTGCGTGAAGAACGTTCGGAATGGGCGCGTCAGCAGGGGCTGAGTAACCCGCTCCGCTTCCTTGGCCAATTCTATGATCATGAAACAGGTTTGCACTACAATCGATATCGTTACTACGAGCCAGGAGTAGGACGGTTCATTAGCCGGGATCCTATAGGGTTCGCTGGCGGCTCAAATATTTACCAGTATGCAGTGAATCCAATCAGTTGGACCGACGCGTTTGGTCTTAGTGCGAGCAATATATTTATTCACTACACTGATGAAAAAAGCTTAAAAAGCATTATGGGTTCAGGTGTTATTAAACCTAATAGCCAAGGGAAAGTGTATGTGACGGACACTCTGATGGCTCCCGAGGATGTGGCAAGTAATATTTTCATTAATGATGTTAGGCACGTCGGTCGTGAAGAGTATGCCGTCGTTTTCAAGGCGAACTCGGTTCAAATGGCTAATATTGAAAAGGATAGCCATTATGAGTATGTTCACAAGGGGCCTTTGAAGTTGGGGGAAGTTGTCCATGCAGGGAAAAATCCTTATGGTACTATGAGCGAGATTCCGTATGAGCAGCGTCTTGAAATGACAAATTCTCAAATTGCGACCCGAAGAGGTAAAGGCTGTGAATAAGACTTCAGAAAGGCAAGTAATGCTAAGTCAGGGAGAAATTATTGCTCTAAAAAAGGCTATCGCTTATTTGAAGTTTGAATGCGAGGAGGTAGGGTCTCTCATATTTTGTGGGAGTCCATTAATTAACTCCGCATTTGATAAGCTTATTGCGAGCAGTGATATCAAAGGTGAGGATGTTTTTTACAATAGAAAAAATCCGAGCGCCGAAAGGCGTATGCTAAAAAAGCTAAATGAAGAATTTAAGCACGAAGGTAGTGGTGAGATTGAACAAATTGAGCAGCTAGAGCACTCTGAGGTCTATATGCATCCATTTAAGGTGTGAAATGTTGGTGCGTGCTTGAGTTGTAAAGTCATTTTGACGTGTTATTGGACGAGTGTTGCACTCGTCCAGATTTAAATGAAGGGTTAAGTATAAATAAATTTCATGCTCTAGCTTCCTCGAAGGCGATTCTGATCAGCCCTTGGTGACCGGTTGAAGGCAAGCCTCTACGCCAGTTGTGCGCGTACCACTACGACGACTAGGGCGACCTGGTGGCGGCTCAGGACGAAAGCAAATAATTTGGATAAGTTTCTTCTTGATCTTGAGAGCAGTATTGTCACTGAGGGTCAGCTCGCCTTCAAGTCTAATATCCAGGAGGAACCTGCTGGTGAAAATGCTCGATGATTTTTGAGCTCACGTTTCCCAAATGAACAGGAGGTCAGGAGGATGATTGGATTAAATGACTCGATTGAAGAGCTAAAAACCATTCATGCAAAATATGGCGTCGCAGGAAAGTTTAATGCGAAGTGTGATGCTTGGCCACATGAGCTCCCTTCATCCACTGAGCTTGATTCTCTTTACACCCTAAGCGAACCGTCAGATGTAAAATTCGAAACGGGTCTTACGCCGTTGAAACTATTTTCAATCAGTATCTTGCGCAATGCACAAGTTGGATATCGTTGGGTAAACCAGTATGGGATAAAGTTGGAAAACGAAGCATGGTCGAAAAGCTACGTTGTTATTATGGATGATAATGGCGGAGGAAAACCAATCATTGCTGTCTGCAACGAGGAAAACACCCCGATCTTTGCCAGCTATGATGCAGTTGCGCCATTCAAGATTGCGTCATCACTTGCTGATTTTTTAATGGCACTTGCAAAAACCATTGATATCATTTATGGCGAGTTTCATATATTTGATGTGTCCGACGACGATGGAGTCTCTGAGGATTTCTTAGCTCGTATGCAAGAGCGTGTGATGCCGATTTTAGGCAAGGAAAATTTTGAAAGGTATATCGACTACTTTTATGGTTAAAAAATTGATGGCTAATTTTAAGGCTTGGTTGCTTATAGCGTCCAGGGTGGAGTCGTAATAAGTAATTAGGCACTTTTTAGCTGGTCTAAAAATATCTGGACGTCTTCGTGGGAGACGACGCCAGTTCCTATAATGATCTTTGTTAATAGTATAAGTGCATTGATTCGCAGTGGCCACTGGGAGGAGCGAGCCTTGCTACCCTAGGAAACAGACTCCGACGAAGATAAGGTGAGGCTATCTTATGATGGAAGAAATCAAGTCAAATCTATCAGCGATTTCAGGGAAAGGTGCAAAAAAGAAGATATTGGCTGAGGCCAAAAGATATGATGATATCATTTCGAGCTATTCTGAAATCCCTGATTCGTGCTTCAGTCTGTGGCTAGATATTTTTTCAACTGCGGATCTTTATAACAAGCCGGGCATGCATATATTTTATCTGAATCTACAGGTTTGTATGTATGCTGTTACGCGCGAGCAGAAAAATAAAGCACTGAAAGTTTTGAGATCAAATTACCAGAACTACGCAGTAATAGAGACTTGCTGGCACGTGGGGGACTTAATCGCTCGATGCTATGACATTAATGATGCCGTAAGGTTTTTTGAGGACTTATTTCCTCTTTCGACACCCGAGGGGAGGGAAGGGGTGGCGTTGGGGCTCGATGTGATTCGCATGCAAAAGAAAGATCCGGATTTCAAGGGCGTAATTGCAAGAATTTTGAGTAGCGGTTGAATTGGAGAGGGATGATGATGGCGAGAGAACGTGAGTGAATAGTGGCCAGGCAGATGTCTGTAAATGTTACGGTGTCACACCTAGGGCGCCCGAAGACCGAGTAGCTGTAGCGCTCCATACGCTAAGCGATTCTCCGATTTATGGTACTCGCATTCGAGATGCGAAAAATGGCGAAATTAGTTGGTTTTTTTACTGTGGAAATTTTTCAGAAGCCGATGATTTTTTTCAGCCGCTTCATACTGATCACCTGGTAGAGGACTTTCCAGAAGTGGTGAAGTATTTGTACCTTCCTGAGGGCTCTAACTTCATCATTGACAGGAACGGTTACGAAGATGTCTGGTTCGATTAACTGACTCTAATAGTGGCGCAGGCTGGACGAGGGGACGCTTGTCCTGTTGCCGCGCTTTAGGGCCCATAGTGGAGTAACCAGCGTCCAAGATGAGCGAGGCAGTCAATGGATCACTATGAGAAAATCGTGTTCAAACTGACCCAGGATGAGGACGGATATCCTGGAGTGTCGTTCGAGTCCGTCTGGGGAGTCCAGGTCGGGCCGAACCAGTACAAGGTGGATAACGTGCCTGTATACGTCTATGGCGTGAGCAAAGGGGACGTAGTGAAGATTGAGCAGGTAGATGGGGAGTCCGTCGTCACTGATCTGTTGTATCGGAGTGGCCATTATACGTTGAGGGTCTTCGTCGAGGATCAAGACCTAAAGGCTCAAGTGGTGAAGGACATCACCGCCCGCGGCGGTCGCTGCTCGGTCAGTTCGGCTTTTTCGCTGTTCTCCGTGGATCTGCCTCCCGAGGTGGATTTCCAAGCAGTCGACAGTTACCTGAATGCACTCGCTGATGGCGATACCTTTGCCTAGGAAGACGGCTGCTTGCAGCATCCGGGTATCGATGCCCAGCGGATGGCGGAGTTGATGGTCCTGGAAACAATCGGCGCTCGCCAGTGAGCGCCTCAGTCAGATAGTCAGGAAGAATGCAGATGTACAAGGAGTTGGTGTTCACCACAGCATCACCTACCGCCGAAGATGGATACGCCGGCGGCGGCGCGTATCTGCCAGCGCACATGCCTTGGCCTAGCTCCGCCGATGGCACGCCACTGGTTCACCTGCTGGCCCTTCCAGCCCGATGGCTCGGTGCCCATGAAGCGGCACGCTGGATTTCGGTTTTCATCCCGTACACGCCGGGCGACGTGGGCCACTATCGGTCATTACGGCTCAAGGATGGCGGCTCGCAGGCCGTTGTGCTGAGCTACCTGCGCCAGCCTGACCTGCGTGATGAAGCGCCTGGGAAAATAATCGGCTGCGGTCGCGTGGCGATCTTGTTGGCCGACGATGAGGATGATGACGAAAACCTCGCTTCCAAGCTGGAGGGGGTCGATGCCTGGCTGCAGGCACCTCTGCGCCTGGCAAACGCCAGGCGTCGTGTGTCGATCTATGGTGCAGAGCTGGACAACGCTTTGCCCGGCAACAAAGGTGTGCTGTCCGATGGAATGGGCTATCTCCTGCTCAGTGATGGTTTCATTGCGGGTGAGGCTGATGAGGCAGCTGGCTTCTTCCTGCAACTTGGATAATTAAGATTGGCGCTAGTTTGAAGAGGTTAAGTCTGGTCGATGTCAAGGTATGACTTGGTTGTTTACAGGGATAAGTTTCGCGTATTCCGATTTTCGTCATGTGACTTCATCAGAGGCTTGCCGGCTAACGAAGATGATGAATTTCTGACGCTGGCGGCAGTGAGCGACACGGGCGAGGTCGGATTCCGGGCAACGCAGGCATCGCACGCGTTTATGCACCGCTTGCTCGATGCCTGCTATTTCTGGGATTACTTCAAGCAGTGTATGTGCAGGCCTGGCACGTTCGACCAAATGGGATGCCCGTCGTTTATCTTCATGGCTGAGCGTGGCGCATTGGAGCCACTACTGGAAGAACATGACCGTTATGTGCTGCAGTGCAAAAAGCACAAGGTGCTGTCCAGGTACCGTGCTGTAGCCCCTCCAGCGCCGTCTCTGCTTTCTTCCTTTTTGGAGAGTGATTGCCGCGTGATGGGGGCGGAACTCTATGAGTATCTTTTGTCACGCTGCTGTTTTTTCGGCGTGAACGTCCGTTCCGGCGAACACGGCTGGGGTGCCTATGACCTGATTTCTGCCGATATGGACCGTGTGTTGGGCATCATTTCCGAATGGGCAGCACCTCATGGTGCAATCAGGCAGGTCGCTGTAACGCAAGCGCTTCCATTCTATTAGCCGTTGACTCGCCATGGAGACAATCACATGGACCTCGTGACACTGGAGCAAATCCTTCAAGCCCCCGGTCATCACGCGGGTTGGCTTTACCTTCCCGCACAACCCTGGGGGCTCGCAACACAGGGGGTGTTTGCATTGGACGACAAAGACGCAGACCCGGCCGACGACCCTACGCCTCAGGTGGCACGGCAGAACCATTGGCAGGAAGTGCTCGACAGCGACACGATCGAAGATATCGTTGCAAATGCCAGAGCGCAGATACCGAATTCAACGCTCCAGCAGTTGCTGGAGGCGTTTGTGTACTACGTCGAACAGGATGCATTTATCCGGTTCGACTCCACTATCTGATATGACGGTGCTGTGACTGGCTGTTCGGTCGTTTAGGTTGAGTCCGCCGATGTTCCATAGCGCTGGCTGGCACCGGCTTTGCCGGTGTTCGCGGGCAAGCCCGCTCCCACAGGGGACGCGCTAGATTCTAGAAATTGAGCAAGACAGTTGCTCTCGCAGGGCTGCACTGCCTTCGCGTTCGCGCGGTCCCTGCAGGAGCGAGCAAGAGCTTGCTGCCACAGGAGACCATGCCAGCCTTCAGTCCGTGACCAAAGCCACAAGCTAAGCCGCATAACCCCCGCTAATCCCGCCTTAACCCCTCCCGCCCGCTGTTCATACTTGCGCCCTTTCGAATCGCTCCCCCAAGGCTGCAGCCCATGCCCACCACCAAGAAAGTCTGGCTCTGGTTCATCCCCATTGCCCTGGTCGCCGCTGCGGCCAGTTCCGCCGGTGTGTACGCCTACGTGATGCGCGAGCGGGCCCATGCCCAGCACCTCGGCGCGGCCCGCAAGGTGCCGCAGGCGCCGCTGCTGGTCAGCGTTGCGCCGATGACCGTCAACCTGCGCAGCCCCGATGGCGAGGCGAACATGCTGTATGTCGGCTTCAACCTCGAAGTCGGCGACGAGGCCACGCGCAAGCTGCTGGAGCTGTACATGCCGAAGATCCGCAGCCAGCTGCTGACCGCCCTCAGCGGCCAGGACAGCAGCGCGCTGACCACACCCGCGGGCAAGGACGCGCTGGCGGCGAGCATCCTCGCCCTGCTGCGCCAGGCCATGAGCAGCGAGCAGCCCGACCTGGCGTTGCTCGGCGTGCTCTACACCGACTTCATCGTGCAGTAAGCCCATGTCCACCAACGACATGCTCTCTCAAGAAGAGATCGACATGCTGCTGCGCGGCGGCGATGACCTGGACACCAGCGGCATCGACGACGACAGCTTCGACTTCGCCGACGACCTGGGCGCCGACCCGGAGCGGGTGCGGCCCTACGACCCGGCCACCCAGCACCGGGTGATCCACGAGCGGCTGCACACCCTCGACATCATCAACGGCCGCTTCGCCCGCTACTTCCGCATGAGCCTGTTCAACCTGATCCGGCGTAACGTGGACATCACCTTCAAGAACATCGGCTACCAGAGCTTCAGCGAGTTCTCGCTGCACCTGCCGATGCCGTCGAACATCAACCTGCTGGCCATGAAGCCGTTGCGCGGCACCGCCCTGGTGGTGTTCCCGCCGAGCGTGGTGTTCATGGTGGTCGACAACCTGTTCGGCGGCGACGGGCGCTTCGTCACCAAGTCCGAGGGGCGCGAGTTCACCAGCACCGAGCAGCGCATCATCCGCCGCCTGATGGGCCTGGCGGTGGATGCCTTCAGCGATGCCTGGAAGTCGGTCTACCCGCTGGAGATCGAGTACCTGCGTTCGGAGATGCAGGCCAAGTTCGCCAACATCACCGGCTCGCCCAACGAAATCGTGGTCAATGCCACCTTCCACCTGGAGGTCGGCAACCTCTCCAGCGATTTCAACATCGTCATTCCCTACCTGATGATCGAGCCGATGCGCCAGCTGCTCAGCGGCCCGCTGACCGACGCCAACCCCGAGGAGGAGCGCCAGTGGAACCGGCGCATGGCCGACGAGATCACCCAGTCGCAGGTCGACCTGATCGCCGACTTCGTCGAGGTCGAGTCGCGCCTGGGCCAGGTGATGGCGCTGAAGGTCGGCGACGTGCTGCCCATCGAGCTGCCCGACAGCGTCAAGGTGCGGGTCGACGGGGTACCGGTGATGACCTGCGAGTACGGCAGCTACAACGGCGCCCGCGCCTTGCTGGTGAAGGAGTTGATCGATCACTCCATCGGCAAGCCTTCTTCTTCCAGCCGATTCGTCAAGGGCCACCTGCCCAAAGCCAAGGAATCCGATCATGAGTGACCCGAACACCCCAGAACCGCGCGAAGACGACGAGTGGGCCAGCGCCCTGGCCGAACAGGGTGCCGCCGACGCCGCCGAAGACCCCTGGGCCGCGGCCCTGGCCGAGCAGCAGGACGCCGAACCGGCGCCTGCCGCCAGCCCCGCGCCTGGCGCCGTGTTCAAGCCGCTGGGCGCCGTGCAGGCGCAGGCCTCGCCGCGCGAGCTGGAAATGATCATGGACATCCCGGTGAAGCTCAGCGTCGAGCTGGGGCGCACGCGCATCACCATCAAGCAGCTGCTGGAACTGGCCCAGGGCTCGGTGCTGGCCCTCGATGGCCTGGCCGGCGAGCCCATGGACATCCTGATCAACAGCTACCTGGTCGCCCAGGGCGAAGTGGTGGTGGTGGATGACCGCTATGGCATCCGCATCACCGAGATCATCACGCCGTCCGAACGCGTGCAGAAGCTCAACCGATGAGCACCGCCAATCCGCTGACCGTGCCCGCCAGCCTCGGCGTGCCCGCCGACAACCTGGTCGGCCTGGGCGTGCTCGGCAAGACCGCCCTGGCCCTGGGCGTGGTGATGGCCTGCGTGCTGTTGTTCGGCTGGCTGGCTTCTCGCATCGGCGCACGCCCGTCGTCCGCCGCCAGGCTGGTGCAGGTGGTGGCCAGCACGCGGGTAGGGCAGCGCGAAAAAGTGGTGGTGGTGGACGTGCAGGGGCGTCGCCTGGTGCTGGGCGTCACGGCCCAGCAGGTGACCTGCCTGTCGGACCTCGAAGCACCAGCGGCAGACCCGCAGGCCGTGGTCGAAACCGCCGGGCGCGGCTTTGCCCAGCGCCTGGTCGAGGCGCTCAAGCAGGGCGGCCCGGAGTCGCGCGCATGATTGCCAAGCGCTTGATCTGCATGCCACTGCTATTGCTGAGCGTGCTGCCATCCGCCCAGGCGGCCCCGGCCCTGCAAGGCCTGGCTGGCTTCACCGGCCAGGCCGGCGGCGAGCAGTGGTCGCTGAGCCTGCAGACCTTGCTGCTGCTCAGTGCCATGGCTTTTCTGCCGGCGGTGTTGCTGATGATGACCGGCTTCACCCGCATCATCATCGTGCTCGGCCTGCTGCGCACCGCCATCGGCACCACCAGCGCGCCACCCAATCAAGTGCTGCTGGGGCTGGCGCTGTTCCTGACCTTCTTCGTCATGTCGCCGACCCTGGAGCAGGCCTACAAGACCGCCTGGGTGCCGTTCTCCCAGGACGAGATCGGCGTCGAGCAGTTTCTCGACCAGGGCAGCCAGCCGTTTCGCACCTTCATGCTGGCCCAGACCCGCCAGACCGACCTGGCCCTGTACGCCCGCCTGGCACGCCTGAACAAGCTCGAAGGCCCCGAGGACTTGCCCATGCGCGTGTTGCTGCCGGCCTTCGTCACCAGCGAACTGAAAACCGCCTTCCAGGCCGGTTTCACCATCTTCATCCCGTTTCTGATCATCGACCTGCTGGTGGCCAGTGTGCTGATGGCGCTGGGCATGATGATGGTGCCGCCGTCGACCATTTCCCTGCCGTTCAAGCTGATGCTGTTCGTGCTGGTGGATGGCTGGCAGCTGCTGCTGGGCTCGCTGGCCCAGAGTTTCTACCCGGTATGACCCTGCGAGGACGGCTGCGATGACCCCGGAAATGGTGATGGACCTGGCCTACAAGGGCATGCGCATGAGCATGGCCCTGGCTGCGCCGATCCTGCTGGTGACCCTGTGCATCGGCCTGCTGGTGAGCTTGTTCCAGGCGGCCACGCAGATCAACGAATCGACCCTGTCGTTCATCCCCAAGGTCGCCGGGGTGTGCCTGGTGCTGATCCTGGCCGGGCCGGCGCTCATGGAGATGCTGGTGGACTACACCCGGGCGCTGTTCGGCAGCCTGCCGCAACTGGTGGGTTGAGGGCGTTGATCACCTTTGGCTGGGACCAGCTGCAACTGTGGGTGAGCGCGCTGTTCTGGCCGTTCTGCCGGCTGCTGGCGTTTTTCATGAGCGACCCGATCCTGGGGCACAAGAATATTTCCAGCCAGGTGAAGGTGGGGCTTTCGCTGTTGCTGGCCTTCCTGCTCGCGCCCAACCTGCCGCCGATGCCGCAGATCCCGCTGATTTCCTGGGCGGGGTTGGGGGTGGTGGTGGAGCAGTTGCTGATCGGCATGTCGCTGGGCATGGTCATGCGCATCACCCTGGCGGTGGTGGAGATGGCCGGGGAAATCTGCGGCATGCAGATGGGCCTGGCGTTCGCTTCGTTCTTTTCCGCCGACACCGGCACCAACAGCCAGGTGTTGTCGCGTTTTCTCAGCCTGGTGACGATCCTGATGTTTCTGGCGTTGGGCGGGCACCTGATGGTGCTGGAGCTGCTGGCCTCGACCTTCAGCCGCCTGCCGGTGGGGCAGTTCGGCTTTGACCCGCAGGCGTTCGACCAGCTGGCGCGCCATGGCGGCACTATCTTCCTGAGCGGTTTGCTGCTGGCGCTGCCGATGGTGGGGGCGTTGCTGATCATCAACCTGGCGATGGGCATCCTCAACCGCGTGGCGCCGCAGCTGACGGTGTTTTCCGTGGGGTTTCCGGCGACGCTGTTCGTGGGGATGTTGCTGTTGACGGTGTTGGTGGGGGACTTGGGGCAGTTTCTGGCGGGGTTGCTGTATCAGGCGCTGCACTTCATGGAAGCCCTGATCGCAGGGCTCGGGCCTCCCTGATCACCTGTGCTGGCCTCTTCGCGGGTAAACCCGCTCCCACAGGTACCTCGCTGCCCTTGAGCATTGTGCAGTCCCTGTGGCTCCCACAGGTACCTCACTGCCCTTGGCATTGTGCGGTCCTTGTGGGAGCGGGTTTACCCGCGAACACGGGCGCAGCCCGTGCCATGCTCCATCAGATGTATTCGAACAGCGACAGCTGCTGCACGCTGGCAAAGGTCTGCTGGGCCGCCTGCATCGACACCTGCAAGGTCACGTAGCGCGAGATCGACTCGGTGTAGTCGGCATCCACCAGCCCCGACAGGCGCTCGGTGTAGCTCAGCGCTAGGTCGTCGCCGATGGTGTCGAGCACATCCACCTGGCTCAACCGCGTACCCACCGAGGTCAGCACCGTCAGCACATTGTCCTGGGCATTGCTCAGCTCGCGGCTGGAGGTCGACAGGGTGTTGCTCAGCGCTGCCTGGTCGGCATCGTCCTCGATCGGCGTCTGCAACGCCGTGATCAGGTTCTGCAAGGTGGCGAACACGTCCGGGTCGGCATCGGCGGCGGCGCTGACGCTCAGGCTGTCGCCATCGGCCGGGGTGCCGCTCAGGGTCAGGCTCAGGCCGTTGATCTCCAGGGTTTCGCCGTCGGTGTAGGCCACCGGGTCCTGGCCGTCGACGCTGTAGGTGGTGGCGCCGTCGGCATCGACGCCGAAGGTCAGGGTGAAGGCCTCGCCGTAGTTGGCGGCGCTGCTGTCGGCGATATCCGGGCCGTTGAAGGTCAGGCTGCCGCTGTTGTCGCCGGCCTCGGCGATGAAGCCGGCGCTGCTGCTCACCGACAGGAACACCGTGGCGCCGTTGTCGCCGCTGGCCATGCTCTGGGTGGCGCTGACCTGCTGGCTGACTACGTTGCTGTCGCCCTGGTAGATCATGGCGCCGTCGGCGTCTGCGGCAAACGCCGGGGTCTGGCTCTGGTAGCCGGAGAACAGGTAATTGCCGTTGCTGTCGGTGCTGTTGGCCAGGGTCACCAGGGTGTCGTAGACGCCTTGCAGCGAAGTGGCGAGGGATTCGCGGTCGGCGTCGCTGAGGGTGCCGTTGCCGGCCTGCACCACCAGGCTCATGGCGCTGGTGATGGCGTCGTTGATGCTGTCCAGGGTGCTTTCTTCCTGGGACAGCGAGGTGGTGATGGCGGCGCGCGAATCGGCGTACTGCTCGTTGGCGGCGATCGACTGGCGCACGGTCACCGCCTGGGCGGCGGCCAGGGAGTCGTCCGACGGGTTGACCACGCGGGTGCCGCTGGACACCTCCAGCGCGGCTTCCTGGTAGGCGGCCTGCTGGGACAGCATGGAATTGAGGTTCTGGTTGTAGATGGTCGCACTGCTCAGGCGCATGGCGGGGTCTCCTGGGGTGGCGATCAGTTGATGTCGAGGATGGTGTCGAGCACCGTGGTGCCCACTTCGACGATCTTCGCGCAGGCCTGGTAGTACTGCTGGTAGACGATCAGGTTGGCGGCTTCCTCGTCGAGGTTCACCCCCGATTCCGACTGTTGCAGGGTGGTCAGCTGGTCGGTCAGCGCCGACTGGGTTTCGAGCTGCGCGGCGACGCGGGTGGCAGTGCTGCCGACGTTGCTCACCAGCGACGAGTAGGTTTCGCTGAGGGTGGCGCTGCCGCCGACGATGTCGCTGGTCTGCAGGGCGAGCATGGCCAGGGCGTTGGTGTTGTCGCTGCTGCCGCTGGAGGTGCCGGCGGCGATCTGTTCGCCTTCGGTGAGCAGCGAGGTGAAGCTGCTGGCGGCGTTGCGGGTGGGCTGCACGAGGAAGCTGTCGCCGTTTGCCGGGGTGCCGCTGAGGGTCAGCTCGACGCCGGCGAAGCTGAGGGTGCCGCTGTCGCTGTCGTAGCTGGCATCGACGCTGGCGCCGGTGTCGTTGCGGGTGACCGTGTAGCCGTCGCTGTCGGACCAGGTCACGGTGTAGTCGCTGCTGGTCAGGGCGCTGACGTCATCGCTGAAGGTGGCGGTGGCGGTGGCCGTGCCGGTATTGCCGGTGTTGCCGGTCACCACCGGGTCGGCCACCGAGAACATCGCCGTGCCGGTGTCGCCATTGAGGTCGATGCCCTGGGCTTGCAGGCTGTTGAACGCCTGGGTCAGCGACACGGCCATCAGCCCCAGCTCGTTCTGGGTTTCGGCCAGGGTGGTGTCGCGGAATTCGATCAGGCCGCCGAGCGAGCCACTGTCGAGCACGCTGTCGTCCAGGGTGACGCTGTTGCCAGCGGCATCGACGTAGCTGATCGAAGACTGGCTGGCGTCGCTGGCCGAGGGCTGGGTGGTCAGCGAGAAGCTGTCGCTGCCGGAGACCAGGGCCATGCCGTTGCTCAGCGATACCGTGTAGCTGCCGTTGTCCTGCACGGTGACATCCACCGCCACCAGCTCGCTGAGCTGGCTCACCAGCAGGTCGCGCTGGTCGAGCAGGTCGTTGGCGCTGCTGCCCAGGGTCTGGGTCAGGCTGATCTGGTTGTTGAGCGTGGCAATCTGCTCGCTGAGGTCGTTGACCTGGTCGACCTGATCGTCGATCTGGTTGTTGACGTCGTCGGCCATGGCCGAAAGGTAGCTGCCCAGCTGGTTGAACTGGCTGGCCAGGGTTTCGGCGGAGCCCACCACTTCCTCGCGGGCCGCGGTATCGCTGGCGTCGGATGTCAGCGTCTGGATCGCCGAGAAGAAGTTCTGCAGCAGTGCGTCGAGGCTGGCGTCGCTGTCGGCCAGCAGGCTGTCGATCTGGTCGACCTCGGTCTGCTGGGTGGACAGCGCGCTTTCGGCGCTGATCGAGCCGTTGAGCTGGGTGGTGACGAACTGGTTGTACTCACGGCTGACGCTGGACACCTGCACGCCGTTGCCCGCGGTCGACTCGCTGAAGTTGGCGACCTGGCGGGTATAGCCGTCGGTGTAGGCGTTGGTGGTGTTGTTGCTGCTGGTGGTGAGGGCGATCTGCGCCGCCGTGAGGCCGCTGACGCCAATGGAGATGAGGCTCATCGAAAAACTCCTGGGCTACATGGTGCGCACATCGGCCCCGGGGCGGGGGTCTTGAGTTTGAGCGAAACAGTTTTTTCATCCGGCCTGAGCAAGGCGCGTACCCTGTGGGAGCGGGTTTACCCGCGAACACCGGCAGAGCCGGTGCCATCCACCGCGTCGCCTGCTTCGCGGCTAAAGCCGCTCCTACAGGGGGGGCGCGTTGCGCGTGCGGGCGATGGTGGCCATGACACCGATCAACTTGTCGGCGTAATGCGGGTCGGTGGCGTAGCCGCCCTGCTGCAGGGCCTGCGCCGCTTGCGCGCTGTCTTCGGCACTGCGCGCCGCCGCGTACCCAGGCCGCGAGCGGATCAACCGCGCATAGTCGTCGAACGCCGCCTGGGCGCTGGGGTAAACGCGGAAACTCTCCACCTGCTTTTGCGCCTGACCGTCGACATACTCGGTGGTCTGCACCTGGGCGGTCTCGCCCTGCCAGTTGGCGCCGGCCTTGATGCCGAACAGGTTGTGGCTGTCGGCGCCGCTGGCGGTGGTGATGCGCCGCCGGCCCCAGTCGGTCTCCAGCGCAGCCTGGGCCAGGATCAGCTCGGCGGGCACGCCGCTGCGGCGCTCGGCGAGCTGCGCCGGGCCTGCCAGGCGGGCGACGAAGTCTTCCACATGCTCGGCCCGCTCGCTGTTGCCCGAGCGCACTTCATAGCGCTTCCAGGCCTCGAAGGCCGGCGCCTGGCGGGTAAGGCCGGCGAACGGCGAATCGCTGGCGGCGACCGCCTGGTCGAGCAGGTTGCCGTTGCCGGCGCCGGGCACATGGCCGGTCAGGCTGCGGGTCAGTTGCTCGGCCAGGCCCATGCCGCGCCCGGCCAGGTTCTGTGCCCACTGCTGGTCGAGCATTTCGGTGTACAGCTCGGTCTGCGAGTCGCTGGACAGCTGCGACTTGGGGATCGCCTCGCGCATGCTCTTGAGCATGGTCTGCAGGAACAGCGCCTCGAACTGTTTCGCCGCTTCCTTCAGCCCCGCCTCGCCATCGCGCCCGGCCTGGCTGCGCAGGCGCTGCAAGCCCTGCACGTCCATGGCGAAGCCGGCGGCGCCGCCGTTGCCCAGGCTCATCAGATGATCTCCAGTTCGGCGCGCAGGGAGCCGGCGGCCTTCAGGGCCTGGAGGATCACCATCAGGTCCTGCGGGGTGGCGCCCAGGGCGTTGAGGCCCTTGACCACGTCCATCAGCTCGGCGCTGTCCTCCAGCACATGCAGGGCGCGGCTCTGGGTCTCGATGGAAATGTTGCTGTTGGCGCTGGCGGCGGTCTGCCCGCCGCTCAGGGCACCGGGCTGGCTGACACTGTTGGTGGTGTCGATGGTCACCGACAGGTCGCCGTGGGTGACGGCGGCGCGGCGCAGCTTCACCGAGCCGTTGAGCACCACCGAGCCCGTGCGCGAATCGAGGATGACCTTGGGCCGTGCCTCGATCGGCAAGACGTCGAGGCTATCGATGCGGGCCATGAAGTTGACCCGTTCGTTGGCCGACAGCGGCCCCTGGATCTGCACCAGGCCGCCGTCCACCGCCGAGGCCACGGTGCCGCGCATGGCGCTGTTGATGGCGAACACCACGCGCTGGGCGGTGGCCGGGTCGGGTTCGCGCAGTTGCAGTTCGAGCAGGCCGTGCTGGCTGCCGAGGTTAAGCGGCACTGTCTGTTCCACCACTGCGCCGCGGCTGATGCGCCCGCCGGCCAGCTGGTTGATCTGCACGCTGCTGCCGTTTGCCGAGGCGCCGGCGCCACCGACCAGCAGGTTGCCCTGGGCCACGGCATAGACGTCGCCATCGGCGCCCTTGAGCGGGGTCATCAGCAGGGTGCCGCCGCGCAGGCTGCGGGCGTTGCCGATGGACGAGACGACCACGTCGATCTGCTGGCCGGGGCGGGTCAGCGGTGGCAGGTCGGCGGTGACGATCACCGCGGCGATGTTGCGCATCTGCATGTTGGCGTTGGCCGGCAGGGTCAGGCCCAGCTGCGACAGCATGTTGGTCAGGCCCTGCTCGGTGAACGGGCTCTGGGTGGTCTGGTCGCCGCTGCCGTCCAGGCCCACCACCAGGCCGTAGCCGACCAGGTTGTTGCTGCGGATGCCGGCGAAGTCGGCGATGTCGCGGATCTGCTCGGCCTGGCCGCTGGTGGCCAGCAGCAGGGCGCAGCCGCCGAGCAGCAGGCGCCGCAGGCGGCGGGAAAGGGGCTCAGCCATGGTTCACTCGCTAGAAAGGTGACAGGTTGAGGAGGATGCGTTGCGCCCAGCCCATGCGTTGCGCTTCGTTGATGTAGCCCTCGCCGACGTACTCGATGCGCGCCAGCGACACCTGGCTCGACGACACGGTGTTGTCGCCGGTGATCGAGCGCGGGTTGACCACCCCGGAGAAGCGGATGAACTCGGTGCCCTGGTTGATCGCGATCTGCTTGTCGCCGCGCACCCGCAGGTTGCCGTTGGGCAGCACTTCCATCACCGTCACCGAGAGGGTGCCGGTGAACGAGTTGTTGGCCCGCGAGCCGCCGCTGCCGGCGAACGAATGGTCGGTCGAGGCCGACAGGCCGTAGCTGCCGACCTGGGAGTCGCGCGCGGACGTGGTGGCGAACGACAGGCCCAGGCTGCCGCTGCGGTCGGCACTGGACGACGAGTTCTTGCTGGCGCTGACCTGCTCGTTGAGCTCCACGGTCAGGGTGTCGCCGACCCGGCGCGGGCGGCGGTCCTCGAACAGCGGTTGCGCGAGGTTGCGGCCCTGGTAGATGGAGCCGTTGGCCAGGCGCGTGGGCAGGGTCGGCAGGTCCATGGCCTCGTCGGGCACCACCGGCTTGCGGATCAGTTCGGTGCAGCCGGCCGCCGACAGGGCGGCGGCCAGCAGCGCGGCCGGCAACAGCGTGCGCGATGTCGTGGGGCCGGGCATCAGAGCTGGGCCAGGCGCTGGAGCATTTCGTCGGAGGTCTCGACGGCCTTGCTGTTGATTTCGTAGGCACGCTGGGTCTGGATCATGCCGACCATTTCCTCCACCACGTTGACGTTGGAGGTTTCCACGTAGCCCTGGCTTACCGTGCCACCGCCGTTGAGGCCGGGAGTGGTTTCGGTGGGCGAGCCGGAGGCGTCGGTTTCCTGGTACAGGTTCTCGCCGATGCTCTGCAGGCCGGCGTTGTTGACGAACAGTGCCAGGTTCAGCTGGCCGACCTGGGTCGAGGCGCTGCTGCTGGGCTGGGTCACCGAAACGATACCGTCGCTGCTGATGCTGATCGAGGTGGCGTTGGCCGGGATGGTGATGCCGGCGGTGAGCTTGTAGCCGTTGGAATTGACCATCTCGCCGTTGGCGTCGAGCTGGAAGCTGCCGTCGCGGGTGTAGGCGGTGGTGCCGTCGGGCATGTCCACTTCGAAGAAGCCCAGGCCGTTGATGGCCAGGTCCTTGGAGCTGCTGGTCTGTTCCAGGTTGCCCTGGGTGTGCAGGCGCTCGGTGGCCACCTGGCGCACCCCTGTACCGACCTGCAGGCCCGAAGGCAGGCGGGTGTCGGTGCTGCTCTGGGCGCCGGGCTGGCGCACGTTCTGGTAGACCAGGTCCTCGAACACCGCCCGCGAGCGCTTGAAGCCGTTGGTGCTGACGTTGGCCAGGTTGTTGGCGATGACGTCGAGCTGCCCTTGCTGGGCCTCAAGGCCGGTCTTGGCCGTCCACAGTGATCTGATCATCGATCGTTTACCTCTTCATCGGGTGCCGGCTCAGCCCTGCAGGGCGAGCAGTTGGTTGGCGGCCTTGGCGTTTTCGTCGGCGGCGCTGATGGCCTTCATCTGCATTTCGTAGCGGCGGGCGTTGTCGATCATCGCCACCATGGCGCCGGTGGGGCTGACGTTGCTGCCCTCCAGCGCCCCCGGGGTCACCCGCAGGCTGTCGTCGGCCGCCAGCGGCTGGCTGACGCCGTTGGCGTCGGCGCTCTGGCGGAACAGGCCGTCGTCGCCCAGTTGCAGGCTGCCCGGCGCCGCCGAGACCAGCTTGAGCTTGCCCACCGGGCTGAGGCCGCGCGGCTCCATGCCCTGTTCGCGCACGCTGATGGTGCCGTCGCTGCCCAGGGTCACTTCGCTGCCCAGCGGTACGCTGATCGGCCCGCCATCGCCGATCACCGGGCGGCCGGCCAGGCTCATGGCGCCGCTGCCGTCCACCTGCAGGTCGCCGCGGCGGGTGTAGGCCTCGCTGCCGTCGGCGGCCTGCACCGCCAGCAGGGTGTCCTGGCCCAGGGCCACGTCGAGGTTGCGGTCGGTGTGGGTGATGGGGCCTGCGCTCCAGTCCACGCCGACTCCGGTGGCATTCACCGAGACCCGCGTCGGCAGGCCTTCGCCCGCCACCGGTGCCGATTCCATCTGCACCAGTTGCGCGCGAAAGCCCGGGGTGACGATGTTGGCCAGGTTGTTGGCCACCACCGCCTGCTGCTCGAGCGCCTGGTTGGCCCCGCTCATGGCGGTGTAGAGCATCCGGTCCATGGCGTCAGGAACCGATGTTCACGGCTTGCTGCAGCACTTCGCTCTGCGCGGTCACCGACTTGGCGTTGGCCTGGAAGGTGCGCTGGGCGATGATCAGGTTCACCAGTTCCGCGGTCAGGTCGACGTTGGAGTCCTCGGTGGTGCCGCTGAGGATCGACCCCAGCGAGCCGCTGCCGGCCACGCCCAGCAGCGCCTGGCCGGAGGCGGTGGTGGCCAGCCAGGTGTTGTCGCCATTGGATTTGAGGCCGTTCTCGTTGGAGAAGGTGGCCAGCTGGATCTGGTCGATTTCCTGGGTCTGGTCGTTGGAGTAGGTGGCGATCACCGTGCCGGTGTCGTCGATGGTGAAGCTGACCAGGCTGCCGGAGGTGTAGCCGTTCTGGGCGATGCTCGACACTTCCGAGTCGTTGCCGAACTGGGTGGTGCCGGTCAGGTCCAGGGTGATCGACATCGCCGCGGCGCCATTGGCCGGGTCGTACGTGTAGGTGCCGGTGGCGCCGCTGGTGATCAGGCCGCTGGAGCTGAAGGTGACGGTCTGGCTTTCGCTCAGCAGGTTGCCGTCGATGGCGCTGTGCACGGTCCAGGTGTTCTCGTCGCTCTTGCTGAAATACAGCGTCGAGGTGTGGCTGTTGCCCAGCGAGTCGTAGACCGTGGCCGTGGTCGAGTAGGAATAGGTCGACGCGTCGGTGGCATCGAAGGTGTCGGTGATCACGTCTTCGCTGGCGTCCAGGTTCAGCTCCGCGTCCAGCTCGGTGCTGGCGCTGGCCTGCATGCCGCTGGTGGGGATCTGGATCACGCCGTTGACCCCCAGCAGCTTGTCGCCGGCGGCATTGGTCAGGTAGCCGTCGGAGGTCAGGGTCAGCTGGCCATTGCGCGAGTACACGGTCTGGGTGCCGTCGGTGAAGGTGAAGAAGCCCTCGCCGTTGATCGCCAGGTCCAGGCTGTTGTCGGTGGTGGTCAGGCTGCCGGACTCGAAGTTCTGCACCACCCCGGACACCGTGGTGCCCAGGCCCACGTCGGCGCCCGAGTAGACGTCGGCGAACTGCACCGTCGAGCTCTTGAACCCCACGGTCTGGGAGTTGGAGATGTTGTTGCTGACCACTTCCAGGTCAGTGGATGCGGCGCTCAGGCCACTGAGCGCTTGGGAAAAGCCCATGGTTGTTCTCCTTGATCAGGGTTCAGAGGACCAGCTTGATGTCGCCCAGGCCGACGTTGTCGTTGACCCCGCCGAGGTCCAGGGCCACTTCGTTGTCGCTGTCGGTGGTGACGCCGGTGACCAGCGCGTACTTCAGGGCCGTGGCGGTGACGGCGTCGTCGCCACTGCTGGCGCTGACGCTGAAGGTGTAGCTGCCATCGGCGGCGGTGCTGCCGTCGTCCTGGGTGCCGTCCCAGGTCAGGGTCTGGGTGCCGGCGCTCATGTCGCCGACATCCAGGGTGGCGACCACGTTGCCGGCGCTGTCCTTGATGCTGACGGTGACGTCGTCGGCATCGCTGCCCAGGGTCACGCCGAAGGTGGTGGCGACGCCGCTGGCGACCTGGATGGTGTCGCCCTCGATGAGCACGCCGTTGCCCACCAGCGCCGAGGCCTGCAGGGTCTCGGAGGCGCTGATCTGGCTGGAGATGCCTTCCAGGGTGCTGGTGACTTCCTCGATGCTGCTGATGGTGCTGATCTGCGCCAGCTGCGTGACCATCTCGCTGTTGTCCAGCGGGTCGGTCGGGTCCTGGTTCTGCAGTTGCGTGGTCAGCAGGGTGAGGAACTGGTCCTGCAGCTCGTCGGCGCTGGAGGCGGTGTTGTCGCTGCTGGAGCTGTTCATGGTCGAGAGGACCGAACTTGCAATGGTGCTGGTCATGGTCAGGCTTCGCCGAGGGTCAGGGTCTTGAGCATCAATTCTTTGCTGGTGGCCATGACTTCGACGCTGGCCTGGTAGGCGCGCGAGGCGGAAATCATGTTGACCATCTCGCCCACCGGCTCGACGTTGGGCAGGGTCACGTAACCCGACTCGTCGGCCTGCGGGTCGCCGGGGCGGTACTCCTGGCGCATGGGCCTGGCGTCTTCGACCACCTGGCTGACGCGCACGCCACCGATGTCGCTGCCGTCCTGGTACTGGGTCTCGAACACCACCTGGCGGGCACGATAGGCCTCGGCGTCAGGGCCGCTGGTGGTGTCGGCGTTGGCCAGGTTGCTGGCGGTCACGTTCATGCGCTCGGACTGGGCGCTGAGCGCGGAGCCGGCGATATCGAAAATGCTGAACATCGGCATGCACGGGTCCCCGGGTTATTCGGATTGCATGGCAGTCTTGAGCGACTGCAGGCGGCTGTTGAGGAAGGTCAGGCTGGCCTGGTAGCGCACGCTGTTGTCGGCGAACTGGGCGCGCTCGCGGTCCATGTCCACGGTGTTGCCGTCCAGGCTCGGCTGGTCGGGCACGCGGTACAGCAGCTCGCTGACGCGGCTGGCGTGGCTGCTGGCCTGCAAGTGGCGGTCGGAGGTGGTGGCCAGGCTCATGCTGCGGTTGGCGGCACGGCCTTCGCCCAGCGAACTGGCCAGCTCGGCGGCGAAATCGAAGTCGCGGGCGCGGTAGTTGGGCGTGTCGGCGTTGGCGATATTGTTCGCCAGCACTTGCTGGCGTTCAGCGCGCAAGCTCATTGCGTCCTGCTGAAAACGCAGCTCGTTGTCGAGTTTGTCGATCATGCCTGCGGGCCCGTGCCTTTTGTTGAACGGCCTGCAGAGTAGTGGGCGAGGGCGCTTGGCAAAGGCCGGAACAGACCGCTATTTGGCGAGCAATTCGAGCTTTGCCTTGCGCGTGGGGTGCCTAGAATGCTGCGCCTGAACCCCTTCGAGAGGCGCTTGCGATGCCTGGACCTGCCCGAATCGTGCGTACCCTGGGCCTGCTGTGCTGCCTGCTCCAGGCCGGGCTGGCGTGTGCCCAGGACGATGTGCTGGCGCTGAGGGTGCGGCAGCTGGTGGAGCCGCGCCTGCCCGCCGGCAGCCGCCTGACCGCGCTGGACATCGGCCAGCCGGTGGCGCGTATCCGTGCCTGCGCCGAGCCGCTGCCCTACCTCGTGCACCCGCGGCAGCTGCCGGTCGGGCGCGTGGCGTTCGGCGTGCGCTGCGCTGGGCAGGAGGCGTTGCTGGGCTACCTGCAGGTGTCGGTCGGCGTGCTGGGCAGCTACGTGGTCAGCGCCCGTCGGGTCGAGGCGGGGGAGGTCTTCCAGGCATCGATGTTGATCAGCCGTCGCGGCCAACTGCAGGACCTGCCCAAGGGCAGTGCGCTGCGCGCCGAGCAACTGCTGGGCCGGCAGGCCGCGCGAGGCGTGCAAGCCGGTGCGGTGATCGCCCTCAAGAGCGTGCGCGAACCCTGGCTGGTGGAGCGCAACCATGCGGTGCGCCTGCGTGCCCAGGGGGCTGGCTTCAGCCTCAGCCGTGCGGGCAAGGCGCTGGACAACGGCGGCCTGGGCAGCACCGTGCGGGTGCAGGGGGGCGATGGCAAGCAGTACAACGCCCAGGTGGTGGGCAGCGACGAGTTGTTGCTGCGCTACTGATTTTTTTCATCGAAAGCCTATCACCGGGCAAAAGTGGCCCCCCACCGATGCCGATAGTGTTGCAATCACAGCCAACGAAGCCTCTATCGTGAATATCACCAGCTCCCCGCTCAGCAGCCTTCTGCCCCCGACCGATAGCAGCCTGGCCGGCACCACCCCGTCGCGGGTCGCGCCGCAGGACCTCGACGGCCTGGCCGAAGAAACCGTGCAGATCTCGCGCCTTGGCGACCTCGAAGGCAGCGACGCCACGGCGGACGTCGACCTGGAAAAGGTCGCCGCGCTGCGCCAGTCGATTGCCGATGGCAGCCTGCACACCGACGCCGAAGCCATCTACACCAGCCTGGTCGCCGACATCCGCGAGATGGCCGGCAGCGAGCCGACATGAACGCCAGCCCGGCGGGTTGGCCCTGACACTGGAGTACTTATGAGCCTGGACAGGCATCTCGACGTCCAGCAGCGCGCTGTCGAACTGCTGCTGCAGCTGCTCGAGCAGGAACGCCTGGCCCTGGCCCAGGGCCGGGTGGACGCTGAACGCCTGCGCGAGCTGGTGGCCGGCAAGCAGGCCGCCCTGCTGCGCCTGGAGCAGCTGGAAGCCATGCGCGCGGGTGCGCAGCTGAAGCTGGGCTATGGCCCGGGGCGCGAGGGAGCCCTGCGAGCGGCCCGCGATGCCGACTGCCTGGGCGCCTGGCGACGCTTGCGGCAACTGGCATTGCGCGCCCGCGCCTTGAACCGGGCCAACGGCGAGGCGCTGGATGTGCGCCTCAAGGGCAACCAGCAAATCCTCGACTTCGTCGACCGTATTACCGCCGACCGGTTGTACGGGCCCAATGGTCGTCCTTTGCCAGGCCTCTGAGTAGCCCGTTGATTTATGTGCAGGTTGCACAGGGGATGTGCGCCGCTGATATCAGAGGCAGTAGCTTTTTTGGCGCTTTGATATATCTGGCCGCAAATGGATCCAATTTCTTTGCGCAGGCTCAGGTCATGGCTTAGTGTTCAAGTGCTACTGCCGTTTGCCAAGGATTGGCAAGCGATCCCGAAAATGGACTTCAAGGTACAGCCTGTGCAAACGCCTAGTCGCACCCGCCAGCACATACGTGAACGGGTGCAGGCGAATGATTTCGCCGAACTCAATCGTTATTTCGACAGTCTGCAGGCCCAATGGCGGCAAGCGCCCCGCGGAGAATGCCCGGCCTATCTGGCCGCGCTGCAGGGCTACATGCTGCTGGGTTGGGACAACCAGGGCGCAAAGGCCCTGACGCGAACCCTCAAGGCCTGGATCGACGCCTGCCCCAAGGCTTACCACCCGCAGGTGGTCATGGGCTTTCACTGTTTCAACCGCGCCTGCCATATCCGTGGCAACGCCGCCGCCAATGAAGTCTCCGACGAGCACTGGCTGGCCGCCGAGCAAGCCTGCGAGATGGCTGCTGCGCACTTCCTGCGTGCCATCGAACGCTCGGCACAGCCAGTGGCAGCGCTGATCGGCATGTTGCAGATCAGTGCGCACTTTCGCGAGCCGGGCTGGCTGGTGGAGTTGTTCCATGGCCAGGCGGCGCGCTTTCGCCCCAGTGCCCATGCCGACGTGGAAGTGCAGGAAGGGGCCGCGCCGCTGCTGGTCAGGCACGGGCTGGCGCCGCTGGTCGACTTGCCCCAGGCCCTGCCGGGCAACCTGCCGGCGCGCGACGCCGAAAGCCCCCAGGCCTACTGGCTGTACCAGGCGCTGGCCGGGTTCCCGGGCTGCTTCGAGGCGATCGAAGCCTATGCACGCTACCTGACGCCGCGCTGGGGCGGTCGCTATGACGCCATCGATACCCTGGCCAGCGGCCCGTTGTGCGAGGGCTGGACCGAGATGCAGCGCAATGCGATCCGCTGGCTCGCCCTCGAGGACCAGTTCTGGCTGCCCCGTGCCGACCAGCTGCAACAGATCGCGGTCTGGAAGAAAACCTTCGAGCAGTGGCATCAACGTCCGCTGCGGCCCAGGGAGCGCGCCACCTTGCTGGCCCGGCGCGGCGCCTTTCGCCGCCATTCGCTGCACGATTGCAGCGGCGCGATGGGTGACTTTGTCGCCAGTGTCGAGCTCTACCCGGACCAGGGCTTCGTGCCGACCATCGGCGAACCCTTCTACAGCTTTGCCTGCCTGGTACTGATCCACGGCATGGCGGACCCGTCGCAGGCATTTCGTAGCGCCATCGAACGGCTGTGCGAAAACCCCCGACAGGCTGCTGCCTGCGCACTGCGCGCGGTGGGGCAGCAGTTCGGGCTGTGGGGCTTCGCGCGATGCGCCGAGCAGGCGCAGGTGTGGTTGCGCATCGCCGTCATGCGCCAGTGCGGGCGCGAGGGGCAGGGCTTCGATGTGCTGGAGGTGTCGCGGCTGTTGTGGACGGCCAACCGGCATGACGCTGCGCTTTACCTGTACCAGGGCAGCGCCGGGCTGAAGCTGCCGGATGCGGCCATGGCGTTGCATGACCTGTACCGAGGCGCTCTGGCCAACACCCCTGAGCAGTACCTGGACAGCCAGGCCGCGCAGCACTGGCTGTTGCGCGCCGTCGAGGACGGCAGCCCGATGGCCAGGTACACACTGGCCTGCCAGCGCATGCAGGACGGGGAAGACCTTGGCCAGCCCGATGCCCTGCGCTCAGTCAGGCGCCTGCTGCTCGACGCCCTGGGGCACGCTGGCACGGATGCCGGCGCGCGATTGCAGCTGGGCATGCTCTTGCGGCAGTTCGGCGACCGCGGCGAGCAGGTCGAAGGGGTCGACTACCTGCTCGAGCTGGTCGAACACCCGGATAGCGGGGTTGCCGCGCGGGCTTGTGCCGAGCTGGGGCTGGCCTGGATGCATGGGCAGGGCACTCGCCGGCACAGCCGCTTTGCGGCGATCGAGTGGGTTGACCGGGCGGTTGCGCTGCAGCCTGGGGATGCGGCCATCGAGAGGATCCAGGCGCAAGTGTGCAATTCGCGCAGCCGGGTGAAGACCTTGATCACCCTGTGCGGGGCCGCATTGTTCCGCGGCGATCTGCAGGCCAGCGAGTTGCCGCCCAAACCGGCCGGCCCGGCCCAGGACCAGCACCGTGCTTCAGCCTGAGCAAAACTGGGGCCGCAGAGCGGCCCCATTATCTCAAGGCCTGGCGCCGAGGATGATGTGCGACGCCTTGATCAGGGCGGTGGCCTTCACGCCAGGTGCCAGGCCCAGCTCCTGTACCGCCTCGCGGGTGACGATGGAGAACACTTCAGTACCGCCTGCCAGCTTCAGCACCACCTCGGCATTCACCGCACCGTCGCCCACGCGCAGCACTTCGCCTTCCAGGGCGTTGCGTGCCGACAGCTGGTAGCCGTCTGCGTCGGTCATCAGCACCACCCAAGGGGCCTTGACCAGCGCCACGGCCTGCTTGCCGACATTGATGTTGAGGTTGTGCAGGCTGGTCATGGTAACCACGGCCACCAGCTTCTCGCCGCCACTCAAGGTCAGCTCGACCTCGGCGTTGACCGCGCCGGGATGCACTGCGCTGACGGTACCTTCGAAAACGTTGCGGGCACTGACTTTCATGGTGACGCACTCCTTGATGGTTGTTATTCCTGCGGCGCTGGCGCCATCCGCGCTTCCAGCTCGGCGACCTGCTTCTCCAGGGCCTCCAGGCGCGCGCGGGTGCGCGCCAGGACGACCATCTGGCTGTCGAATTCTTCGCGGCTGACCAGGTCGAGCTTGCTGAAGGCACCTTGCATCAGCACCTTGAACTGGCTTTCCAGTTCGGCGCGGGGCTGGGCGGTGTCGCCGCTGAACAGGCGCGAGGCCTGGTCGCTCAGGGCGTCGAGAAGGGCTTTTGGCGCGAGCATGTTCGGCTGTCCATTGATTCTGGGAAATGGCCCGCAGTGTAGCACGGGGCATTTCTGCCTCAGGGGGCCGCGCAGTCTGCACGTTTTTCGAGCAGTGCTTCGCCAGGCCGTGCACCGAAACCGTGCATCTTTTCGATGCTGGCGACTGGCCAATCCCGACTGTTTCACATAACGCGCTGTTTTTCGTGGCTTTGGCGGAACTGGCAAGGTTTCTGCAAAGACCTGTACGAGCCATGCACTGATGCAGTTCCTGTGTGACCAGGCAGTGCGCACGCGCCGCCGGATGCCGACGACGCGTTACAAAGCCAGGCGCTGCGCTTAGACTTGAGACGGGTTTGTTTTCCTGGGGCAAGTCCACCAAATCGGGAGAGAGTTTCATGAAGCTAGTCACAGCCATCATCAAGCCGTTCAAGCTGGACGACGTGCGCGAGTCGCTGTCGGAAATCGGCGTGCAGGGCATCACCGTCACCGAAGTCAAAGGCTTCGGTCGGCAGAAGGGCCACACCGAGCTGTATCGCGGTGCGGAATACGTGGTCGACTTCCTGCCCAAGGTGAAGATCGACGTCGCCATCGACGACAAGGACCTCGATCGAGTGATCGAAGCCATCACCAAGGCAGCCAACACCGGCAAGATCGGTGACGGCAAGATCTTCGTGGTGAATCTGGAGCAGGCGATCCGCATCCGTACCGGCGAAACCGATACCGACGCGATCTAAGCGCCGAACAAAGCCTCACCAAACCCAAAGCCCCAGGAGAAAACAACATGACTCTGCGCAAGATCGCAGGGCTAGGAGCCCTATTGTCCCTCGTAATGCCCGGGCTCGCCCTGGCAGAGGAAACAGCTGCCCCAGCGCTGAACTCCGGCGACACCGCCTGGATGCTCACCTCGACAGCGCTGGTGCTGTTCATGACCATTCCGGGTCTTGCCCTGTTCTATGGCGGCATGGTGCGTTCCAAGAACGTGCTGTCGGTGATGATGCAGTGTTTCGCCATTACCGGCCTGATCAGCATTCTCTGGGTCATCTACGGCTACAGCATGGCCTTCGATACCACGGGTATGGAAAAGGGCGTGCTCAACTTCAGTTCCTTCGTCGGCGGGTTCTCCAAGGCGTTCCTCAGCGGCGTCACCCCGGCCAACCTGACCTCGGCCACCGCGCTGTTCCCCGAAGCGGTGTTCATCACCTTCCAGATGACCTTCGCCATCATCACCCCGGCGCTGATCGTCGGTGCCTTCGCCGAGCGCATGAAGTTCTCCGCGATGCTGGTGTTCATGGGCATCTGGTTCACCCTGGTCTACGCACCGATCGCGCACATGGTCTGGAGCGGTGACGGCGCGCTGATGTGGGACTGGGGCGTGCTCGACTTCGCCGGCGGCACCGTGGTGCACATCAACGCCGGTATCGCCGGCCTGGTCTGCTGCCTCGTGCTGGGCAAGCGCAAAGGCTACCCGACCACCCCGATGGCCCCGCACAACCTGGGCTACACCCTGATGGGCGCGGCCATGCTGTGGATCGGCTGGTTCGGCTTCAACGCCGGTTCCGCCGCCGCCGCCAACGGCACCGCCGGCATGGCCATGCTGGTGACCCAGATCGCCACCGCCGCCGCCGCGCTGGGCTGGATGTTCGCCGAGTGGGTCTTCCACGGCAAGCCAAGCGCCCTGGGCATCGCCTCGGGCGTGGTCGCCGGCCTGGTCGCCATCACCCCGGCCGCTGGCACCGTGGGCCCGATGGGCGCGCTGGTGATCGGCCTGGCTTCGGGCGTGATCTGCTACTTCTGCGCCACCACCCTCAAGCGCAAGCTGGGCTATGACGATTCCCTCGACGCCTTCGGCGTGCACGGCATCGGCGGCATCATCGGCGCCATCCTCACCGGTGTGTTCGCAGCCCCGGCCCTGGGCGGCTTCGGCGCGGTCACCGACATCGGTGCCCAGGTCTGGATCCAGGCCAAGGGCGTGATCTTCACCGTGGTCTACACCGCCATCGCCACCTACGTGATCCTCAAGGTGCTGGACGTGGTGATGGGCCTGCGGGTCAACGAAGAAGAAGAGTCGGTCGGCCTCGACCTGGCTCAACACAACGAACGCGGCTACAACCTGTAACCGCGACGCTGGAAAAACTTGCCCGGTTCGCCGGGCATTTTTTTGCCTGTTTTTTGCCTTTTCCCGCAGAGCAAACGGTTTATCAAGCCAGTTCGCGACGTGGGCCAAAAACTTACAAGTTGTAAGGCGTTTATGGAGCTTTGCTTTTTCCACGGGCGCGCTAGAATGCGCGCCGAAGGGTGTTTGTCGTGCGGTCCGCACACTTCGCCAGCCTTTGCTAGGCTTGCCAGTAGCGTGTGGCCAGCAGGGTTCCAGGATGTTTGTCAGGTCCTGCCAGGAGCAGGGCCTGCCGGGTGCCGCCTCCCATCAGGAGCGCCAACCCAAGGGCAGTGGCCAACCCACGGCCAGTTGAATTTTCACTGGTGACTGCCGGTCTACGGCTGCACTGGTCTATAACTAACCTGCTTTTCGCAAGTCATGAGGTAGAACATGAGCGACGATGATCTGGAAAACGACGACCTCGAAGTAGGCGATGACGACGAGGCTGATGAAGGCCTCGAAGCGGCGGCTGACGATGGCGCCGAAGATGCTGGCGATGACGACAGCAGCCCGGCACCCACTGCCAAGGGCAAGTCCAAGGCAGCGGTCTCGGTAGACGAGATGCCGAGCATGGAAGCCAAGCAGAAAGAGCGTGATGCACTGGCCAAGGCGATGGAGGAATTCCTTTCGCGCGGTGGCAAGGTGCAGGAAGTCGAGGCCAACGTGGTCGCCGACCCGCCCAAGAAGCCTGACAACAAGTACGGCAGCCGCCCTATCTGAGTGGCTGAGTGCAAAAAAGCCCGCCGTCGCTGCGGGCTTTTTTGTGCCTGGGGGATTTGTGTTGCCTGTGCTGGCCTCTTCGCGGGTAAACCCGCTCCCACAGGTACGGCACATGGTTCAAACTTTGCGCGGTCCCTGTGGGAGCGGGTTTACCCGCGAATGGGCATCAGCGCCAGCGCGCGAGCACGTCGGGCAACTGGGAGAGGCGCTGAATCTCGGCATCCGGCGCCCGCTCGCCCACCCAGGCCTTGCCCTGCGGGTTGAACCACACCGCCCGCAACCCGGCGCGCTGGGCCCCGGCAATGTCGTCGCCCGGGTGATCACCCACATGCACCGCCGCACTGGCCTCGACCTCTCCTCGCTTCAACGCCTCCAGGAACGGCGCCGGGTCCGGCTTGCCGATGCCCAGGTCCTCGGCGCACAGGGCAAAGCGGAAGTAATCCGCCAGCCCCAGGCGGCGCACGTCGGCGTTGCCATTGGTCACCACGCCCAGGGTGTAGTGATGGCGCAGGATCTCCAGCACCGGCTGCACCTCGGGGAACACTTCGATCTGGTGGCGGGCATGCAGGAATACCTCGAAGCCTTCGTTGGCCAGTTCCTGGGCCTGTTTCTCGCCGTAGCCGGCTTCTTCCAGGGCGTGGAACAGCACGCGCCGGCGCAGGGCGCTGATGCGGTGCTTGAGCCCCGGCTCGGCCTGCACCAGGCGTTCGCGGATGGCGAACAGGTGCTCCACCGGCACGCCGCCGAGGGTCGGTGCGTTGGCCTGCAGCCAGTCGCGCAGCACGACCTCGGCGCTGGCAATCACGGGCGCGGTGTCCCACAGGGTGTCGTCGAGGTCGAAGGTGATCAGCTGGATGCTCATGAGTCTGTGCCTTTGCTGCGTTTGGCCCGGGGGTGGGCGCTGTCGTACACCGCGGCCAGGTGCTGGAAGTCCAGGTGGGTGTAGATCTGCGTGGTGCTGATGTCGGCGTGGCCGAGCATTTCCTGCACCGCGCGCAGGTCCTGGGACGATTCCAGCACGTGGCTGGCGAAGGAATGGCGAAGCATGTGCGGGTGCAGGTGCTGGCCCAGCTCGCGTTCGCCGGCGGCCTTGACCCGCAGCTGGATGGCGCGCGGGCTCATGCGCTTGCCCTGGCGGGTGATGAACACCGCGCTGTCGCGCGGGCCGCCGATGCCGCGTAGCTTGAACCAGGCCTGCAGGGCCTCGCGGGCCTTGCGCCCGACCGGCAGCACGCGGGTCTTGCTGCCCTTGCCGAGCACCTGCACCAGGCCGGCGGCGAGGTCGAGCTGCTCCAGGTCGAGGTTGTTCAGTTCGGACAGGCGCAGGCCGGAGGAGTAGAACAGTTCGAGGATGGCCTGGTCGCGGCGGGCGATGAAATCGTCGTCGACGCCGCCGTCGAGCAGTTGCAGGGCGCGGTCGGTGTCCAGCACCTTGGGCAGCCGGCGCTCGCCCTTGGGCGCGCTCAGGCCGCTGGCCGGGTCGTGCTGGCAGTGGCCTTCGCGGTTGAGGTAGCGGTACAGGCCGCGCACCGCCGACAGCAGCCGTGCCAGGCTGCGCGAGGACTGGCCCTGGTGATGCTGGCGGGCGACCAGCTGGCGCAGCTGCTGGATCTGCAGCGCGCCCCAGCCGGCGATGCCCTGGCTGTTGCAGTATTCGATGACCTTGTCGAGGTCGCGGCGGTAGGCCAGCAGGGTGTGCTCCGACACCTGGCGCTCGTTGCGCAGGTGTGCGCAATAAGCCTCCAGCTGGCGTTCCATCAGCGCACCGGACGCAGGGTCTGGGTCACGCGCGGCACTACGCGGCCGAGCACTTCGGCGATGTAGCCGAGGAACAGGGTGCCGACCGAGCTCTTGTAGTGCTGCGGGTCGCGGCTGCCGATAGCCAGCACGCCGTGCAACCCCTGGTATTCGAGGGCGGCGACGGCGCTGGAGCCGACTTCCTGGTGCTGCTCCTTGCCGAACAGGAAGGTCAGCTCATGCTCGCGCAGGTTGCCGCTGACCGTCTTGCCGCCACCGAGCAGGCCGCCGATGGCCTGCTGGGCCTCGGCGTTGCTGACCCAGCGGCCTACGGGGGCGGCGTTGTCGCCGAACAGGATCAGGCTGACGAAGGGCACCTGGAATTCCTGGCGCAGGCTGTCTTCGACGGCCATCACCACTTCCTCCAGGCTGCCGGCATCGAGCAGGTCGAGGATCAGCCGGCGGGTCTTGTCGAACAGCCGGTCGTTGTCGCGGGCCACGTCCATCAGTTGCGACAGGCGATGGCGCATCTCGATGTTGCGGTCGCGCAGCAGCTTGAGCTGGCGCTCCACCAGCGACACGCTGTCGCCGCGCTGGTGGGGGATGCGTTGCTCGACCAGCAGGTCGTCGTGCTCGGCGAAGAAGGTCGGGTGGGCGCGCAGGTAGGCGACCACCGCTTCGGCGTCGAGCGTTTCGGGCTGCTGCGGTACTGGCTGATCGGTCATGGCGGTTACTCGCTTAGAGACGAACCTGTCCTTCGTAGACGCGTACGGCCGGGCCGGTCATCAACACCGACTTGCCCGGGCCGGCCCACTCGATGTGCAGGCGGCCACCGGGCAGGTCGAGGGTCACCGGGGAATCCATCCAGCCCTGGCTGATCGCCGCCACGGCCGCGGCGCAGGCGCCGGTGCCGCAGGCCTGGGTTTCGCCGGCACCGCGTTCCCACACGCGCAGGTTGGCGCGGTGGCGGTCGATGACCTGGAGGAAGCCGGCGTTCACCCGCTGCGGGAAGCGTGGGTGGTGCTCGACTTTCGGGCCCAGCTCATGGACCGGCGCGGTGTGCACGTCATCGACGCGCAGCACGGCATGCGGGTTGCCCATGGACACGGCAGCGATCGAATGCACCTGGCCGTCGACGTCCAGCGGGTAGTTCAGCGCCTGCTGCTCGGCAACGAAGGGGATCTCGGCCGGGACGAAACGCGGCGGGCCCATGTCGACACAGACCTGGCCGTCGTTCTGCACGTCCAGTTCGATGATGCCGCCCTTGGTTTCCACGCGGATGCGCTTCTTCGCGGTCAGGCGCTTGTCCAGCACGAAACGGGCGAAGCAGCGCGCGCCGTTGCCGCACTGCTCGACCTCGGAACCGTCGGCGTTGAAGATCCGGTAGCGGAAGTCCACTTCCGGGTTGCTCGGCGCCTCGACGATCAGCAGCTGGTCGAAACCGATGCCGGTGTGGCGGTCACCCCATTGCTTGGCATGCTTGGGCTGGATGTGCGCGTGCTGGCTGACCAGGTCGAGGACCATGAAGTCGTTGCCCAGCCCATGCATCTTGGTAAAGCGCAGCAGCATGGGCTTACTCCGGCAGCAGGCTTTCGCCAGCATACAGTTCGGCGATGGTCTCGCGGCGGCGGACTTCGAAGGCCTGGTCACCGTCGACGAGGATTTCTGCGCAACGGCCGCGGGTGTTGTAGTTGGAGCTCATGACGAAACCATAGGCGCCCGCCGACTGCACGGCCAGCAGGTCACCCTCGGCCAGGTTCAGTTCGCGGTCCTTGGCGAGGAAGTCGCCGGTTTCGCAGATCGGCCCGACCAGGTCGTAGGCACGGCCCTGGCCTTCGCGTGGCTTGACCGCGCTGACGCCCATCCAGGCCTGGTAAAGGGCCGGGCGGATCAGGTCGTTCATCGCCGCATCGACGATGGCGAAGTCCTTGTGTTCGGTGTGCTTGAGGTATTCCACGCGGGTCAGCAGGGCGCCGGCGTTGGCCACGATGTAGCGGCCCGGCTCGAACACCAGGGCCAGCTCGCGGCTGCCGACGCGCTCGCGGATGGCCTTGATGTAGTCGGCCAGCAGCGGTGGCTGTTCGTCGCGATAGCGCACACCGACGCCGCCGCCCAGGTCCAGGTGACGCAGGTGGATGCCGCACTCGGCGAGGCGGTCGACCAGGTCCAGCAGGCGGTCGAGGGCGTCGAGGAACGGGTCGACGGTGGTCAGCTGCGAACCGATGTGGCAGTCGACACCGACCACGTCCAGGTTCGGCAGCTGCGCGGCGCGCACGTAGATGGCTTCGGCGTCGGCGATGGCGATGCCGAACTTGTTCTCTTTGAGGCCGGTGGAGATGTACGGGTGGGTGCCGGCATCGACATCCGGGTTCACCCGCAGCGAGACCGGTGCCACCTTGCCCATCTCGGCGGCCACGACCTGCAGGCGCTCGAGCTCGTCGGTGGACTCGACGTTGAAGCAGTGCACGCCGACTTCCAGGGCGCGGCGCATGTCTTCGCGGGTCTTGCCGACGCCGGAGAACACCACGCGATCGGCACGCCCGCCGGCGGCCAGCACACGCTCCAGCTCGCCGCCGGAAACGATGTCGAAGCCCGCGCCCAGGCGTGCCAGGACGTTCAGCACGCCGAGGTTGGAGTTGGCCTTGACCGCGAAGCAGACCAGGTGCTCGGTGCCTTGCAGGGCATCGGTGTAGCTGCGGTACTGGGCCTCGATGTGGGCGCGCGAGTACACGTAGGTCGGGGTGCCGAAACGTTCGGCGATGGCCGACAGGGCCACGCCTTCCGCGAACAGTTCACCGTCGCGGTAGTTGAAAGCGTTCATCTGATTTCCTTACTGCTCTGGCGACTGCTCGGGCTGGATCGGCTGCTCTTCCTGCGGTTGGACCGCCGGGGCGTGCTGATGCTGGTGCTGGTGCGACTTGCTCGGGCCTTTGCCGTCCTTGCCGTCTTCCGGCAGGTACAGCGGGCCCTTCTGACCGCAGGCCGAAACGAGGCAGGCAACCGCGACCAGCGCCGCGAGCGAGGAAATCAGGCGCTTCATGGGTGAAATCCTTTGAAATATGCAGTATTGCGCCCGAGTATACCGAGCGACCGGCGGCTTGCCTATGCAAGAGCCGGTCCGTCGGGCGGGCTATGCTTGAGCGTTGGCAAACCGCTGCCAGACCCTGTGGGAGCGGGTTTACCCGCGAAGAGGCCGGTGCAGGCGGTCGCTAGTCTTTGCATTCGGCGGCTGGCGCCCGTATCTTGCCCGGCTTGCCTGTAATGCAGCCAATTTCGAGGTTCCTGCAATGAGTTTGAGCGAAGCGCGTTTCCATGATCTGGTCGACGCGACCCAACAGGCCCTGGAAGACCTGTTCGACGAGAGCGGCCTGGACCTGGACATGGAGAATTCCGGTGGCGTGCTCACCGTCAAGTTCGAAGGCGGCGCCCAGCTGATCTTCAGCCGCCAGGAGCCGCTGCGCCAGCTGTGGCTGGCCGACCGTTCCGGCGGTTTCCACTTCGACTACGACGAAGAAAGCGGCAAGTGGGTGTGCGAGAAGAGCGAAGAGCTGCTCAACGAAATGCTCGAGCGCATCGTCTGGGAGCGGGCCGGCGAGAAGCTGGATTTCGACGAGATCTGACATGAGCACGCCAGCGCGACCGCCCAAGCCGCTCTACAGCAACGTCAGCCCGGCGGTACCGTCGCCCTGCATCAGCGTCTGCCGCCTCGACGAGCAGCGGGTGTGCACCGGTTGCCAGCGGCATGTCGAGCACATCCGCGAGTGGCGCTCGGCCGATGACGAACGGCGCCGGCAGATTTGCCGCGAAGCCGAGGCCCTGCGCGCACGGGCTTGAGTATTTGCCCGGCTGTGGTAGTGTCGGGTTGTGCGCCACCGACGCAAAAGCATTCGCAAACCCCGCCCTTGGGCGGGGTTTTGCTTTATCTGCCGGTGCAAAAATTTGCCTGTTGAATGGAGTCTGACTGGATCATGAGCACCACGCCTGCCCTTACCCTCACCCGATTGGACGTACAGCGTCTGGAGCGTCTGCTCGACAGCCTCGACGACAGTACGCCGGGTGTGCTCGCCCTGCAGCAGGAACTGGACCGTGCCGAGCGGGTGGTCGGGCATGAAGAGGTGCCGGCAGGCGTGGTGACCATGAATTCGCGGGTGCACTGCCGCGAGGCGGCCAGCGGCAAGGATTACCACCTGACCCTGGTGTACCCGAAGGACGCCGGCGGTGAGGGCAAGGTCTCGGTGCTGGCACCGATCGGTTGCGCGTTGCTGGGGTTGTCGGTGGGTGAGCAGATCGACTGGCCGGCGCCGGGGGGCAAGACCTTGAAGCTGGAGTTGCTGGATGTGGAATACCAGCCAGAGGCGGCGGGCGATTTCGACCTGTGAGATTTTGGGGCCGCTTTGCGGCCCTTTCGCGACACAAGGCCGCTCCTACAGGCGTTCGCGTTCCCTTGTAGGAGCGGCCTTGGGTCGCGAAAGGGCTGCGCAGCAGCCCCGGCAATCTCAAACCTCCAACGTAGCCTGCAACTTCGCCAATCCATCATTCAGTGCCTGCTCCAACTTCCCCTTGTAGCGCAGGTACAGGCTGGTCGACCCCTGCTCATCCTCCAGCAGCTCCGACAGATCCAGGTCAGTGATATAGCAGCGGTAATGCCCCGCGCCGCGCCGCTGGCCAAGAATCTGCCGGGCGACCACTTCATACAGCTGCTCGCCATGGTCCAGCTCGGAAAACTCCTGCTGGCCGCAGTACAGCGTCACATGCACCCCGTCCCCCGCACCGGCCTGGAGAATGGCCTGAACCTCGTAATACGGCTGGTCGACGCCGGCGCTCGGCAGCGGCCGCGGCTCGATGCTGCGCGCCTTGCCCGGCCCGTTCGGCAGCAACTGCGCGTAGCGGATTTCCAGTGACGCCTGCTGCAGGCTGTCGAGTGGCAGGCGGGCGTCGTGGCGCATCACCACCGAGCGCAGGAAGCGCTGCAGCGGCAGCAGCAGGTGGTTTTCGTCGTGCAGCGGCAGGCGCTGCTGCCACAGGGCGTTGTACTCGTCCAGCACGTACAGGTCGGCCCAGCCATCGAGCAGGCGGTAGAACACCTGGATGCAGCCGGGCTGCTCCTGTTCCAGCACCAACGGCAGGTCGTGGTCCTGCAAGGCATTGCTGTCCAGGTGCAGCGGGCTGTAGGCGTTGCGCTCCTCGCCCAGGTAATCGAGCAGCGCATCGTGCCCGGCCAGGGTCGCCAGGCTGACCTGGCCGGGCAGCAGCTCCAGCACATGGGTGTGTTGCGCCACCTGCAGCAGGTAGCGGTGGTTGCGGCCCTGGTCGAGCAGCAGCTGCACGGTGTCGAAGATTTCCTCGACCCGCTGGGTGATGGCCTGGGCGCGGTTGTGGCAGAAGCAGCGCACCCGTACCCGCGGGCGGTGGCTGCGCTGGCCGAGGCTGTTGAGGAAGTCGCGCAGGCAGCGCAGCAGGGCGTGCTCCCCGTCGTAGCGCTGCACCAGCACTTCGTTCCAGCTGTTGAGGGTGACCTGGTCGAGGGTCAGCACCAGGTTCTCGCGGACCCCGGCGTAGCTGAGCGAGTCGGTGCGCTCGGTGGTCATCAGGATGTTCAGGTCGCGGTGGTGGCGCAGCGGGTCGACGCCGACGTTGACCAGCAGCAGGATCTCGTCGGCCACGCTGGGCTGCAGCAGGCGCACTTCGCTGACCGTTTCCAGCGGCAGCGGGATGCCCTGTTGCAGGCTGTTGATCAGGTTGAACAGTTCGAACTCGGTCAGGTCGCTGTCGCCGGGGTGCAGCGCCAGGCGCGTGCTGCTGTCGATCACCCCGTTGCGGTGGGCCCAGGTGAGCAGTTCGAGCAGTTCGCGGCAGCGCTTGATCGGGCTGAAGTGCTCCCACTCATGCACCCCCAGATTGCCGTTGTACAGGCCCCAGTGGTGGCTGCCGGGCTCCTTGCGGTTGGGCGACTGGACCAGGGTCAGGGTGTCTTCGGCAATGTCCGGGGCGATACCCGGGTTGATCACCTCGATCTTGCCGGCGCGGCGCTCGAAGGCCGCGTACAGGCGCCGACCGAGCACGTTGAGGTCGCGCTGGTCGGCGCGGGTGCTGGCGTTCTGGGCTTGCGCGAACTGGCCGAGGAAGCGGTAGCTGTGGTTGAGCTCGGCCACCAGCTCGCGGCGCTCCACCGCCACCTGGCGCACCTTCCACTGGCTGCGGCTGTCGAGCAGGGCCAGCTGGCGTTCGTCCCAACCCCACTCGTCGGCCAGGCGCTGCAGCAGCTGGCGCTGCCAGCCGTTGCTGCGCTGGCGTTCCAGGCCGCTGAGCCGCTTGTTGACCTTCAGGTACAGGCTGCGCCGCACCAGTTCCAGGCGCGCGGTTTCGCCGCGGCCCAGCAGGTAACGCTCGATGCGCCGATAGACCATCACGTAGGGGTCGAGCTCGTCGAGGTTGAGCTGGTTGGCGAACACGGCCTGCTTGTAGTCCAGGCTCAGGCAGCGCACGTGGGGGTGCTCGCTGGCGTAGGCCTCGGTCAGCAACAGCTTGAGCAGAGACTTGTACGGCGAGTCGATGCCCTTGAACAGCTGCCACAGGCCGGCACCGACGTACTCGCCCGGTGGGATCTGCGCCAGATGGCCGAGGTCGAGGGCATCCTGGTTGCGGATGAAGCGTTTGGACAGCAGGGTATTGGTGTAGCCGTGGTAGTTGTGCTCTTCATACACCGGCACCAGCCACCACAGCGGCGTGCGCCCGGCCAGCCAGATGGCGGTACGGTAGAACTCGTCGAGCAGCAGGTAATGCTGGGTTGTGCCACAGTCGTCGGAGCTGAGCTGGCTGTCGCGCTGGCCCTGGGCGAAGTGCTGCGGGTCGATCAGAAAGAAGTGCGCCTCGGCGCCCTGGCTGGCGGCCCAGGTTTCCAGCAACTGGCACTTGCGCCGCAGCTCGTCGCGCTGGGTCTCGTCCAGGCCCGGGGCGTGACACACCCACAGGTCCATGTCGCTCTGCTCGGCCTGGGCCAGCGAGCCCATGCTGCCCATCAGGAACAGGCCGTGGATCGGCCGGGGCGGGTTGCCGTGGCGGGCCTTGTAGGCGAACGAGCGGGCCAGGCGCTGGGCGTCGGCGACCCGCTCGGCGTCCGGCTCGAAGCCGGCGACGCCGGCCGGAGTGGCGCCGGACACGTAGCCGGGCAGCAGCGGGTGGTTGACGTGGAACAGCAGCGGCAACAGGGTCAGCACCAGTTGCTGGCGTGTCGACAGGCCTTCCATGGCACGTTCCAGGCGGCCCTGGTTGATGTGCAGGAAACGCGCGCGCAACGTCGACAGCACCTTGCGGTCGATGCCTTGGTCGAGGTCGGGGCGGATTTCGTGGGGGTGGGTCATTGCACACTCAGGGGCGGGCCGGGGGAGCTGTGGCGAGTTTAGCCTGAGTGGGGCGGTCGGATAAGCATCAAATGGATTCTTGACGTCATTTTTCTAGCGCCTGGTCAGGCCTCTTCGCGGGTAAACCCGCTCCCACAGGGGATCGCATGTCTCTGTGGGAGCGGGTTCACCCGCGAAGAGGCCGGCACAGGGTCATGCGGGCTGCGGGGCTTTCAGGACATTGAGCAGCAACTGCACGCTCTCCACCGCATCATGCCCCAGGCTGGTCAGGTAACCACCGTCGGGCTGGTCAGTCAGTTGCTTGTCGTGCAGGCGCTTGGCCGCAGCGATCAGGGTGGGGGAGGCGTTGGCGTGAATCTTGATCCCTTCCTGGCTGCTGTCCAGGTTGAACAGGGCGAGCACTTCCAGTTCGGCGATCAGTTCGGGGGTGAAGGACATGGCGACTCCTGACTTCCAGACAAGGATGGCGGCACCGCCAGCGGTGCCTGATCCTGGAGTGTAGTCGGGTTATTCGTCGTCACCTTGATCTGCCTCAGGCGGCAGCTCCGGCAGGGCGCGCAGGGCGGCTTCGTACCACTCGCCGTTGAACGGGCGGTCTTGCGAAAGCATGTTGTCGATCTCGATGGCCAGCACGTGGGCCATGAGGTTGAGGATGTCTTCACGGGCGTAGCCGACCAGGCTCAGCTTGTTGAAGGTGGCCTTGGCCGCCGCCGGTTCGCCGCTTTCGATCTGGTTTTCGATGGCTTCGGTCAGTGTCGCCTCGGCGAAGGCTTCTTCGTCGTTGTCGATGTCGTCGTGCTCGCTCATGGCGGTACTCCTGTGGTGGGACGCACAGTTTGCCATGCCCGCGCCGGCAATGCCCGGCCATCGAGCGGGCGCATGATGCTGGCCAGGCGCCTGCGCAGGGTCTATAACAGCCGGGCCATCCCCATACGGCCTGGAGGCTGTAACCCCATGCTCAAGCTTCACGGATTCTCGGTCAGCAACTACTACAACATGGTCAAGCTGGCCCTGCTGGAGAAAGGCCTGCCTTTCGAGGAAGTCGCCTTCTATGGCGGCCAGGCGCCGCAGGCGCTGGCAGTCAGCCCACGGGGCAAGGTGCCGGTGCTGGAGACGGAACACGGGTTTCTCAGCGAAACCAGCGTGATCCTCGACTATATCGAGCAGACCCAGGGCGGCAAGGCGCTGCTGCCGGCTGACCCGTTCGCCCAGGCCAAGGTGCGTGAGCTGCTCAAGGAAATCGAGCTGTACATCGAGTTGCCGGCGCGTAGCTGTTACGCCGAGTCATTTTTCGGCATGCAGGTCGAGCCGCTGATCAAGGAGCGTGCGCGTACCGAGCTGCTGGCGGGCTTCGCCACGCTCAAGCGCAACGGGCGGTTCGCGCCTTATGTGGCAGGTGAACAGATGACCGTGGCCGACCTGATGTTCTGCTTCTCGGTGGACCTGGCCTGCGCAGTGGGCAAGAAGGTACTGGGCATCGACTTCCTGGCGGACTTCCCGCAGGCGAAGGCGTTGCTCGAATTGATGGGCCAGAACCCGCACATGGCGCGCGTGGCGGCAGACAAGGAAGCGGCGATGCCGGCCTTCCTGGAGATGGTGCGCAGCGGTAAACGCTGAGGTCGGAGCTGGGGCCTTCGCGGGTAAACCCGCTCCCACAGGTACTGCACAGGATTCAAAAGCTGTGTAGTACCTGTGGGAGCGGGCTTGCCCGCGAACGAGGGCGAAGCCCTCGCCATGGGCCTTAGCGCGAAGCCAGCAGGGCGTTGCCGCGGGCGACGGCGGCGCGCACCTGGGCCGGTGCCGTACCACCGATGTGGTCACGGGCATTCACCGAGCCTTCCAGGGTCAGCACGGCGAACACGTCCTGTTCGATCTGGTCGCTGAACTGGCGCAGTTCGTCCAGGCTCATCTCGGCCAGGTCCTTGCCGGTGTCGACGCCGTATTTCACGGCGTGGCCGACGATCTCGTGGCAGTCACGGAACGGCAGGCCACGGCGTACCAGGTAGTCGGCAAGGTCGGTGGCGGTGGAGAAACCGCGCAGCGCCGCTTCGCGCATGATGGCGTGCTTGGGCTTGATCGCCGGGATCATGTCGGCGAAGGCACGCAGCGAGTCGCGCAGGGTATCGGCGGCGTCGAACAGCGGCTCCTTGTCTTCCTGGTTGTCCTTGTTGTAGGCCAGCGGCTGGCCTTTCATCAGGGTCAGCAGGCCGGTCAGGGCGCCGAACACGCGGCCGGTCTTGCCACGCACCAGCTCCGGCACGTCCGGGTTCTTCTTCTGCGGCATGATCGAGCTGCCGGTGCAGAAGCGATCAGGCAGGTCGATGAACTGGAACTGCGCGCTGGTCCACAGCACCAGCTCTTCGGAGAAGCGCGACAGGTGCATCATCGCGATGCTCGCGGCAGCGCAGAATTCGATGGCGAAGTCACGGTCCGAGACGCCGTCCAGCGAGTTGCCGGCCACGGCCTCGAAGCCCAGCAGCTTGCAGGTCAGCTCACGGTCGATCGGGTAGGTGGTGCCGGCCAGCGCGGCGCTGCCCAGGGGCATGCGGTTGGCACGCTTGCGGCAGTCGACCAGGCGCTCGTAATCGCGGCTGAGCATTTCGAACCAGGCCAGCAGGTGGTGGCCGAAGGTGACCGGCTGGGCGGTCTGCAGGTGGGTGAAGCCGGGCATGATGGTTTCGGCTTCACGCTCGGCCTGCTCCAGCAGGCCCTTCTGCAGGCGGGTGATCTCGCCGAGGATCAGGTCGATCTCGTCGCGCAGCCACAGGCGGATGTCGGTGGCCACCTGGTCGTTGCGGCTGCGGCCGGTGTGCAGCTTCTTGCCGGTGATGCCGATGCGGTCGGTCAGGCGTGCCTCGATGTTCATGTGCACGTCTTCGAGGTCGACGCGCCAGTCGAAGTTGCCGGCCTCGATTTCACCCTGGATGGTCTTCAGGCCATCGATGATGGTGTCGCGCTCGGCGTCGCTGAGTACGCCGACCTGCGCCAGCATGGTGGCGTGGGCGATCGAACCCATGATGTCGTGGCGGTACAGGCGCTTGTCGAAATCGACCGAAGCGGTGAAACGGGCGACGAAGGCGTCGACGGGCTCACTGAAGCGGCCGCCCCAGGACTGATTGGTCTTGTCGGTGCTCATGGATTCACTCATTGCAGGCGTGAACGAAAAAGTGGCGCCGATGATAGCAGGGTTGGGCCGGCCGCCGCAGGACGTCGGTCGACAGAAACCCGTGGAAAACGGCGGCAAAGGCGGGCGCTGACGATATTCAACGATTGAACGGCGATGTTCCACGGACCGTCTACAGTTGGACAGAGGACTGGCAGCGATTCTGCCGACTCAGTGAATCTTTGGCCTTCGCATCGGTCTAGAGCGTGACCGCAGTGTCGCTCGACCTGCTCTTGTCTACGCTATACCTGTGCGAGACTCACTCAGGAATCCAGAGCAATTATGAATGTCCTGATCGTTGATGACGAACCCCAAGCCCGCGAACGCCTGACGCGGCTGTTCGCTGAACTGGAGGGCTATGCCGTGCTGGAGCCCAGCGCCACCAACGGCGAAGAGGCCCTGGCCCTGATCGAAAGCCTCAAGCCAGACGTGGTCCTGCTGGACATCGGCATGCCCGGCCTCGATGGCCTGCAGGTCGCCGCGCGCCTGTGCGAGCGCGAGGCGCCGCCGTCGGTGGTGTTTTGCACCGGCGACGATGAATACGGTACCGAGGCCTTCAAGGACAGTACCCTCAGCCACGTGACCAAGCCGATCCAGCCCCAGGGCCTGCGCGATGCCCTGCGCAAGGCCGAGAAACCCAACCGCGCGCAGTTGGCCGCGCTGACCCGGCCGGGCAGCGAGGGTGGCGTACCGCGCAGCCATATCAGTGCGCGCACGCGCAAAGGGATCGAGCTGATCCCGCTGCCCCAGGTCATTTATTTCATCGCTGACCACAAGTACGTGACCCTGCGCCACGAAGCCGGGGAAGTGCTGCTGGACGAGCCGTTGAAGGCTCTGGAAGACGAATTCGGCGACCGCTTCGTGCGCATCCACCGCAACGCGCTGGTCGCCCGGGAACGCATCGAGCGCCTGCAGCGCACGCCGCTTGGGCATTTCCAGCTGTTCCTCAAGGGCCTCGATGGCGACGCCCTGACCGTCAGCCGCCGGCATGTGGCGGGTGTGCGCAAGATGATGCAGACCCTCTGATCAGGATCGCGAGTCCCGTGTAGGAGCGGCCTTGCGTCGCGAAAGGGCTGCGCAGCAGCCCCAGGACTGATCCTCCAACCCACCAAACCCCGAGGCCGCTTTGCGGCCTTTTCGCGACGCAAGGCCGCTCCTACAGGCCCCGGCGATGCTGTTATCATCGGCGGCATTTCTCTGGATCGGGGCGTTTCATGTCCACTCGCGAAATCCGCATTGCCACCCGTAAAAGTGCCTTGGCCCTGTGGCAGGCCGAATACGTCAAAGCCCGCCTGGAGCAGGCGCATCCCGGCCTGCAGGTGACCCTGGTGCCCATGGTCAGCCGCGGCGACAAGCTGCTCGACGCGCCACTGGCGAAGATCGGCGGCAAGGGCCTGTTCGTCAAGGAGCTGGAAACCGCCCTGCTGGACAACGAAGCCGACATCGCCGTGCATTCGATGAAGGACGTGCCCATGGACTTCCCGCAAGGCCTGGGCCTGTACTGCATCTGCGAGCGCGAAGACCCGCGTGATGCCTTCGTCTCCAATACCTACGCCAGCCTCGACGCACTGCCGGCCGGCAGCATCGTCGGCACCTCCAGCCTGCGCCGCCAGGCCCAGCTGCTGGCGCGCCGGCCCGACCTGAAGATCCAGTTCCTGCGCGGCAACGTCAACACCCGCCTGGCCAAGCTCGATGCCGGCGAGTACGACGCCATCATCCTCGCCGCGGCAGGCCTGATCCGCCTCGGCTTCGAAGACCGCATCAGCGACAGCATCAGCGTCGACGACAGCCTGCCGGCCGGTGGCCAAGGTGCCGTGGGCATCGAGTGCCGCAGCGCCGACGACGAGATCCACGCCTTGCTCAAGCCGCTCCACCACGCCGACACCGCCGACCGGGTGGTGGCCGAGCGCGCCCTGAACAAACGCCTCAACGGCGGCTGCCAGGTTCCGATCGCCTGCTACGCAGTGCTCGAAGGCGAGCAGCTGTGGCTGCGCGGCCTGGTCGGTCAGCCCAGCGGAGGCACCTTGCTGGTGGCCGATGCGCGTGCACCGCGTGGGGCTGCCGAAGCCTTGGGCGTGCAGGTGGCCGAAGACCTGCTGGGGCAGGGCGCCGAGGCCATCCTCAAGGACGTCTATGGCGAGGCCGGCCACCCGTGAGCCCCTGGCGCCTGCTGCTGACCCGGCCTGCCGATGACTGTGCAGCGCTGGCGCTGACGCTGGCAGAGGCTGGCGTTGCCAGCAGCTGCCTGCCCTTGCTGGCGATAGAGCCGGTCGAGCTGGCGCCTGGGCAACGCCAGGTGCTGGCAGGGCTGGCGCAGTGCCAGGCGCTCATCGTGGTCAGCAAGCCGGCTGCCCGGCTGCTGCTCGAGCGCTTCGCCGAGGCGGGCGTGCAAGCCCCTGCGAAAGGCTGGTTCACGGTGGGGGAGGCGACGGCGGCGGTGCTGCAATCCGCCGGTCTGGAGGTGAATTTCCCTACAGTGGGTGACGACAGCGAGGCCTTGCTTGCGCTCCCAGTCCTGCGCCAGGCTGTCGCGGTTCCTACGCCCCGCGTAGTGATTGTCCGCGGCGTTGGAGGTCGCGAACTGCTGGCAGAGCGTCTTGCAGAGCAAGGTGCTAGTGTCGAATATCTGGAACTGTATCGTCGCTGCCTGCCGGCGTACCCGGCGGGCACCCTGGTGCGGCGCATCGCAGCGGAACGCCTCAACGGCGTGGTGGTCAGCAGTGGGCAGGGTCTTGAACACCTGCAGCAGATGGCCGCGGCCGATTGGCCGCAGGTGGCGCGCCTGCCGTTGTTCGTGCCGGGCCCGAGGGTCGCCGAACTGGCCAGGGGCGCTGGGGCCCAACAGGTTGTGGATTGCCGTGGCGCCAGTGCCGCGGCCTTGCTGGCAGCCGTGCAGCGCAGCGCTGCACCTGCCTCTTAAGGCGCTAAGCTCAGAGCGATGCGCCCCCATGCAAAGGATGGATACGTGAGCGAAACTGTCTTGTCCAACAATGATCAGCCGTCGGTGCAAAAGCCGGCGGCGCCCGTCACCGAAAAGCCCGTCAAGCGCTCCGGCAGTGGCCTGGCCCTGCTGGCGCTGCTGGTCGGCGCGGCCGGGGTCGCGGTCGGTGGTTGGGGTGTCTGGCAGGTTCGCCACCTGCAGGGCAACGAGCTGAGCCAGGGCGAGCACCTGGAGGCCTTGAACCAGCGTGCCAGCGCCTTGCAGCAACGCGAACAGCAGATCAGCGCTCAGCTGGCCAGCCTGCCGGCGGCCAGCGAACTGGAAGACCGCCGCCGCCTGGTGGCGCAGTTGCAGAGTGACCAGCAGCGCCTCGGCCAGCGCCTGGAAACCGTGCTCGGCGAGAGCCGCAAGGAGTGGCGCCTGGCCGAGGCCGAGCACCTGCTGCGCCTGGCCACCCTGCGCCTGTCGGCGTTGCAGGACATCACCAGCGCCAAGGCCCTGGTCGAAGGCGCCGATGAAATTCTCCGTGAGCAGAGTGACCCGGGTGCCTTCGCCGCCCGCGAGCAGCTTGCGCGCAGCCTGGCGACGCTGGGCAGCACCCAGCAACCGGACCGTACCGGGCTGTTCCTCAAGCTGGCGGCCCAGCGTGAACAGGTGCAGCAACTGAGCGCCCAGTCGCCGGAGTTCGACAGCAACGCCGATGCCCTGGGTGCGCTGACCGCTGACGGTGATGGCGCCAGTCGCCTGTCGCAGTGGTGGGCAGAGATTTCCAAGTACTTCCAGGTCGACTTCAACGCCGACGACAACGTGCGCCCGCTGCTGGCCGGTCAGCAGCTGAACCAGCTGCGCCTGGCCCTGAGCCTGACCATCGAGCAGGCCCAGTGGGCGGCGCTCAACGGCGAAGCCAAGGTCTACAACCAGGCCCTGGATGACGCCCGTAGCGTGCTGCTGGCCAACTTCAATGCCGACAACCCGCAAAGCAAGGCCATGCTCGACAGCCTCAATGCGCTGGCCGAGCAGCCGGTGTCGGTGGTCACGCCGGACCTGAGCGAAAGCCTGGCCGCGGTGCAGGCCTACATCCAGCGCCGCCACCTGCCGGCCGAGGCACAAGGGGGCAAGCCATGAAGCGCGTCTACCTGCTGGCGGTGCTGGCGATCGTGATCGCGGCAGCCCTGGGCATCGCGGTGGCCAAGCACAGTGGCTACGTGCTGATCGCCTACGGCGGCTTCCGTTACCAGTCCGGGCTGTGGGCCGCGCTGGGTGCGTTGGTGGCCGTGGTGCTGGTGCTGCTGCTGATCCGCTACCTGGTCGGCCTGGTGCTGACCTCCAGCGGCGTGGTCAACCCGTGGTCGCGGCGCAACCGCAGCCGGCGCGTGCGCATCGCTATCGAACAGGGCCAGCTGGACCTGGCCGAAGGGCGCTGGGCCAGCGCGGAGCGCCACCTGCATCGCGCCGCCGAAGCCGAGCGCCAGCCGTTGCTGTACTACCTCGGTGCCGCACGGGCGGCCAACGAGCAGGGGCGCAAGGACGAGAGCGACAGCTTGCTGGAACGTGCCCTCGAACGTCAGCCCCAGGCCGAACTGGCCATTGCCCTGACCCACGCCCAGTTGCAGATGGACCGTGGCGAGACCGCTGGCGCGCTGGAAACCCTGCTGGCGATGCACGAGCGTCACCCGCAGAACAACCAGGTGCTGCGCTTGCTGCAGCGTCTCTACCTGGAGCAGGGAGACTGGTCGGCGTTGATTCGCCTGCTGCCGGACCTGCGCAAGAACAAGGTGCTGCCGGCAGCCGAACTGGCGGCCCTGGAGCAGCGTGCATGGGGCCAGAACCTGAGCCTGGCGAGCACCCGTGGCGAGGATATGCACAGTGCCCGCCAGGCGCTGGAGCGGGCCTGGCAGCAGTTGACCTCGGCGCAACGCCAGGCGCCGCAACTGGTATTGGCCTACGCCGAGCAGTTGCGTCAGGTGGGTGCCCAGGGCGAGGCCGAGCAGGTGCTGCGTACTGCGCTCAAGCGTGAATACGAAAGCCATCTGGCGCGCCTGTATGGCCTGGTGCGTGGCGATGACCCGGCGCGTCAGCTGCAAACTGCCGAAGGCTGGCTCAAGGCCCACCCTCAGGACCCGAGCCTGTTGCTCACCCTGGGCCGCCTGAGCCTGCAGAATCGCCTGTGGGGCAAGGCCCGCGACTATCTGGAAAGCAGCCTGAGCATGGAGCGCAATCCAGAGGCCTGTGCCGAACTGGCGCGCCTGCTCGCCGGCCTGGGCGAGACCGAGCGCAGCAACCAGCTGTTCCAGGAAGGCCTTGGCTTGCTCGACGAGCGACTGCTGGCCCTGCCTTTGCCCGAAGGCGTGCGCGCCTGAACCACCCCAGGGCCCGTGCTGATGCACGGGCCCTTTGGCTGGGTAACGGATCATGTGATACAGGGTTTTTCGTCGCCTGTTCTTTTGAGAAGTTTCCCACAGCTAGGATGGAATCTTTCCTTGCCCTTCAGCGACTTGTCGCTGCCGTAGTGCCTTGAAACAAAGCAGTCGTTTCCTCTACCGTTTCAAACCACTTCATCTCCGGACATCGACGCCCATGCTGCCGGCCCGTCTGCGCACATTTTTCGTTCCTGCCTGCCTGGCTGCACTGGCGGTGCTGGGAACGTCTTTCCATCTGCAATTCCTGCTCGGCCTGGTGCCTTGCCCGTTGTGCTTCAGTCAGCGCGCGTTGCTGGTGGTGTATGCCGCGGTCTGCCTCGGCGCGGTGCTGCATGCGCCTGGCACGCCTGGCATGCTCCGCTACGCGCGGGCGGCACTGGCCCCTGCGGCAGCCGGCGTGCTGCTGGCCGGGCGGCATGTGTGGTTGCAGGGCAGCAGTGGTGACAACCCGGTATGTTCCCTGCCACTCACCCATGTGCTTGAACAACCCTGGCGTGAAGCGGCCCGGCAGTTGCTGCTCGGCGGGCCGGACTGCAGCGCGCTGACCTGGAGCTTTCTCGACCTGACCTTGCCGGAGTGGAGCCTGCTGGCGTTCCTGCTGCTGGCGGCGCTGCCCTTGAGCTACCTGCTGGCGTATCGTTTCCGCAGCCTGGGCAGCCGTTGACCCACGGCAAGCGAGCGGCCATGGCGCGACCAGTGGTGCCATGCCCGGGCATTAAACACTTGTATGAACTTTGTCGCCTGCGTACCTTGAAGGCCAGCACGCGCGGGAATAATCTCCCAGCACGCATACCGAAAACACAACTGCTCGATGCCGTCCTGCTGATGTCACCTTTGTGCTGCGCGGTCGTGGTGCGAGGTGCAGCGGCATCTACCCAGAAGGGAAGAGATCGCCATGCTCGATAGTTGTCAGAACGCCCAGGAACGCTGGGGTGGGGTTCACAAGCTGATCGACCGTTGGCTCGAGGAGCGCGAGGAGCTGGTCCAGGCTTTCCGTACCTTGCGCGACGCCAGGCCGGCCTTTGCCGACAAGGACAAGAACCGCGATTTCTGCGCGGTCCTGGTCGACTATGTTTCTGCGTGGCACTTCGAGGTCAGCGAGCAACTGGTCACCGAAGCCAAGGCATTCGGCGATCAGAAGGCGCTGAAGCTGGCCGAGGAAATCAACCCGCGGATCAACGACATCACCCAGATCGCGCTGGCGTTCAATGACCATTGCGAAAAGGGCGAGTGCAAGGACACCGAACGCTTCGCCGAAAAACTCGGCAAGCTGGGCAGCTTGCTGCACGAGCGCTTCGAACTCGAAGACTGCCTGATCGAGGTGCTGCATAACGCCCACAAGGAAGAGGACGCGGTCGAAGCGTGACGCCTGGCGTCAATCACCGACCGCGAGCAATTCGATCTCGAATACCAGTGGCGTGTAGGGCGCGATCAGGTCACCTGCGCCCTCGGCACCGTAGGCCTGCGCCGAAGGGATCACCAGGCGCCAGGTCGAGCCCGCCTTCATGTGCGGCAATGCCACCTGCCATCCCTCGATCACCGAGTCCAGGCTGAACCACTGGGGCTGCTGGTTCTGGTCGAACACCGAGCCATCGGGCAGTTTGCCCACGTAGCGAACCTGCACCTTGCCACCGGCTTTGGGCTGCGCACCGTCACCCCCTTTCAGTTCGCTGTACAGCACCCCTTCGGGCAGTTCGTGCACGCCTGCGCGTGCCCGCTCATTGGCCAGGAAGCGGGTTTCCACAGCTTGCAGCCTGGCCGTCTCGTCCTGCTGTGCAGTGTCTTTGGCCTGCTCTTCGTGCTGCTGCAGGATCGTCTCCATGCGTGCCTTGTCGAGCCGCAGCGGCTGGCCCTGGTAAGACTGGCGCAAGCCCTCGACCAGTGCATCCAGTTGCAACCCGGGCATTTCCTGGCGCAGGCGTTCACCCAGGCTGGCGCCCAGGCTGTAGGCCAGGTCGTGGTCGTTGGCAGGGGCGGGATCGGTGGCGGCCAAGGTGAACGGCGCCACCAGGCACAAGCCGAAAACAAGATGACGAGACATGCTCAACTCCGGGCACGGGAGCCGGGAATTATGCCAGCGTTGTTGGCCGGGTATGTGTAAATATCAGCAACGATTTTTCAAGCAACTACACTTGCACGGAGCTGCAAGATAACAACTTTGCCCAGGCATGCAACGCGGCGCATTCATTACTGTCCACATGCCCTAGCGGCGGTAGCAGCAGAAGCATAGTATGAGCCGCAATCTCGTCAGCCAGGAGGTAAACCATGTCGGCCAAAAAGAAGCCAGTAAGTACGCCGTTACACCTGCTCCAGCAACTTTCGGGCAGTTTGCTCGAACACTTGGAAGATGCCTGCTCGCAAGCGCTGGCTGATGCGGAGAAACTGCTGGCCAAGTTGGAAAAGCAACGGGTCAAGGCCCAGGAAAAACTGCACAACGGTCGCCTGAAGTTGCAGGACGCGGCCAAGGCCGGTAAAGCCAAGGCTCAAGGCAAGGCACAGAAAGCGATTGGCGAACTCGAGGGTCTGCTCGATTCGCTGAAAGAGCGTCAGACGCAAACGCGCACCTATATCCAGCAACTCAAACGTGATGCCCAGGAAAGCCTGAAGTTGGCCCAGGGTGTCGGCAAGGTACGCGAGGCTGCTGGCAAGGCGCTGGACCTGCGCGCCGTGGCTGCCAAGGCGACGAAACCGGCTACTGCCAGAGCCCCGGCCAAGGCTGCCGGCAAACCGGCTGCGCGGACCACTGCGGCCAAGGCCGCTGCCAAACCTGCAGCCGCGGCCAAACCTGCAGCCAAGGCTCCAGCCCGCGCCGCAGCCAAGCCAGCCGCTGGCAAAACCGCAGTTGCCAAGGCCGCGGCCAAACCAGCCGCCAAGCCCGTCGCTGCCAAGGCACCCGCCCGCGCTGCCGCCGCCAAGACGGCTGCTGCCAAGCCTGCCGCCAAACCAGCAACGGCCAAGCCTGCTGCCAAGCCGGTAGCGGCCAAGGCGCCGGCCAAAACCGCTGCCGCCAAACCAGCTGCTGCCAAGACACCGGCCAAACCGGCTGCCGCCAAACCCGCAGCCAAGCCCGCCGCCGCCAAGGCGCCGGCAAAACCGGCCGCGGCCAAGCCAGCAGCGAAACCCGCCGCCAAGCCAGCTGCCGCCAAACCGGCCGCCAAGCCTGCCGAAACCAAGCCAGCCACCCCAAGCGCCAGCGCGCCAGCGAGCAACTCGGGCGCTGCCTCGGCTCCGGCTTCCGCCAGCACCCCCGCTCAGGCGCCGTCTTCGGCTTCCTGATGCCCAGCGGCTGCGACGCGCAACTGCTCCAGCGCGTCGTGGCCGAGGGTCTGGTCCGGTGCCAGCCGGGCCAGCCAATCGTCCTCGGGCTGCCCTGAGCCCGTTGGCCACGCTTGCGCACAGGCTTCGAGCCGCTGCAGCAGCTGTTTCTCCGCCTGCAACTCCATCCCCTTCACCTGCTCACGCAAGGCCGCCAGGTGCGGGTCGTGCTGTGCGGCCGTTCGCCACTGCTGGCGCAAGGCGCGCAGTGGCGTGACGACGTCGCGTTGCCAGGGGTTGGCAATGTCCCGCAAGGCCTCGGCCCGCTCGGCAGTGAAGGCCACCGCGCGCGCCTGCAGCCAGGCCGCACACAGCAGCAGGCAGACATCGCCGCCCAGTGCCTGAAGGTCCAGGCAGGCCGTTTCGACACCCGGGCGGGCATAAAGCGCCAGGGCGTGATTCCACAGGTCGGTGTGCATGATTCCACTCACGCTGAGGGCCGAGGAAGCTGGTAGACTCCGCGACCACTATGATCAGACTATCCAACCTCACTTTACAGCGTGGTCCGCAGCGCTTGCTAGAAGGCGCCGAGATGACCCTGCACGCCGGTCACAAGGCCGGCCTGATCGGCGCCAACGGCGCCGGAAAATCCAGCCTGTTCGCCTTGCTGCGCGGTGAGCTGTCGCCCGACGGCGGCGACTGCCTGATGCCCGGCGACTGGCGCATCGCCCACATGCGCCAGGAGGTCGACACCCTCGACCGCCTGGCGGTGGACTATGTGCTCGACGGCGACGCCCGCCTGCGCAAGGTCCAGGCCGAGCTGGCCGCCGCCGAGCAGGCCCATGACGGCACTGCCCTGGCACGCCTGCACAGTGAGCTGGACAGCGCCGACGGCTATACCGCCGATGCCCGCGCGCGCAAGCTGCTGGCCGGCCTGGGCTTCAGCAACGAGCAGATGGACCGCCGCGTCGGCGACTTCTCCGGTGGCTGGCGGATGCGCCTGAACCTGGCCCAGGCACTGATGTGCCCGTCCGACCTGCTGCTGCTCGACGAGCCCACCAACCACCTGGACCTGGATGCGATCCTGTGGTTGGAGGAGTGGCTCAAGGGCTACCCGGGCACGCTGTTGCTGATCTCCCACGACCGCGACTTCCTCGATGCCGTGGTCGACCATGTGCTGCACGTCGAGCAGCGCAAGCTCAACCTGTACAAGGGCGGCTACAGCGCCTTCGAACGCACCCGCGCCGAACGCCTGGCCCAGCAGCAGCAGGCCTACGAGAAGCAGCAGGCGCAGCGTGCGCACATGGAAAAGTACATCGCCCGCTTCAAGGCCCAGGCCACCAAGGCCCGCCAGGCGCAGAGCCGGATCAAGGCCCTGGAACGCATGGAGGAGCTGTCGGCGGCGCATGTGGACTCGCCGTTCGACTTCGTCTTCCGCGAGTCGCAGAAGATTTCCAGCCCGCTGCTGAGCCTGTCCGAAGGCCGCCTGGGCTATGCCGACAAGGCCATTCTCGACAAGGTCAAGCTGCAGCTGGTGCCGGGTGCGCGCATCGGTTTGCTGGGCCCCAACGGCGCCGGCAAGTCGACCTTGATCAAGAACCTGGCCGGTGAACTGCAACCCCTGTCGGGCCGCCTGGTGCGCGGCGAGAACCTGGCCGTGGGCTACTTCGCCCAGCACCAGCTCGACTCGCTGGACGACAAGGCCAGCCCGCTGCTGCACCTGCAGCGCATTGCCCCGACCGAGCGCGAGCAGACCCTGCGCGACTTCCTCGGCGGCTTCGACTTCCACGGCGACCGTGTCGATGAGCCGGTGCTGAATTTTTCGGGTGGTGAAAAAGCCCGCCTGGCCCTGGCGTTGATCGCCTGGGAACGGCCGAACCTGCTGCTGCTCGACGAACCGACCAACCACCTGGATCTGGAAATGCGCCTGGCGCTGACCATGGCCCTGCAGGAGTTCGCCGGCGCTGTGGTGGTGGTATCCCACGACCGTCACCTGCTCAAGAGCACCACCGACGATTTCCTGCTGGTGGCGGACGGCAAGGTGGAAACCTTCGACGGCGACCTCGACGACTACAGCCGCTGGCTGGTCGACTACCGCCAGCGCAGTGCCCCGTCCAGCAGTGCCCCGGTCAACCCGGACAAGACCGACAAGAAGGCCCAGCGCCAGGCAGCTGCGGCCTTGCGTCAGCAGCTGGCGCCGCACAAGAAGGCGGCCGACAAGCTGGAAGCCGAGCTCAACCAGGTGCATGCGCAGCTGGCCGAGGTCGAGGCGGCGTTGGCTGATGCTGGCGTGTATGAAGCGGCGCGCAAGGATGAATTGCGCGACCTGCTGGCGCGGCAGACCAAGCTCAAGCAGCGCGAAGGGGAGCTGGAGGAGGCCTGGATGGAGGCCCTGGAAACCCTCGAAAGCATGCAGGCTGAGCTCGAGGCGTTGTCCTGATCCATTGAGGTCTCCTGCACCGGCCCTTTCGCGGGTAAACCCGCTCCCACAGGGATGTCGCAAGTCTCAAGACCTGTGGTGAACCTGTGGGAGCGGGTTCACCCGCGAAGAGGCCGGTACAGGCATTGGAAAAGCCCGCAGAATTTACTGGTTATTTTTTCACCAACCCCTTAGCTTAACGTTTTGCAATAATTGTTGAGCGAGGTGTGTGATGTCGATGGAAGTGTGGTTGGGCTTCTTTGCCGCGTGCTGGGTGATCAGCCTGTCGCCGGGTGCCGGGGCGATCGCCTCGATGTCCAGCGGGCTGCAGTACGGTTTCTGGCGGGGTTACTGGAATGCCCTGGGCCTGCAACTGGGCCTGATCGTGCAGATCGCCATCATCGCCGCCGGCGTCGGCGCCATCCTGGCAGCGTCCGCCACGGCCTTCCAGGTCATCAAGTGGTTCGGCGTCGCCTACCTTGTCTACCTTGCCTACAAGCAGTGGCGCGCCCTGCCGATGGACATGGCCGACGAATCTGCCGTGCGCCCGATCGGCAAACCGCTGAGCCTGGTGTTCCGGGGCTTCCTGGTCAACGTCAGCAACCCCAAGGCGCTGGTTTTCATGCTCGCGGTGCTGCCGCAGTTCCTCGACCCGCACAAGCCGCTGCTGGCGCAGTACATCGCGATCACCGTGACCATGATCAGCGTCGACATGCTGGTGATGGCGGGTTACACCGGGCTGGCTTCGCGGGTGTTGCGCCTGCTGCGTACACCCAAGCAGCAGAAGCGCCTGAACCGTACCTTTGCCGGGCTGTTCATTGGTGCCGCCACCTTCCTCGCGACCCTGCGCCGGGCGCCGATCTGACAGACCACAGGTCGGCCATTCGCTGTTTTTGCGTGCGTAGCCGAAAGTTTAGCCCTGCCCATGCTGGCAAAGCCTAAAATGGGTGTTGGGGGCGAAACCGGAGGTGCATCATGCGAATGGCCAAGACCCTGCAGCAGCGCCTGGACCAGGCCAACTGCGATTACGACATCATTCCCCATCCCCACTCGGCCACCAGCCTGGAGTCGGCGCGCACGGCCGGGGTGCCCGCCGAACGGGTGGCCAAGTCGGTCATGCTCGACGACCGCCACGGCAACTACATCATGGCCGTGCTACCGGCCAACCGGCACATGGACATGAGCAAGGTGCGCATGACCGGCGCCTGGCAGATGACCCGCGAAAGCGCCTTGCCGATGCTGTTCGGTGATTGCGAGCGCGGTGCGATCCCGGCGATGGGCGACGCCTATCAGATAAAAATGCTGCTCGATTCGAGTCTTACCCGCCAGGGCGATGTCTACCTGGAGGCGGGTGACCACGATCACCTGATCCACATGAGCATGGAGCAGTACCTCAAGCTGGTACCGCAAGCCGAAGTCCGCGAGCTCTGCTGATGGGCTCCAACCAACGCCGGGCCGGCGTCGTGGACGGCCTGCCCGGCACCCAGGAGGAACCATGGAAGCGCCGATCCATCCATTTGCCGAACTGTTCAAGCAACTGGGCCTGCCGGACGATGCGCAGAGCATCGACCAGTTCATCGCCAGCCACTCGCCGCTGAGAAACGAAATCAAGCTGGTGGAAGCGCCGTTCTGGACCGATTCCCAACGCGCTTTTCTCAAGGACAGCATCATCGAGGATGCCGATTGGGCAGTGCCCTTCGATCAACTCAACGAGGCGTTGCGCCGCCCTCGAAAATAAAGTGCCGAGCGGCACCTGACGAGTGATTGGCCGTTGCTATGCTCAGGAAAAACAAGACGGGGATAGCGTGATGAAAGATCCCTACGCACCAGGTTTCTGGTGCTCCGTGACGATCCTGGGCACCTTGACGGCCAGTTACTTCTACGGCATCCGCCAGACCCAGCAGATGAACCAGGCGGTGCAGTTCCTCTATGCCGCCGCTGCCGTCACTGCGGCGGTGGCGCTGCTGGCCTTGACCTGGATTGCCTGGCAGCACTTGCAGCTGAACAAGCGCGAAGTGATCCAGGGCCGAACGTTGCTGACCATCTGGAACACCAAGGTCGCGCTGCGCCGGGTCGAAACGGTGTTCGACCGTTATTTCTGGGGCAGCTACTGGCACTCCGGGCGCACCTTCGAGGAGGTGATGGGCGAGCTCAAGGGCACGCCGCTGGAGCAGAGCCTGGAGGCGCTGAAGCGCCAGTGCCGGGCCCTCGACCGGGAAATCCACGACCATCAACACCACTGGCTGGCCAACGCCCGCGACCTGTCCAGCGTGGCCACGGCCATGGCCCGCGAGCGTTATCAACTGGACTTGTGCGAGCCGTCGAGCAGCGGCCATGGCAACACCGCCGTGCTCAACCGTGACCTGGAAGTGCTGGTCTACACCTGGTCGGCGCGCCTGCGCAGTTTCGACCATCAACTGGACGAACTGGAGCGCGCCTACCACTGAGGCACGGCTATTCGCCGCGGATGTACTGTTGCAGTTGCTCGATCAGGTTGGCCTGCTCGGCGATGGTTTCCTTGACCAGGTCGCCGATCGACAGCAGGCCCAGCAGCTTGCCGTGCTCGACCACGGGCAGGTGGCGCAGATGGCGGTCGGTCATCTGCTGCATGCAGTAATCCAGGTTCTTTTTCGGGTCCACCGTGATCACCGGCGCACTCATGATCTCGCGCACTGGCGTCGCGGCCGAGGAGCGGCCCTTGAGCACCAGCTTGCGGGCATAGTCGCGCTCACTGACGATTCCCACCACCTGCTGGTTCTCGACCACCGGCAGGGCACCGACGTTTTTTTCCGCCAGCAGTTTCAGGGCGTCGAGCACCGAGTCATCCGGGCCGATGGTGTACACGGTCTGGTGCTGGGACTTGGTCTTGAGGATTTGTTCGACGGTCTTCATACGGGCCTCTGCGGGTGGAAAAGACGAACGCTTGGAGTAAATAAAGCATCCGGCAGGCCGACCTGCACGGCAATGCAGGAAACGGCATCGAGTCGATTGAAAAACGTCATGGCTCAGGGCGCCTGGCACAAAAAAAGGCAGCCCGCAGGCTGCCTTCGCTGTTTCGCCGACGATGCGCTTATGCGCCGGTCTTCGGGTCTGGACCGAAGCGGTTGTCGCCGCGGGTACCGTCCTGGATCATGAAGATCAGGTTGACGATCGGTACCAGCATCCACCAGCCACTGTGGTCATTGTCATGCAAGCGGCGTACGCCGACCGCGATGGTCGGAATGAACACCGCCAGGTTGTACAGGCCGCTGATCACTTGTGGCGAACCCACCATGGCTTCGACATAGGCGAGGGCGAACAGGATCAGCGTGCTGATCAGGACGAACAGCCAGTATTCCTTGCGACGGGCGCGGCCCTTGAAGGTCGCGTATTTCTTCATCACTTCGAAGAATACATTGCCGAACGTGATCGGCGTGTCGTTGGCCACGGCGGACGATGCCAACCCGGCACCGCTGGCAACCTGGGTTGCACCGCAGCCAGGGCAGCTCACTGCCGATTCGTGGATCTGTTTGGCGCAGCCACGGCAGAACACCATGCTCATATGTTTTCCCTCACAGTTTGATTAACTTGCAGATAGTCCGATGAAGCAGATCAGCGAGACGCCGGCCATGACCACGCCGGCGATCGCCAGGCCGTTGCCGGGTTTCTTCTGGCTGATGCTGACGATGCCCATGATCAGGCTGATGCTGGCGAACATACCCAGGCCGAGCACGGTCTCGCGGTCCCATTCACTGTCATCGAACAGCGAAAGGAGGCAGATGATGCCCAGGATCAGGGACGTGATCCCCAGCCACGGCGATTGGCCACCGCTGGCTTGGGTGTTTGCGGACTTTGCGAATTGAGGGGCGCCACATTGTGGGCAGGTGTGTGCCGAATCGTGCAGCTGACGAGCGCAGCCGCGGCAAAAAACCATTGCCATTGCGAGTCCTTTCGAGCGTTCCACGAACGCGTCCCTGATCGATGTTCGTTGCCGCTGGCGAGAGCGGCCGGCGCGGAGGTTACCAAATATTTCGCTGATGGCGAAACAATGGCGTCAAGAAATTACAGATTAAGGTTTGCCAATGTAGAAAAGGCGCCGTGAGGCGCCTTGGTCATTGGCAAGCTGATCAGAGCTTGGGCATCTGCCCGATCCGCGCCACCATCTCGCTCACCACCTGCAAATCGAGCAGGAACTGCTCCACGGTCTTGAACTCGTTGTCATTGTGCCCGGTGTACTTGACGTCCGGCATGGCCAGGCCGAACTGCACGCCATTGGGCAGGTCATGCACCGAAGTGGCGCCGGCCGAGGTGCCGAATTCATGCTTCATGCCCAGGTTCTCGCTGGCCACATCAAGCAAGGCCTTGACCCATTCGCCTTCGGGGTTGCGGTACATCGGTTCGTCCAGGCTGTAGTCGAAGGCCACCGAAGTGTGGCTGCGGCGGGTCCACTGGCCCAGCTTGTCGGCGAGCTGGCCCTTGAGCGTGGCCAGTGGCTTGCCTTTGGGGATGCGCAGGTTGACCGCGAGCTTGAGGCCTTTTTCGTCCACACCGACGAAGGTCAGCGAGGTGGTCAGCGGCCCCATGAAGCTGTCCTGGAAGCCGATGCCGAGCGTGTTGCCCAAGTAGTCCAGGCCCCAGTTGTCGGCGGCGTAGCGGGCGGCATCGGTGAAATGGTTGTGCTTGAGCGGCACCTGCTGACCCAGGCCGTTGAGGAAGCCGAGCATGCGCGCCACCGGGTTGATCCCGGACTCAGGCTCCGAGGAGTGGGCCGAGACGCCGGTTACCGTGAGCACGACCTGCTTGCCCTCGACCTTGGCCGCGATGCCGAAGTCGTTGCCATTGCGCTTGACGTAATCGGCGCCGGCCTTTTCCAGGCGCTTGGCGAGGTCCGCCGGGTTGTCGGCCACCAGGGTCGCCACCGAGGTGGTGGGGATCTGGTTGGTGGCCAGGCCGCCGGTGAGGTTGACGATTTCCGCGCCCTTGCCGCTGGCGGCACGCTTGCTGAAACTGGCCATGACCGTGCCGTAGCCTTTTTCGGCGATCACCACTGGGTAGCCGCCGTCCAGGGCCAGGTTGTAGTCGGGGGTCGGGTTGCGCTCGAAGTAGTAGGGGATGGCATCGCCGCTGGTTTCTTCGGTGGTGTCGATCAGCAGCTTGATCTGCCGGGCCAGCGGCAGGTTTTCATCCTTGGCCACCTTCAGGGCGTACAGCGCCACGATGATGCCGTTCTTGTCGTCCTCGGTGCCGCGGCCATACATGCGGTCGCCGACCAGGGTGAGCTTGAACGGGTCGAGGCGGGTGCCGTCGGCCAGTTTCCAGTTGGCCGGGTTGACCGGTACCACGTCCGCGTGGGCGTGGAGGCCGACCACTTCCTTGCCTTCGCCGAGGGAGATTTCGTAGACGCGGTTGTCGATGTTGCGGAAGGCCAGGCCGAAACTATCGGCCAGGGCCTTGATCCGGTCGGCGATCTTCAGGAATTCGGGGTTCTCGTGCTGCGGCACGCCGTCGACGGCAACGGTGGGGATGGCCACCAGTTCACTCAGGTTGGCGGTGGCGGCCTTGGCGTACTTGATGCGGGTGTACAGGCCCAGCAGGCGGTTGATCTCGTTCTGCTGCTCGGCGGCGAGTGGCTTGCCGGCCAGGAAGGTGTCGAGGGTGGCAGCAAGGCCATCGGCCTTGGCCAGGTCGCTGCCCTTGAGCTTGCCGAGAAACTGCTTGAAGTCGGCCGGGTCGCTGCCGTCGAAGGCTTTGACGATGGCGGCGGACTGTTGCTGGGAGAGGTTGGCCTGGGCCGGCTGGGTGAACAGGCCGAGGCTGGCCAGGAGCAGGGCGGTGGCGCTGAGTTTGTTCAAAGGCATGGTGTCGCGCGTTCCTTCGCAAGCAGTTGTGAGGGAATTCACGCTAACACCATTGGCCTCGGTGCGGGAGTGGCACGCGTGCGCCATGTCGCACAAATGAAAAGGCCCAGGCAGCGGGCCTGGGCCTTTGGCAACGGTGCCGCGACCGGATCACAGCCCGTTGGGCAGGAACCTCGTGGCGCCACTGACATCGTCGATCTTCTTGATCCGGAAGGCCTTGATGCAGGTTTCATTGCGGGTGTTGCTGTCCGGGCAGTATTGCTGGACGAAGTCGTTGAAGGCCATGTCCTGGCCGTTCACGCTCAGCACGCGCTTGAAGTATTCGCCCTGGATCCCTTGCGCCTGGCGCGAGGTGGTCATTTCCTGGTCGACGACCAGGCGACCGTGCAGGTCGACGCTGGGGAACTTGGCTTCTTCCTGCAGGCAGCCGCTCAGCAGCAGGCCGGCCGCAGCCAGCATGATCAGACGTAGCATGGTGTTGCCTCTGCAATGGGCTGCCCCGGCCAATGCACGGGGCAGCACCCGGGATGGTTACTCGCCGAACAGGCCGCCGGCGCGTTTGACTTCCGCCTTGCCGGCGTCTTCCAGCAGCGACTTGGCACCGGAAGTGACGTTGCGTGCGGAGTCGGCGTTGGACTGGATCACGTCGGTGCGCGCGGCGCTGTCACGCAGCTCGGCATCGATGTAGTCGTTGGAGCGTGCGACCTTGGCCTTTTTCGCTTGCAGGTTCAGGCGTCGCTCTTCCAGTTCCAGGGCACGCAGGTCGTCCTCGTAGGCTTCTTCGCGGGTCTGCACACGCTTGCGCTCGGTGGCTTGCGCCTGCTGTTGCTCGGCGGCGCGTTGCGACGCGGCGCGCTGGGCTGCGGCGCGCTGCTGGCGGGCAGCGGCTTCGCGAGCCTCGGCACGTTGCTCGGCGGCAGCGGCCTGGCGCAGGCGTTCGGTTTCCAGTGCGGCCTGGGATTGCTTGGTCTGCTGTTCGATCTGGTAAAGCTGATCGAACTGGCCCGCTGTGGCAGTGGCGGCGGCAAGCGCGAGGGCGGAGCCCAGAACAATGTGCTTCATGTGCTCAGGCCTCAGCTCTTTTTCGGTTCTGGGCAAGTTGCGTTCGGCTGGATGCGGGTCTCGTTGGAGATGGTCATGACCATCAGCGAGATGCCACCGACTTCGAAGTCGCATGGGCGGCCGACCTGGGCGGAGGTGTAGATCTTGCCGTTTTCCGAGTAGCCGATCAGCACGCCAGGCACCAGCGAAGTGTCGCTGACCAGCGAGCCGGCCATGGCGCCGGCGCCGGCACCGGCCACACCGCCGATGATCCCGGTGTCCTTGTTGTGCTGTGCCCCCAGTGCGGCACCGCCCAGTGCGCCGAGTACGCCGCCGACCATCATCGCGGCCTTCTGGTTCTTCTCGTTGCTGACTTTGATCTTGGTCGGCGAGACCGTGATGATCTTCACGGTCTTGGCTTCCTGCTGGGTGTTCACCTGGCTGGCATCGAACACGTCGGATTGGTATTGCTCACCGGTTGCCTGGCAGCCCGCGAGTGTTGCGACGATGGTCAAGGCCAGACAGTGCTTCAGCATTTTCATTCCTAAATCCCTGGAGGGTGTGGGTAACCGAATGACGATCCGTTGGGATACGGCATAGTGCCATCATTTTAAGCAGATGGATCCAATCAGGTAAAGCCAAAGGAACTAAGCGCTGTTCTGGTTGTCGCGAATCGCGATAAGAAAATGCCTGCGGATGAGTGCCGCAGAAACGACAAAGCCCGCGCATGGCGGGCTTTGGGGGATGTGGCGCACTCGGCGGGATTCGAACCCACGACCCCTGCCTTCGGAGGGCAGTACTCTATCCAGCTGAGCTACGAGTGCAACGCGCAGGCATCATACCGATCTGATCCGGTGGCGTCCATTGCCTTGATCTATGGGTGTTTTCCCCCTGTGATCTGTGCTGGCCTCTTCGCGGGCAAGCCCGCTCCCACAGGGGCCGGTACAGGCCGCCACAAAGCCATCTATCCATATGCGATATCGGTATTTCCTTACAGATTCTTATGCCCTCTATTATCTGGTCACAACTTGTTATAACAAGTCATCCGATCAGCGAAGAGATCCCATGGCCGAATTGCTCCCCCTGTCCCCGGTACCGCTCTATACCCAGCTCAAGGAACTGCTGCGCGAGCGCATCCTCGACGGCAGCTACCCCCCGCACAGCCGCATGCCCTCGGAAAGCGAGCTGGGCAAGGCCTTCGACGTCAGCCGCATCACCGTGCGCCAGGCGCTGGGCGACCTGCAGAAGGAAGGGCTGATCTTCAAGATCCACGGCAAAGGTACCTTCGTCGCCAAGCCCAAGGCGTTCCAGAACGTCAGCACCCTGCAAGGCCTGGGCGAGTCGATGACGCAGATGGGCTACGAAGTGATCAACCGCCTGCGCAGCTTTCGCCATGTGCCGGCCAATGCCCTGGTGGCGGCGCGCTTGCAGGTGGAAGAGGGCAGCCTGGTCACCGAGATCCGCCGGGTGCGGCTGATCAATCGCGAGCCGGTGTCGCTGGAGCTGACCTGGTTGCCCAAGGCCGTCGGTGAAAAGCTCGAAAAGGCCGACCTGGTCACCCGCGACATCTTCGTGCTGCTGGAAAACGACTGCGGCATCGCCCTTGGCCATGCCGACCTGGCCATCGATGCGGTGCTCGCCGACAGCGACCTGACCCAGGCACTGGAGGTAGAGGAGGGCGCGCCGATCATGCGCATCGAACGCCTGACCCACGCCGCCGACGGCACGCCACTGGACTTCGAGCACCTGTACTACCGCGGCGATGCCTTCCAGTACCGCCTGCGCATCGACCGTCAGAAGGGGAGCAAGGCATGAGCATCGAGACCCAGGACTACGACATCATCGTCATCGGCGGTGGCACCGCCGGGCCGATGGCGGCGATCAAGGCCAAGGAGCACGACAAGCGCCTGCGCGTACTGTTGCTGGACAAGGCCAACGTCAAGCGCAGCGGCGCCATCAGCATGGGCATGGACGGCCTGAACAACGCGATCATCCCCGGGCATGCAACGCCCGAGCAGTACACCAGGGAAATCACTGTGGCCAACGACGGCCTCGTCAACCAGGCCGCCGTGCATGCCTACGCCACGCACAGTTTCGAGACCCTCGAGCAGCTCGACCGCTGGGGCGTGAAGTTCGAGAAGGACGAAACCGGCGACTACGCGGTGAAGAAGGTCCACCACATGGGCGCCTACGTGCTGCCCATGCCCGAGGGCCATGACATCAAGAAGGTGCTGTACCGCCAGCTCAAGCGCGCCCGGGTCGAGATCAGCAACCGCATGGTCTGCACCCGCGTGCTGCTCGATGGCGAAGGCGCCGCTGCCGGGGTGCTCGGTTTCGACTGCCGCAGCGGCGAGTTCCGCGTGGTCCGCGCCAAGGCGGTGATCCTCGCCTGCGGCGCCGCCGGGCGCCTGGGCCTACCCTCCTCGGGCTACCTGATGGGCACCTACGAGAACCCGACCAATGCCGGCGACGGCTACGCCATGGCCTACCACGCCGGTGCCGAGCTGGCCAACCTCGAGTGCTTCCAGATCAACCCGCTGATCAAGGACTACAACGGCCCGGCCTGCGCCTACGTCACCGGCCCCCTGGGCGGCTACACCGCCAACGGCAAGGGCGAGCGCTTCATCGAGTGCGACTACTGGAGCGGGCAGATGATGTGGGAGTTCCACCAGGAACTCGAAGGCGGCAACGGCCCGGTGTTCCTCAAGCTCGACCACCTCGCCGAGGAAACCATCCAGAACATCGAAGAGATCCTGCACAGCAACGAGCGCCCCAGCCGCGGCCAGTTCCACGCCGGGCGCGGCACCGACTACCGCCAGCACATGGTCGAGATGCACATTTCCGAGATCGGTTTCTGCTCGGGGCATTCGGCCTCGGGGGTGTGGGTCAACGAGAAGGCCGAGACCAGCGTCCAGGGGCTGTATGCCGCCGGTGACATGGCGGCGGTGCCGCACAACTACATGCTCGGCGCCTTCACCTATGGCTGGTTTGCCGGTGTCAACGCCGCGCGCTACGTGGCCGGGCGCGAGCTGGCCGAGGTCGATGCCGTGCAGGTCGAGCGTGAGCGGGCGCGGGTGTTCGCGCCGTTGCAGCGCGAGCATGGCCTGCCGCCGGCGCAGGTCGAGTACAAGCTGCGGCGCATGGTCAACGACTACCTGCAACCGCCCAAGGTGACCAAAAAGATGGAGATCGGCCTGGCGCGCTTTGCCGAGATCGAGCGTGACCTTGAGCAGATGAAGGCCAGCAACCCTCACGAGCTGATGCGCGCGATGGAGGTGGCGGTGATTCGCGACTGCGCCGAAATGGCGGCGCGGGCCTCGCTGTTCCGTGAGGAAAGCCGCTGGGGCCTGTACCACCACCGGGTGGACTTCCCCGAACGCAACGATGGCGAGTGGTTCTGCCATTGCCACCTGAAGAAAGGCGAAGACGGTGAAATGACCAGCTTCAAGAAAGCGGTCGAGCCGTACTTGATCCCCCTGGATGCCGAAGAGCAGACCGCCTATGACCGGCTGCGCGTGAAAGCCGACGCCGCCTAGGCAACACCCCACAGGGATTCCTTGTCAGCCCTCAGATAAAGGGTGCCCATGAAGGCCCCCGAGGAACCGTGAGATGGCCTATCAGCCCCAAGAAATCTTCTTCCGCAGCAGCGCCCCGGTCACCATCGACGAAGACAAGTGCATCGCCGAAAAAGGCTGCACCGTGTGCGTCGAGGTCTGCCCGATGGACCTGCTGGCGATCAACCCGGCCACGCAGAAGGCCTACATGGCCTTCGACGAATGCTGGTACTGCATGCCCTGCGAGAAGGACTGCCCCACCGGCGCGGTGAAGGTCGATATCCCCTACCTGTTGCGCTGACCCATACCTGCCATTACGGATTGCGCCATGACCCAACGATCCACTGACAACCCCGACATTCTCGAACTGCTGCCGCGCCTCGAGGCTGCCGACGCCGGTGTGCGGCGCATCGCCCTGATTGCGCTGGCCGACCTGGAAGACCCGGATGCCTTGCCTTGGTTGACCGATGCCTTGCTGGTCGACGGCACCGACGAAGTGCGCGCCGAAGCGGCACGCTTGCTGGAGGCCTGGGAGGAGCCGGAGGTGGTGCAGGCGCTGTGCGCCGCGCTGGCCGATTCGGCCGAAGCGGTGCGCCTGGCGGCGGCGCAGAGCCTGAGCGAGCTCAAGAGCCCCGAGGCCGGGCAACTGATCCTGCCGTGGGTCGGCCATGCCGAACCCTTCGTCCGTGCCAGTGCCCTGCGTGCCCTGCGTGAGCTGCGCCTGGAGGACGCCGCGCAGCCAGCACTGTTGGCGCTTGAGGACCAGGATGCCGCAGTGAGGCGTGAAGCCGTGGGCATTCTGGGGTGGCTCAAGCATGAGCCGGCAATGCCTGCCTTGGCACGGTTGGCCGAGCATGAGCCCGACACCGATGTTCGCCGTGCTGCCATCGGTGCATTGGGCCTGGCCCGCGACAGCCAGGTGTTGCCCGCGCTCGTTGGCGCCTTGACCGATCCGGCCTGGCAGGTGCGTGAGGAAGCCGCCACGACGTTGGGCAAGGTCGGCCATGCACACGCCGGCCCGGCCTTGATCGAAGCGCTTGCGGACGGTTTCTGGCAAGTGCGCCTGCGCGCCGCCCGCTCATTGGGCCGGCTGCGTCATGCCCAGGCGCTGGAGGCGTTGACCGAGCTGCTTGGCCATGGCATTGCCAACCTGCGCAAGGAAGCGGCGCTGGCACTGGGCGAACTGGGCCAGGCCCGTGCATTGGCTGCGCTGCAAGCGGCCGAGGGAGATAGCGACCCGGAAGTGCGCAAGGCGGTGCGTATTGCCCTGGCGCAATTGCGTGGGGTGGCCTGATGGACGCCCCTGCCGCGATTCGCAACCAACGGGGGCCTGGGGTGCTGGCCTTGCAATGGGGCGATGCCGAGGCAGTCATCAGCCATGCCCGCCTGCGCGGCGCCTGCCCCTGCTCGCAGTGCCGGGCAGCGAGGTTGCAGGGGCGGGTGTCGCTGGTCTCGGACGATGTCCGCATCGAGCGGGTGGTGGCGCAGGGGTATGGCGTGCAGCTGGTGTTCAGCGATGGGCATGAGCGGGGGATCTATCCCTGGCAGTATCTGCGTGATCTAGGCTAAAGCGCAGCCCCTGTGTGAACAACGCCATCTCTGTGGGAGCGGGTTTACCCGCTCTCATAGAACAACACACAACTCATTGATTTAGCAGGGCCCTGTGGGAGCGGGTTTACCCGCGAACACCGGCGAAGCCGGTGCCATGCACCGCGTCGCCTTCTTCGCGGGTGAACCCGCTCCCACAGGGTAGGCGACGCGCTTGCGAATTCTGTTCTCTGCGCGACATCCCAGCCCATCGGGCTGGGTCATCTCCCACAGGGGATCGCTGCAGTCTTCGGTAACTGGGCAATCCAACGGGGTCGTCAAAGTGCGATCAGCTCAGGCCTCAGGCCCTCGACCCGGCGCGCCGGCGGCGGCAGGTATCCACCATCACCGGTGATCTGGTGCAGCACCTGTTCGCGCAACCCATGCAGGGCCACCCCCGTGCGCAGGCGCGGATGCGGCAGGTCGATTTCCACCACCGACTTGATCCTCCCCGGGCGCGGCTCCAGCACCACTACCCGGTCCGCCAGGTAGGTGGCCTCCTCGGCATCGTGGGTCACCAGCAAGGTGGTGATGCCGGCCCGTTCGCGAATGGCCAGCAACTCGTCCTGCAATTGCTGGCGGGTCAGCGCATCGAGCGCGCCGAATGGCTCATCCAGCAACAGGATGCGCGGGCTGGCCACCAGGCCGCGGGCGATCGCCACGCGCTGCGCCATGCCCCCGGACAGCTGGTGCGGGTAGGCCGATTCGAAACCGACCAGGCCCACCAGTTGCACGAACTCATGCACGCGGCGGGCACGTTCGCCTTGGGTCAGTTGCTCGTTGACCAGCCCCAGGCCGATGTTCTGTTCCACCGTCAGCCAAGGGAACAGGCGATGCTCCTGGAACACGATGCCGCGCTCGCCACCGATGCCGCTGACCGCCTGGCCGTCGACGCGGATGCTGCCGCTGTAGTCGGTATCCAGGCCCACCAGCAGGCGCAGCAAGGTCGACTTGCCACAGCCCGAAGCGCCGACGATGGCGATGAACTCGCCTTGGTTGATCGCCAGGTTGAAGTTGCGGATGGCTTCCAGCGGCTGGCCATCGACGCTGAAGACCTTGCCGACCCCTTCGAAGCTGACCAGTGGCGGGGTGGTGTCGGCCTGGTTGGCCGCGAGCAGGTGCGAGGTGTTGAAGGCGTTCATGCGGTTCTCCAGCGCGTGGCGCGCGATTCGAGGCGGTGTCCGAGGTTGCCGAGCAGGGCGCCGACCAGGCCGATCAGCAGCATGGCGGCCATCGCCTGGTCCATGCGGAACAGTTGCTGGGCGCCGATCATCAGGCTGGCGATGCCGCCGTCCGAGGGCATGAAGTATTCGGCGCCGATGGTGCCCAGCCAGGCATAGATCAGCGACAGGCGCAGGCCGGCGAAAATGGCCGGGGCGGCGCCGGGCAGCAGCAGCAGGCGCAGGCGCTGCCACAGGTTCAGGCGCAGGGTGCGCGCGGCTTCGCCCAGTTGCGGCGAGAGGCCGGCGATGCCGCGTTGGGTGGCGATCAGCAGCGGGAAGAATGCGGCCAGGGCGACGAACACGTTCTTGGCCCCTTCGCCCAGGCCGAACCAGGCGGTCAGCAACGGCACCCAGGCGAACAGCGCTACCTGGCGCAGGGCCGACAGGCTGGGCCCGAACAGGCGTTCGGCCGGCTGGGACAGCCCCAGCAGCAACCCGGCCAGCAGGCCGGCGCCGCCGCCCAGGGCCAGGCCGGTCAGGGTGCGTTGCAGGCTCAGCAGCATGGCCTGTGGCAGTGAGCCATCGGCCAGCCCGGCAAACAGGGTGCGCAGCACATCCAGCGGCGAGGTGAGGATGTTCGGGTCGATCCAGCCAAAGCTGTTGCTGGCCTGCCACAGCGCCAGCAGCACCGCTGGCAGCAACAGGCTCTGCCAGCCACGGGGCACGGGCCCGCGCTGCTGTTCGCCGGTGGCCGGTTGCGGCCAGAACAGCAGGCGCTTTTCCAAGGCCGAGAAGCTGCGCTCCAGCAGGGCGCCGACCAGGCCGATCACCAGGATGCACAGCAGCACCAGGTCGAGCATGAACAACTGCCGGCCCCAGACCATCAGGTAACCGATGCCTTCGCTCGAGGCCAGCAACTCGACCGCCAGCAGCGATGTCCAGCCGGTGGCCAGGGCCAGGCGCACGCCGGTGAGGAAGGCGGGCAGGGCGGCCGGCAGCAACAGGCGCAGGAACAGCAGGTGGCGCGGCAGGCGCAGGGCGGCGGCGGCCTCGCGCAGCTTGGGCTGGGCATCGCGCACGCCGACCAGGGTGTGCAGGGTCACCGGCACCACCACCGCTTTGACCAGCACCACCAGCTTGAGCAGTTCGCCGATGCCGAAGAACAGCATGAACAGCGGGATCCAGGCCAGGGTCGGGATCTGCGCCAGGGCCACGAAGGTCGGCAGCACCAGGGTTTGCGCATGGCGTGACGTGCCCAGCCAGGTGCCGAGCAGCAAGCCGCTGCCGATGCCCGCCAGCAGCCCCCAGAGCAGCCGCTGCAGACTTATCCACAAGTGCCCCCAGAGCTCGCCGGAGCCGAACTCCAGCGCGCTCTGCCACACCAGCGAAGGTGCCGGCAGGATCTGTTCGTTCATCCAGTGCGGCCGGCTCGCCAGCACCCACAGCAGCGCAACCAGCACCGGCACCACCCACGGCAGCCAGGCAATGACACGATCGTTCCAGGAGCGGCCTTCAGCCGCGAATGGACCGCGCAGCGGTCCTCCCCGATTCCTGCTCAGAACTCCATTCATCGCCCATCTCTCGATCTGTTCCAATCTTATTCACTTATGGAATTAAAAAATTCAACAAGTAACTTTCAAGAGATAAGAGCATGCGCTCCCTGCATACGGAAGCCCCCATCCATTGCGTTTTCCTCATATTTTCCATGCGTTTCCCGCAACCCGCCCGGCGGCCCGCATGAACCCTGATTCATGCCTTCCAGTTATTAAAAAATGAAGTTTTGATCTTTGTAGGTTCTAACCAGACCTGCCTAGCTTTCGCCAAAGCGCCGGCCCTCGCCGGTGGCAGCCTGCCAAGGAGCCTTGCCATGAAAACCCCACTGCGCCACCTGATCACCGCCCTCGGGCTGGCCTTCACCCTCGGCGCCCACGCCGCCGAACCGGCCAGGCCGGAAAGCATCCGCATCGCCGTCCCCGACCTGAGCGCCGGCAGCAAGCACAGCGCCGGAGGCGTGGTCGACGTGCTGCGCGACCAGCAACTGCTGGAAAAAGAGTTTGCCAAAGATGGCATCCGCATCGACTGGCACTTCTTCAAGGGCGCCGGCCCGGTGGTCAACGAAGCCCTGGCCAATGGCCAGGCCGACTTCGCCTACCTGGGCGACCTGGCGGCGATCGTCGGCAAGGCCAACGGCCTCGACACCCGGGTGCTGTCGGCCGGGGTGCGCGGGGTGAAAAGCTACCTGGGGGTGGTGCCGGGTTCCGGCATCAAGACCCTGCACGACCTCAAGGGCAAGCGCGTGGCGGTGTTTCGCGGCACCGCCAACCAGCTGTCGTTCGCCAGTGCGCTGGCCAGCCAGGGCCTGTCCGAGCGCGACCTGAAGGTGATCAACCTGGACTTCAACGCCGCCAACGCCGCCCTGGCCGCCAAGCAGATCGACGCCACCTGGGGCTTGTCCAACCTGCTGTCGCTGCGCGAGCGCGGGCTGGTCGAGCTGCCGGTCAACTCCCGCGACCTGCAAGGCGCCGGCAGTACCCAGGCGGTGCTGCTGGGCACCGGCGACTTCATCCGCAAGTACCCCGAGCTGGTGCAGCGCCTGGTCAATGTCCAGGAACGCGCCACCACCTGGCTGCGTGACGAACACAATCGCGATGCCTTCGTCGACCTGGTGGCGAGCAACGCCAGCTGGCCGCGCAGCATCCTCAGTGACGACCTGGCCAAGGAAGACCTGGCCCACTACTTCGACCCGCGCCTGGACGCCGACTTCGTCGCCCAGTTGCAGCAAGGCGTCGACCTGGCCGCCCGCGAACGCCTGATCCGTCGCGGCTTCCAGGTTGCCGACTGGATCGAGCCGCGGTTCCTCGATGCCGCGCTGAAACAGGAACAGGCTGTGCAAGCCGCCCGCTGAACCCACACCCCCGACCATGACCGCAAGGATCACGACCATGAGCAATGCCGCACTGGCCACCGCGCCACACGCCCTCGAACTCGACATCCACCCGGTTGCCGGCCGCATCGGCGCCGAGATCCGCGGGGTGAAACTGTCCGCCGACCTCGATGCCGCCACCATCGACGCCATCCAGGCCGCCCTGGTGAAGCACAAGGTGATCTTCTTCCGCGGCCAGGCCCACCTCGACGACCAGAGCCAGGAAGGTTTTGCCAAGCTGCTCGGCGAGCCGGTCGCCCACCCGACCGTGCCGGTGGTCGATGGCACCCACTACCTGCTGCAGCTGGACGGCGCCGAAGGCCAGCGGGCCAACTCCTGGCACACCGACGTGACCTTCGTCGACGCCTACCCCAAGGCCTCGATCCTGCGCAGTGTGGTGGCGCCGGCGTCCGGTGGCGACACCGTGTGGGCCAACACGGCGGCGGCCTACCAGGAGCTGCCCGAGCCACTGCGGGTGCTGGCCGACCAGCTGTGGGCGGTGCACAGCAACGAATACGACTACGCGAGCATCAAGCCGGACGTCGACCCGGCCAAGCTCGAGCGTTATCGCAAGGTGTTCACCTCGACCGTCTACGAGACCGAGCACCCGGTGGTGCGCGTGCACCCCATCAGTGGTGAACGGGCGTTGCAGCTGGGGCATTTCGTGAAGCGCATCAAGGGCTATTCGCTGGCTGATTCGCAGCACTTGTTCGCGGTGTTGCAGGGGCATGTCACGCGCCTGGAGAACACTGTGCGCTGGCGCTGGGAGGCGGGGGATGTGGCGATCTGGGACAACCGCGCGACCCAGCATTATGCGGTGGATGACTACGGGACCCAGCCGCGCATCGTGCGGCGGGTGACCTTGGCCGGGGAGGTGCCGGTGGGGGTTGATGGGCAGTTGAGCCGCACTACCCGTAAAGGCTGACACCAGCAGAAAGACCTACGATTGAATCCTGTGGGAGCGGGTTTACCCGCGAATGCGGCAGTGGTGCCAGCATCGCATTCGCGGGTAAACCCGCTCCCACAGGGAATACCCTCAGCTTCTAGACTTCGGTATCACAGGCAATCAACTGCCTGACCAACCCCTGCGCCAACGGCGACAAGCCATACCCCACCCGGCTCACCACCCCATAGCGGGTGTAGAACGCCTCCTCCTGCTCCGGCGCCAGGTCCACCAGTTTCAGCGCCACCAATCCCCCCTCCGTCTGGTACGGCCGCAAGTTGGCATTGCAGGCGATGCCGATGGTGTCCGAATGCATCACCACGTTCAGCAGCGCATAGCCATGCTCGCACTCCACCGTCGGCAGGAAGTCCTGGCGGCCGCTGAGGTCGCTGAGGATCTTGCGGATGTTCGGCGGGCGGAAGGTGGTCGCCAGTGGGTAGTCGAACACATCCCGCGCGCGCACCTCGGCCTGCTCGGTCAGCGGGTGCCCGGCGCGGCAGCAGAAGTGCCAGCGCTGCGGCGCCAGCTTGTGCACGCGGTAATCCGGGTCGGACTCGAACTGGCGGGTGTCGGCGACGAAGAACTCGATCTCTTCGGCAATCAGCTTGCGGTTCAGCGCCTGCCAGTTGTCCACCTGGAAGCAGGTGCGCGCCGCCGGGAATTCGGCCACGAAGCGCGCCACCGCCCGCGGTACCAGGCCGCCGGCCGGTGCCGGGCCGGAGCCGAAGCGCACCACGCCGGTGGTGGCACCGTTGAACTGGTGGATCTCGTTGACCAGGTTGTGCGCCCCGTGCACCAGCCGCCGCGAATGCTCGAGCACCAGCAGGCCCTGGCGGGTGGGTGAAAGCTCCTTGCTGGCACGGTCGACCAGGCGGCAGCCAATGTTGTGCTCCAGGGTCTGGATGCTGCGGCTGAAGGCCGATTGCGACAGGTTCACCGCCGCCGCCGCAGCGACGAAACTGCGGTGCTCGACAAGGGCGATGAAGTGGCGAAGCTGGCGGAGGTCGATATGCATTTTCTACATGGAAACTTTCGGTCGAATGCAATTGATGAAGAGGGTGAGCCCCCTTATAAAGGGAGTCACTTATTCCACAAAATATGATTTATAAATATTTATATCTCTTAAAAGAATATAAGCCCAACTGACCGCGATTCGGTTCCGTCAACGGAAATGCTCGCCCAGGGCCCATGCCTCAAGGAGCATCTGCATGTCCGGACTTTCCCGTTGGCCTGCGCGCGCGTCGCGTTTCACCTTGCAACCCTTGGCCGCCGGCGTGTTGCTGGCCGCCGCCAACAGCAGCTTTGCCGAAGAGCCCGTCAGCACCGCGCCGGCCGTGGAGCAGGCAGCCAAGCTCGGCACCGTCACGGTCAACGCCCGCCGCCGTGAAGAAACCGCGCAGAGCGTGCCCACGCCGATCAGCGTGCTCAGCAGCGAAACCCTGGAAACCCAGCGCATCTACCGTGTGCAGGATCTGCAACAGCTGGTGCCGAGCACCAACGTGGCCTATGTGCATGCGCGCCAGTCGAGCATCTCGATCCGCGGCCTGGGCAACAACCCGGCCAGCGACGGCCTGGAAGGCAGCGTCGGCATCTACCTGGACAACGTCTACCTCGGCCGCCCCGGCATGGCCGTGTTCGACCTGCTCGACGTCGAGCAGCTGGAAGTGCTGCGCGGCCCGCAGGGCACGCTGTTCGGCAAGAACACCACGGCCGGCGTGCTGAACATCACCACGCGCAAACCGACCTTCCACCGCGAGGGCAGCATCCAGCAGTCGATCGGCGAAGACGGCTACCTGCAGACCCAGGGCAGTTTCTCCGGGCCGATCAGCGACACCCTGGCCGGGCGCATCAGTGCCTATCGCAGCGAGGACGATGGCTATGTGAAGAACGTCCACAACGGCGACGACCTCAACGGCGGCAAGCGCCAGGGCTTTCGTGCCCAGCTGCTGTTCCAGCCCAGCGACACCTTCAACCTGCGCTGGATCGGCGAGTACAACGAGGAAGACTCCAACAACGGCATTCTCAGCCTGTACAGCACCGGGCCGACCATCAACGGCGTCAACCGCTACGAAAGCCTGGCCGCCCAGGCCGGCGCCACGCTGGTGTCGGGCAAGGACCGCAAGGTCAACTTCGACGCCGACCAGCAGGTGACGGTGTTCCAGGGCGGCACTTCGGTGGAGGCCAACTGGACCCTGCCCAACGATTTCACCCTGACCTCGATCACGGCCTACCGCTGGTGGGACTTCACCCCGCGCAACGACGACGGCCTCGACGTGCCGGTGTTCTACAGCGCCGGCGTGTCGGTGCGCGACAAGCAGTACTCCCAGGAGATCCGTCTGGCCTCGCCCACCGGCGGCGCCTTCGACTACGTGCTGGGCGCGTACTACTTCAAGCAGGACCTGGACAACAAGTCGTTCACTTACTACGGCCCCCAGGCGGACATCTGGAACATCACCCCGGCCGGCGCCCTGGCCAACGTCGACACGATCGGCAACGGCCATATCGATACCGACAGCTACGCGCTGTTCGCCCAGGGCACCTGGCACGCCACCGACCGCCTGGACTTCACCGCCGGCATCCGCGGCACCTATGAAGAGAAGAGCGCCTGGGTCACCCGCGATGCCCCCAGCGGCGGCGCGGCGGTCACCGGTGCGGCGGCCACCGCGCGCCAGGCCAGGGTGGGGGCGTACGATTCGGGCGACCTCAACCAGTACAGCTTCAGCCCCTCCGGCCTGCTGGGCCTGAGCTACCGCTTCAGCGACCAGCTGCTCGGCTACGCCACCCTGACCCACGGCGAGAAGTCCGGCGGGGTGAACCTCACCGTTGGCGCCGCGCCACGCCTGGGCACCGACTCGCTGCTGGTCGGTACCGAGCGGGCCAACAACGCCGAACTGGGCCTCAAGAGCACGCTGTTCGACAACCGCCTGCAGCTCAACAGCAACCTGTTCTGGACCGAAGTGCATGGCTACCAGGCCAACGTCTACGACCAGGTCAACCGCGTGCAGTACCTGGCCAACGCCGGCAGCGTGCGCTCGCGCGGCCTGGAGTTCGAGGCCACGGCGCTGCCGATCGCGGGCCTGACGGTGAACTTCAACGGCTCGTGGAACGACGTGCGCTACCTGAAGTACGACGACGCGCCGTGCCCGCCGGAAGTGAGCCTGGCCAATGCCACCGCCACCTGCGACCTGTCCGGCCACCAGGTGGTCGGCGCCTCCAAGTACATCGCCAACCTCAACGGCGAGTACAAGTGGCAGGCCACCCAGCACGTCGAGCCCTACCTCACCGCCAGCTACGCGTTCCGTTCGCGGGCGGTGGGCACCATCGACGATTCCGATTACGGCCAGATCCCCAGCTACGCGCTGATCAACCTCTCCGCCGGTGTGCGCCTGGACCAGGGCGACGGCGTGGTCGACCTGTCGCTGTGGGTGAAGAACGCCGGCGACAAGACCTATTTCACCAGCCTGTGGAACTCCGCCAACGGTGGTTATGCCGGGGTGCTGGGCAACCCGCGCACCTTCGGCGCCACCGCCCGTTACGACTTCTGAGTAAAAAGGAGCTTTGCCATGAATGCCAAGACCGAAACCCCCGCGCTGCCCGAAGGCGCCTGCCTCACTGCCAAGGTGCCGGAGCGCGATGCCGCGCTGCTCGGCGACGTGGTGGTCAACCCGTACCGCCTGGCGCCGCTGACCGCGATCATCCGCGACGGCGGGCGCAGCCTGAGCGCGGCCCATGTGCGGGTGCGTGGCAAGGGCGAGCGCGGGGTGGACATCGTCTATGACGTGTCCGACCGCTCGCTGTGGACCTATGGCGGCATCCCGGTATTCGGGCTGTACCCCGACCACGTCAACCTGGTGGAAGTGACCTACAAGCTCGACGGCGAGCGGGTGCGCGAGCAGTACCAGATCTACGCCCCGGCCGTGCGCCTGCCGGTGGTGGCCAGACAGACCGCAGCGCTGCCGGAAGTGCAGCCGATCAAGGTGGCGCCGGGCTTCGAGCAGCGCCTGTACCTGTTCAACCACCTGCAAGGCGACATCCCCGGTGGCCGTGCCTTCAAGTGGAATGCCCTGGGCGGCGCCGCCGAGTGGGACCAGGTCGGCAACAACTGGATCGCCGACAGCAACGGCGATGTGCGCTGGTACCTGGACATCGAGCAGATCCACGACTCCAACCGCCGCGACGCCCTGGGCGGGACCATGGGCTTCCAGCAGACCCGCGACGGCAAGCTGATCTGGGGCCAGGGCCAGACCTATTCCAAGTACGACCTGCTCGGCCGGCGCATCTGGCAGCGCAGCCTGCCGGACAAGTTCGCCGACTTCTCCCACGAAATCCGCGAAACCGCCAACGGCACCTACCTGCTGCGCGTCGGCACCAGCGACTACCGCCGCCCGGACGGCAAGCGCGTGCGCTCGATCCGTGACCATATCATCGAGGTCAGCGAGGCAGGGGACGTTCTGGACTTCTGGGACCTCAACCAGATCCTCGACCCCTATCGCGGCGACCTGCTGGAAACCCTGGGCAAGGCGGCGATCCAGCTCCCGGCTGGGGTACAGAAGCAGGATGACCGGCTGGCCAACGAACTGGCCGAAGGTGACCTGCCGTTCGGCGATACCCCGGGCGTGGGTACCGGGCGCAACTGGGCCCACGTCAATGCCATCGACTACGACGCCGATGACGACAGCATTATCGTTTCAGCGCGCCACCAGGGTGTGGTCAAGATTGGCCGTGACAAACAGGTCAAGTGGATTCTGGCCTCGCCCCAGGGCTGGCCGCAGCACTTGCAGGGCAAGGTGCTCAAGCCGATCGCCAGCGAAGGCTTCGACTGGTCCTGGACCCAGCACACTGCCTGGCTCACTGGCAAAGGCACGCTGACCGTGTTCGACAATGGCTGGGGGCGCGACTTTGCCCCGACCAAGCTCAGCGGCAACTACAGCCGGGCGGTGGAGTACAGGATCGACGAGGCCAAGGGCACGGTCGAGCAGGTTTGGGAGTATGGCAAGGAACGCGGCGACGAGTGGTACAGCCCGGTGACTTCGGTGGTGGCTTACCGGCCGGAGACCGATACCCAGTTCATCTATTCGGCTTCGGTGAATTTCCTGACGCCGGAGAAGCTGACCACCACGGTGCTGAACGAAGTGCGGCGGGGGACCCAGGAGGTGCTGGTGGAGCTCAAGGTGCATAGCCGTCAGCCAGGGTCCGTGGGTTACCGGGCGTTGGTGATCGATTTGGCCAAAGCCTTCTGATTCACATTTTTTTCAGCTCGTTCGTCTAACCTGTACCGGCCCCTTCGCGGGTTTACCCGCGAAGGGGCCGGTCGCATTTCATGCAAATCATGAAATTTTCGATGGGGTGTTCAACCATTCGTTCTTTTTTTCGAACAGGCTATTGTCCAACACCCCAGCAGCCGCTTAGCATTCGTTTGAGATTTCAAACGCTCGATGCCCTGCCTTGGGCGCTTTTCAAACAATCAACAATTTCGGGAAGCCGACATGCAGCTCAAAGACGCTCAGTTGTTCCGCCAGCAAGCCTTCATCAACGGTGAGTGGCTGGATGCGGATAACGGTCAGACCATCAACGTGACCAACCCGGCCACGGGTGAAGTCATCGGTACCGTGCCGAAGATGGGCACCGCGGAAACCCGCCGCGCCATCGAAGCTGCCGACAAGGCCCTGCCGGCCTGGCGCGCACTGACCGCCAAAGAGCGCTCGAACAAGCTGCGTCGCTGGTTCGAACTGATGATCGAGAACCAGGACGACCTGGCTCGCCTGATGACCACCGAGCAAGGCAAGCCACTGGCCGAAGCCAAGGGCGAAATCGCCTACGCCGCCTCGTTCATCGAGTGGTTCGCCGAAGAAGCCAAGCGCGTCTACGGCGACACCATCCCGGGCCACCAGCCAGACAAGCGCCTGATCGTCATCAAGCAGCCGATCGGCGTCACCGCGGCCATCACCCCGTGGAACTTCCCGGCCGCCATGATCACCCGTAAAGCCGGCCCGGCCCTGGCCGCTGGCTGCACCATGGTGCTCAAGCCTGCCTCGCAGACCCCGTACTCCGCCCTGGCCCTGGTCGAGCTGGCCACCCGTGCCGGCATCCCGGCTGGCGTGCTGAGCGTGGTTACCGGCAGCGCTGGCGAAGTCGGCGGCGAGCTGACCGGCAACTCCCTGGTACGCAAGCTGTCCTTCACCGGCTCGACCGAAATCGGTCGCCAGCTGATGGAAGAATGCGCCAAGGACATCAAGAAGGTTTCCCTGGAGCTGGGCGGCAACGCTCCGTTCATCGTGTTCGACGACGCCGACCTGGACAAGGCGGTCGAGGGCGCGATCATCTCCAAGTACCGCAACAACGGCCAGACTTGCGTCTGCGCCAACCGTATCTACGTGCAGGACGGCGTCTACGACGCGTTCGCCGAGAAGCTGGCCGCCGCTGTCGCCAAGCTGAAGATCGGTAACGGCCTGGAAGACGGCACCACCACTGGCCCGCTGATCGACGGCAAGGCTGTCGCCAAGGTTCAGGAACACATTGAAGACGCCGTGTCCAAAGGCGCCAAAGTGCTGTCCGGTGGCAAGCTGATCGAAGGCAACTTCTTCGAACCGACCATCCTGGTCGACGTACCGAAGACTGCTGCCGTCGCCAAGGAAGAGACCTTCGGCCCACTGGCGCCGCTGTTCCGCTTCAAGGACGAGGCCGAAGTCATCGCCATGTCCAACGACACCGAGTTCGGCCTGGCCTCGTACTTCTATGCCCGTGACATGAGCCGTGTGTTCCGTGTCGCCGAGGCCCTGGAATACGGCATGGTCGGCATCAACACCGGCCTGATCTCCAACGAAGTCGCGCCGTTCGGCGGCATCAAGGCCTCGGGCCTGGGCCGCGAAGGCTCCAAGTACGGTATCGAGGACTACCTCGAAATCAAGTACCTGTGCATCAGCGTCTGATCGCACGGTAAAGGCTTTACCTCTGCCAGCGGGGCGCGAGAGCGACGTCTCGCTGGCCTTTTTGACATGCAGCACCTGGTGGCCAGGGCATTTTCGGCAGTCGATCAACGAATACTGTTCGCCAATGCAGCCAGCCACCCCCGAATAAAAGCGCCGCCACTCGGCGCAATGAGGGCACTATGAGCAAGACCAACGAATCCTTGATGCAACGTCGTGTCGCCGCCGTCCCACGTGGCGTTGGCCAGATCCACCCGATCTTCGTCGAATCGGCGAAGAACGCGACCGTGATCGACGTTGAAGGCCGCGAACTGATCGACTTCGCCGGCGGCATCGCAGTACTGAACACCGGCCACCTGCACCCGAAAGTGGTTGCAGCCGTGCAAGAGCAGCTGACCAAGGTCAGCCACACCTGCTTCCAGGTGCTGGCCTACGAGCCTTACGTCGAGCTGTGCGAAAAGATCAACAAGCTGGTGCCGGGCGACTTCGACAAGAAGACCCTGCTGGTCACCTCCGGCTCCGAAGCCGTTGAAAACGCCGTGAAGATCGCCCGTGCCGCCACTGGCCGCGCTGGCGTGATCGCCTTCACCGGCGGCTACCACGGCCGCACCATGATGACCCTGGGCCTGACCGGCAAGGTCGTGCCGTACTCCGCTGGCATGGGCCTGATGCCAGGCGGCGTGTTCCGCGCCCTGTTCCCGAGCGAGCTGCACGGCGTGAGCGTTGACGACGCCATCGCCTCGGTCGAGCGCATCTTCAAGAACGACGCCGAACCACGCGACATCGCTGCGATCATCCTCGAGCCGGTACAAGGCGAAGGCGGCTTCCTGCCAGCGCCGAAAGAGCTGATGAAGCGCCTGCGCGAGCTGTGCGACAAGCACGGCATCCTGCTGATCGCCGACGAAGTGCAGACCGGCGCAGGCCGTACCGGCACCTTCTTCGCCATGGAGCAGATGGGCGTCGCGCCTGACCTGACCACCTTCGCCAAGTCCATCGCTGGCGGCTTCCCGCTGGCCGGTGTATGCGGCAAGGCCGAGTACATGGACGCCATCGCCCCGGGCGGCCTGGGCGGCACCTATGCCGGTTCGCCAATCGCCTGCGCCGCGGCCCTGGCCGTGATCGAGGTGTTCGAGGAAGAGAAGCTGCTGGACCGCAGCAAGGCCGTTGGCGAGCTGCTGACCGCTGGCCTGCGCAAGATCCAGGAAAAGCACCCGATCATCGGCGACGTCCGTGGCCTGGGTTCGATGATTGCTGTGGAAGTCTTCGAAAAAGGCACCCACACCCCGAACGCCGCTGCCGTTGCCCAGGTTGTGGCCAAGGCGCGCGACAAGGGTCTGATCCTGCTGTCCTGCGGCACCTACGGCAACGTCCTGCGTATCCTGGTTCCGCTGACCGCCGAAGACGCGCTGCTGGAAAAAGGCCTGGCCATCATCGAAGAGTGCTTCGCTGAACTCGCCTGATGTGACGTGCTTCTAAAAAAAACCCGCCTCGGCGGGTTTTTTTTGTGCCCAGAAAAGCCTGGTGGCGCTATGGTTGTGGAAGGACTTGCGTTGGAAGCTGCGAGGGACCGTGTGTCAGGGATATTCAGGAGTTGGCCATGAGTGCTGCAGACCCCACCCCACCTAGCGTATTGATCGTCGAGGGCGACCCCTGGGTGCGCGACATGCTCCGGGAAATGTTGCTCAGCGTGCGCTGCGACGCCCGGTTGCAGGTGTGCGCCGACGGCTCCCAGGCGATCAATGCCCTGTCGAGCAAGCCGGACCTGATCATCGCGGCGCGCGAGTTGCCCAGCGGCGATGGCCTCGACCTGCTGCGCAAGGTCCGCGCCCAGGGCGAGAAGTCGGCGTTGCCGTTCATTCTCCTGAGCGAACGCAGTGACCCCGCCAGCGTGAAGGAAACCCTGCGTTTCCACCCCACCGAGTACCTGAGCAAGCCGCTGAACTTCGACAAGCTGCGCAAGCGCCTGGAAGTCCTGCTGCTGCATGCGGGCGAGGAAGTGTCGTGCCCGATCCCGGCCTTGCTGCCTGGGGTGAAGCTCAAGGATTACCTGGAGCAGCGTCGCGCCACTGCCGATGGCGGGCCGCTGTTCACCGACGTGCAGCAGGCGATCAAGCGTGCACTCAACCCCCAGGGCCTGAACCTCAAGGTGCTGGAAGAGGAGGTGCGCGACGACCCGCAGATCACCGCCGTGCTGATCGCGGCCGCCAACAGTGCCGCCCTGCACCGGGATGCCCCGGTGCAGACCTTGCTGCAGGCGTTGAACAAGCTTGGCAGCACCCAGAGCATGAACCTGATCCTGGGCATGACCCTCAAACGCAGCGCCCGCCTGAGCGATCCGCTGCTGACCCAGCACGCCACCCGCTACTGGAACCTGTCGCTGCACACCGCCGAATACGCTCGCTCGTTGGCGCGCATGCTCGACCTGGAGCAGGAGCGCTGCTACTGCGCTGGCCTGCTGCATTCGCTGGGTGACCTGGCGGTGTTGCGCTCCCTGCAGGAGTGGCGGCTGGCCGGGGGCGAGCTGGACGAGGGGCAGGTGCAGCAGTCGCTGGGCGAATTCGGCGCGGCATTCGGCTCGGCCCTGCGCACCCGCTGGCGCTTGCCGCTGAGCCTGCGCGAGCTGATCGCGGCGATCTACCAGCTTGGTGGCGGGGTGTATTCGCGGGAAATCCTCGCCATGAACCTGGCCGGTCAGCTGGCGCGCCTGCCGGCGGACCAGGGGCTGGAGAAGGTGGCCGACAGCAAGACGGCGCGTTTGCTGAAGGTGTCGCTGCCGGAACTGAGCCGGTTGCGCAAGGTGGAGAACCCCGAAGGCAAGCCAGCTGAGCCTGAGCCCGCACCAGACAGCGATCTGCCGTAGGAGCTAGCCTTGCTCGCGATGCGCCGCGCGAGCGGCGCTCGATCCCACGCAGCGGATGGCACCGGCTTTGCCGGTGTTCGCGGGTGAACCCGCTCCCACAAATACGGTGCAAACCTCAACCATTGCCCGGCGGCTGTTCCAGGGCGTCACCCCCTGACAATCTGGTTCTTGCCCTGGCGCTTGGCCTGGTACATCGCCGCGTCTGCCCGGCCGAACAGGCTGTCCAGCGACTCGTCCTCATCGGTCAATCCGGTCAGCCCCTGGCTCACCGTCACGCTGTAGCGCTCATCACCATGGCTGAACCCCAGCCGCTGGATCTCCCGCTGCAAACGCTCGGCGATCTGCTCCGCCACCTGCGCATTGCAGCCCGGGAACACCGCGGCAAACTCTTCGCCACCTATCCGCCCGAACAGATCGCCCCGGCGTAGCACGGCCTTGCCGCTGTCGGCGATGCGTTGCAGCACCTGGTCGCCTTCCTGGTGGCCATAACTGTCGTTGATACGCTTGAAGTCATCGATGTCCAGCAGCAGGAACGCCAGCGGCGTGCCGTCTTCCCGGGCGCTGACGAAGGCCTGCTCGGCGCACTCGAAGAAGTGCCGGCGGTTGCTGCTCTGGGTCAGCACGTCGGTGGTGGCCAGGCGCTGCAGTTCACCTTCGAGCTGCTTCTTGTCGGTGATGTCCTCGGCGATGCCGACGATGATCACCCGGTCGCCGTCGCGCTGCTGGTTGACGTAGCACTTGTCGCTGAGCCAGCGCACCTGGCCGCTGGCGTTGATGATGCGGTATTCGCGGTCTTCCACCGCGCCCTTGAGCAGCACCTGGGCCAGGCTGCGCTCGGCGAACTCCAGGTCGTCGGGGTAGATGCTGTCGCGCCATTCGTTGTAGTCGGCCAGCACCAGGCTGGCCGGGCGGCCGAAGATGCGTTCGTAGGCGGGGCTGACGTAGAGCACCTGGCGGGTTTCCCAGTCGAACGCCCAGAGCACGGCGTTGACGCTGTCGAGCAGCGAGCTGTAGAGCTGCTCGCGCTCGCTCAGGCGGGCGACTTCACCTTGGGCGTGGAGCAGGGCCAGCAGGGTCTGGGCGGCTGCGGGAGGGGAATTGCCGGGCAGGGATGAATCGATGTTCTTGGCCATGTGCACGGAGCGGTTCTCGACGGGGAAGCGCGCGGCCACGAACCAGCCCGCCGCGCGGGCGATGTGCAGGGTTTGAGTGGATTTTCAGGGGGGAAGTTCCAACCGGGCATGCCCCGGTGCGGGGCATGCCGATCAACGGCGGTCAGGCCCCGGTAGGGCGCAGGGAGTAGGTTTTCAGCTGCGTGGCGAATTCGTGCAGGGCGTGGATGCCGCTGGCTTCGGCCTCGTGCACCCAGTCCTTCATGGCCGCCAGCATGTCGTGGCCGTTGGCGCTGGTGCGGGCCCAGATCTGCTGCAGGGCCAGGCGTTTTTCGTAGATGGTCTTGAGCGCCTGGCTGTGGGCGAGCATCGACTCGATGCGCACATGGTGGCGGTCTTCGAGCAGGCTGGTTTCCCGCGACAGCAGGCGCTTGGCACGGCGGAAGCGGTGGCGCACCGAGGCGTCGACCTTGGCCAGCTCCTGCTTGACCAGCGGGCCGATCACCAGCTTGCGGTACTGGGCCATGATCTGGAAGCGGTTGTTGAGGATCGCCATGGCGGTGTCCATGTCCAGGCTGGCCTTGCCCTCGACCCGGTGGGCGATGGGTGCCACACGTTGCACCTTGGCCAGGCGCAGCAGGCAGAACAGGCGGATCCACGCCCAGCCCATGTCGAACTCCCAGCGCTTGACCGAGAGCTTGGCCGAGTTGGGGTAGGTGTGGTGGTTGTTGTGCAGCTCTTCGCCGCCAATGACGATGCCCCACGGCACCAGGTTGGTGGCGGCGTCGCGGCATTCGAAATTGCGATAGCCGAGCGCGTGGCCCAGGCCGTTGACCACGCCGGCGGCCCAGAACGGGATCCACATCATCTGCACGGCCCAGATGGTGATGCCGATGCTGCCGAACAGCAGCAGGTCGAGCACTGCCATGACGGCGATGCCGCCGAGCTTGTAGCGCGAATAGAGGTTGCGCTCGATCCAGTCGTCCGGGCAGTTCTTGCCGTAGATGCGCAGGGTTTCGGGGTTGCGCGCCTCTTCGCGGTAGAGCTCGGCGCCCTTGCGCAGCACCGTGCTCAGCCCCTTGTACAGCGGGCTGTGCGGGTCGTCGGGGGTTTCGCACTTGGCGTGGTGCTTGCGGTGGACGGCGGTCCACTCGCGGGTGTTCTGTGCCGTGGTCAGCCACAGCCAGAAGCGGAAGAAGTGCTTGAGCGCGCCATTGAGCTCCAGGGAGCGATGGGCGGAGTAGCGATGCAGGTAGACCGTGACGCTGACGATGGTCACGTGGGTCATCAGCAGGGTGACGCCAACCAGTTGCCAGGCCGACAAGTCGAGCAGACCGTTGTACCACATAGGTAAGGAAACCCTCGGTAATGCAGGGAGAAGGGTGTGATTATCCCTTGGCGGGCAAATAAAACCAGTCACCCTTTCAGATAGGAAGTCACGGCATGTTTCAGCCTTTATAATCCCCCTTCCTTTTCAATGGGCAATTCCCCCCGACATGTCTGTTTCCGTTCGCGACGCCTTGCGCATGGCCGCGCTGTATGTGGTGCTCTCGATCCTCTGGCTGGTGCTCTCGGAGGTGGTGCTGCACACGATGTCCGACAACCCCCTGGCGCTGACCGTGGGGCGGCAGATCAACGTGGTGCTCTGGGTGCTGTTCAGTGCCGTGCTGATCTTCGTGTCGCGCGCCCGCCTGCTCAATTTCATCGGCATCGGTGCCCGCCTGCGCAGCGAGGACCGTGAACGCCTGCGCATGGCCGCGGCGGTGTTCGACAGCACCCTCGAAGGCGTGCTGGTCACCGACCGCCAGGGCCTGATCGTGCACGTCAACCGGGCCTTCATGCGCATCACCGGCTACCAGCAGGACGAAGTGCTCGGCCAGCGCCCGAGCAAGTTCAAGTCCGGGCGCCACGGCGTGCCGTTCTACCAGCAGATCTACGCCACCCTGGCCGCCAAGGGCGAGTGGAGCGGGGAAATCTGGAACCGCCGCAAAAGTGGTGAAATCTATCCGCAATGGCAGACGATCTGCGCCATTCGCGACGACAGTGGCGAGCTCAGCCATTACGTGGCGGTGTTCAGCGACATCAGCGCGATCAAGCACTCCGAGCAGGAACTGGCCTACCTGGCCCACCACGACCCGCTCACCGGCCTGCCCAACCGGCTGTTGTTCAATGACCGCGTCGAACATGCGTTGGCCGCCGCGCAGGCCAACAAGCGCGGCTGCGCCTTGCTGCTGCTCGACCTCGATCACTTCCAGAGCATCAACGATGGCCTGGGCCATACCATCGGCGACCAGTTGCTCAAGCTGGTCGGCGAGCGCCTGCGCGATGAACTGGGCAACGGCGTGACCCTGGCGCGCCTGGGCGGCGACGAATTCGGCGTGCTGGCCGAGAACTGCCAGCAGGTCGGCCAGGCCGGCAAGCTGGCGCAGCAGATCATCGAGCGCCTGCGCGAGCCGTTCGATTGCGACGGCCACCGGCTGTTCGTCAGTGCCAGCGTCGGCATCAGCCTGTTCCCCAGCGATGCCTTGAGCGCCGCGCAGTTGCTGCGCAATGCCGACTCGGCGCTGTTCAAGGCCAAGGGCAACGGCCGCGCCTGCTACGCGTTGTACACCGAGGAACTGACCGCCCATGCCCAGCACCGGGTGGAAACCGCCGGCGAACTGCGCCGGGCGCTGGCCCAGGACGAACTGCGGGTGTTCTTCCAGCCGGTGCACGACCTGTTCACGGCGAAGATGGTCGGCGTCGAGGCACTGGTGCGCTGGCAGCACCCCCAGCGCGGGCTGGTGCCGCCGGGCGAATTCATCCCGATCGCCGAGCGCACCGGGTTGATCGCCGAGATCGACGCCTGGGTGCTGCGCCAGGCGTGTCGGCAGATGGTGTGCTGGCAGGCCGAAGGGCGCGCGCTGCAGTTCGTTGCGGTGAACATCTCCAGCCGCTTGTTCGGCCACCGCGAGTTGTACCGGCAGGTGGCCGAGGTGCTGCACGAGACAGGCCTGGACCCGGCGCTGCTGGAATTGGAAGTGACCGAGAGCGCGGTGATGGAGGACCCTGAGGTGGCGTTGGAGCAGTTGCATCGCCTGCGCGAGCTGGGCTTGAACCTGGCCATCGATGATTTCGGTACCGGTTATTCGTCGTTGCTGCGGCTCAAGCGCATGCCGGTGCAGAAGCTGAAGATCGACCAGGGCTTCGTTGCCGGGTTGCCGCTGGATGACGATGACATCGCCATCGTGCGGGTGATCATCGCCCTGGCGCGGAGCATGGGCATGCAGGTGCATGCCGAGGGGATCGAGCAGGCCGAGCAGGCGCGTTTTCTGCTGGAGCAGCAGTGCCAGCTGGGGCAGGGGTACTGGTTCGGGCGGCCGGTGGCGGCTGGGGATTTGCGCTGGGGCTGAGATTGCCGGGGCCGCTTTGCGGCCCTTTCGCGACACAAGGCCGCTCCTACAAGGGGTCGCGTATTCCTGTAGGAGCGGCCTTGTGTCGCGAAAGGGCTGCAAGGCAGCCCCAGGCCATCAGCGCTTGTTCAAGCCTTTTGCCAGCCGGTCCCCCCCCACCTGGATCAACGCCACCAACGCCACCAGCATGGCAATTACCGTCAGCATGATCTGGCTGTCGAACCGCTGGTACCCATAGCGATAGGCAATATCCCCCAGCCCCCCAGCACCAATCGCCCCGGCCATGGCCGATGAGTTGATCAGCGTCACCAGGGTGATGGTGAACCCGCCGACGATCCCCGGCAGTGCCTCGGGCAACAGTACATGCCAGACGATGTGCCAGCGCCGGCAGCCCATGGCCTGCGCCGCCTCCACCAAGCCATGGTCGACCTCGCGCAGGCTCACCTCGGCTATCCGCGCAAAGAACGGCGTGGCGGCGATGGTCAGCGGCACCACGGCGGCCCAGACGCCATAGGTGGTGCCGACCAGCAGGCGGGTGAAGGGGATCAGCGCGACCATCAGGATCAGGAACGGGATCGAGCGGAACAGGTTGACGAAGGCACCCAGCACCCGGTTCAGCAGCGGCGCCTGGAAAATCCCGCCCTTGTCGCTGGTGACCAGCAGCACCGCCATCGGTACTCCCACCAGCAGCGCGATCAACGATGACACACCGACCATCAGCAGGGTATCGAGCAAGCCTTCGAGCAAGCGATCAAACCACATGGCCCAGTACCTCCACGTCTTCGGCCCAGTGACGGGCATGTTCGAGCAATTGATGGGTGTCGTGCGGCGACCCCTGCACGGCCAGGATCAACTGGCCCAGGGCGTGCTCGCCAATGGTTTCGACGCCGCCCTGGAGCAGGCGCACGCGCCCGCCGAGGTCGGCGAACAGGTCGGACAGGGCCGGTTCACCCAGCACGCTGAGCTTGAGCACCACGGCGCTGTCGCGGCTGATGGGGCTGGCCCGAAGCTTGGCCTGCAAGGCTTCGGGCAGTTTGGTCTGCAAAGGCGTCAGCAGGGTCCGGGTCACCTCGTGGCGCGGGCTGCCGAATACCCGCCAGACGTCGCCCTGCTCGACGATTTCGCCACGCTCAAGCACCACCACGCGCTGGCAGATGTCGCGGATCACCGCCATCTCGTGGGTGATCAGCACCACGGTCAGGCCCAGGCGCCGGTTGATGTCGCGCAGCAATTCGAGGATCGAGGCGGTAGTTTCCGGGTCCAGTGCCGAAGTGGCCTCGTCGCACAGCAGGATCTCGGGGTCATGCACCAGCGCCCGGGCGATGCCGACGCGCTGCTTCTGCCCGCCGGATAGCTGCGCCGGGTAGACGTGGTGCTTCTCCTGCAGGCCGACCAGCGCCAGCAGCTCGCGCACCTTGCGCTGGCGCTCGGCCTTGGCCACGCCGGCCACCTTCAGCGGCAGCTCGACGTTCTGCCACACGGTCTTGGCCGACATCAGGTTGAAGTGCTGGAAGATCATGCCGATGCGCCGGCGCAGCGCCACCAGCTGGTCTTCGTCGAATGGCGCGATGTCCACCTGGTCGATCAGCACCCGGCCCTGGCTTGGTTGCTCCAGGCGGTTGATGGTGCGCAGCAGCGACGACTTGCCGGCGCCACTGCGGCCGATGATGCCGAAGATCTCGCCGCGGCGGATGTTCAGCTCGATGCCGTGCAGTGCGGGCTGCTGCTGGCCGGGGTAGGTCTTGCCCAGGCCGATGAAGCGGATGTGCGCCTGGTTGACCTCCGGGCGCAGCGCCTGCTCGCGGGCCGTTGGCGGCGATGGTTGTGCGCTGGGCGCCCTGAGCGCGTTGGCCTGGCTCATGTCAGCCTTCCCAACCGGCCTGGTACAGGCTGCCGTGGGCCTTGTTCAGCGCGGCGCGCACGGCGGGCGAATGCTGGTAGATGTCGACGAACTTGGCCAGGCGCGGGTCGTCCTTGCTCTGCGGGCGGATGACGAACTGGATCACGTATTCCTTGTTTTCCAGGCCGTCGAACAGCAGTGCCGAGGTGGCGTCGAAGGTGTTGGCCAGGCGGATGTAGGCCGGGTAGCCCTGCACCAGGTCGGCGTCGTCATAGGCGCGCACCAGCTGCACGGCTTCGACCTGGAGGATCTTCAGCTTCTTCGGGTTGGCGGTGATGTCGTCCTCGGTGGCCTTGTAGCCGACGCCGGGCTTGAGCGTGATCAGCCCGGCCTTGGCCAGCAGTTGCAGGCCGCGGCCGCTGTTGATCGGGTCGTTGGCGATGGCCACGCTGGCGCCTTCGGGCAGATCGGCGAAGGCCTTGTACTTTTTCGAGTACAGGCCGACGTTGTTGATGATGCCCGGGGCGTAGGGGATCAGGTTGAAGCCGGCGGCGGCCTTGGCGTTCTCCAGGAAGGGGATGTGCTGGAAGTAGTTCACGTCGATGTCGCCACTGTTGAGGCTGACATTGGGCGCGATCCAGTCGCTGAACTCGATCAGCTTCACTTCCAGGCCTTGCTTGTGGGCTTCTTCCACCGCCGCTTCCAGCGGGATGGCGAAGGCCGAGGTGGTGCCGATCTTCAGCGGTTCGGCGGCCAGCGCGCTGGCGGACAGGCCGAGGGTGAGGGCGATGGCCGCGACGGGCCGGAACAGTTTCTCAAGCATGGGACGGGGCTCCAGTCGGGGCAGAGGTTTGACGGTAGGTCGAGCCGGGGTGGTCGGCGGGCAGGTGCGGGTGGTCACTGGCGAACAGCTTTTCGCGCAGGGTGCCTTCGGCGTAGGCGGTCTTGTAGCGGCCGCGCTGCTGCAGTTGCGGCACCACCAGGTCGATGAAGTCCTCGAAGCTTTCCGGGGTGACGGTGCGGGTCAGGTTGAAGCCGTCCAGGCCGGTGTCATCGATCCAGGCGATCAATTGTTCGGCGACTTGTTCCGGCGCGCCGACCAGGGTCACGTAGCGCCCGCCGAGGGCGTGCTGCTCCAGCAGGCGGCGGCGGGTCCAGGCGTTTTCCTGCAGCTGGCGGGTGGCCGACTGGATGGCATTGCCCTTGCCGCTGGCGATGGGCTCGTCCAGCTCGAAGGCGGCGAAGTCGATGCCGGTGGAGGCGGCGAAGTGCGCGACGCCGGCTTCCGCGCTGGCATGGCGCAGGTACTCGGCATGCTTGGCCTGGGCCTGTTGCTCGGTGGGCGCGACGATCACCGTGATGCCCATGAACACCTTCACCGCCTGTGGATCGCGGCCAGCGGCCTGGGCAGCGGCGCGCACCTTGTCGACCTGGGCGCGGGTGGCGGCCTTGTCCTGGCCACTGATGAACACGCATTCGGCATGGTTGCCGGCGAAGGCCAGGCCGCGCGGCGAACTGCCGGCCTGGAACAGCACCGGGGTGCGCTGCGGCGAGGGTTCGCACAGGTGGTAGCCCTCGACCTTGTAGAACTCGCCCTGGTGGCGCACCTTGCGCACCTTGCCCGGCTCGGCGTACACCCGTCGGGCGCGGTCATTGACCACGGCGTCGTCGGCCCAGCTGCCTTCGAGCAGCTGGTACAGCACCTGCAGGTATTCGTCGGCCTGGTCGTAGCGGCGGTCGTGCTCCGGCTGCTGCTCCAGGCCCATGGCCCGGGCGGCGCTGTCGAGGTAGCCGGTGACGATGTTCCAGCCGACCCGGCCGTCGCTCAGGTGGTCCAGGGTCGAGAGACGGCGGGCGAACAGGTAGGGCGCCTCGTAGGTGAGGTTGGCGGTGAGGCCGAAGCCCAGGTGGCGGGTCACTGCGGCCATGGCCGAAACCAGCAGCAACGGGTCGTTGACCGGCAGCTGGATCGACTCCTTGAGGGTCACGTCCAGCGACTGGCCGTAGATGTCGTAGGTGCCGACGATGTCGGCGATGAACAGGCCGTCGAACAGCCCGCGCTCCAGCAGGCGCGCCAGGTCGGTCCAGTAGGCCAGGCTCTTGTACTGGGTCGAGGTGTCCCGTGGGTGGGTCCACAGGCCGTGGTTGATATGCCCGATGCAGTTCATGTTGAAGGCATTGAGCAGCAGCTGCTTGGCCATCAGATCGTCCCTCGGCGTGGTGGGTTGTGGTCGTTGAGGTAGTAGTTGCCGATGGCGTGGTACTTCCAGCGCACCGGGTCGTGCAGGGTGTGCACGCGGGCGTTGCGCCAGTGGCGGTCGAGGTTGTGCTCGGCCAGGGTGGCCTGGCTGCCGGCCAGCTCGAACAGCGTGGTGCCGGCGGCGAGGGCGATCTCGGTGCTGATGGCGCGGGCTTCGGCGACCGCGATGGAGGCGCTGGCGACGCTGTCTGCGGTGCTGTCGGCCTGGGCGCGGTCGAGGTATTCGCCGGCGCGCTCGAGCAACGCTTCGGCGGCGTGCAGGCGGATCGCCAGGTGGCCGAAGCTCTTCAGGGTCAGCGGGTCGTCGCTGGCCTTGTCCTGACCGGAATCGATCCAGGGCCGGCTGCGCGTGCGCACGAAGTGCAGGGCATCCTCGTAAGCGGCGCGGGCGATGCCGGTGTCGATGGCGGCGTGGAGGATCTGCGCCAGCGGGCCGACCGGGGTCGGGCGCTCGAAGGCACTCTGGAACGGCACCACGTCGGCTTCGTCGACGTACACGTCGTCGAACTGCACCGAGCCGCTGCCGGTGGTGCGCTGGCCGAAGCCGCTCCAGTCGTCGATCACCTGCAGGCCCTGGCTGTCGGCCGGGACGAAGGCCAGTTGCTGGCGGCCTTGCTCGTCGATCACCGAGGTGGGGATGCGCTGGGCGTAGAGCGCGCCGGTGGCGTAGAACTTGCGGCCGTTGATGCGGTAGCCGGCACCGTCGCGGGTCAGGCGGGTGGTGCGGTCGTGGGCGGTCTTGCTGCCCAGTTCGGCCAGGGCGTTGCCCAAGCGTGCACCGGCCAGCACTTCGGCGTAGAGGCGGCGCTGCTGCTCGGGGCTGCCGTTCACGCGCAGCACTTCGAGGGCGTAGAAGTGGTTTTGTGGGATCTGCCCGAGGGAGGCGTCGGCCTGGGCGATGCGGGCGATGACCTGGGCCAGGGTGACGCTGGACACGCCGGCGCCGCCGAAGGCCTTGGGTACGCTGATGGCCCACAGGCCGGAGCGGCTGAACAGCTCCAGCTCGGCGTGGGGCAGGCGGCGCTCGCGGTCGCGCAGGGCACTGTCGCGGTGGAGTTGTTGGGCAAGGTGTGTGGCGACATCCAGGGCTTGGGTGTCGCTGGTGATAACGGATGTTGTCATGGTGTTCTCCGGGGCAATGGGGCCGCGCTGCGGCCCTTTCGCGACGCAAGGCCGCTCCTACAAGGGATCGCTTACCTCCTGTAGGAGCGGCCTTGCGTCGCGAAAGGGCTGCAAAGCAGCCCCAAGGCCCTCAAATCAGATCCAGGAATGCCGGGCAGGCAAGGTGCCGTTCAGGTGATAGGCGCCAACCGCGTGGTACTTCCAGCGCACCGGGTCATGCAGGGTGTGCACCCGGGCATTGCGCCAGTGCCGGTCGAGGTTGAACTCGGCCAGGGTCGCGCGGCTGCCGGCCAGCTCGAACAGCTTCTCGCTGGCCTGCAACGAAACCTCGGTGGTCAGCACCTTGGCCTCGGCCACGGCAATCGAGGCCCGCGCCGCAGCAGCGGCATCGATCGGCCCGGCGTTGACCTCGTCGAGCACCCGCGCCGCCTTGCGCAGCAGCGCCTCGGCGGCATGCAGTTCGAGCTTCAGGCGGCCGATGTCGGCAATCACATAAGGGTCATCGCTGGCGCGCTCGACATTGGCATCGATCCACGGCCGCGACTTGTCGCGCACGAAGGCGATGGCGTCAGCAATGGCCGCTTCGGCGATGCCGGCATCGATCGCGGCCTGGATCAACTGCGACCCCGCGCCCTGGATACTGGGCAGGTCGCGCTGGCGCCAGTTGTCGATCACCAGCTCCGCATCCACCGGCACCTGGTCGAGCAGCACGGTGCCGCTGGCGGTGGTGCGCTGGCCGAAGCCGGACCAGTCATCGACGATGCGCAGCCCCGGGCTGCCACGGCGGACGAAGGCCAGGCGCTGGCGGCCTTCGTCGTCCAGGGCCTTGACGGCCACCCAGTGGGCGAACAGGGCACCGGTGGAATAGAACTTCTCGCCGCTGAGGCGATAACCGTCAGCGCTGCGGCTGATGCGTGCCTTGAGGGTCAGGGTGTCCTTGGTACCGCGCTCGGGCCCGGCGTTGCCGATGCGCCAGCCGTCCAGCACGCTGCGGAAGATCAGCGCCTGCTGGGCCTCGCTGGCGGTCAGGCGCAGCAGTTGCAGCACGCCGAACTGGTTCTGCGGGATCTGCCCCAGGGCCGGGTCGGCGGCGCTGATGAGGCGGAACACCTCGGCGATGGTGGCAAAGGAGACATCGGGGCCGCCATGGGCCTTGGGCACGCTGATGCTGCCCAGGCCGCTGCGGGTGAACTGTTCGATTTCGGCCCACGGCAGCTTGCGCTGGCGGTCGCGGCGGGCAGCCTGTTCGCGGGCGGCGTCGGCCAGTTCGCGGGCCGCTTGCAGGGCTTCGGCGTCGTTGCGCAACACCTTGGCCGGCAGCAGCAGGGGCGAACTGTCGAGGTCGCTGTGGAAAGGGGTATTTGGCTGGGTGGTCATCAGAACCGAACCTCACAAAAGTGGATGCGTCGCTTCAGCTGATGGCGACAGACATTTGCTGGTCCGGTGGTCCGGTTCATATACCCTAATGGCTTATCAAAAGTTTATGAACTAAATATTTGGAATATGTATAGAAGAGGGGAGTTGTGCTGGATGTGCCGGCCTCTTCGCGGGTGAGCCCGCTTCCACAGGGACGGCACAGCATTCAAAACTGTGGGAGCGGGTTTACCCGCGAAGAGGCCAGTACAGGGTTATTCGGAAGCGGCAGTCCCGAGGAACTTGCGCAGGAACTGCCGGGTGCGCTCTTCCTTCGGGCTGGCAAACAATGCCTTGGCCTCGCCCTGTTCGACGATCACGCCCTTGTCGAAGAAGATCACCCGGTTGGCCACATCCCGGGCAAAGCTCATCTCGTGGGTGACGATGATCATCGTGCGCTTTTCCTCGGCCAGGCCGCGGATGGTCTCCAGTACTTCGCCGACCAGTTCAGGGTCGAGCGCCGAGGTGGGCTCGTCGAACAGGATCACCTCCGGCTCCATGGCCAGCGCGCGGGCAATCGCCACACGTTGTTGCTGGCCGCCGGACAGGCGCCGCGGGTAGGCGTCTTCCTTGCCGGCCAGGCCGACCTTGGCCAGCAGGCGCCGGCCCAGCTCGACAGCCTGCTCGCGGGGTGTCTTCTTGACGATCACCGGCCCCTCGATGACGTTGTCCAGGGCGGTGCGGTGGGGGAACAGGTTGAAGTTCTGGAAGACGAACCCGGCCTGCTGGCGCAAGCGGCGGATCGCACCTTGCTGGCCCCCCAGCGGGCGATTGGCGTCGATGCTGATGCTGCCGATCTGGATACGCCCGGCATCCGGGGTTTCCAGCAGGTTGAGGCAGCGCAGGAAGGTGGTCTTGCCCGAGCCGCTGGGGCCGATGATCGCCACCACTTCGCCCGGCCGCACGGTCAGGTCGATGCCGTCGAGCACGGTCTGGCCCTTGAACCGCTTGGTCAGGCCTTCTACTACGATCATCTCAATGCTCCTGGTCGTGCTGGTTGACCCGCGCTTCCATGCGGTTCTGGAAGTGCGCGAGGATGCTGCAGAGGATCCAGTAGATCACCGCCACCGCCAGGTACATGGTGAACACCTCGAAGGTGCGCGCGGTGATCAGTTGCGCCTGGCGGAACAGTTCGGGCACCTGGATGGTGGCCGCCAGGGCGGTGTCCTTGACCAGCGAGATGAAACTGTTGCCCAGCGGCGGCAGCGCGGTGCGCAGCGCCTGGGGCAGGATCGCCCGGCGCATCGCCTGGGTGCGGGTCATGCCGATGCTGGCGGCGGCTTCCCACTGGCCACGGTCGATCGAGGAGATCGCGGCACGGAGGATTTCGCAGATGTACGCGGCCATGTTCAGCGACAGGCCGATCAGCGACGCCGGGATCGGGTCGAGCTCGATGCCGATCTGCGGCATGCCGAAGTAGATCACGAACAGCTGCACCAGCAGCGGCGTGCCACGGAAGAACGACACGTAGATGCGCGCCAGCCAGTCCAGCGGCAGGATCTTCGACAGCCGCATCAGTGCCAGGGCAAACCCCAGCACCAGGCCGAAGAACATGCCGCCGACGCTGAGCAGCACGGTGTAACCCGCGCCCTTGAGCAGGAAGGGCGCGGAATCGGCAACGAGTTGCAGGCTTTCAGCGATCATTTGGTGACATCGGCACCGAAGTATTTGTCCGACAGCTTGGCCAGCGTGCCGTCGGCCTTGAGCTTGTCGATGGCCTTGTTGATTGCCGCCAGCAGCTCAGGCTCGCCCTTGCGCAGGGCCACGCCGCTTTCCAGGCGCGAGAAGGCAGCGCCGGCCAGTTGTGTGTCGGTGGCCTTCTTGGCGTACTCCAGCGCCGCCAGGCGGTCGATCAGGATGGCGTCGATGCGGCCGTTGCGCAGGTCGGCGAACTTGCTTGGGTCGTCTTCATAGGTGCGCACGTCTGCCTTCGGCACGTCCTGCTTCACCCACTGCTCGTAGTTGGTGCCCAGGCCCACGCCGACCTTCTTGCCGGCCAGGTCCTGGGCGGCATTGATGTTCAGCTGCTCGGCCTTCTTCTTCAGGATCAGCGCCTGGATCCCGGAAACGGTGTAGGGCTCGGAGAAGTCGTACTTCTTCTTGCGCTCCTCGGAGATGGTTACCTGGTTGATCACCACGTCCAGGCGCTTGGACTCCAGGGCGGCGAGGATGCCGTCCCATTTGGTCGGCTGGATCTTGGCCTTGACCCCCAGTTCCTTGGCCAGCAATTCCGACAGCTCCACTTCGAAGCCGGTCAGCTTGCCGTTCTCGTCCTGGAAGCTGAACGGTGGGTAGGTGCCTTCGAGGCCGACGTTGATCACACCGTTCTTCTCGATGGTCTTCAGTTGCTCGCCGGCGAAGGCCTGGCCGAGCAGGCCGGCACCCAGGAGGATGGCCAGGCTGGCGTTGAGAAGCGGTTTGGCGAATTTCGACATGTCAGACCCCGCGCTTGTTGTTTAAGTAGTGGGTGGCGACTATAGAAGTTGGCTGCATAGGCCTGGAAATAATAAAAAATTATTTTGTTATTCCCTTTAATCGCGATGCCAGGTCATGGCTGCTTTGAGGGTAGGCCAGGTTGCTGCCCCCGTCATCGCCGCTTATGCCCGACTTAGCGCAGAGTGGAATAAAGCGTTGTTTTTTCCAAGGGGCGGATTTGCCGTAGAGTGGATTGCACATGGCAGGCCCGGCCTCTTCGCGGGTAAACCCGCTCCCACAGAGCCCCCACAAATTCTGAGTAATGTGGAGTACCTGTGGGAGCGGGTTTACCCGCGAAGAGGCCGGCCCTGCTGATAAAAAAGTTGGCCCCTTTGGCAGGAGAACACCGTGAGCGAACAACCTTCATCCGGGCACTGGCAGTTGCACAGCATCGTCAGCGGCCTGCGCGGCGCCCGTGAGCAGTGGCGCAGCCGCAATGGCCGCAGCAGCGGCGAGCAGGGCGGGCGCGAGTTGCCGTCGCGCGAAGCGATGCGGCAGATCCTCGAGCAGCTGTGCGGGGCGCTGTTCCCGATGCGCCTGGGGCCGGTCGACCTGCGTGAGGAAAGCGAAGACTTCTACGTCGGCCACACCCTCGATGCCGCCCTTACCGCACTGCTGGCCCAGGCGCGGCTGGAGCTGCGCTACGCCGCACGGCAGAGCCGCGCAGAGCTGGAAGGTATCGACGCCCATGCCCTGCGCCTGATCCAGGATTTTGCCGCGGCCCTGCCGGGCCTGCGGGTGCTGCTCGACACCGACGTGCTGGCGGCCTACCACGGCGACCCGGCGGCGCGCAGCGTCGACGAGGTGCTGCTGTGCTACCCGGGGATCCTGGCGATCATCCACCACCGCCTGGCCCACCACCTGTACCAGGCCGGGCTGCCGTTGCTGGCGCGGATCAGTTCGGAGCTGGCGCATTCGGCGACCGGCATCGACATCCACCCGGGGGCGCAGATCGGCCAGAGCTTCTTCATCGACCACGGCACCGGTGTGGTGATCGGCGAGACGGCGATCATCGGCGAGCGGGTGCGTATCTACCAGGCGGTGACCCTGGGCGCCAAGCGTTTCCCCAGCGACGAGTCGGGCACCCTGCACAAAGGCCTGCCGCGTCACCCGATCGTCGAGGACGATGTGGTGATCTACGCCGGGGCGACCATCCTGGGCAGGATTACCATCGGCCAGGGCTCGACCATTGGCGGCAATGTGTGGCTGACCCGCAGCGTGCCGGCAGCGAGCAACATCACCCAGGCCAACCTGCAGCTGGATTGCCAGGACAAGAACTGATACGAAATCTGTACCGGCCTCTTCGCGGGTAAACCCGCTCCCACAGGAACCCCACAGATCCTGAATGATGTGGCGTACTTGTGGGAGCGGGCTTGCCCGCGAAAGGGCCGGAACAGGAGGGCACCGATGGGCGCCCCGGTTCGCTTTGAAATCCGATCCATGTTTAACTTGAACGCTTGTTCAACGAAAAACGCTGGTCCGCTGCCGGTGTTCATCAGGAGGATTCCTTTGCTGAACCCGTTCAATCCGAGCCTCACGTCGATCGACGACGAGGTGCCTGTTTCATGAGTGCACCGTCCCCCTCCCTTGCCAATGGCAAGATCCGCATGAACCCCCCGGTGTTCTATTTCGCGGCGAGTTTCATCCTGCTCTTCGGCCTGGTGGTGATCGCCTTCCCGCAAGCCTCCGGCGAGTGGCTGATGGCGGCGCAGAACTGGGCGGCCAATACGGTCGGCTGGTACTACATGCTGGCCATGACCCTGTACCTGGTGTTCGTGGTGGTCACCGCGTTGTCCGGCTACGGCAAGATCAAGCTGGGCGCCGACCATGACGAACCCGAGTTCAGCTACCTGTCTTGGGCCGGCATGCTGTTCGCCGCCGGCATCAGCATCACGCTGTTCTTCTTCTGCGTCTCCGAACCCCTGACCCACATGCTGCAACCGCCGCAAGGCGAAGGTGGCACGGCCGAGGCCGGGCGCCAGGCCATGCAGATCCTGTTCCTGCACTGGGGCCTGCATGGCTGGGGGGTGTTCGCCTTCGTCGGCATGGCGCTGGCCTACTTCGCCTACCGCCACAACCTGCCGCTGGCCCTGCGCTCGGCGCTGTACCCGCTGATCGGCAAGCGGATCAACGGGCCGATCGGCTACGCGGTGGACGGCTTCGGCATCATCGCCACGGTGTTCGGCCTGGGCGCCGACATGGGCTTTGGCGTGCTGCACCTGAACGCCGGCCTCGACTACCTGTTCGGCATCAGCCACAGCCAGTGGGTGCAGGTGATCCTGATCGCGCTGATGATGGGCGCGGCGGTGGCCGTGGCGGTCGCCGGGGTCGAGAAGGGCGTGCGGGTGATGAGCGACATCAACCTGTTCCTGGCCTGTGCGCTGCTGTTGTTCGTGCTGTTCGCCGGGCCCACCCAGCACCTGTTCAACACCCTCATCCAGAACCTCGGCGACTACCTCGGCGCCCTGCCGCGCAAGAGCTTCGACGTGTACGCCTATGGCGAGCAGCGCGACTGGCTGGGTGGCTGGACGGTGTTCTACTGGGCCTGGTGGATTGCCTGGGCGCCGTTCGTGGGGCTGTTCATCGCGCGGATCTCGCGCGGGCGCACCATCCGCGAGTTCGTCTTCGGCGTGCTGCTGATCCCGCTGGGCTTCACCCTGGCGTGGATGTCGATCTTCGGCAACAGTGCCCTGGACCAGGTGATCAACCACGGCATGACCGCGCTTGGCCAGTCGGCGTTGGACAACCCGTCCATGAGCTTGTACCTGCTGCTGGAAACCTACCCGTGGAGCAAGGTGGTGATCGCCGTGACGGTGTTCATCAGCTTCGTGTTCTTCGTCACCTCGGCCGACTCCGGCACCGTGGTGCTGTCGACCCTGTCCGCCAAGGGCGGCGGTGCCGACGAGGACGGGCCGAACTGGCTGCGCATCTTCTGGGGCGCGATGACCGCGCTGATCACCAGCGGCCTGCTGTTCGCCGGCAGCATCGACTCGCTGAAGTCGGCGGTGGTGCTGACTTCGCTGCCGTTCTCGCTGATCCTGCTGTGCATGATGTGGGGGCTGCACAAGGCCTTCTATCTGGAGAGCCAGCGGCAGATCGCGCAGATGCACTCGCTGGCACCCTTCGCGCAATCGCGCCGTGGCCGGGGCGGCTGGCGCCAGCGCCTGAGCCAGGCGGTGCACTTCCCGTCACGCGACGAGGTGTACCGCTTCATGGACGACGTGGTGCGCCCGGCGATCGCCGATGTGCGCGAGGTGTTCGAGCAGAAGGGGCTGGTGCTGGTGACCCAGGACGACCCGAGCCATGACAACGTCAGCCTCAAGGTCGGCCATGGCGAGGAACAGCCGTTCATCTACCAGGTGCAGATGCGCGGCTACTTCACCCCGTCGTTCGCACTGGGTGGGCTGGGTACCCAGGAGTTGAAGAACCGCCGCTACTACCGGGCGGAAGTGCACCTGAGCGAAGGCAGCCAGAACTACGACCTGGTGGGCTACAGCAAGGAGCAGATCATCAACGACATCCTCGACCAGTACGAGCGGCACATGCAGTTCCTGCATCTGGTCAGGTAATAGCCTGTACCGGCCTCTTCGCGGGTGAACCCGCTCCCACAGGTACTGCACAGTATTCAGAAACTGCGCGGTCCTTGTGGGAGCGGGTTTATCGAGGCGTCGAACCGCCGCGAAGAGGCCGGAGCAGGATGTCTCAGAAGGGGGCATCCCCCAGGATGGTCGCCCGGTGCATCACCCGCCGGTTGGGCCGGTAATCATCCACCGCAAAATGCTGGGTCACGCGGTTGTCCCAGAACGCCACGTCATTCTCCTGCCACCTCCAGCGAATGCTGAACTCCGGCCGCGTCGCATGGGCGAACAGCAGCTTCAGCAACGCCTCGCTTTCCAGCTCGCTCAGTTCATTGATGCGTGTGGTGAACCCTTCGTTGACGAACAACGCCTTGCGCCCGCTCACCGGATGCGTGCGTACCACCGGGTGCGACAGCGGCGGGTTGTTGCGCCGGGTCGCTTCCCAGCGCGCCAGGTCTTCGGCCGTGGTGCCGAAGCGCTCCAGCGGGAACGACTTGGTGAAGTCATGGGTGGCGGTCAAGCCGTCGAGCAACCCGCGCAGTGGCGCCGACAAGGCTTCGAACGCCGCAATGCCACTGGCCCACAGGGTGTCGCCGCCATAGGCCGGCAACTGCTTGGCGCTGAGCACCGCGCCCAGCGCCGGGGTCGGCAGGAAGGTCACGTCGGTGTGCCACACGGCGTTGTCACGCACGTCGGTGACCGCCGTGTCGAGGATCAGCACCTGGGGTGTTTCCGGCACGTTGGGATAGATCGGGTGGATGTGCAGGTCGCCGAAACGGGCAGCGAAGCGCGCCTGCTGCTCGGGCTCGATCGGTTGGTCGCGGAAGAACAGCACCTGGTGCCGGAGCAGCGCCTGCTCGATGGCATCGCGCTCTGTCTCGCTGATGTCGCGGCTGATGTCGACGCCGCTGATCTGCGCGCCGAGCGCCGGGCTGAGGGGGGTGATGGTCAGGCTCATGTCGGTCTCTTCAATCAGGCGCCAGGCTGCTGGCGTGGTCAGTCGAATCAGTGGCTCTGGCCATGCCAGGGCACCAGCTTGCGTTGCAGGGCGCGCAGGCCCATCTCCAGGGCGAAGGCGATCAGGGCGATCAGCAGGATGCCCAGCACCACCACGTCGGTGACCAGGAACTGCGCCGCCGACTGCACCATGAAGCCCAGGCCGCTGGTGGCGGCGATCAGCTCGGCGGCGACCAGGGTCGACCAGCCGACGCCCAGGCCGATGCGGATGCCGGTGAGGATGTCGGGCAGGGCGCTGGGCAGGATCACGTGGCGGATCAGTTGCGCCTTGCTCGCCCCCAGCGACTGTGCGGCACGCAGCTTGGCCGGGTCGACGGTGCGCACGCCGGTGGCGGTGGCGATGGCGATCGGGGCGAAGATCGCCAGGTAGATCAGCAGCACCTTGGACAACTCGCCGATGCCGCACCAGATGACGATCAGCGGCAGGTAGGCCAGCGGTGGGATCGGCCGGTAGAACTCGATCAGCGGGTCGAGGATGCCGCGGGCCACGCGGTTGTAGCCGATGGCGATGCCGACCGGGATCGCGGTCAGGGTCGCAGCGCCCAGGGCCAGGCCGATGCGCCCCAGGCTCGCGCCCAGGTGTTGCCACAGGCTGGCGTCCATGTAGCCCTGGGTGAGCAGGGACCAGCCTTTGGCCAGGATGTCGCCGGGCGAGGGCAGGAACAGCGGCTCGATCCAGCCGACGGCGGTCACCAGCCACCAGGCCAGCAGCAGGCTGGCGAGGGTCAGGGTGCTGATCCAGCGGGTGGAAAGCGGGCGGCGCACCTTGGCGGCCGGCCGGGTTGGGGTGTCTTGCTTGCCGCTGACCGGCAGGTTCAGGCTGCTCATCATGCGCGCTCCTGCAGGCTTTGGCGTTGCGAGAACACGCGGGCCAGGACGTGCTCGCGGGTTTCGATGAAGCGGGGGTCGGACTTGATCGCCCGGGCCGACTCGCCAGCGGCGTAGCGTTGGCCGAAGTCCAGCTGCAGGCGCTCGACCACGCGGCCGGGGTTGGGCGCCAGCAATACCAGCTCGCTGGCCAGGAATACCGCTTCCTCGATGTCGTGGGTGATCAGGAACACCGGCTTGGCGGTACGCTGCCAGACCTGCAGCAACAGCTCCTGCATCTGCTCGCGGGTAAAGGCATCGAGGGCGCCGAACGGTTCGTCCATCAACAGCACCCGTGGGTCGGCCGCCAGCGCCCGGGCCAGGCCCACGCGCTGCTTCTGGCCGCCGGAGAGTTGCCAGATACGCCGTTCGCCGAAGCCGTCGAGATCGACCAGGGCGAGCATCTCGCGGGCCTTGGCTTCGCGCTGGGCGCGGGGAACACCGGCCAGTTGCAGGCCGAAAGCGACGTTGCCGAGCACGTTCTGCCAGGGCAGCAAGGCATCGTCCTGGAACACCACGCCACGCTCGGCACCGGGGCCTTGCACCGGCACACCGTCGAGGCTGATGCGCCCGCCGCTGGGGGCGACGAAGCCTGCGATGAGGTTGAGCAGCGAGGTCTTGCCGCTGCCCGATGGCCCGAGGGCCACCAGCAGCTGGCGCGGGCCCAGGCTCAGGTTGATGTCGGCCAGCACCGGGGTGGCGGCGCCGGGGTACTGTGCGCTGATGCGCTCCAGTTCGAGCAAGGCCATGGCAGGCTCCGTCGTGCTTAGTTGGGGATGTACTGGGCGCTGACGTACGGCGCGTAGTCCGGCAGCACCGCGTCGACCTTGCCCTGTTGCTTGAGGAAGGTGGCGGTGTCGGTCAGCGCCTGGGTGGTCGGCGCGCCCAGGGCCTTGGCCTGGTCGGCGGCCAGCGGGTAGACGTTGCCTTGCAGCAGCAGCGGGATGTCGCCCGGCTTGGCACCGGAGAGCTTGGCCAGCTTGGCCACGTTGCCCTGGTCGGCGAGCCAGGCTTGCGGGTCCTTGCGGTAGTCGGCGTAGGCGTCGAGGGTGACCTTGGCGAAGGCCTTGACCACGTCCGGGTGCTTGGCGGCGAAGTCCTTGCGCACGATCCAGGCGTCGAAGGTCGGCGCGCCTTTTTTCGCCAGGTCACCGGAGGTGATCAGCACCTTGCCGTTTTCCTTGGCCACGCCCAGGGCCGGGTCCCAGACGTAGGTGGCGTCGATGTCGCCGCGCTTCCAGGCGGCGATGATCGCTGGCGGGGCGAGGTTGAGGATCTGCACCTTGGCCGGGTCGATGTTCCACTGTTTCAGGGCGGCGAGGAGGCTGTAGTGGCCGGTGGAAACGAACGGCACGGCGACCTTCTTGCCGATCAGGTCCTGGGGCGTCTTGATGGTGTCGCGGGCGACCAGTGCTTCGCCGGCACCGATCTGCGTGGCGATGAGAAAGGTCTCGACCGGCAGCTTGCGGGTGGCGGCGGCGGCCAGCGGGCTGGAACCGAGGTAGCCGATCTGCACGTCGCCACTGGCCACGGCGGTGATCACGTCGGCGCCATTGTCGAACTTGCGCCAGTCGATGCTGGCCTTGCTGGCTTTTTCGTAGTCGCCATCGACCTGGGCGACCTTGGCCGGGTCGACGGTGGTCTGGTAGGCCACCGTCAGGTCGGCGGCCTGGGCCAGCCAGCTGGCGCTGGCGAGGGTCAGGGCGGCGAACAGGCGCAGCGGAGCATGCGGGATCATGATTGAACCTCTCGTCAGGCAAGGGGATGTGCGGGATGACGAGAAGACTAAATGATCTAAGAATATAGAAATAAATAACTTTTTTGCATTAGCTTAGGATGCAAAGGCGCTAACGCCGGTGGAGGCAGGGAAGGGTACTGGCGGAACAAGGGAGCACTGCTAGTCTCTTTCCCCTCCCCACCGAGGGGGTTCGGTGGGTGACTGGTCGGCAAACGTTTGCAAATAACCTAAAGGTATGATTGCGCGCTGCCGATACAGCATTTCGCAGTAAAGGTTCCGATGATATTCCGTAAAAATCTTAGAATTTCACAAAACGGTCATTTTGGATTTATAGGATTGTCATTATCCTGTAGCGCAGGGGGTGTCTTAGACCAAAGTCGTGAAATGTCTGGAAATGATTGACTAGAGGGTCACGCTTTGGGGCTAATCGCCCATCCACGGTGAGCGGGGCATAAGACCTTGCCGCTTAGAGATACACAAGAATTAGAACGTAGAGGAGCAAAACATGTACAAGTCCAGCCTGGCTCTGGCCGTGGCACTGGGGGTTATCGCCCAATCCGCAGGCGCTGCCGGTTTCATCGAGGACAGCAAGCTGTCGCTCAGCTCGCGCACCATGTATTTCAACGACGACAACCGTGAAGCGCCAGACGCCAAGCCGCGTCCTGACACGCGTGAGTCGGGTCAAGGCTTCAAACTCGACTACATTTCCGGCTTCACCCAGGGTACCGTTGGTTTTGGTGTCGATGCCCAGGCTCTGTGGGGTATCCACCTGGATGGTGGCAAGGGCTACCACGCCAACGGCAGCAGCTTCTTCCCTAGCGACTCCGATGGTTCCGCAGAGAAGCAGTGGGCACGTCTGGGTGCGAACGCCAAGGCTCGCTTCTCCAAGACCGAAGTTCACTACGGCAGCGCCCTGGCGCCTAACCTGCCGATCCTTGTTGCCAACGATGGTCGTCTGCTGCCACAAACCTTCGAGGGTGGCACCATCCAGTCGAAGGAAATCGACAACCTGACCATCAACGCCGGTCAGCTGACCCACGCGATGGGCCGTGCTTCGAGCAACCGTACTGGGCTGGCTGTTGCTGGCGGCGTTCAGGAAAGCAACAAGTTCCGCTACGGTGGTCTGGACTACAAGCTCACCAAAGACCTGACCCTGCAGTACTACTACTCGAACCTGGAAGACTACTACAAGCAGCACTTCCTGGGCCTGACCCACCTGTTCCAGATCGATCAGGACCAGTCGTTCAAGACCGACTTGCGCTACTTCGATAGCAGCAAGGACGGGAAGAATGGCCAGACTGGCTACTTCTTCAACAACAACGGCGGTTACGCGAAGGACAAGAACGAGGTCAACAACAAGACCTGGTCTGCGATGTTCACCTACACCCTGGGTGGTCACGCGTTGATGCTGGGCCACCAGCAGGTCAACGATGACGGTGGCTTTGTGTGGCTGAACCAAGGCAGCCTGGTTGACGAAGGCGCCGGCGGTGCAAGCTTCTACCTGTTCACCGACAGCATGATCAACCAGTTCGCCAAAGCGGGTGAGAACACCACCTTCGGTCAGTACTCGTACGATTTCGCTCGCCTGGGCGTACCTGGTCTGAAGGCATCGGTAGCCTACCTGCGTGGTGAAGATGGCCGTAACCAGAATGGCCATGGCACCTTCAGTGAGTGGGAGCGTGATGCGCGCGTCGACTATGTACTGCAAGACGGCGTCCTGAAAGGCCTGGGCTTCAGCCTGCGTCAGGGTGTTTATCGCGGTACCGGCACCAGCTCCGCGAACGACAAGGATCAAACTCGCTTCATCGTGAACTACACTTACGCCTTCATGTAAGTCGTAGCCCCATAAGAAGCCTCGCCTAGCGCGAGGCTTTTTTGTGCCTGCGATTCCGTATTCAATAAAGTTATAAATAAATCATTATTTATTCTTTTTGTTTTTAATCAGATACAGGCACATTGAACCCACACGGTCAGCACACAGCACAGGAGCCGCACCCCATGAGCCTCAAACTCGGCGACATCGCCCCCGACTTCGAACAGGAATCCAGCGAAGGCAAGATCCGCTTCCACGAATGGCTCGGCAACAGCTGGGGTGTGCTGTTCTCCCACCCGGCCGACTTCACCCCGGTGTGCACCACCGAGCTGGGGCTGACCGCCAAGCTCAAGGACGACTTCGCCAAGCGCGGGGTCAAGGCCATCGCCCTGTCGGTGGACCCGGTCGACTCGCACCACAAGTGGATCGAGGACATCAACGAGACCCAGAACACCGTGGTCAACTTCCCGATCATCGCCGACGCCGACCGCAAGGTCTCCGACCTGTACGACCTGATCCACCCCAACGCCAGCGACACCCTCACCGTGCGCTCGCTGTTCGTCATCGACCCGAACAAGAAGGTGCGCCTGACCATCACCTATCCGGCCAGTACCGGGCGCAACTTCAACGAGATCCTGCGGGTGATCGATTCGCTGCAGCTGACCGACAACCACAAGGTCGCCACGCCGGGTAACTGGCAGGACGGCGACGAGGTGGTGATCGTGCCTTCGCTGAAGGACGAAGAGGAGATCAAGCAGCGCTTCCCGAAAGGTTACCGGGCAGTGAAGCCCTACCTGCGGCTGACCCCGCAACCCAATCGTTGATGAATTCCTCGTTGCATTGCTCTTAGCCATAGCAGGGATTTTCGGGCCGTTTCGACGGCCCTTTTTTATGCCTGTGGAAAAAGGCTGGCTTCTTCGCGGGCAAGCCCGCTCCCACAGGTAATGCAGTGGATCAAGGCTTTGCGCGTCTCCTGTGGGAGCGGGCTTGCCCGCGAAAAGGCCATTAAAACAAAAAAATAAAATGGAATAACCAAATGAAAAAATATGATTTCTAGATATATGAACAGACTGGTAATGTCACTCCAACAGAACACCAGGCAACGCCGAAACCACTGACCGGCCAAGCCATCGCTCCACCACCTTACTCGCCCGACAACGAGGCAAGCAGGTGCAACCCGAACCCCATCGCATCAGGAGAGCGCCATGCGCACAATCTTCTTGCGTCGTGGTCTGGTCGCCCTGTTTGCGGCGGCTGTGTCCTTCGGCGCCATCACCCAAGCCCAGGCCGAGAGCCTGCGCATCGGTTACCAGAAATACGGCACGCTGGTGCTGCTCAAGGCCAAGGGCACGCTGGAGAAGCGCCTGGCCGAGCAAGGCGTGCAGGTGCAATGGACCGAATTCCCCGGCGGCCCGCAGCTGCTCGAAGGGCTCAACGTCGGCTCCATCGATTTCGGTGTCACCGGCGAAACCCCGCCAGTGTTCGCCCAGGCCGCCGGCGCCGACCTGCTCTACGTGGCCTATGAGCCACCGGCACCGCACAGCGAAGCCATCCTCGTGCCGAAAGGCTCGCCGATCCAGTCGGTGAAAGACCTCAAGGGCAAGAAAGTCGCCTTCAACAAAGGCTCCAATGTCCACTACCTGCTGGTCCGCGCCCTTGACGATGCCGGCCTCAAGTACAGCGACATCCAGCCTGTCTACCTGCCGCCTGCCGATGCCCGCGCCGCCTTCGAGCGCGGCAGCGTCGACGCCTGGGTGATCTGGGACCCGTACCAGGCCGCCGCCGAGCAGCAGTTGCAGGCCCGCACCCTGCGTGACGGCAAGGGCCTGGTCGACAACCACCAGTTCTACCTCGCCACCCGTAATTACGCGACCCAGCACCCGGCGGTGATCAGCACCCTGATCGACGAAGTGCGCGCCGTCGGCGAGTGGTCCCAGGCCAACCCGCAGGAGGTCACCGACCAGGTGGCGCCGCTGCTCGGCCTGCCCGCCGACATCACCCTGACCTCGGTGAAGCGCCAGGGCTACGGCGCCGCGCCGCTCACCCCGCAAGTGGTAGCCGCGCAACAGAAGATCGCCGACACCTTCCAGGCGCTCAAGCTGATTCCCAAGCCGCTGAGCATCAAGGACGTGATCTGGACACCGCCCGCCAAGGTCGCCAGCGCGCCTTGATCGATTCGCCCCCGCCGGAGCGCCGCTCCGGCTTGAGCCACCCTTGAGGAGACAACTCCAATGAGCCTGAACATCTTCTGGTTCCTACCGACCCACGGTGACGGCAAGTACCTGGGCACCTCCGACGGCGCCCGCGCGGTCGACCATGGCTACCTGCAACAGATCGCCCAGGCTGCCGACCGCCTCGGCTTCGGTGGCGTGCTGATCCCCACCGGGCGCTCCTGCGAGGACTCCTGGCTGGTGGCGGCGTCGCTGATCCCGGTGACCCAGCGCCTGAAGTTCCTGGTCGCCCTGCGCCCGGGCATCATTTCGCCGACCGTGGCCGCGCGCCAGGCCGCCACCCTCGACCGCCTGTCCAACGGCCGCGCGCTGTTCAACCTGGTCACCGGCGGCGACCCGGACGAACTGGCCGGCGACGGCCTGCACCTGAACCATCAGGAACGCTACGAAGCCTCGGTCGAATTCACCCGCATCTGGCGCAAGGTGCTGGAAGGTGAAACGGTCGATTACGACGGCAAGCACATCCAGGTGAAGGGCGCCAAGCTGCTCTACCCGCCAATCCAGCAGCCACGTCCGCCGCTGTACTTCGGCGGCTCCTCGGAGGCTGCGCAAGACCTTGCCGCCGAGCAGGTCGAGCTGTACCTGACCTGGGGCGAGCCGCCAAGCGCGGTGGCCGAGAAGATCGCCCAGGTGCGTGAGAAAGCCGCCGCCCAAGGCCGCGAAGTGCGCTTCGGCATCCGCCTGCACGTGATCGTGCGGGAAACCAACGCAGAGGCCTGGGCCGCCGCCGACAAGCTGATTTCGCACCTGGACGACGACACCATCGCCCGCGCCCAGGCCTCGCTGGCGCGCTTCGACTCGGTTGGCCAGCAGCGCATGGCCGCCCTGCACAACGGCAACCGCGACAAGCTGGAAGTCAGCCCCAACCTGTGGGCCGGCGTCGGCCTGGTGCGTGGCGGTGCCGGTACCGCGCTGGTCGGCGATGGCCCGACCGTGGCGGCGCGGGTCAAGGAATACGCGGCCCTGGGCATCGACACCTTCATCTTCTCTGGCTATCCGCACCTGGAAGAGTCGTACCGCGTGGCCGAGCTGCTGTTCCCGCACCTGGACGTGCAACGCCCGGAGCAGGCCAAGGCCGGTGGCTACGTGAGCCCGTTCGGCGAAATGGTCGCCAACGACATCCTGCCCAAGTCCGTCGCGCAGAGCTGAGGGCCGGGCCATGAGTCGTGCAACTTCCATCACCCTGAGCCAGCGCCTGGCGCCGTGGGCCCTGCCCGTGCTGCTGCTGGCGGCCTGGCAGCTGGCGGTCAGCGCCGGCTGGCTGTCGACGCGCATCCTGCCGGCGCCGAGCGCGGTGGTCAGCGCTGGTGTCGAGCTGGTGCGCAGCGGCGAGATCTGGAACCACCTGGCCATCAGCGGCTGGCGTGCCGGCCTGGGCTTCGTCATCGGCGGCAGCATCGGCCTGGTGCTGGGCTTCATCACCGGCCTGTCGAACTGGGGCGAACGCCTGCTCGACAGTTCGGTGCAGATGATCCGCAACGTGCCGCACCTGGCGCTGATCCCGCTGGTGATCCTGTGGTTCGGCATCGACGAGTCGGCGAAGATCTTCCTGGTCGCCCTGGGCACGCTGTTCCCGATCTACCTGAACACCTACCACGGCATCCGCAACGTCGACCCGGCGCTGGTGGAAATGGCCCGCAGCTATGGGCTGTCCGGCTTCGGCCTGTTCCGCCAGGTGATCCTGCCCGGTGCGCTGCCATCGATCCTGGTCGGTGTGCGTTTCGCCCTGGGCTTCATGTGGCTGACCCTGATCGTCGCCGAGACCATTTCGGCTAATGCCGGCATCGGTTACCTGGCGATGAATGCCCGTGAATTCCTGCAAACCGACGTGGTGGTGCTGGCCATCGTCCTGTACGCCGTGCTCGGCAAGCTCGCCGACCTGGCCGCCCGCGGCCTGGAACGGGTGTGGCTGCGCTGGCATCCGGCCTACCAGGTTGCCAAGAAGGAGGGCGCGTGATGACCGTGCTCAAAGCACAACCGCCGCGCCTGCTGCGTGGCATCCCGCTGGCCTCGAACGGCCTGCGCAAGGCCTTTGGCCAACGGGAAGTCTTGAAAGGGATCGACCTGCACGTCCCGGCCGGCCAGTTCGTCGCCATCGTCGGGCGCAGTGGTTGCGGCAAGAGCACCTTGCTGCGCCTGCTGGCCGGGCTCGACCAGCCCACCTCCGGCGAGTTGCTGGCCGGTGCCGCGCCGCTGAGCGAGGCCCGCGAGGAAACCCGCCTGATGTTCCAGGACGCGCGCCTGCTGCCCTGGAAGAAGGTGATCGACAACGTCGGCCTGGGGTTGAGCGGTGATTGGCGCCAGCGTGCATTGGATGCGCTGGAGGCGGTCGGCCTGGCGGATCGCGCCAACGAGTGGCCCGCCGCCCTGTCCGGCGGCCAGAAGCAGCGTGTGGCCCTGGCCCGCGCCTTGATCCACCAGCCGCGCCTGCTGCTGCTGGACGAGCCGCTGGGCGCACTGGATGCGCTGACCCGCATCGAGATGCAGCAACTGATCGAACGCCTGTGGCGTCAGCACGGCTTCACCGTGCTGTTGGTCACCCATGACGTCAACGAGGCGGTCGCCATCGCTGACCGGGTGATCCTGATCGAGGAGGGTGAAGTCGGCCTGGACCTCGACGTCGATCTGGCAAGGCCCAGGGCGCGGGGCTCGCACCGCCTCGCCGCGTTGGAAAGCGAAGTACTCGACCGTGTTCTGTCGGCCCCGGGCACCACGCCCGAGCCGGACCCTGTAGCCCCTTTGCCCACGCAGCTGCGTTGGGCGCACTGAACCCTAAGAGAAGGAAGCAAGCCATGACCATCAAAGCGATCAACGTCCGCAACCAGTTCAAAGGCACCGTCAAAGAAATCCTCGAAGGCCCGGTATTGTCGGAAATCGACGTGCAGACCGCCTCTGGCATCGTCACTTCGGTGATTACCACCCGCTCTGTGAAAGAGCTGGAGCTGCAGGTGGGCAGTGAAGTGATTGCCTTCGTGAAGTCGACTGAAGTGTCCATCGCCAAGCTGTGAAGGCGCTGCTCGATATCGGGGCTGCGTTGCAGCCCTTTCGCGACACAAGGCCGCTCCTACAGAAACCGCGTGATGCCTGTAGGAGCGGCCTTGTGTCGCGAAAGGGCCGCAGAGCGGCCCCAAGGTATCAGGAACGCTTGGCCAGGAAAGGCGGCAGATAAAGCCCCAGATACGCCTCGAACACCCGCTTGCCTTCCTCGGCCATGCGCGGGGTGATCGTCTCGTGCAGCTGCACCGAGCGCGCATACACCCGGTCGCTCAACTCCATCGCCAGGGCAAACACATCCACATCGGCCGGCATCACCGGCAACTGGAAGTGCTGGTCGAACAGCTTGCCCATCAGTTCACCCAGCTCCATGTCGTGCTGGCGGTCGGCCTGCACCACTTCGCTGAGCCCATGCTGGGCCAGGATCAACTGCCGCGCCGCGGCATCGCCGTTGTAGATGTCGAGCATGCGTTGCTCGATCAGCCGCGACAGCGCGTGCCAGGTGGCAAACGCGCTGCTGTCGATGGGCGCGCTCAAGGCCTCGCGGAAGGCCCGGTGCACGTCGGCGGTCAAAGCCTCCAGCAGGGCAGGCACGCTGGCGAAGAAGTGATACACCGACGACGGCGGGATCTGCGCCCGTTCGGCCACGCTGTAGATCGACAACGCCGCCACCCCTTGCCCGGCCAGCAACTCGCGTGCGGCCGCCAGGATCGTGTCGATCCTGGCCTGGCTGCTGGCGCGTGGCTTGCGTGCGGAGGGGGTGCGGCTCATCAGTTGCTGATCGCCAGGATGCTGGCCTGGTAGGCGCCGACGAACAGGTCGAAGTCGCCGACCTCTTCCTGCTCCAGTTCGGACTGCTTGGCCAGCGATTCCCGGGCGAGGGTCTCGAAGTGCTGTTGCTGCTCGCCCGACAGCGGCTGCTCGCGGAAGGCCTCTGCGTGCAGGCGGCTCTGGCGCAGGGAGAACTGGATGAAGCTCTCGTCGTGCTCGGTCATGCGCGCCAGGACCTGGGCCGACGGCGTCAGTTCAGGGTCGTCGACCTTGGCCTGCTGTGCTTCCAGGGCCTTGGCGTGGGCGTCACCGCCGTGGGCCTGGTCGAGCAGCCCGGCCAACTGGCCAATGCGTTCGATCAACTCGGTGGCCCACGCCTTCAGCGTGATTGGCTGGCCGGCACGATGCAGCTCCAGGCCTGGGCGGCGACCTTCCTTGACCACGGTGAGGAAGTTGTCGGTGCACTGGCCGCATTCGCCGTTGTCCAGCTGCGGGCTTTCTTCGAGGGCGCAGAACAGCAGGAAGGCGTCGAGGAAGCGTGCTTCGGTGAGGTCGATGCCCACCGGCAGGAACGGGTTGATGTCCAGGCAGCGCACCTCGACGTACTGCACGCCGCGCGAGGTCAGGGCCTGGATCGGCCGCTCGCCGGTGTAGGTGACGCGCTTGGGGCGGATGTTCGAGTAGTACTCGTTCTCGATCTGCAGGATGTTGGTGTTCAGCTGCACCCACTCGCCATCCACATGCGTGCCGACCTCGACATAGGGCGGGTAGGGCGTGCCCACCGCCTTGCGCAGGCTGTCGGTGTAGCTGGCGAGGTTGTTGTAGCAGGGCGTGAGGCCGGCCTGGGCGTTGCTCTGGTAGCCCAGGTCGCTCATGCGCAGGCTGGTGGCGTAGGGCAGGTACAGGGTTTCGGCGTCCAGCTCTTCTAGCTGGTGCGGGCGGCCGCGCAGGAAGCCCTTGTCCAGGGTCGGCGAGGCGCCGAACAGGTACATCAGCAGCCAGCTGTAGCGGCGGAAGTTGCGGATCAGCGCGATGTACGCCGAGGACTGGTAGTCGCGGTCGCTTTGCTCGCCGCCTTCGGCATCGCGCAGCAGCGGCCACAGGGCTTCGGGCAGGGAGAAGTTGTAGTGGATGCCGGCGATGCACTGCATGGTGCGGCCGTAGCGCAGGGCCAGGCCCTTGCGGTAGACATGCTTGAGCTTGCCGATGTTGGAGCTGCCGTACTCGGCGATCGGGATGTCCTCCTCGGCCGGCAGCACGCAGGGCATCGACGGGCTCCACAGGTATTCGCTACCCAGCTTGCTGTAGACGAAGCGGTGGGTCTGTTCGAGGCTCTCGAGCACCTTGGCCGGGTCCGCCAGGGCCGGGGTGATGAACTCCAGCAGCGACTCGGAATAATCGGTGGTGATCTGCTCGTTGGTCAGCGCCGAACCCAGGGCTTCGGGGTGCGGCGTCTGGGCCAGGCGGCCTTCGTCGGTCACGCGCAGGCATTCGCGCTCAATACCGTGCAGGCACTGCTCGAGCAGGGGGAGATTGGCGCCGAGCAGGCTCAGGCGGCGGTTGAGGAGGTCGCTCAAGATGTATTCCTTCACGCGTCAGTCGCCCCAATATGGGGGTAGAGATGACGGTCTACAAGGGTAGGAAAAAAGGAACTGGCGTTGTCGCCTGGTTTACGCGGTTCCGGCAGTGCCAGCGCACTGCCGAAAAATACCGCAGATACCCCTTGGTGAGCTAGAGAACCGCGAAGGTTCCTTGCGCTTTCGCCACCAGTTTGTCGCCCTGAGCTACGTCGGCTTCGACCACCAGGGTGCGGCGCCCGGCATGCAGCACGCGGGCGGTGCACAGCACTTCACCGTCGCTGACGGCGCGCAGGTAGTTGATCTTGCACTCGATGGTCACGCTCTGCTGATCGAAACCGTGGCTGGCCGAGCAGGCCAGGCCCATGGCGATGTCGACCAGGCTGAAGATCGCCCCGCCGTGCAGCTTCTGGCCGCGGTTGCGCAGCTGTGGTTCGAGCGCCAGGGCCACTTCGGCAACGCCCGTGTCCAGGCGTTGCACGCGGCAGCCGAGAAGCTGGCTGTAGGCGCTCTGGACCACCTCCTTGGGGATGTCCATCACTTCTTCTTCAGCTGTTTGGCGTTGGCGAACAGCGAGGCCATGGCGTTGTTGGCCGGGGCGGCAGTGGCGCTTTCACGCTGGCGCGGCGCTTGCTGCTGGCGGTTGCCGGCGTTGCCACGGTTGCCGCCGCGGTTGCCCTCGACCTTCTCGCCCGGGGTGTCGCTCATGCGCATGGACAGGCCGACGCGCTTGCGCGGGATGTCCACTTCCATGACCTTGACCTTGACCACGTCGCCGGCCTTGACCGCTTCGCGCGGGTCCTTGATGAACTTCTCCGACAGCGCCGAGATGTGCACCAGGCCGTCCTGGTGCACGCCGATGTCGACGAAGGCACCGAAGTTGGTGACGTTGGTCACCACGCCTTCGAGGATCATGCCCGGCTCCAGGTCCTTGAGGTCCTCGACGCCGTCCTGGAAGGTGGCGGTCTTGAACTCGGGGCGCGGATCGCGGCCGGGTTTGTCCAGTTCCTGGAGGATGTCGGTGACGGTCGGCAGGCCGAAGGTCTCGTCGGTGAACTTCTTCGGGTCCAGGCGCTTGAGGAAGCCGCTGTCGCCGATCAGCGAGCGGATGTCGCGCTCGGTGCCGGCGGCGATGCGTTGCACCAGCGGGTAGGCCTCGGGGTGCACGGCGGAGGCGTCGAGCGGGTTGTCGCCGTTCATCACGCGGAGGAAGCCGGCAGCCTGTTCGAAGGTTTTTTCACCCAGGCGGCTGACCTTTTTCAGCGCCGCGCGGGTGGCGAACGGGCCGTTGGCGTCGCGGTGGGCGACGATGTTCTGGGCCAGGGTGGCATTGAGGCCGGAGATGCGCGTCAGCAGCGCCACCGAGGCGGTGTTGACGTCGACGCCCACGGCGTTCACGCAGTCTTCGACCACGGCGTCCAGGCCGCGGGCCAGCTTGAGCTGGGAGACGTCGTGCTGGTACTGGCCGACACCGATGGATTTCGGGTCGATCTTGACCAGCTCGGCCAGCGGGTCCTGCAGGCGGCGGGCGATCGACACGGCGCCGCGGATCGACACGTCGAGGTCCGGGAATTCGCGGGCTGCCAGCTCGGAGGCCGAGTACACCGAGGCGCCGGCCTCGGAGACCATGATCTTGGTGATCTTCAGGGCTGGATATTTTTTGACCAGCTCGGCCACCAGCTTGTCGCTCTCGCGGCTGGCGGTGCCGTTGCCGATGGCGATCAGCTCCACCGAGTGCTTGGCGCACAGCGCGGCCATGATGGCAATGGTGCGGTCCCAGTCGTTCTTCGGGGCGTGCGGGTAGACCGTGGTGTGGTCGAGCAGCTTGCCGGTGGCGTCGACCACGGCGATCTTGCAGCCGGTGCGCAGGCCCGGGTCGAAGCCCAGGGTGGCGCGCGGGCCGGCCGGGGCGGCCAGCAGCAGGTCGTGCAGGTTGTGGGCGAAGACGTTGATCGCCTCGCCTTCGGCGTTGTCGCGCAGCTCGCCGAACAGGTCGGTTTCCAGGTGGGTGTAGAGCTTGACCTTCCAGGTCCAGCGAACCACTTCACCCAGCCACTTGTCGGCCGGGCGGCTGCGGTTTTCCACGCCGACATGGTTGCCGATCATCACTTCGCACGGGTGCAGGGTGCCCGGCAGCTCTTCGCCGACCTTCAGCGAGGCGCTCAGCACGCCTTCGTTGCGCCCGCGGAAAATCGCCAGGGCACGGTGCGACGGGGCGTTGCGCAGCAGTTCGTCATGGGCGAAGTAGTCGCGGAACTTGGCGCCTTCTTCTTCCTTGCCGGCCACCACGCGGGCGCTGAGCACTGCTTCCTGCTTGAGGAAGTTGCGCAGCTTGTCGAGCAGGGCGGCGTCTTCGGCGAAGCGCTCCATGAGGATGTACTTGGCGCCTTCCAGGGCGGCCTTGACGTCGGCCACGCCTTTTTCCGCGTCGACGAAGCGTGCCGCTTCGCTTTCCGGGGCCAGGTTCGGGTCGTCGAACAGGCCGTCGGCCAGCGCGCCGAGGCCGGCTTCCAGGGCGATCTGGCCCTTGGTGCGACGCTTCTGCTTGTACGGCAGGTAGAGGTCTTCGAGGCGGGTCTTGGTGTCGGCCAGCTTGATCTCGCGGGCCAGTTCCGGGGTCAGTTTGCCCTGTTCCTCGATGCTCGAGAGGATGCTGGCGCGTCGCTCGTCGAGTTCGCGCAGGTAGCGCAGGCGTTCTTCCAGGTGACGCAGCTGGGTGTCGTCGAGGCTACCGGTGACTTCCTTGCGGTAACGGGCGATGAAGGGCACGGTCGAGCCTTCGTCCAGCAGGCCCACGGCCGCCTCGACCTGCTGCGGGCGTACGCCCAGTTCCTCGGCGATTCGGCTGTTGATGCTGTCCATGAGTACCACCTGACATGTCTGAATACGGGGGTCGCCGCCGGCCGTTCGCCCGCTGGCGCTGGATGAAAGCGGCGCATTATACCCATCGGCAACCGCTTGCGGTGATGGCGCCCGGCCAGTGGGAAGTGGCGCCGGGGGAAAAATCTGCTAACAATGCTCACGGCACGTGCAGCGTTGGCTACGCCATAATGCGCGGCGATCTCAGAGGAGTTATTCATGACCGGCACCGCAAACACCGCAGAAGGTGAAAAGATTCTCATCGTCGACGACGACCCGGGGCTCAGCAGCCTGCTGGAGCGTTTCTTCACCAGCAAGGGCTACCGCGCCCGCGCGGTGCCGAACACCGAACAGATGGACCGCCTGCTGCAGCGCGAGGTGTTCAACCTGGTGGTGCTCGACCTGATGCTGCCTGGCGAGGACGGCCTGTCCGCGTGCAAGCGGCTGCGCCAGTCGAACAACCAGATCCCGATCATCATGCTCACCGCCAAGGGCGACGAGCTCAGCCGCATCAAGGGGCTGGAACTGGGTGCCGACGACTACCTGGGCAAGCCGTTCAACCCGGACGAGCTGATGGCACGGGTCAAGGCCGTGCTGCGTCGCCAGTCGCCGAGCGTGCCGGGCGCGCCGGGCAGCGAGGATGAAATCGTCACCTTCGGCGATTACGAGCTGTCGCTGGCCACCCGCGAGCTCAAGCGTGGCAACGAAGTGCACATGCTGACCACCGGCGAATTCGCCGTGCTCAAGGCACTGGTGATGCATGCCCGCGAGCCGCTGACCCGCGACAAGCTGATGAACCTGGCCCGTGGCCGCGAGTGGGATGCCCTGGAGCGCTCCATCGACGTCCAGGTGTCGCGCCTGCGCCGCATGATCGAGCCGGACCCGTCCAAGCCTCGCTACATCCAGACGGTCTGGGGCGTGGGCTACGTGTTCGTCCCGGACGGAAACGCCGGCAAATGATGCCGCGCCGTCGATGAAAACACCGCTCTGGTTCCCGCAAAGCTTCTTTGCCCGCACCTTGTGGCTGGTGCTGATCGTCGTCCTGTTCTCCAAGGCGTTGACCCTGGTCTACCTGCTGATGAACGAGGACGTGCTGGTCGATCGGCAGTACAGCCACGGCGTGGCGCTGACCCTGCGCGCCTATTGGGCCGCGGATGAAGAGAACCGCGACAAGATCGCCGAGGCCGCCGGGCTGATCCGCGTCACCGGTTCCGGTGTGCCGGAGGGTGAGCAGCACTGGCCGTACAGCGAAATCTACCAGCGGCAGATGCAGGCTGAGCTGGGTGAAGACACCGAAGTACGCTTGCGCATCCATGCGCCACCGGCGCTGTGGGTCAACGCGCCGAGCCTCGGCCCGGGCTGGCTGAAGGTACCGCTCTATCCCCACCCGCTGCGCGGGCAGAAGATCTGGAACGTGCTGGGCTGGTTCCTGGCCATCGGCCTGCTGTCGACCGCCTCGGCGTGGATCTTCGTGCGTCAGCTCAACCAACCGCTCAAGCGCCTGGTGTTCGCCGCCCGCCAGGTCGGCCAGGGGCGTAGCGTGCGCCTGCCGATCAGCGATACGCCCAGCGAAATGACCGAGGTGTACCGCGCCTTCAACCAGATGGCCGAGGATGTCGAGCAGGCCGGGCGCGAGCGTGAACTGATGCTGGCGGGGGTTTCCCACGACCTGCGCACGCCGTTGACGCGGTTGCGCTTGTCCTTGTCGTTGCTGGACAGCGACAACGAGTTGAGCGATGACATGGTCCGCGACATCGAGGACATGGACGCGATTCTCGACCAGTTCCTGGCATTCATCCGCGACGGCCGCGACGAGCCGGTGGAGGAGGTCGACCTGGCCGAACTGGTGCGCGAGGTGGTGGCGCCTTACAACCAGCCGGAACAACGCGTGCGCCTGTGCCTGGAGCCGATCCCGCCGTTCCCGCTGCGCCGGGTGTCGCTCAAGCGCATGCTGGGCAACCTGATCGGCAATGCCCTGCACCATGCTGGCAGAGGCGTCGAGGTGGCGGCCTATGTGTCCGGTGAAGAGAGTGCACCCTACGTGGTCATGAGCGTGCTGGACCGAGGTGCCGGGATCGACGAGTCGGAGCTGGAGACCATCTTCAACCCGTTCATTCGCGGGGACCGGGCACGGGGTGGCAAGGGCACCGGGCTGGGGTTGGCGATCGTCAAGCGGATCGCGGCGCAGCATGGCGGCAATGTCGAGTTGCGCAACCGGTCGGGCGGCGGGATCGAGGCACGGGTGCGGTTGCCGCTGGGGTTGTTGCTGCCGCGCAATGCCGTGTGAGCCTTGCCGGCCTCTTCGCGGCTGAAGCCGCTCCCACAGGGGATGGTGTGGCCCCTGTGGGAGCGGCTTCAGCCGCGAAGAGGCCGGTACAGGCTTGAATCAACCCTTGCCCTTGGTCCGGGTCTGATTCGGCCCGCCATTCTTTTCCAGGTGCTCGATGATCATCCCGGCCACGTCCTTGCCGGTGGTCACCTCGATACCCTCCAGTCCTGGCGACGAGTTCACCTCCATCACCAGCGGCCCATGGTTGGAACGCAGGATATCCACACCCGCGACGCTCAAGCCCATCACCTTGGCTGCGCGAATGGCCGTGATCCGTTCCTCGGGGGTGATCTTGATCAGGCTGGCGACACCGCCCCGGTGCAGGTTGGAGCGGAACTCGCCCGGCTTGGCCTGGCGCTTCATCGAGGCGATCACCTTGTCACCCACCACGAAGCAGCGGATGTCGGCGCCACCGGCTTCCTTGATGTATTCCTGGACCATGATGTTCTGCTTCAGCCCCATGAACGCCTCGATCACCGACTCTGCGGCCTGGGTGGTTTCGCACAGGACCACGCCGATGCCTTGAGTCCCTTCGAGCACCTTGATCACCAGTGGCGCGCCATTGACCATCTGGATCAGGTCCGGGATGTCGTCCGGTGAATGCGCGAAACCGGTGATCGGCAGGCCGATGCCACGGCGCGAGAGCAGTTGCAGCGAGCGCAGCTTGTCGCGTGAGCGGGCAATCGCCACCGACTCGTTGAGCGGGTATACGCCCATCATCTCGAACTGGCGCAGGACGGCGCAGCCATAGAAGGTCACCGATGCGCCAATGCGCGGGATCACCGCGTCGAAACCTTCCAGCGGCTTGCCGCGGTAGTGGATCTGCGGCTTGTGGCTGGCGATGTTCATGTAGGCCCGCAGGGTGTCGATCACCACCATTTCATGGCCCCGCTGGATGCCGGCTTCGACCAGGCGGCGGGTGGAATACAGACGCGGATTGCGCGACAGCACAGCGATCTTCATGCAGCACCTGTGACAGGAGAGAGAGTGGCCGGGTAGGCCGGTTTGTCTTGTACGTACTTGAGGCCAGGGTTGACCACCAGCTGGCCCTGGATAAGCGCCTTGGAGCCCAGCAGCAGGCGATAGCGCATGTTCTTGCGGCAGGCCAGGGTGAACTCGACTTCCCACACCGCATCGCCCAGGGCCAGCGAAGTGCGGATCACGTAGCGGGTCTGCGCCTGGCCGTTGGAGCTCTTGATGGTCTTCATCGTCACCAACGGCGCTTCGCAGCGGCGGTGGCGCAGCTGCACCACCGAGCCCAGGTGCGCGGTGAAGCGCACCCAGGGCTGGCCGTCGCGCTCGAACGGCTCCACTTCGGTGGCATGCAGGCTGGAGGTGCTGGCGCCGGTATCGATCTTGGCGCGCAGGCCCGCCACGCCGAGGTCGGGCAGGGCTATCCACTCGCGCAGGCCGATCACTGTCAGATGGTCAAATTTCTTCACGAAGCACACCCTGCGGATAAGGTGGTGAACTGTAAGCACGCCTGGGACTTTTTGCATCCGTTAGTGAAGGTAGTACAGTTCGATGAAAGACAGAATTCGAGGAAACGCGATGGCACAAAAAGCCGAGGACGACGACAAGGTCCGCCTGGACAAATGGCTGTGGGCGGCGCGCTTCTACAAGACCCGCGCCCTGGCCAAGGCGGCGATCGAGAGCGGCAAGGTGCATTGCCGGGGCGAGCGCTGCAAGCCGGGCAAGGAGCCGCGGGTGGGCGATGAGTTCGTGCTGCGCACCGGTTTCGACGAGCGTACCGTGGTGGTCAAGGCACTGTCGATCGTGCGGCGTGGGGCGCCCGAGGCGCAGACGCTGTATGAGGAGACCGAGGAAAGCGTGCGACGCCGGGAACAGGCGGCCGAGCTGCGCAAGGCGGGGGCGATGGGGGTGAGTACCGATGGCCGGCCGAACAAGAAGCAGCGGCGGCAGATTCACCAGCTGCATGGGAGTTTTGAATAGCCGCGCTGGTGCAGCAAGCGCGCCGCATAACCTGTGGGAGCGGGTTTACCCGCGAAGAAGGCGACGCGGAGCTTGGCACCGGCTTCGCCGGTGTTCGCGGGTAAACCCGCTCCCACAGGAATTGCTCAGAATGTTAGCGGATAACAGCCAAGCGCCCGACCATCGGCACCTTCTTCGCGATCCTGAACAAAGGCGCCGTCCAGCGCAGCAGCAGCGCACTGCCCTTGGCCGCCAACGGCGTATGACAGCTCCAGCCCAGCGCCAGTACCGCCATCAGCAAGCCGCCGATGTAGTCGTCCTGCCCCCAGTGCGCGCCGGCCACCAGCCGCGGCATCATGAACAGCAAGGCCAGCGCCCAGGTCACCAGGTGCTGCACCAGGCGACGGCTGAACAGGCTCATGAACAGCGCCCAGATCAGCAGTACCGAGGCGTGGTCACCCGGGAAGCTGCTGCTGGAGCGGTCCTTGAGTTCCCAGGCCTTTTCCAGGTTCGGGTAGTAGCTGCTCAGGTGCACGACGTTGTCCAGCACCATCGACGGGCTGTCGTGTTGCCAGCCCATTGCATCCACCCACTTGGAAAACAGCGCGCGAATCACCACTAATAGGATCAGCGTGACCAGAAAGCCAAAGAAGGCTTCGCGTACCTGGCTGGCCTTGAACACCCAATTGCCGCGGATCAGCACGGTCAGCAGGATCAGGCCAACGACGATATCGAAGGGACGCAGGCTGCCGACGGTCCAGATGTAGCGCCAGGCCGTGTGGTCGGCCAGTGGTGCATTGAGGCTGTGGAACAGCCATTCGTCGAAAGTCAGGCACAGGATCTGGCCAATAGGCCATAACCAGAAACACAGTAGAGCGATGGGAAGCAGCGTACAGGCTGCCAATGGCCCCCAGGACCACCTTGCTTGGAACAGTGGTCGATTGTCCATAAAATACCTCTATTGCCAACAGGAATCGGAGCGCCTTGTTAGCGCTCTGCCACGGGTTTCGATGTTTTCGACATGCCGTGTAACCATTTTGTCATCATTTTCAGATAGCCAAAACCTATGAGCGAATTGCCGGATACCGATTTCACCCAACGTTTCATCTTCGACGAGCGCGACGTGCGCGGTGAGTGGGTGTCTCTCGATGACAGCTACGCCGCGGTGCTGGCGCGTCACCAATACCCCAAGCCGGTGCAGACCCTGCTCGGCGAACTGATGGCCGCGACCGCCTTGCTGGTGGGCGCGCTGAAGTTCGATGGCCTGCTGATTCTGCAGGCGCGTTCGGCAGGGCCGATCCCGCTGCTGATGGTCGAGTGCTCGGGCGAGCGCGACATCCGCGGCATGGCCCGCTACGAAGCGGAGCAGATCCCGGCCGACGCCACCCTGGAGCAGTTGATGCCCGGTGGCCACCTGACCCTGACCATCGACCCGATCAAGGGCCAGCGCTACCAGGGCACCGTCGACCTGGACGGCGCCAACCTGTCGGAATGCTTCACCAACTACTTCGTGCAGTCGCAGCAGCTCAACACCCGCTTCTGGCTCAATGCCGAAGACGGCAAGGCCCGTGGCCTGCTGCTGCAGCAGCTGCCACGCAATCGCCAGCCGGACGATGAAGAGCGCGAGGACAGCTGGCAGCACGTGATCGCCCTGGCCAAGACGCTCAAGCCCGAAGAGTGGGCCGAAGGCAACGAAACCCTGCTGCACCGCCTGTACCACGAAGACGCCGTGCGCCTGTTCGACATCCAGCCGCTGCGCTTCAACTGCAGCTGCTCGCGTGAACGTTCCGGCAATGCGCTGGTCAGTCTGGGCGAGCACGATGCCAAGGCGCTGGTCGAGGAATGCGGTGGCACCGTCGAGATCGATTGCCAGTTCTGCAACGAGCGCTATTTCTTCGATGCAAGCGATGTGGCGCAACTGTTTGCCGGTGGTGGTACTGAAGCGGCGTCAGAAACTCGCCACTGAAACGTTTTAGTTCAGGGGAATCTCCTGTCGAATTGCGCAAAAGCGCAGTTCTGACAGGAGGGGCCTACTTTTTTTGGGCGTTTCTGGCATAATCCGGCCACTTTTTTCGCTGTAGTAGTTTTTTCGAGACAACTACAAAACGTTTGGAGCACTCGGCCTCGGGCCGGATGGGGTATCTCATGACGCAAGCCAACAACACCGTGTACACCGACCTGAGCGTCGATAAGCTGGTTGAAGAAGCGCTGCAACGCGGTGAAGGCGTGCTGGCCGATACTGGCGCACTGGTAGTCGAAACTGGCCACCGTACTGGCCGCTCGCCGGCTGACCGTTTCATCGTCGAAGAACCTTCCACCCAGGCTGCCATCGCCTGGGGCCCGATCAACCGCAAGTTCCCGGCCGACAAGTTCGATGCCCTGTGGGACCGCGTCGAGGCGTTCAACAACGCCCAGGATCACTTCGTTTCCTACGTTCACGTAGGGGCTGCGGCCGAGCACTACCTGCCGGTCAAGATGACCACCCAGACCGCCTGGCAGAACCTGTTCGGCCGTTGCCTGTTCATCAACCCGGAGCAGTTCAACCCGGCTGGCCGCGACCAGTGGCAGATCCTCAACGTCGCCAACTTCGTCTGCGAGCCTGAGCGTGACGGCACCAACTCCGACGGTTGCGTGATCATCAACTTCGCCGCCAAGAAAGTGCTGATCGCTGGCATGCGTTACGCCGGCGAAATGAAGAAAGCCATGTTCTCGGTGCAGAACTTCCTGCTGCCGGCCGCCGACGTGCTGCCGATGCACTGCGCCGCCAACATCGGCGAAGAAGGCGACGTGACCCTGTTCTTCGGCCTGTCCGGCACCGGCAAGACCACCCTGTCGGCCGACGAAAGCCGTTACCTGATCGGTGACGACGAGCACGGCTGGGGCGAAGGCGTTGTCTTCAACATGGAAGGCGGCTGCTACGCCAAGTGCATCGACCTGTCCGAGAAGAACGAGCCGGTCATCTGGAAAGCCATCAAGCATGGCGCCGTGCTGGAAAACGTCGTCCTCGACGCCAACAAGCACGCCGACTACGCCGATGTCAGCCTGACCCAGAACAGCCGCGCCGCCTACCCGCTGGAGCACGTCGCCAAGCGCGCCGAGGCCAACCTGGGTGGCGAGCCCAACGCGGTCATCTTCCTGACCTGCGACCTGACCGGTGTTCTGCCTCCGGTTTCGATCCTGAACAACGAGCAGGCGGCCTACCACTTCCTGTCCGGCTACACCGCGCTGGTCGGTTCCACCGAAATGGGTTCGGGCGGCGGCATCAAGTCGACCTTCTCCACCTGCTTCGGCGCACCGTTCTTCCCGCGTCCGGCCGGCGAGTACGCCGAGCTGTTGATCAAGCGTATCAACGCCTTCGGCTCCAAGGTCTACCTGGTCAACACCGGCTGGACCGGCGGTGGCTACGGCGTTGGCAAGCGCTTCAGCATCCCGACCACCCGTGGCGTGATCGCCGCCATCCAGAGCGGTGCTCTGGTCGGCGCCGAAACCGAGCACCTGGACATCATCAACCTGGACGTGCCGAAGGCCGTTCCGGGCGTTGACACCGAGCTGCTCAACCCACGCGCCACCTGGGCTGACAAAGCCGCCTACGACGCTGCTGCCGAAGGCCTGGCCAAGCTGTTCATCGAAAACTTCAAGAAGTTCGAAGTTTCCGATGCCATCAAGGCCGCGGGTCCTCAGCTGTAAGCTGAGCCTGCTACGAGAAAGCCGCCCCAAGGGCGGCTTTTTTGTTCTCAGGAGGCTGACACGGTCAATGTAGGAGCGGCCTTGTGTCGCGAAAGGGCTGCAACGCAGCCCCCAGCAATGTCAGCCGTGTCGCCAAGACCCCGGGGCCGCTTTGCGGCCCTTTCGCGACACAAGGCCGCTCCTACGGGACCGCAAGCCCCCCCGAGATCTGGATTTTCTGTTTCACTGTCTGCATCTACTGCCAAGACACGGGCCCTCCAGATGAACCAATCCCCCAACCGCACGGCCTTCTCCCACTTCCACCCGATCCTCACCCGCCCCCAGGACAACGACGTCAACGGCCACATCGCCGGTGCCACCGTGCACGGCTTCTTCGAAACCGCGATCCAGGCCTTTCTCGTCGAACAGGCCGACCTGGACTTGCGCGACGGTGAGCTGGCGGCCTTCGTGGTGAGTTCGGCGGCGGACTTCTTCGCCTTGCCGGGTTTCCCGGACGTGCTGGAAGTGGGGTTGGGGGTCACGCGCCTGGCGGGCAGCACGGTGGAGTATCGCCTGGCGCTGTACCGCCCCGGGGAAACCGACGCCTGCGCCGCGGGCACGGTGGTGCAGGTGTTCATCGAGCGCAGCAGCGGCCGACCGGTGCCGTTGCCGGAGACCTTGCAGGTGATCCTGGCCGGCCTGCAGCTCGATCCGCAGGCATGAAAAAGCCCCGCCGGTGAGGGCGGGGCTCTTGATTACCCTGGCTTGGACTTGGGTATCAGTGGCGCCAGTGACGGTGCTTGCGGTGGCCGTAGTGACGGCCGCGGTCATAGTGGCGACGGTCGTCGTAGTCGCGACGGTAGCGACGGTCGTCATGGCGCTCGTCTTCGTCGGCCTTGTTGCCCATGTAGTTACCCAGTGCACCACCGGCGCCGCCGCCTGCGGCCGCACCGATGTAGCTACCGGTGGTGCCGCCCATGGAGCGGCCGACCACGTTGCCGCCCGCTGCGCCCAGCGCGCCACCGATGGCGGCCTCGCCACGCTGGCGCTTGTCGGCACCCAGGGCACCGCCGGCCGCGCCGCCCAGGCCCGCGCCAATGGCGCCGCCGGTGCTACCGCCGATGGAGTTGCCCACCACGGAGCCGAGTACCCCACCCAATGCGCCGCCAATGCCGGCCTCGGTGGTGCCGCCTGCCATGGCAACGCCGCTGAGCAAGCTGAAAGACAACAACAGAATCGAGGAGTACTTCTTCATCAAGAGAGCCTCATAGGGATGACGAGGGCGAATTTGAGGCTAAGGCGAGTGGCTGGCAACGAAAATCCGACGAGTAACACGAGTTGTACACAATTCTCTAAGTTACTGTATTTACTGTGAAACTTAATCGATTTTCGCCTGTCTGAGCTCTTTATGACAAAAGCCCTGGACCTCGCGGAACAGGGCTTTTTGCGTTTTTGCCGCAGGGGATCGGTCAGAGGATCCGGCCGTCGTCCCGTGCCCGCTCGAGCTTGATGGCGACGAACTTCGAGGTGGGGGTATGGCTGCCCTGGCCGATGCTCTCCAGCGGAATCAGCGGGTTCACTTCCGGATAGTACGCGGCTGCCTGGCCTGCGGGGATGTCGAAGGCCAGCAATGTGAAGCCGTGCACACGGCGCACATGTTCATCGCCCCACAGCGAGACGATGTCGACCTTCTGCCCCGGCTGGAAGCCCAGGCGGATGATGTCGGCTTCGTTGGCGAACAGCACGTCGCGTTGGCCGCGCACGCCGCGGTAGCGGTCGTCCAGGCCGTAGATGGTGGTGTTGTACTGATCGTGCGAGCGCATCGACTGCATGATCAGGTCCGGCAACTGGCCGCTGGCGCGCACGCGCTCGTCGAGCAGGGTGTCGGGCAGCAGGTTGGCCTTGAAGTTGGCGCGGCCGGTAGTGGTCTTCCACTGGCGGCTGGCAGCGCTGTTGCCCAGGTAGAAACCGCCCGGGTGGGCCAGGCGCTGGTTGAAGTCGGCAAAGCCGGCAATGGTGTCGGCGATCAGGTCACGGATGCGGGCGTAGTCGGCCACCAGCCAGTGCCAGTCCACCGGCTGCTTGCCCAGGGTGGCGGCGGCGATGCCGGCGACCACGGCGGGTTCCGAGCGCATCTGGGTCGACAGTGGCTTGAGCTGGCCGTTGGAGGCGTGGACCATGCTGAACGAGTCTTCCACGGTCACCGCTTGCGGGCCATCGGCCTGCAGGTCGATGTCGGTGCGGCCCAGGCACGGCAGGATCAGCGCCTGCTTGCCATGGATCAGGTGGCTACGGTTGAGCTTGGTGCTTATGTGCACGGTCAGCTCGCAGTTGCGCAGGGCCTGGGCGGTGCGTTCGGTGTCCGGGGTGGCCTGGGCGAAGTTGCCGCCCAGGCCGATGAAGACCTTGGCGCGGCCGTCGAGCATGGCGTGGATCGCCTCGACCGTGTTGTGGCCGTTGTGGCGCGGCACCGGGAAGTTGAAGCGCTTCTCGATGGCATCGAGCAAGGCCACCGGCGGGCGCTCGTTGATGCCCATGGTGCGGTCGCCCTGCACGTTGCTGTGGCCACGCACCGGGCACAGGCCGGCGCCGGGTGCGCCGAGGTTGCCGCGCAGCATCTGCAGGTTGACGATTTCCTGGATGGTCGGCACCGAGTGGCGGTGCTGGGTGATGCCCATGGCCCAGCACATGATCACCCGCTTGCCACGGCAGTACATGCGCGCGGCCAGTTCGATGTCGGCCAGGCTCAGGCCGGATTGCGCATGGATGTGTTCCCAGGACGTGGCATCCACCGCCGCCAGGTACTCGTCCACGCCATGACCGTGCTCGGCGATGAACACATGGTCGAACACCGCAGGCTCGCCCTTGGCCTGGGCTTCGCGCTCCCACTGCAGGACGAACTTGGCCATGCCGCGCAGCATCGCCATGTCGCCGCCCAGAGCCGGGCGGAAGAACGCGGTGTTGGTCGGGCGGTCGCTGTTGGTGAGCATCTCCAAGGGGTTCTGCGGGTGCTGGAAGCGCTCCAGGCCACGTTCCTTGAGCGGGTTGACGCAGACCACCTGGGCGCCGCGTTTCACTGCGTCGCGCAGTGGGTCGAGCATGCGCGGGTGGTTGGTGCCGGGGTTCTGGCCCCAGACGAAGATCGCGTCGGCGTGCTCGAAGTCGTCATAGGTGACGGTGCCCTTGCCGACCCCGACGCTCTGGCCGAGGGCCACGCCGCTGGCCTCGTGGCACATGTTCGAGCAATCGGGGAAGTTGTTGGTGCCGTAGGCGCGCACGAACAGCTGGTACAGGTAGGCCGCTTCATTGCTGGCGCGGCCCGAGGTGTAGAACTCGGCCTGGTCGGGGCTGGCCAGCTTGTTCAGCTCGCCGGCGATCAGGGCGTAGGCGGCGTCCCAGGCGATCGGCTGGTAGCGGTCGCTTTGCGGGTCGTAGACCATCGGCTCGGTGAGGCGGCCCTGGTATTCCAGCCAGTAGTCGCTCTGCTGGCGCAGCGCGCTGACGCTGTAGCGGGCGAAGAAGGCGGCGTCGACGCGGCGCTTGGTGGCTTCCCAGTTGACCGCCTTGGCGCCGTTCTCGCAGAACTTGACCATGCCGCTCTCGGGCGAATCGCCCCAGGCACAGCCGGGGCAGTCGAAGCCGCCGTTCTGGTTGGTCTTGAGCAGGGCGCGGATGTTCTTCAGCGCGTTGTCGCTGCCGACCCAGGCCTTGGCCACGCTGCGCAGCGCGCCCCAACCACCGGCGGGGCCGTGGTAGGGCTGGTAGCGAGGGGTGGAGGCTGGGGCGTTGTCCGGAAGTTGCTGGTACGAGGTCACGGCTGTTACGACTCCGCCGCTGGGCTGTAGACCCGCGGTGCACTGTGTTTGGGCAGATGAATGAGGTTGAGGTTGTGCTTGCGCGCCCATTGCAGGGCAAGGCCGGTGGGCGCCGACAGGCTGACCAGGGTCTGGATGCCGGCGCGTAGCACCTTCTGGATCAGCTCCAGGCTGCAACGGCTGGTGACGATGGCCAGGCCGCCTTCGGTGGCGATGCCCTGGCGCAGCAGGGCGCCGATCAGTTTGTCGAGGGCGTTGTGCCGGCCGATGTCTTCACGGCCCATCAGCAGTTCGCCCCGGGCGTCCATGAACAGCGCCGCGTGCACCGCGCCGCAGTGCTGGCCGAGCGGCGTGAAGGCATCGATGCGTGCCCGCAGACCGGCCAGCCACTGGGCGGGCGGCAAGGGCGCACCCGGCAGCTTTTCCAGTTCCGGCAGCGCCTGCTCCAGGGCTTCGACGCCGCACAGGCCGCAGCCGCTGGTGCCGGCCAGCTGGCGGCGCTGGTTCTTCAGGTTCCAGAACGCACGGCTGGAAATCTCCAGGTCGGCGTACATCGCCGAGCCGCTGCCGGACAGCTTGAGGTCGTAGATTTCCGCCGTGCTTTCGACGATGCCGCTGCCGACGCTGAAACCGACCGCGAAATCTTCCAGGTCGGTGGGGCTGACCAGCATCACCGCCTGGTTGAGGCCGTTGTAGGCAATGGCCAGGGCCACTTCCTCGGCCAGCGGCGTGCAGGCGCGTTCATCGTCGCTGAGCTGGACGTAATCGTAGGTGTTGCTGGCGGCAGGCAGGGCCAGAGGCGTGGAGGCCGCGCAGACCGGAGGTTTGCTTTGCATCGGGCGAGATAACCGGCGGCTATTTGATAGCACCAGCCTAGGCCGACGGGGCACGCGCGTCTAATCGCTAGGGTCTATGCCTTGATAGACCGCGTCGATTGGTCGCAGTGGGGCGGTGGCAGGGATCCTGGCCTAGACTCTTGGCTCCGAGGTTTATCTCAACAAGGAGCACATCATGAGCCTGTTCAGTTTCGTCAAGGAGGCCGGTGAGAAGTTGATCGACCTGCTGACTCCCGGCAATGCCAATGCCGAGGAGCAGCTCAAGAAACACGTGGAGAGTGTTGGCCTGGGCAACCCGAACATCAGCGCCACTGTAGAGGGTGACAAGGTCATTCTCAAGGGCGAGGTGGCCAGCCAGGAGGAGAAAGAGAAGATCATCCTCGCGGCCGGCAACATCGCCGGGGTGGCCAGCGTCGAGGACCAGATCACCGTGACCGGGCCGGTGGTGGCGGCGGCGAGGTTCGTCACCGTGAAGAAGGGTGACACGCTGTCGGCGATCGCTGTGGTCGTGTATGGCAATGCCGGGCAGTACAACAAGATCTTCGAGGCCAACAAGCCGATGCTCAAGCACCCGGACAAGATCTATCCAGGGCAGGTGTTGCGTATTCCTGACTGATCTTTATCGCCTGATCCGGCCTCTTCGCGGGTAAACCCGCTCCCACAGGGGCTTCATCGATGCCTGTGGGAGCGGGTTTACCCGCGAAAGGGCCCTCACAGGCCGACCAACAATTCCCGGTAATCCTCGACCGCCGCGAACTCTTCGGTGTCGCGCGGCTGGGCCCGGCTGTCCGGCTGGCGCACCGCCAGCAGGTGGCCGACGCCAAAACGCCGCGCACTGCGCAGGATGGCCAGGGTGTCGTCGATGAACAGGCTGCGCTTGGGGTCGAAGCCGATATCCGCCTGCAGGGCATCCCAGAACTGCGGGTTCTCCTTGGGATAACCGTAATCGTGCGAGCTGATCAGCCGCTCGAAGTACCGCGCCAGTTCCACCCGCTCCAGCTTCAGCGACAGCGAATCGCGGTGGGCATTGGTGATCATCACCACCCGCTTGCCGGCCTGGTGAATGGCTGCCAGGAAGGTATCGGCATCCGGCCGCAGGGTGATCAGGTCGGCAATCTCGCGTTTCAGCTCGCGGATCGGCAGGTTCAGCTCGCGGCTCCAGAAGTCCAGGCAGTACCAGTTCAGCGTGCCGGCATGGCGCTCGAACAGCGGCTGCAGCTCGAGCTCCGCCATGGCCCGGCTCACCCCGTGCAGCTCGGCATAGCGCTGGGGCAGGTGGTCGAGCCAGAAACGGTTGTCGAAATGCAGGTCGAGCAGGGTGCCGTCCATGTCCAGCAGGACGGTGTCGATGGCGGACCAGGGAAGAACAGGCATGGGAAACTCTCGATCAGTCGGCTAGCCACGGTATAGTAACCCGTTCACGCCAAGGAGCCGCCCCATGCGCCAGAAACCCACCGTCCTCAGCCGCGAGATCGTCGCCAGCAGCCGCCTGTTCCGCGTCGAGGCCGTGCAGTTGCGCTTCAGCAATGGCACCGAGCGTACCTACGAACGCCTGGTCGGGCGCGGCAATGGCTACGGTGCGGTGATGATTGTGGCCATGCTCGACGCCGAACATGCCGTGTTGGTGGAGGAATACTGCGGCGGCACCGACGAGTACGAGCTGTCGCTGCCCAAGGGCCTGATCGAGCCGGGCGAGGACGTGCTGGCGGCGGCGGACCGTGAGCTCAAGGAAGAAGCTGGCTTCGGCGCCCGCCAGCTCGAGCACCTGACCGAGCTGTCGCTGTCGCCGGGCTACATGAGCCAGAAGATCCAGGTGGTGCTGGCCACCGACCTTTACGAGGAGCGCCTGGAAGGCGACGAGCCGGAGCCGATGCGCGTCGACAAGGTCAACCTGCGCGAGCTGTCGGCCCTGGCCATGCATCCACAATTCACCGAAGGGCGGGCGCTGGCGGCACTGTACCTGGCCCGTGACCTGCTGATTCAACGAGGGCTGCTCGAAGCATGAACGACCTGCAACTGATGCACGAAGTGGTCAAGCTGGCCCGGCTGGCCGGCGAGGCGATCCTGCCATTCTGGCGCGCCGACGTGGCGGTGACCTGCAAGGCCGACGATTCGCCGGTGACCGCCGCCGACCTGGCCGCGCACCGGGTGATCGCCGATGGCCTGCTGGCGCTGGCGCCGCAGATTCCGGTGTTGTCCGAAGAGGATTGCAACATCCCGTTGAGTGAGCGCCAGGGCTGGAACCGCTGGTGGCTGGTCGATCCGCTGGACGGCACCAAGGAGTTCATCGCCGGCAGTGAGGAATTCACCGTCAACATCGCCCTGGTCGAGAACGGCGAGGTGGTGTTCGGCGTGGTGTCGATGCCGACCAACGGGCGCTGTTATTTCGGCGGTCGCGGCCTGGGTGCCTGGCGCGCCGATGCTGATGGCGAGGCTTTGCCGATCCAGGTGCGCAATGCTCCACCGGCCGACGGCCGCTTCACCGTGGTCGCCAGCCGTCGCCACTCCAGCCCCGAGCAGGAGGCCTTGCTGGCTGGGCTGGGGGCTGCGGTGGGTGAGCTGGAATTGGCCAACATCGGCAGTTCACTGAAGTTCTGCCTGCTGGCTGAAGGCAGTGCCGATTGTTATCCGCGCCTGGCGCCGACTTCGCAGTGGGACACAGCGGCGGCGCAAGGCGTGCTGGAAGGTGCCGGGGGCGAGGTGATCGAGGTGGATGGCCAGCCGTTCCGCTACCCGGCGCGTGAATCCTTGCTCAATCCGTTCTTCCTGGCCTTGCCGGCCAAGGCCGCCTGGCGCCAGGCGTTTCTCGCCCTCATCTGACTTCCGGCCCAGCCACCGTCCCTGTGGGAGCGGGTTTACCCGCGAACACCGGCGAAGCCGGTGCCATCCACCGAGTCGCCTGTTTCGCGGGTAAACCCGCTCCTACAGGGGATTGCGTGAGCCGTTTCAGCGGTGCAGGACGTACTGGCCGCTGAAGGTGACGGCAGGGTCTTCGCTGCCGACATTGCAGACCGTGGTCGCCAGCGTCAGGCGTGCCCGGCCACGGCGTTGGTACATCGTCAGGAAGCGTTCCCAGGCCTTGTCGTCCGGTGCCGCGCAACGCGCCACCGCCGCACCGGTCACCGGCAGCGGGTAGCTGATCTGGCCTTCCTGGATGACGATATGCCCGTCATCGACCCCCAATTCACGCAGGCGCATGTGCAGCCAGCCCCAACCCACCAGCACCGCGGCGCAGTACAGGCTGCCGCCGAACATGGTGCTCTTGTGGTTGACGTTGGCCGCCAGCGGCAGCTGCAGGCGCAAGACCTGGCCTTGCCAGTCGAGCACTTCCAGGCCCATTTCCCGCGTCAGCGGGATATCGCCGTGCAACACGGACTGCAGGTAGTGGCTATCGGCACTCATGGGCGGTTTTCCTCGTGTTCGTCGTTGCCGCTGCTACCGCCTTCGAAGTGCAGGCCGTGCTTGCGCAGCTTGTCGTGCAGGGTCTTGCGCGGGATGCCGAGGGCTTCGGCGAGGCTGCGCATGGAGCCATGGGGCTGGGCCAGTTCGGCGGCGATCAGCGAGCGCTCGAACTGCTCGACCTGCTCGCTGAGGTTGCCCAGCAGGATCGGCGCCGACGCCGGTGGCGCGGCCTGCAGCTGACCGTCGAGGGCCAGCTCCAGGCCAAGGGCGAAGCGTTCGGCGGCGTTCTGCAACTCGCGCACGTTGCCCGGCCAGTCGTGGCGCAGCAGCATGGCCCGCTGGGCCGGTTGCAGGCTGTGTGGCGGCAGGCCGTGGCGCTGGCTGGCGGCATCGGCGAAGTGCTGGAACAACACCAGGATATCGTCGCCGCGTTCGCGCAGGGGCGGGATGCGCAACGGCGCGACGTTCAGGCGGTAATACAGGTCGGCGCGGAAGCGACCCTGGTCGGCCGAGGTGCGCAGGTCTTCCTTGGTCGCTGCAATCACGCGGATATCCAGCGGGATCAGCTGGTTGCCGCCCAGGCGCTCGACCACCCGTTCCTGCAGCAGGCGCAGCAGCTTCACCTGCACATCCAGGCTCATGCTTTCGATTTCATCGAGGAACAGCGTGCCGCCGTTGGCGAATTCGAACTTGCCGATGCGCCGCTTCTGCGCACCGGTGAACGCCCCCGGTTCATGGCCGAACAGTTCGCTTTCGACCACCGATTCGGCCAGGGCACCGGCGTTGATCGCCACGAACGGGCCGTCGCGGCGACTGGACAGGTCGTGCAGGGCGCGCGCCACCACTTCCTTGCCGGCGCCGGTCTCGCCGAGGATCAGTACGTCGGCACGGGTACCTGCAAGGGCGCCGATCTGCTCGCGCAGGCGTTGCATCGAGGGCGAATGGCCGACCAGGCGGGTGGCCAGCTGTTGGCGATCGCTCAGGGCCAGGCGCAGGCTGCGGTTGTCCAGCACCAGGCGGCGCAGGGCCAGGGCGCGGCGCACGCTGTCGAGCAGGGCGTCGCTGGCGAAGGGTTTTTCCAGGAAGTCGTAGGCCCCGGCCCGCATGGCCTGCACCGCCAGCGGCACGTCGCCGTGGCCGGTGATCAGCAGCACCGGCAGCTCGCTGTCGCCGCCGTGCAGTTGTTCGAGCAGTTGCAGGCCGTCGATGCCCGGCATGCGGATATCGCTGACCACCACGCCGGGCCAGTCCGCCTCGATGCGCTCGGCCAGGCCCTGGGCGTCGGCCATTGCCACCACCTTGAGCCCGGCCAGGTCGAGGGTCTGGCTCAGGGCCTGGCGCAGGTGCGGGTCGTCGTCGACCAGGATCACCTGGGCCTGGCTGTCGATGTAAGGCTCGGTCGTCATGCCGAGAGGTCCTCCGAATTGGGCAAGGTCGCGCCGGGCGCGGCCACGCGCAGTTGCAGGGTGAGCAGGGCACCGCCTTCCGCGTGGTTGGCCAGCAGCAGTTCGCCGCCCAGGGCGCGCATCAGGCTCTCGCAGATGGCCAGGCCGAGGCCCAGGCCCTGGGTGCGGGTCTTGGTGGTGAAGAACGGCTCCTTGGCATGCTCCAGCGCCTGGCGACTGAAGCCTGGGCCGTTGTCGCGGATGTACAGGTAGACGCAGTCATCGCGCCGTTCGGCACTCAGCCACAGGCGCCGCGGGTTGGCCTTTTCGGTCAGGGCGTCGAGGGCGTTGGCCAGCAGGTTGCCGAGCACCTGGCGCAGGCGCGTTTCGCCGGCCTGCACCCACAGGGTGGCTTCGGGCAGGTCGCGGATCAGCTCCACAGCCATGGCCCGGCGGCGCTTGGCCAGCAGCGCCAGGGCGTCGTCCAGCGCCGGTTGCAGGGCCACGCTTTCCGGGGCATGGCGGTCGCGGCGGGCGAAGGCGCGCAGGTGGGCGATGATCGAGGCCATGCGCCCGGTCAGTTCGCCGATCAGCTTGAGGTTGCCGCGGGCATCGTCGGTGCGCTGGTGGTCGAGCAGGATCTCGGCGTTTTCCGCGTAGCTGCGGATGGCCGCCAACGGCTGGTTGAGTTCATGGCTGATGCTGGCGGACATGGTGCCAAGCACCGACAGCTTGCCGGCCTGGACCAGTTCGTCCTGGGCGCGCACCAGTTCCTGCTGGGCATTTTCCCGCTCCAGCACGGCGTTTTTCAGGCGGGTATTGAGGCCTTCGAGGTCGGCGGTGCGCGCGACCACGCGCTGTTCCAGCTCCTGGCGGCCGCGGGCCTCGAAGCCGATGCGGTCGATGTAGTGCCGGCGCCGCTGCATCACCAGGCCCGCCAGCAGCATGGTCACCAGCAGCGCGCCGGCGCCGATGGCCATCACCGTCTGCACCGAGCGATCGACCAGGATGCGCGGGGCGAGGATGCTCACTTGCCAGCCGGTTTCCTTGATGTCGCGGGTCTGGCTGATCCAGGCGTCCTGGTTGAGCACCAGCGGTTGTGGCGCCTGGGTCGGGTAGGGCTGGATGGCGATGATCGCCTGGCGTTCTTCATCGCTCAGGGCGCGGGTGGCGCGAAAGCGCCAGTCCGGCCGCGAGGTGAGGATCACCACGCCGTTGTGGTCGGTCAGCAGCAGTTGCTCGGGCGTGCGGCCCCATAGGGTCTCGGTGTGGTCGAGGTCGACCTTGACCACCAGCACGCCGACGATGCGCTCGCGGTCGTGCACGGCGGCGGCGAAGAAGTAGCCACGCTTGGCCGAGGTGGTGCCCTGGCCGAAGAAGCGCCCCAGGTGGCCGGCCATGGCTTCGTTGAAGTACGGGCGGAACGAGAAGTTGCGGCCGACGAAGCTGTCCTGCTTGTCCCAGTTGGAGGCGGCCAGGGTGTTGCCGCTGACGTCCATCAGGTACATCACTTCGGCCCCGGTCTGCTGGACGATGCCCTTGAGCAGGCGGTTGGCGTTGGTCACCGCCTCCAGGCGCAGCGGGTCGGCCAGCACCCCGCGCAGCGCCGGCAGGTCGCCGAGGATCTGCGGCAGGGTCTCGTAGCGGTGCAGGGTGCCGAGCAGGTTGGCCACGTACAGGTCGAGGGTCTGGCGGTTCTGCGAGGCCAGTTCGTCCTGGTAATAGCGTTCGGCAAGGTGATGCAGGGGCCACAGCAGCGGCGCCAGGCACAGCGCCAGCAGGGCCAGGCTGCGCCAGCGGGGGCGGCGTGGAGGTGTGGGTTTTGCAATCATCGCAACATGCGCCAGAAGGGTCTGGCGCAATTATGCGCTACTTCAGGCAGTCGATCAGTGCCTGGCGCCAGTGCGGCTGGTGCACATCCCATTCCTGGGCCAGGCGCGAGCAGTCGAGCCGTGAATTGAGCGGGCGGTGAGCCGGGGTCGGGTACTCGCTGGACGGGATCGGCAGCAGCTCGGCGCAGGGCAGGCCACGCGCCTGGAGCTGCTCGGCGATGGCCCAGGCGAAGCCGAACCACGAGGTCTCGCCCTGGGCGGCCAGGTGATAGGTGCCCCAGGCCCCGGCCTGGCCGGCCTGCCAGCGCTCGATCAGGGCGCGGGTGCTGGCGGCGATGGTGCCGGCCCAGGTCGGCGCGCCGATCTGGTCGTCGACCACGCGCAGCTGGGGCTTTTCCTGCAGCAGGCGTTGCATGGTCAGCAGGAAGTTGCGCCCGTGCATCGAGTACACCCAGCTGGTGCGCAGGATCAGGTGCTGGCCGCCCACTGCGGCAATCGCCTGCTCGCCGGCCAGCTTGCTGCGGCCGTAGACGCCCAGCGGGTTGGGGCGGTCGGCCTCGGTGTAGGGCGTGGCCTTTTCGCCGTCGAAGACGTAGTCGGTGGAGTAGTGGATCAGCGGCGCCCCCAGGCGCACGGCCTCCTCGGCCAGCACGCGGGGGCTGTCGGCGTTGATCGCGAAGGCCAGGTCTGGCTCGCTTTCGGCCTGGTCCACCGCGGTGTGCGCCGCCGCGTTGATGATCAATTGCGGGGCCAGCCGGCGCAGCGGTTCGCGCAGTGCTTCGGGGCGGGCCAGGTCGAACTGGTCGCGGCCCAGGGCATGCAGTTCGCCGAGGCCGGCCAATTGCGCCTGCAGGGCCTGGGCAACCTGGCCGTTGTGCCCACAGACGAGGATTTTCATGGGAACAGGTCCGCGTCTTTGAGCCATGCGGCTGCCTGGTCCTTGGCCGACAGGGTCGGCTGCTCGATACCCCAGTCGATGGCCAGCTGCGGGTCATCCCAGCGGATCGAGCGTTCGGCCGCGGGGTTGTAGTAGTCGGTGGTCTTGTAGAGGAAGTCGGCGGACTCGCTCAGCACCAGGAACCCATGGGCGAACCCCGGTGGTATCCAGAACTGATGGTGGTCGTTGGCGCACAGGCGCCGGGCCACCCAGCGGCCAAAGGTCGGTGAGCTGCGGCGGATGTCCACGGCCACGTCCAGCACTTCGCCGTGGACCACGCGCACCAGTTTGCCCTGGGGATTGTCGATCTGGTAATGCAGGCCGCGCAGCACGCCGCGTTGCGAGCGCGAATGGTTGTCCTGGACGAAATGGCCGTCGAATCCGGTCTGTTTCTTGAATTCGCGCGCATTGAAGCTTTCGAAGAAGAAGCCACGGCTGTCGCCGAAGACCTTTGGTTCGATGATGACTACGTCGGGTATCTCGGTCGCTATGATGTTCATGGCAATTCTACGGTCAGTATGCTGAGGGTCCGACCTTGAAAGGTCCGCTGTGATCCGCCGCCTTGGCAAACTGAGCCTAGATCGGCTGGTTGCGGGCCAGCACGCGGCCACAGGTTGATTTCATCTTCGCCTCGGGTTATCTGCCACACGCGGGGCTTTTTCAGCAGGAAAATGAAACAGCTTTCATCTTGAGGCTTTTTGGCACGCCGATGCAGCCTGTACCAAGCGATTATATCCAAGGTCGGTATCTGGCGGTCCATGGATGTCTCTGTATCGATTGATATCGGCATAATGCTCAATTTATAAGCCTGGTCAAATATTTCAGGCTTTTAATGTCGATATATATCGGTTATAAATTGGCCAATTCAGCGCGGGCAGCCTTGCCTGCGAACCTGTCACATTCACTTGCCATCCCATCGGCCCTAGGTCTAGGCCCTTTGCAGAGGTTAACCATGAAAACCCTCAACTCCACCCCCCGCGCCGACGGTTTCCACATGCCCGCCGAATGGGCGCCGCAAAGCCAGGTCTGGATGGTCTGGCCGGAGCGCTCGGACAACTGGCGCCTGGGTGGCAAGCCGGCGCAGGCCGCGCACGTGACCCTGGCCAAGGCCATCGCCCGTTTCGAGCCCGTGACCGTGGCGGTTTCCGCCGGCCAGTACGAAAACGCCCGTCGCCAGCTCGACCTGCCGAACATCCGCGTGGTGGAAATCAGCAACGACGACGCCTGGGTGCGCGACACCGGCCCGACCTTCGTGATCAACCACAGCGGTGAAGTGCGTGGCGTGGACTGGGGCTTCAACGCCTGGGGCGGCTTCGACGGCGGCCTGTACGCGCCGTGGAACCGTGACGAGGAACTGGCGGCCAAGGTGCTGGAAATGGAGCGCTGCCAGCGTTACCACACCGAAGGTTTCGTGCTCGAGGGCGGTTCGATCCACGTCGACGGCGAAGGCACCCTGATCACCACCGAAGAGTGCCTGCTCAACCGCAACCGCAACCCGCACCTGAACCGCGAACAGATCGAGGACATCCTGCGCGAGCACCTGGCCGTGGAAACCATCGTCTGGCTGCCGGACGGCCTGTACAACGACGAAACCGACGGCCATGTGGACAACTTCTGCTGTTACGTCAGCCCCGGCGAAGTGTTACTGGCCTGGACCGATGATTCCAACGACCCCAACTACGCCCGCTGCCACGCGGCCTACGAGGTGCTGAAGAACACCCGTGACGCCAAAGGCCGCGAGTTCGTGGTGCACAAGATGCCGATCCCGGGCCCGCTGTTCGCCACTGAAGAAGAGTGTGCCGGTGTCGACCAGGTGGCCGGCAGCCAGGAGCGTGATCCGTCGGTGCGCCTGGCCGGTTCCTACGTGAACTTCCTGATCGTCAACGGCGGCATCATCGCGCCGAGCTTCGACGACCCGGCCGATGCCCAGGCCAGAGCTATTCTGGCCAAGGTCTTCCCGGGGCACGAGGTAGTGATGATCCCGGGCCGCGAGCTGCTGCTCGGCGGAGGCAACATCCATTGCCTGACCCAGCAGCAGCCGGCGCCGTTCAAGCGCTGATGCATCGCTGCACGAAAAGGCCCGTCCAGTGACGGGTTTTTTTCTGCCCGGTGTTTTTCCCATCCCCGGATGGCATACGTTTTGTATTGTTTATCAGGGAGTTACCACCAACGAGGTGGACGCTTCGGACTGTAACAATCGAGACGTAGATTAGCCGCTCACGGGCCTGGGAGTACGTGTGGACATGAACGCAGCAAGTGAGACGGCTTTGCGCCCATCGGCAGTGAATCACCCATCGCTCAGCGTTGTAGCGCAATGGTTGAAGCACCATGGAGGCAAACGGGTCAGGACGACCGACCCACGACGTCTGCTGGACGGCCGCTATCCCCAGGGCTTGATCAGCGACGCGGAGCTGGATGCACTGCTGGGTGTGTGGCACTGATTTGGGCAGGTGCCCTTTGGGTTGAAAGACGCCACCGCGAATGCGGTGGCGTTTTCGTTTGTGGATTACCTGCACCGGCCTCTTCGCGGGTAAACCCGCTCCCACAGGGCAGGGTGCATTTCTGTGGGAGCGGGTTTACCCGCGAAGAGGCCGCTTCAGACACTGCAAATCAGAAGCTGTAGGTCCCGGTCACCACCAGGCTACGCGGGTCGCCCACCTGGATCTGCGCCGCGCTGGTCGCCGAGCTGTAGTAGGTCTTGTCGGCAATGTTGCTCAACGCCGCGCGCACATCCCACTCCCGCGTGCGGAACCCCGCCAGCGCATCCCAGCGCCCGTACCCCGGCAGCAGCGTGGTGTTCTGGTTGTCGGCATAACGCTCGCCGACCAGCGTCAGCCCGGTCTCGGCGTACCAGCCCAGTTCCGGCTTCCAGGTCACGAACAGGCTGGCGTTGCGCTTGGCGACGTCGTTGATGCGCTTGCCTTCCAGGCCGTTGTTGTCTTTCACCACCGTCGCATCCTGCACGCCGATGCCACCGCGCACGTACCAGTTGCCGACGAGGTTGCCGGTGGCGGTCAGCTCGATGCCGCGTGAGCGTTGCAGGCCGCTGAGCAGGGTGATTTCCGGGTTGTTCGGGTCGCGGGTGCGGCGGTTGTACAGTTCCAGCTCGTAGACCGCGAAGGTGGTGGTCAGGCGCTCGTCGAGCCAGTCGCTTTTCACCCCGATTTCCTTCTGCCTCGTCAGCTCCGGCCCGGTATCGTTGGTATTGCCGGCCGCGCCCGGGGTGATGCCGATCAGGCCACCGCCCACCGGGGCGAAGGTCTTGCTCCAGGACGCGTAGAACGAGTGGTCGCGCCACGGCGTGTAGACCACGCCCAGGCGCGGGCTGGTGGTGTTGCTGTCTTGTTTCTCGGAGAGGTTGCGGACCTTGTTGGTGGTCTCCACTTCGAACTGGTCGAAGCGCACACCGGCCAGCACCTGCCACTGGTCGTTCAGGCGGATCTGGTCTTGCAGGTACAGGCCTCGGCTGTCGACCACCGTGTGGTTGTTGCTCGACACCACCATGCGCCCGGTGTGCTGCAGGCTCCGGTCGGGGTTGTAGAGGTCCAGGCTGGGCACCGGGCGGCCGCCGGCCGAGACGGCGGCCGCGGTATAGAGCGTCGGGTCGCGGCGCTGGTTGCCGAACTCCAGGCCCAGCAGCAGCTTGTGCTCCAGGCCCAGGGTGGTGAAGTCGCCCTCGGCCTCGAGGTTGTTGAACAGGTTGCGGGTGTTCAGGTCCTGCTGCCAGCGCTGGCGAGTGACGGTCTGGTTGCCGGGGTTGTAGCCGGTGAGGTAGGTGTTGTCGAACTCACTGTCGAGCTTGAACAGGCCCAGGGTGTGGCGCAGCTGCCAGGTCTCGTTGAGCTGGTAGTTCAGCCGCGAGCGCAGCGACTGCGCGCGGTCGTCGATGAAATCGCGCTGGGTATCGCCGTAGGTGGTGCTGCGGCCGACATCCGCCGGGCGGCCGTCGACCCCGGGGATGCCGCGATCCGGGGTACGGTTGTAGCGGCTGTATTCGTACTGCACCAGCCAGTTCAGCTCGGGGGTCAGCTGCCAGCTCAGCGACGGGGCGAACAGCTGGCGGCTGCCGTCGATGCCGTCGCGGAAGCTGTTGTTGTCCTGGTTGCCCAGGTTCAGGCGCAGGCTGACGGTGTCGCTGGGGTCGGCGCTGAGGTCGGCATACAGGCTGCGCAGGTCCTGGCTGCCGCCCTGGGCTTCGATCGTCGAGCGGCGGCCGCGCTCCGGTGCCTTGCTCACCCGGTTGACGATGCCGCCCTGGCTGCCGCGGCCATACAGCACCGCCGCCGGGCCCTTGAGCACCTCGACCCGTTCGATGTTGTGCAGGTCGCGGATGTACTGGCTGTCGTCGCGGATGCCGTCCAGGTAGAAGTCGTTGCTGGCCTCGAAGCCGCGAATGCGCACGCTGTCGAAACGCGTGTCGGCGCCGCTGCTGACGTTGGGGATGCCTTCCAGGGCCTTGCCCAGCGAGTCGCTGCCGTAGTCGAGCACGTTGCGGGTCTTGACCGTGTCGATGGCCTGGGGCACGTAGCGCACCGGGGTGGAGGTGCGGGTCGCGGTGCTGACTTCCCGGGCCCTGGGGTCATCGTCTTCGCGTTCGCTTTCGGCGGTTACCGACAGCTCCGGCAGGGTGGTGGTGGCGGCACTGGCCAGGTTGGCGCCGAGTAGCAGCGACAGGCCAAGTGTCAGGGGTGAAAGGCGGCAAGGGGCAAGCATCGAGGCATCCAGACCATGGCAGAGGTAAAGAGGGTGCGAATGGTAATGCTTGCTATTTGCTGTTGCATGGGTATTTGTAAAGGGTTGTCTTTACATATGTGTCCGTTTGTAACGAGGTGCTTTTTCAGTGCCAAGTGAAGAATTTGCCTGATCGGTCAAGGCGATAAATCTGACAAAAGAGAAATTGCCCACGCCAAGGGCGAACGGCCATGGAAATGCACCAGTCCCGCGCGTGATTTTGGTTATATCAACCTGCAATTCACGACTTTTTGACATTTGTAATCGCACACGGCTAGGATTCGGCCAACGCTTGCTGGCCACCCATGGCCATGCTGCCGGAAAAGGCCCGCCACTGAACCCTCGGCGGGCTTTTCAGTTTGGATCCGCACAGCGTCGAACCTACGAAGGGGCGTTGGTTCCTGGCGCAATTGTGCACAGCGTTTTTGATTTAGAAATAAGGAAAACAACATGTTGAAAACCAGGATCAGCCTGGTCGCCCTGGCGATGATCGCCGCGACCCAGGCCCAGGCCAACGATCAGGCCGACAGCAAGGGCTTCGTCGAGGACAGCCACGCCAGCGTGCTGCTGCGCAACGCTTACATGAACCGTGACAAGAAGCACGGCACCCACGACCAGAGCGAATGGGGCCAGGCGTTCATCGGCAAATTCTCCTCCGGCTTCACCCAGGGCACCGTGGGCGTGGGCGTTGACGCCTTCGGCCTGTATGCACTGCGCCTGGATGGCGGCAAAGGCCGCAACGGCGCCGCCGGCATCGACTTCTTCAAGGCCAGCGACACCGCGCCGAAGAACTCGCCGCACAACCTGGCCCGTGGTGGCGCTGCCATCAAGTTCCGCGTCTCTAACACCGTGCTCAAGTACGGTGACATGATGCCGGAGCTGCCGGTGCTGCAGTATGACGATAGCCGCCTGCTGCCCGAGAGCTACACCGGTACCTTCATCACCTCCAAGGAGATCAAGGGCCTGGAGCTGAATGCCGGTCACTTCACCCAGGAAGCGCGCAAGAGCGCCGAAGGCCGTGACAGCGGCCACCTGAAGTCGATCGATGTGTTCGGTGGCAGCTACAAGTTCACCGACAACTTCACTGCCTCCGCCTACACGTCGAACATCGAAGACGTGATGAAGAAGCACTACCTGGGCCTGAACTACGTCTTCCCGATCGCGGCAGACCAGTCCTTGACCCTGGACTTCAACGGCTACAAGTCGGACATCAACAGCAAGTTCGTCAAGAAAGCCGAGCTGACCGGTGATGACAACACCATCTGGAGCCTGGCGGCCACTTACGCCTTCGGCCCGCACTCGGTGACCCTGGCGCACCAGCGCAGCACTGGCAGCACCGGCTACAACTACGGCTGGTACCAGGACCGCAATGGCGCGGGTGACGGTGGTTCGACCATCTACCTGGCCAACTCGTACTGGTCCGACTTCAACGCCGAGGACGAGCGTTCCTGGCAGATCGCCTACGGTCTGGACTTCGGCGCTTACGGCGTACCGGGCCTGACCTACAAGATCGCCTACGTGCGTGGTGACAACATCAACACCCACGGCTTCGGTGAAGGTACCGAGCGCGAAATCTTCAACCAGCTGCGTTACGTAGTTCAGGACGGCCCGGCCAAGGACCTGTCGGTCAAGCTGCGTAGCTCCTGGCTACGTACTTCGGAGAGCGTTCGTCAGAACGGCTACTTCGACGACGGCAACGAAGTCCGCGTCTTCGTCGAGTACCCGATCAACTTCTTCTGATCCCGCGCTCGCGTCTCGAACAGCCCCGGCCTATGCCGGGGCTGTTTCTTTCCGGCGTACGCTGGCCTTGGCCGCCACCACCGACACATCGCCCGTTTCCGGCGCAAAGCTGTCACTGCGCGCCATCCGCCACATCCGCGCATAGAACTCGCTTTCGATCGAGCCACTGAGCAGTTCGCCAGGCTTGAGGAACTGGTGCAGGTCGGAAAACAGGCTGATCTCGCTGGTGCTGATGCGCCGCGCCAGGTGCTTGGGCTTGAGCTCCGACGGGTGCTCCAGGCCCGCCGCCGCGAGCATCTCGGCCAGGGCATGCAAGGTGTTGCGATGGAAGCTGGCCACCCGCTCGGCCTTGTCCGGCACCACCAGCGCACGCTGGCGCAGCGGGTCTTGGGTGGCCACGCCGGTCGGGCACTTGTTGGTATGACAGCTCTGCGACTGGATGCAGCCGATGGCGAACATGAAGCCGCGGGCCGAGTTGACCCAGTCGGCGCCGATGGCCAGCACGCTGGCGATGTCGAAGGCGCTGACGAGCTTGCCCGCCGCACCGATGCGGATGCTCGAACGCAGGTTCAGGCCGACCAGGGTGTTGTGCACGAACATCAGGCCTTCGCGCATGGGCACGCCCATGTTGTCGCTGAACTCGCGCGGCGCCGCACCGGTGCCGCCTTCCTTGCCGTCGACGACGATGAAGTCCGGGGTGATGCCGGTGGCCAGCATGGCCTTGGCGATGCCCATGAACTCCCACGGGTGGCCCAGGCAGAACTTGAAGCCCACCGGCTTGCCGCTGGACAGCTCGCGCAGGCTGGCGATGAAGTGCAGCAACTCGGCCGGGGTGCGGAAGGCGCTGTGGGCGGCGGGCGAGATGCAATCCTCGCCTGCCTTCACGCCACGGGTGGTGGCGATTTCCGCGCTGACCTTGTGCCCCGGGAGGATGCCGCCATGGCCGGGCTTGGCTCCCTGGCTGAGCTTGACCTCGATCATCTTCACCTGCGGGCTGCGCGCCTGTTCGGCGAAGCGCTGCGGGTCGAAGCGGCCGTCTTCGGTGCGGCAGCCGAAGTAGCCGCTGCCGATTTCCCAGATCAGGTCGCCACCGTGCTCGCGGTGGTAGGGGCTGATGCTGCCTTCGCCGGTGTCATGGGCGAAGCGGCCCAGGCGCGCGCCCTGGTTGAGCGCGGCGATGGCGTTGGCGCTGAGCGCGCCGAAGCTCATGGCCGAGATGTTGAAGATCGACGCCGAGTAGGGCAGGCGGCACTGCGGCCCGCCGATGGCGATGCGGAACGAGGCCGGGTCCGGCGTCGCCACCGGCAGCATCGAATGGCTGATGAATTCGAAACCGGGCTTGTAGGCATCGTTGAGCGTGCCGAAGGCCTTCTCGGCGCTTTCGTTCTTGGCCCGGGCGTAGACCAGCGAGCGCTGGGAGCGGGAGAACGGCAGCTTGTCGTCATCGCCCTCGATCAGGTATTGGCGGATTTCCGGGCGGATGGTCTCGATCAGGTAGCGGATGTTGCCCAGGATCGGGTAGTTGCGCCGCACGGCGTGTTGGCGCTGGCGCATGTCGTTGAGGCCGACCAGGCTGAGCAGGGCGGTGACCACGGTCAGCGGCCAGAGCCCGCTGTGCTGGGCAAGAAAGGGCAGGCTTACGAAGGTGAACGACAGGCACAGGGCCAGGCAGGCATAACGGCTGGGGAGCGAATCTTTCATGGGACCATCGCAGGCGGGATGACCGGGCCTAGGATAGGCAAACCCCGGGTTGGGAAAACCTGGGGTTTTGGTAAAAGACTATTACCTGATCAAGGGGGGCTGGATGATCGGGGCAGCCATACACTCACGCGCAGGCCACCGCCTTCGCGGTTGCCCAGCAACAGCTCGCCGCCATGGCTGCTGGCGATGCGTCGGGCGATACTCAGGCCCAGGCCGTAGCCACCCGAGGCCTGGTTGCGCGAGCCCTCGCCGCGCACGAACGGGTCGCTGATGGTGGCCAGCAGGGCCGGCGCGATCCCTGGGCCGCGGTCGTCGACATGGATGCATACGCCAGTGACCGCCGTCTCCAGCGTCACCGAAACCTCCCGCGCGTAACGCAGGGCATTGACCAGCAGGTTCTGCAGGCAGCGCTGCAGCAGCAGGGCATCGACCCACAGGCTGCCGACCTTGCCGGTCACCGGCAGTGGCTCCTGGGCCGTGGCCAGGTCGCTGCACAGGCGCGCCACCAGGCGGTCGAGGTCGACCTGCTGAAGGTTCTGCTGCTCGCCGGCGCGCAGGTAGTCGAGCACCTGGCCGATCATGCCGTCCATCTGCGTGATGTTCTGCCGCAGGCGTTCGCGGTGCTCATCGTCGGGCAGCCGTTCCAGGCGCAGGCGCATGCGCGTCAACGGGGTGCGCAGGTCGTGGGACACGGCGGCGAGGAAGTAGGCCTTGTCGTTGACCATGGCGATCAGCCGCTGCTGCATGGCGTTGAAGGCGAGGGCGGCCTGGCGCACTTCCTCGGGGCCATCGAGCAGCAGCGGCGGCTGTTCGAGGTTGCTGCCCAGGCCACGCGCGGCATCGGCCAGGCGCCGCAGCGGGCGCAGGCACAAGCGCACGGCGAACAGGCAGACCAGCAGCACGGCAACGATGCGCAGCGCGTAGACCCGCAGCAGGTAGTCGCTGATCAGCACCCAGGCCGACTCGCCGCTCCAGCCTTGCAGTTCCTCGCCGTCGATGGTCAACCAGTGGCCGTCGGCCAGGGGCACGGCGAACTGGATATGCGCCTGGGCGGTGCGCAGGCCGAACAGGCTGCGCCAGACGATCGGGCGGCCCAGTTCATCGGTCAGTTGCACCTTCAGCAGGCGCACGTCCTGGGGCTTGCCGGTCTCGTAGCGCAGTGCCTGCTGCAGCAGCAGTTCGACCCGGCGGCGGCCGCGACGGGGGTCATCCTCGCCTTGCGGTTCGCTTTCGGCGCAGCGCAGCTGATAGTGGGCGGGTATCGACAGTTGCCTCGCCCCAGCGTGGCAGTCGGCCTGGGCCAGCAGCGGCGCGCTGCGCGCGGCCATCAGCCTGATCGGCGCTTCCAGCACCTGGGCAAAGCGCACATCGAACCAGATGCTGCTCGACATCAGCTGGATCACCAGGGTGCCACTGACCATGATCAGCAGCAGCTGGCCGAACAGCGTGCGCGGCCACAGGCGGCGGAGCCAGCGCACTTCAGCCGTGCGCCTCGGCGCGGGCGATGCTCAGCAGGTAGCCTTCGTTGCGGATGGTGAGGATCTGCGCGGCGCCGTTGGGCGCGCGACGCAGCTGCTGGCGCAGGCGGCTGATGCACATGTCCACCGAGCGGTCGTCGGGGTGGTGGTCGCGGCCGAACGCACTGCGCGTCAGCTGGTCACGCGAGACCACCCGGCTGTTGGCTTCCAGCAGCTCGCGCAGCACCCGGTAGTCGGAGCGGGGCAGGGTCAGGGTTTCGCCGTCCGGGCGGGTCAGCAGGCGCTTGACCTGATCGAGGCTGAAGCCTGCGAAGTGCAGGGCTTGGGCGGGCTCGTCGGTGGCAGCTTCGAGGCGCTGGGGCCGGCGCAGCACGGCCTTGATGCGGGCGATCAGTTCACGGGGTTCGAACGGCTTGGCCAGGTAGTCGTCGGCGCCCACCTCCAGGCCGATGATGCGGTCCAGGGTGCTGCCCTTGGCCGACAGCATGATCACTGCCAGGCCCGGGGTCGCCTGCAGGTAACGGCACAGGCTCAGGCCATCTTCGCCAGGCAGCATCAGGTCCAGCACCACCAGCTCGACCTTGTGCCGGGCCAGCTGCTCGCGCATGCCTTCGCCATCGGCCGCCGCCAATACCGTATAGCCGGCATCGGCCAGGTAATCGCAAAGAAGTTCGCGGATCTCGTCGTCATCGTCGACGACAAGCAAGGTCGTGCTCATCGGTAGAAACACCTGTTCGGGAGGGCCGCTGGCGCTCGTTACGTTCAATTACATGCCCGTACAAGCCGGCCATGGAGCCCAGCGGGCGGATGCCTAGAATCCTAACAAAAAATCATCTGCAAATACGAAACCTTCCCAAATGAATCTCAAGGGCATCATGAACGACTTCTCCCGGATCACCCGCGGCGGCAGCCGCCTGCACCCGCTTGCTTTCTGTGTTGCCGTCGCCATCAGTGGTACGGCCGTGGCCGCCGACAGCCAGCCGCTGGAGCTGGATGCCACGCAGATCGACGACAGTTCGCTGGTTTCGGCAGATGAAACCGGGCAGCTCGGCTACACGGTGCAGAGCACCCGCAGCTCCACCGGCCTCGACCTGACCCCGCGGCAGACGCCGCAGTCGGTCACCACCATCACCCGCCAGCAGATGGACGACCGTGATGTCCACTCCATCGAGCAGGCGCTGGACACCACGCCCGGCGTCAGCGCCACCAAGTCCGAAGTGGGCGGGCGCACCGACTTCCGTGCCCGTGGCTACTCGATCAGCAACTGGAAGGTCGATGGCTTGCAGTTCCAGGGCGGCTCCGACTTCAGCGGCGGCGGCAATGCGCTGAACATGGACCTGTACGAGCGCATCGACATCGTCCGCGGCGCCAACGGCCTGCTGGGCGGCACCGGCGACCCGTCGGCCACCGTCAACCTGATCCGCAAGGCGCCGGGCAAAACCTTCGGCGGCAGCGCCTATGCCACCTACGGCAGCTGGGACAAGCGCCGCCTGGGCGCCGACCTCAACCTGCCGCTGTCCGCCGATGGCCGCCTGCGCTCGCGCTTGGTGATGACCCAGGGCGACGCCAACTCGTTCCGCGACAACCAGTCCGAGCGCTCCCGCGCGGCCCTGGCCAACTTCGAGTTCGACCTCGACGACGCCACCACCCTCGGCGCCGGCTACCAGTACGAATACAACAAGGTGGTCGGCGGCGGCTGGGGCGCCAACATCCCGATCTGGTACAAGGACGGCAGCAAGACCGACCTGCCGCGCAGCACCAACGTGGTACCGAGCTGGAGCTTCGGCGAGTACACCACGCGCACCGCCTTCGGCTCGCTGGAGCACCGCTTCGACAACGACTGGGCGCTGGACCTGAAGGTCGCCCAGAGCACCGCCGAAGTGCTCAACCACCGGGGCCTGGCGAAGGTCAACTCGGCCGGCCGCGGCAGCTATGGCGGCTATTGGAACCAGGATGGCAGCGGCGCGGTGCTCAACGGCCTGCACAGCTCCAGCGACACTACCCAGCAATCGGCGCAGATCGACCTGTCCGGCCCATTCCAGCTGTTCGGCCGCACCCATCAGGCGATGGTCGGCTACAACGACAGCCGCACCGTGGCCTGGTCGCCGGAATACAGCTGCACCATGGTTGGCGAAGGCCGCGCCAGCGCCCCTTCGGTAGGCTGCCAGTTCCGCGCCAACAACGGCTTGCCGATCACTGACTGGCGCAATGGCGTGGACAGCGACTACGACATGCTCGCCTCGCGCACCGGCCGCCACAGCAAGACCACCACCCGCCTGCAGGGCATGTACGCGGCCACCCGCCTGAGCATCAGCGACCCGCTGTCGGTGATCCTCGGCGTGCGTACCACCGACTACTCGGCCACCACCAACAGCGTCGCCGGCGTGCGCAGCAACCAGCAGAACAACGGCATCGTCACCCCCTACCTGGGCGCGGTGTACGACCTCGACGACACCTATTCGCTGTACGCCAGCTACACCGACATCTTCAACCCGCAGACCGCCGAGACCGAGAGCGGCACCAAGGTCGAGCCGATCCGCGGCCAGAGCTACGAGACCGGGATCAAGGGCGCCTGGCTGGACGGCCGCCTGAACGCCTCGGCGGCGTACTTCCGCACCAAGCAGGAAAACAAGGCGGTGCTGGACGATGGCCTGACCACGCCAACCGGCGGTGACGCCTACAAAGCCGGCACCGGCCAGGAAACCGACGGTATCGACCTGGAAATCGCCGGTGCCCTGACGCCGAACTGGAACCTCTACGCCGGCTACACCTACCTGCACTTCCGCCGCGTCGACAGCGACGGCCGCAGCGACCCGTCGCACCTGTTCAAGGCCTCGACCACCTATCGCCTGTCCGGCCCGCTGGAGCGCCTGACCCTGGGTGCCGGCGTCAAGGCGCAGAGCAACATCCGCGCGATCTCCAGCCCGGCGGGGCAGCCGGTGAATGGCGTCAGTGCAGGGGCTTCGGACGTGAACTGGTCGGGGTATGCGATCTGGAATGCCATGGCCAAGTACCAGCTGACCGACGACACGGCAGTGAGCGTCAATGTCGACAACCTGTTCGACAAGCACTACTACACCCAGTACGGGTTCTATGCCGGGGCCATCTATGGCGACCCGCGCAGCGTGACGATGAGCGTCAGCACCGCGTTCTGAGGCATACGCTGCAGTTGATGCAGCGGGCTTGCCCCGCGAAGGGCCGCAATGCGGCCCTTTTTGCTAAGGCAGTGGGTAAATGAGGCAATAGCGAATCAGTGCTTGCTCGATGCTTTGCTTCTGCCGGACAACCAATTCAACGGCGATGGTGTGGTCATCTTCGAATAGTTCATAGAAGACACGGTATCCATCCACATTCAGTTCCCGATATTGCATCACTCCCAGGCCACTGGCCTGTGGGCTGACGGGATAGCCAACTGGAGCGGCTGACAACCTTTGTTCGATGCTGTCGACCAACGAAGTGATCTTTTCCAGTGCGGTCTGACTGCCGTGGTAAACCGCGAGATGATGAACCTGGTCTTCGATGCTTTGCGAGGCAGAATCAGTAAAGCGGATGGTTGGCTTTGTCATGCGCTACTGATTATTCCTCGGCAAATTTCTTGAACAGGCGTGCTTTCAGGTCGTCGGCCGAGCAGTGCTTACCCTGCGCATATTCGCGAGAGCCCATGGCAAGCAGTTTTACCAGCGCAATGGCTTCGTCACGTTGCTTGCGATCCGCGTACGACTCGACAACGTAGGCAGGCGTGCCGTTCTGAGTGACGATCATGGGTTCCGCAAGGTCGAGGTCGGCTGCATGACGCTTCAGGTAGCTGATGGTTTCAACTCTCATCTGAGTGTCCTCATTTATCCAGTAGCGACATGGTAGTCCGAATTCAGACTGAATCAAGACCGACAGTCCGGTAGTTACATCGCTAGCGCAGATGTTCCAGCGCCCAGACCGCCGCCTCCACGCGCGAGCGCAGCCCCAGCTTGTGCAGCAGGTTCTTCACATGCACTTTCACCGTCCCCTCGCTGATCCCCAGCTTGTTGCCGATCATCTTGTTGCTCAAACCCTCGGCAATCCGCTTCAGCACCTCCCGCTCGCGCGTGGTCAGGCCTGCTGAGCTGGCGGCGTAGGGCGCCCGCAATACCTTGGCCAGCACGCTGGCCAGCGATGGGCTCAACACCAGCTTGCCCGCCAACACCTCGCGCAGGTGGTCGATCAGCCGCTCTGGGTCACTGTCTTTGAGCAGGTAGCCATCGGCCCCGAACCGCAAGGCGTCGCGCACATCCTGTTCAGCATCCGACGCGGTGAACAGCAGCACCCGCCCCAGATAGCCCTGGGCGCGCAGCAACCTCAGCGCCTCGATGCCATTGAGCTCGGGCATTTGATTGTCGAGCAGCAGCAGGTCTGGCTGCAGCTGCTCCACCAGATCCCGAGCCTGCTGGCCATTGCTGGCTTCACCGACCACCACCAGGTCGCGCTCCAGCTCGATCAGCAGACGCAGCGCGCGCCGCATCATCGGGTGGTCGTCGGCCAGCAGCAGGGTGTAGGGCGGGGCAATGTTCATGTGAAGTTCTCGGCCAGCGTGCAGGCTTGCGGGGGAAGGCCATTATTCAGCCGTATAGAGGTCGCGGTACGCACCACCAGCAGGGTTTCCGAATTTTCGCTGCGCCGGATCAGGGTTTGCGGGCAGTCATACCTCCAAAGAATTTTTGCGTGACCAGTGGCTGTAAAAGGCTTCCTGGCCATTGCCTGATCGACCGGCAGAGACGGGCTGTTGCCCGTTCGTTGGAGGTACTGCGTTGGAGGTAGTGGCGTTGAAGAGGCAGACCAGGGTGCCGCTGGAACCTTGATCCAGATCAATTTATAAGACGCGGCACCCAGACACGCTGGCGCGTTTGCTGACGGGTGCGGAGGGCCGCGCCAGACCTGAACGGAGCCAAAGGCGATACCCATGCAGATTCTCAAAGTGCTTGCCCTGCTGCTCGATTATCCCGGCCAGGCGTTGATCCTTGGCCAGGATGCACTCGAGCGGGCCATCGACACGACCCACGAGTTCGACCCGGCGCAGCGCGCCGACCTGCGCGAGTTGCTTGAAGAGCTGACCCGGGACGGGATAGGGGAGGTGCAGTCGCGCCACCAGGCGTTGTTCGATCAGGGCGGGGCACTGTCGCTACGTTTGTTCGAACAGATGCAGGGAGCGCCGTGTGATCAGGTGTGGGCGATGTTTGGATTGCTGGGGCGGTATGAGGCGGCGGGGTTTGCCTTTGCCCTTTACAGGGAGCCTGACTACATACCGTTGTACCTGGAGTTTCTGGCCACGTGTGAAGAGCGGGAGGCTCGGGATGGGCTGGCTGATGTGGCGCATCTGCTGGCGCTGCTGGCGGCGCGGTTGGAGGTATGGGGTAGTCGGTATGCGGGGTGTTTGAGGGCGTTGTTGCAGATTGCTGGGGTGGATTTGGGAGAGGTAATGGAGGTGGCGCGGGAGAGGGTGGTGGGGGAGGCACGGCAGGATGAAGTGGTGGGGGTGGCGTTGGGGGTATGACGTGAGGAGGGCTCACTGATTGGTGAGCGGCACCAGGAGTCGAACGATTTCATAAGCTATTGAATTAGCTTACGTAAAGACCCATGCGGCTCTACCTCTAAAATACCTCAAGGTCCTCGTACGCCTGCTAACCGGTCGAGTTCCGCAAGAAAACATCCCGGTGATCGCCCATATGGCCTAGGCACGGTGCTGCTGTTGACCCCGCCGAAGCTCGCTAGAACAGTTTATCTGCCGCACAGATATCTGTTTGACAGATATCTGGATTTGCGATAACGTTCGCTGTATGTAAGGACGCCGGAGACCAAAAATATGCGAGTGGTAACAAAGACGGCGGTTGCACAAGCCATTGAAACGTTCAGTCAGTGGAAAGAGCCGCTCAACCTGTGGCTGACTACCTTTGACAGGCCGCCCCTTCGGTTTGAGTCCTTTGAGCAGATTCGTGACGTTTGGGTCACCGTCTCAGGATGGAACGTTGATCGCATCCCTCACTCAAAGCTGAGGCACACGAGCAAAAAAGGACCCCTTGATATCTATGTCTTTGATATCAAGAAAAATGAGTGTCGAATCATCGCGTGGATCAATACGCGAACCGGCACCATTTACATGAAGGACATTCTGCCCCACGCCGGATATGACAAGTGGTGCAGAAGTGATGTTAAGTAGCTGATCAGGAAGATCGGCTCTATTTATGTATAATGCAATTATAGGTGACAAGATGAAGCGTGATAAGATCGAAGCCACTGGACTAGATTCCTTCATAGCTAATATTTCACCAATGCTTGATGGTCTGAGTGATCAGATAGCCACAATGTCCAAGTTGCTATCTGCATGTCATGATCCTATTGAAGATGATGGTGACTTGCAGGGACGGATGGCGTTAATTGATGAACTCTACTCTCATGCGGATAGTGAAGATCACGTAGCAGCACGTTTTGCGGAGCTGGTTGCTGATCGAGTGTATGAGTACGAAGCTGCAACGGTGTTGATACCTCAATCCTCCCAGTCGGAAGCGCTCGCGTTTCTGATTTCGGACAGGGGGGTTAAACAAAAAGATTTGTCTGGTATTGCAACCCAAAGTGCTGTTTCTGAAATACTAAACAACAAAAGAAAAATGACTGTTGCTCAAATAAAAGGCTTTGCTGATTTCTTTAAGGTTCCGGTTGAGTTTTTTATGCACGGTGCAGTCTAAAGAAAGGTTTGATTTTTCTGTACATAAGAAACGATATTCTCTGGTAGCCCCAAAATAGCTTAATTTGAAATACTTAAAACAGTGTACCCAAAGCCCCTCCGCACTAAATGCGGTTTGGGGCTTTTTAATGGTTAAGTAAAGTTTGATTTACAGCGTGAGCAAGGTAATCTGCCGCGCATCATTGATGCCGGGTCCAGGCATCAACCACGAAACATTTCTGACCGCATCAACTGCAAGCAACTACGCTAGATTCCCCACTCCCCGGCATTCCTGTCACCCGCAGTCCTTCTATTTTTTGTTGCGAGTAGCCTGCTGAGAAAGTTTGCTTTTGTGAGTGCGGCCGCTGAGCGTGAATACAAAGACCTCCCACAGGACGTTCAGGACGACTTCGGCAAAGACCTGCGACGCATCCAGTATGGCCAGGATCCAGAGCAGCCGATCAAGTCATTGACGGAATCGGTGGGGGCGGGTGCCATTGAGCTCATCATCAACGGCAGCCCTGCGTTCCGCTGCGTGTACGTGGCCAATTTTGCGGACATGGTCGTTGTACTGCATTCATTCGTAAAAACGACTAACAGGACAGATCGGCATGCGATGCAGGTCGCCGAGGAACGGATGAAAGAGCTCAAGCGCGAGCTTCGGAAGATGGGCTACAGCGTTTAGCGGCCTGGGGCTTGGGTGATGACGATCTGAGGAGGTGTGCCGGCGTCGTTGGAGGGCAGGGTCAAGCTCGTGCGGAAGCCGAGCTTGTCGAGCATGTCCATCATGGCGTCCAGCGTGAACTTCTCGATCTTGCCATTTGCCAGTTCGGAGATGCGGGATTGGGTTACGTTCAACCTGACGGCAGCGTCGTGCTGCTTGAGACCCATTTTCTTGATGCAGTCCGTGATGAAGATGGACAGGTCCATTTTCAAGGCCATCTTGCTGGCTGTGTCAGCGTCGTGTGTGGCGTGGAAAGGGCTTTCGTGGAATTGGAGTGCCATTGTCCGGCCTCTTCAGGAATATCTAAAATTTAAGATAAAAACCTAGCGGTCGGTAGCTGGTAAGTCAAAGCGATTTTCTTGGGGTGCCTGCGTTTTGGGGTGGGGAATTAGGGAACGGGCATGTGAGGTGGTTGGGGGGGGGGGGCGGATTCGGTGATTGCTGGATAGGGGGCCGCTTGTGGCGCATCGCGAGCAATGCTGAACTGGTCAAGCAATCCTGGACACCGATTAAGGTTTACGCCGCCAGCTTCTCCGCTTCGACGGGTGATCGGTAATCGTTGTAGCTGTGAGGCCGGGTGATGTTGTAGCGCGTAACGTAACGCTGCACATCCGCCCGGGCCTCATGCTCCGAGGCATATCCATCCTTGGGCACCCATTCCGATTTCAAACTGCCAAAAAATCGCTCCATCGGTGCGTTATCCGAGCATTCACCTTTACGACTCATGCTCTGGCGATGCCCATGTTCACGTAGCTCGTTCCTGAACTTGTGGCTGGTGTACTGGCAGCCCTGATCAGAGTGAAACAGCACGCCTTTGGGACGCCCCCGTAGCTCGGTCGCCATGCGCAAGGCTTCACAGGTCAATGTGGCATCCGAGATCAGTGAGAATGACCAGCCCACAATTCGGCGTGCGTACAAATCCAGCACAGCGGCAAAGTACAGCCACCGTTTACCCACTTTGATGTACGTGACATCCCCGCACCAGACCTCGTTAATCGCCTTCACATCAAATTGCCGCTTGAGCTCATGCGGCGCTGTCAGGGCCTCGACACCCGAAGACTTGTACTTGTGGCGCCTGCGCTGACGGCTTGCAACTCCAGCCTCCCTCATCAGGCTGCGCGCCTTGAATCGGCCTACTCGATGCCCGTCGGCTTGCAGCAACTTCGCCAAGGTGCGAGCACCTGCCGACTCTCTAGACGCCCGATGGTGCCTGACTAGCTGAGTCTTGAGCCTTTCTCGCTCAGGGTCGCTCTGGCCCTGGCGCTGACGCCAGCAATAGAAACTACTACGGCTGATCCCAAGTACGCGACAGCACTCATTGACGCCGTACTGCTCACCCAGCTCATCGATCAACGCGAGTGATCTTTGGCGTCCAACAGCAGGAGAGCACTGGCCTTTTTTAGGATTTCGATATCCCGGTCTTTCTGTTTGAGCAGGGCTCTGAGCCGCTGGATCTCTTGCTGGTCAGCAGTAATTGCCTTGGTCCCCGCCGGGGTTACACCCTGGCGTTCCTGGCGCAATTGGTCGACCCAGCGACGCAGTGCTGTAGGGCCGATGTCTAGGCTGGCACACACCTCGGGAACCGGCAGGCCTTCGTCCAGCACCATGCCAGCGGCCTTCAGCTTGAACTCGTTCGAGTAAGATTTACGCATGTCCAAACACCTCAGATTTGGGCGCCATCATAGCGCCCGATTGAGGTGTCCAGAATCATTAGGCCAGTTCATGCTCGCTCCTACGGGGGGGGCGTTGTTGAGGTGGGGGAAACAAAAAAGGCCCACCTTTCGGTGAGCCTTTGTTGGTACTGCGTATGGTGGCACCAGGAGTCGAAGATGTCCTTAACTATATAATTTGTTTAGCTTTTATTTTTAGGGAAACGGTCTGCTATCTCTAAATCTATCCTTTGACCTCTTACAGGCACGAAAGCCATATAAGGGTCGAAAACCCAAGCGGATCTCTGAGAAGCGCGAACGTAAGTGAAATCTGTAATAGTTTTGCTACTCAGCTAACCCAGATTTAGCGCAGGAGCGCAAAATTCTGATCGTTCTCTAACCAGTCGGGTCGCGCCAAACGTTTTTACACAGACTGTATCCATAGCTGCTGTTGGGAGCGGGCCGAAATCGGCTAGGAGTGGACCGTGGACACCGAGGGGACAATTAGGTAGCGTCACCGGTGCTGCGTTCTAATCTAGAAGGCGGCAGGGCCTACATCACCGTTATCGTGTTTCTCTGGACGATGTTGCGATAGCTGCGACTATTCCAAGAGTAGATAATGGTTTGCAGGGCAGTAGGGGGATTTTCGACGCGTCATCACAACAAGTAAAACGACGTGGCATAACACCTAATAATTTTTATGCTGAGTTATTATGATAATTACCAACTTTATTGAGCTTCATAAGGCTTTTGAAAAATATAAGAATAACAGTGCTTGGATATTCAGGGGGCACGCCGATCCTTCGTGGGAATTAAAGCCAAAATCTGGGCGCTTACCGTACTCAAAATCAAATGAACAAACGATTTTCAAAGCGTGGGTGCGTCGTGCCAATGAATTCATAAAGGAAAGGCCTGATAGTGAGTGGGAGTGGCTTGCAATTGCTCAACATCATGGCCTAGCAACTAGATTGTTGGACTGGAGTTATAATCCCCTGGTTGCTGCATTTTTCGCGGTGTCAGAAGAGTTTTCGGACCGAGACGCAAAAATTTTTTGCTATAAATGCCTATGGGAGTTTGATAGCAAAAAAACCAAAAGTCCATTCGATCTAAGAGGTGCAGGAAAATTTAAGCCAACCGGCGTTGTGCCGAGAATAATTAGGCAGGGTGGGGTTTTTACAGTGAGTTCAGATCCAAAAAAAGGGATCGATGAGCTTATGCGGGAAAATGAAGATCTTGAGGTGATTACCATATCAAAAGAATATAGAAAAGCGCTACTTCAAGATCTAAATTTCTATGGGATTAATATATCATCAATATACCCAGATCTAGACGGGCTCTCAGCTCATATGAACTGGATTGTTGAGAATAATATATACAACCTTGCTCCTGAGAAATTATAACTATGCTATCGAATCGTTCGCTTGGGATACTGGGGCTGGCGAGGGCATACTATTAACTAGGCGTTATGTCTGTCCGCAAAGGGTGGATTGCTGCCCTTCGTAAAGGGCTGCAATCAATCATTATTTGCCTTTTGTTGAAGGCAGACAAACGTCCAGAAGTAGTCAATGGGGAATTAAATAAATGGTACGATTCACTACGCCTCACTGCCGAGTACTAACATAATATTCAATTTTAAAGTCGACGCACTCACCATTATCGGTAAAGCTAATGCTTATTGGAAGTTTGTTTTCTTGATGGGCATAGTTAACTTTAATCAGGCTCTCACCAGGAAAAACCAAGTAATACCCACATCCATCGCAGTTGATTTCAATGTATTTCATATTCCCTCTCCCGTCAGGCCAAGTAATGTTTTTACCAGAAGTTGTAAATCCGGCAGCTTGAAATCTTTTCAGCGCGTTAGAGGAGCAAATCATCCATTCAGCCTTGCGAGTAGGTAGCGTGATTTCTGAGTTTTCAGTCTGTTGATTGTGGAATAGTATTTGAGCATTCAACCAGTTGTGAACTTCTTGAGCCAGATTGAAGCCATATGTGTCGAACACATAATAGGTGTCGTTCCCCGAAAGAAATGCTTCGCGCGGGAGACTAATATTTGAAACTATTGGAGATACTTCACCCAGCGTGAGTCTTTTGAATAAGTCAAATCTCTTTATGGACGACCCAAGCGCCTCAGTAACTTCACGCTTAAATCGTTCTAGAGACGCAGTGTCCAGCTTTTGATTTGCAATCTTTGATTTTGTATTTTCTGTGAGCACCATACTCAGTCGGTCGCAAAATTCGCAAGCATATTCGCGTAATGTTAACGCCTGCTCCGACAAAATTCCCAATCGGTCTGTAAATCTAGTATTGGCGAGTGATTTTAACAGGGACGTCTTAAGTAAAGAGACCCGTTGTGTTGCAGCTTTTAATTCGCTAAGTTGGCAGTTTGGTATCGTTGGTATAGATATCTCAGGTTTAATTGTCGCACCGCTTGCACGCAATATAAAAGTGTTCCAAAGTTCATAGGCTATAAGTGCTCCTATTGCATCTACTATTTTATATTCTTGGAGTTCATTGCGAGCTGTATGGAAGTCAGAGAAATTTTTCGCAGATAGAAATGCTGCGACGCACTCACTCAAAGAGGTTGGAACTGGTGAATGCCCCACATTGAATGAATGCGATCCTGCAGGATTGCGTAACTCTCTACATTCTACGAATATCTCTGGGTGCGTGGATAATAAAGTAGCTAGAATTCGAAGGGTTTCTGTTTCTATTTCGTTAGAAAATCTATTAAGAGCTATGCCATGCCAGCACTCTTCTAAGGCGGCATCTATTTCTTTAAATTTCTCTCTAACGACTACCTTGTCTGCAACCTTTTCTGTGATATATGCCCGCATCTCGGGCTTGTATTTTGTCTCTATTTTATCATCAAGTTCGTCTACTGCTAATCTTCCAGTATATGCGTCGCCAACATCTTTATCGAGCTCTGCCATGGATGAATATTCCCACAGCTCAACAACTCTCTCAGGAAGGTCCCAAGCACCTTTGTTGTAGTTGTCCTTGAATTGTATTACTTGACGAATATTTCTCAGTAGTTCCGGGATGTTTTCCGGCTGCTCGCGAGCGGATGTTTCGATAAGTAAGTTAAAGTGTGCTTGAAGGTATGTGTAGGCCTCACTGCCAGACTTACTTTTATTAGCAAAGCTAAGAAATAACCGGCCGTTTCGGCAGAAGCGCCCGTATGAAGGAAGCCTCTCCTCTCTGAATCTAGCGATTCTTTCAATCACCCCAAGCTGTGATCTGTATTCTTCTTTGGCGAGAATTGCCCCCATGGCTAAATTCAAATAAAAGCCGGCGATGGACTGATAAACGTCTACCTCTCTAGAGACTTCAACTGTCGCTAAGACAGACGGAAGGGAAGCTAGCAAATGACGTGCGAATTCATTTGCATCGTGGTTCTCTAGGTTGTTGAATGCTTTATAAGAAATAGCTCTGATTCGGCTATCTAAATTAGTTCTGATAGGGTCTGTGCAGAGTAGATATGACTCCAGCTCCATAAGTGCAGCGATATTGTCCTGTATTTTTATTCGGCTAGAGAACAGGCTACATACTCTTAGCAGGCTCCTAGCAACGATCCCACGCCCATCGTCATATAGCAAAAAACTGTGATTGGCGTATTTTTTTATGTCTCGATAAATTCTCTCATGAATTGATTCTATGTTAGACATGAATGTGTAAGTAAATTTTAGGTGTCGGTATACCTGGCGTACCACAATGCTGAATCCGACCGTTAAGCCACACAAATATGGCACCAAGGAAATCAAGTCAAATACTCGAATTGAAATAAGAAGCTTGGCTGCGAGAGAAGCTCCTAAAATTATAAACAGACGCTGGTTTAATCTTTTGGCGTCTACTCCTGAAAGCGAGGATGTTATTTTTAATAGAGAGGGGCTTCTGTAACGCGTTCTGGTTGTCTCGATGACGTTCAAGGATATAGGAAGTGCAAGTGCGCCAAGGGCTGCGGCAATAGTGATTATATCGGTTACTAATGTTGCCCAGATCGCACTCTTTTCGTCCGAGATTGCTGCTTGTGCGGCAGATAGTATCGGCCCTTTAAAACTGTTGAACGCTTGATAAGTCTCGGTGCTAAATTGAAATATATAATTTGTAAGTCCTGAGAGGTCCATTTCGCATGTCTCGTTTGATAGTTGAAGTTTCAGATTTTTCGAGAGACTTACCGTTGGGATATCTTGTCCTAAACAGTCCTCGGTAGGACCGCGTTTTTGGTCGATTGTAGTCCATCGAGATAGAATGCAATCGACATGACGAAAACGTTTAACAACTTTTGACTCCAGCACATAGGCTAGGCAAGGGTGCTACTTATTTTTTCCAGTCGGCGATATGCAGAATTTCGCCTAGCAATAGATAACAATTGAGAAATAGCGATCTAGCTTCTTCGGCAGATACATCGTTATGAACGCCTGTCGATACTCGGTCATAAAGGTTTGCGAGATTTTGACGAATTTTAACTTTTCGTGACTTGCTTTCGATTCTCTCATGAACGAATGCATTGATCCTGTTCTGATGCTTATTGGCGCCCAGTGTAATTTCATTTCCGCCAATATTAATCGTCGTTTCTCTTGCAGGGTAAATAGAGTCTGCAAAAGAATCAATTATTCTGCGAACTGTGGTCAATGCTTGGCTGATAGATTCCGCATTGCCCTCTGCCAATCTAGACATTACTGATGGTATCTGTTCTAAAACGTCGCCACAATTGGCGGATATTAAACTGTCAACGTCACTTTTATATTTTTCGAAAATGGATTCGGACAGATTGTCAAATTCTTTTTCGTAATAAATTGCAGAAACAAAATTATGGAGAATAGAAAGAACGCGACTTTTAATTCCGCTTAGGGTGGATATATAGCTTGTCGTATTCCCTAGCTGTTTCTGATACATGTCCATCACGCGGAGCGCCCAGTCTCCGCTAGTGTCGGGAGTAGTTAGAGATTTTAACTTTATATTTTGAGCTGCCAGTGCGGCCTCCTGTTGTGCAAGAGGTCCCCAGTAGCCTTTCATTTCATCTATATTTGTCCATCTACCTGTAAGCCCCATATATTTAAGCGATATTTCGTTTGTACTGTTGTATCCTTGCATCTCCAAGTTGATCCAGTATTTGATTTCGTCGGATCCCACCCATCGGGCCAATCTTGAAGCTTTCAAAAGCAAGGACTCAGCAGGCAGTCTGCTGAGTTCGATGTCGTCCAGTAGCTCTTTGGCTAAGGCTAAAATATGCTCTGATCTACTTTGTTCCACTGAACGCTCCTAGCGTAAAAAAGTAAGAATTGCTACCTCCTGCAATACCATAATGCCACTGGGATGTCGACAGTGCGCTTTGGGCCGATTGCTGTCGGTCGTTATTGTCAGGATCAGATCTCACTCAGAGATTGAAAATCCATGATTTTTCTAGGCGTCGAGCGAGCAACCGGATTGTCAATATGTAGTAATAGCGAGTCGCCTGACCGTGCTGGCTTATGCGATGTTCGAGAAACCAAGCAACATGTTTTCTTTGCCAAGCCCAAGGTGTATCTCGTTGCCACCGCTGCGCGATTTCAGCCTGGATGACCTTGGCCTGCCGCATATGACGCTGCTGGGTCACGCGTGACCCCGTGAGTATCCCGCTGAGGAAGAGTTCCATGTCGAATGGCTTACTCATGTCCGCCCTCCAATGTAGGCAGCGACCACATCGAGCCGACCGTGCCCCAGCTCATAGCTGATGATCCTGCGGGCTTCACGATCAAGGCACAGATCTCCCTGGCAACATTCACCGCAGTTAATAGGTGCGCGGTGCTGGGTGATTTGTTCATAGCGTTCACACGCAAACGCCGCCCGTAGCTCATGAAAGCCTTTTAGGTTCTGTGCATGCAGTATGTCCCGCGCAGGGCGGATGATCTCTTGCAGAAAACTCAGGTAGCTTTTGTGTGGCGCAATAAGGTTGCGGCTACCCGCAGGCGACACTCGACGTGCAAACTCAAGAGCATTTTGGACATGGTCGTCTACCGCAATCCAACGTGGTGCCGAGGCGCCGGCGCGACCACCTTTGGTGCCATCCTGAATGTTGATCCTGCCTAGGACATTAGCCTCATGGCTCAACCGTGGCAGGTCAGCCAAGATGGCCTCACGTAAGCGCATGCCGGTGGCTCGCGCCACTAGGACGACAGCGGCGGCGCGTAGCTGATGGTGGCGGCAAAGCGCATCGACGATCTGCTGAACCTGTTCGCGGTGTTGGCCCTGCGGCACTGAGTGACGGACCCCGGTACGCTGCATACCCAACGCCTTGCTTGGGCTGGGCAATTTCACGCACTGATCACCGCGAAGCGCTGCCATGGCCCTGTTAACACTGGATAAGCGGTTTTGTGCGGTGCTGACGGCGAGGTTACCGCGCCCAACCAGGTCACGCAGATGCGCCGCATAGTCGGCCAACACCTTTCGATCAATCTGCCGCGCATCATTAAGGCCGGGCCCCTGTTCGGAGCGGCACCACTTTACGAATGCCTGCCACCGATCACAGTGCGCTTTGACCGTGCCATAGTGGCCTCCGCCGAACATGTCTTTCAGCGCCTGCGGCCCCGCGTAACTCAATTGCCTGCCGTAACCGAAATTACGACCATCGCGTCTACCCACCAATGCCATGTCGGTCACCTCATCTCTTGCTCTCCAGTCCTCGCCCCACGTCATCCCGCCAAGAATGCTGAGTGTTATCAGGGATCAAGGCCCCTGCGACCTGTGGGGATGCCCTCTAACGCGGGACTGGCGGCTCTTTACGTCCAAGAGCAAGGACATCTCATGATCTGGCCTCCTGAGCACCGTTACCGGTGGGCGGGTAGAGGCTGCATTGGCTGACGAGACCAGTGCCTGAAGATCCTGAGCCGGGTGAACACAGCGGTGCGATGACCGGGGCATGCCTGACTGTCAGTCAGGTGCAGTCCATTCCCTGGTCTGCGGCACCATCATCTGCAGCGCTGTTGCTGATGACATCGGCGTTTGTCACGCCGATTGTCACGAGTGAAGTCGCCGCAAAGCCAAGTGCGATGAGGGCTGCAGCAGTGTCAGGAGCGCCCGTCTCTTTCCGGTGAAAGAGACGGGGGCAGGTTGGCGCACGCGAAATGGCCAAGCGGATAGGTTGCTGCTGAGCAGATGGGTAGGGTGGTTGCCGCAGGGGCAACGATATTGAGTTGGCATCCATCACACGGGTAGTGACCGTACGAGCTGCCGGACGCGAATCGTACTTGCGGGTGAACCACCGCGGGAGCGGCGTGACCTTTAAGGTTCGGGTCACCTGGGGTGCTGTCATCGACAGCTCTTGCGACTCCCGGTCTACGCTTGTGGACAATATTCGTCAAGCAGCGGGATATCAGGGATTTAGCGCCTGTGGATAAAACTATCCCCCGGTGGACATCAGTGGTTTTCCACAGACGTAAGCTGTGCCAGCAGTTTTTTTCTTAGGTATGGTCCTTTCAAACGGGGCGGCTTTGCAGCCCCGTTTGAAAGGACCTGCGCGGAGGAGCTTCATGCGGTGCTGTGGGTAACTTCACAGCGAGTTGAGGTGGTGGTGCGGCGGGTTACTCGGTCCTCTTGGCACTGCGAAGCCGCGTGACGTTCTCGCCCGTCTGCTTGGCAAACTCATGCGGCGTCACATGGTCCTCGCGGTTCGCCTCCAGAAACCGGCTCCACCAGGTCATGATCATCCGGCGTTCTTCGAGGAACTCGGCCTTGTGGGTATAAGCGGCCCGGACGTTGTTGCGCTCCTTGTGGCTCATCTGGCGCTCGATCGCTATCTCTGACCACAGCCCGGACTCGACCAGCGCACTGCACGCCATGGCTCGGAACCCGTGGCCGCAAATATCCACCTTGGTGTCGTAGCCCATCGTCCTGAGCGCGGCATTCACCGTGTTCTCGGACATCGGCTTCCACGGTTTGGCATCTCCCGCGAACACCAAGTCGAACTTGCCGGTGATCGCGTGGATCTGCTCAAGCAAGGTCACTGCCTGCTGCGATAACGGTACAACGTGAATGTCCCCGGCCATCTTCGTACCCCTTGTGGAAAACGGCACGCCGTCCAGCGCCGGGCGGGTGTCGGGGATCTCCCAGATGCCGCGATTGAGGTCGAATTCGTTCCAGCGGGCGAAGCGCAGTTCACTGGAGCGTACGAATACATGCAACGACAGCATCACCGTGAGGCGCGTGAGCGGGCGACCTCTGTAGTCCTCAATGCATGCCAATAGCTCTGGAAGCCGCGATAGGGGTAGTGCGGGCCGGTGAGTTACTCGCGGTGTCTTGATCGATCCATCGAGGTCGTGAGCCGGGTTCGCCGTGATCAGCCGCAGCCGTTTGGCTTCGCGCATGATGCTTTGCAGGTAGTTCTTGATCCTGAGCGCCACGTCGATGGTGCCGCGCTTCGTCACGGCTTCCAGTGGTTGCATGAGGTCGTGGGTGTCCAGCTCAACGATTGCTCTGGCACCGATTAAAGGGAACACGTGGGTCTTCAATCGGCTGAGCACTGTCTTGGCGTGGCTGGGCGCCCACTTCGGCACCATGCTCGCATGCCAGTCGAGCGCAACGCTTTCGAAGGTGCGGCCATTGATCACGGCTTGGGTCTTTGTTTGCTGCTTGTACTGGATGGGATCTATGCCGTTGGCGAGCTGCTGCTTGATCTCGAAGCGCTTGCGGCGTGCGTCGCCTAGCCCGACCACCGGATAGCTGCCGAGGGCGGTCAGGCCTTCGCGGCCATCCGGTTTCACGTACCTGAGCCGCCAGCCTTTGCGGCCGTTGGGTTGCACAAGCAGGTAAAGACCGTCGCCGTCGAAGAGCTTGTACTCGCGCTCTCTGGGCTTCGCCGTGCGACAGGCGGTGTCTGTAAGCGGGGCAGTGGTGCGGGCCATAAGGGTAGTCTCCGATATCGAAACGGACCTCTATCCTTAAAACTACCCTTATTAGCGCTGGCTACCCTCGGAATCCGACGGAACGCCAAAACGAAAAAACCCGCCAGAAGGCGGGTTTTTCGGGGGTTCCAGAGATTTTGAAAGCTTTCTATGGAACCTTGAATGGTGCCGGCACCAGGAATCGAACCCGGGACCTACTGATTACAAGTCAGTTGCTCTACCATCTGAGCTATACCGGCAATGGGGCGTCATTATAGCGATCGGTTGGCGTCTGTAAACCACTTCCTTGCGAAAGCGCTCAAATACCCTAAGTCACCGGCCCAGAAGGAGATTTTTCCTACCAGCCGCGGTGGATGGTATTGACGCTCGGCTCGGTCTTGCCTGGGTTGAAGAACAGCTTGTCGTTGTCGCAACCACGCTTGCGGCAAGGGCTTTCTGTGCGCAGGGGCAGGCCGTTGTCGCCGCCCAGCTGCATGCCGGGGGTGTTCCAGTCCAAGCTGCTGGCAGGCTGCGGGGTCGGGTGGTTGGCGCAGGCGCCGAGGGTCAGGGTCATGGCCAGCAGGGCAAGGGATTTGGCGTAGGTCACGATGGTGTAGTCCGTTAGTCCATTGTCGATTCTGGCGCAACGCCAGACGGTCGCGGGGCTGGCGGGCAGCGCGCGACGTAGCTTTTTAATGATTTGGGCGGCGGATGATACACCGTCCGAAGTCTTCGTGGGTGCCCAGTGTATCTGTAGGAAGTTCCTGAACTTGAAACATCGTGCTTCAGGTTCAAGGTATTTGGGAATTACCCTACGACCGCTGCCGCACTGTCGCCATTGGCGGGCAAGTGCTCTGGGGATAACGTTCTCGTGTCGTTTCGGCGACCGGGTGTGAGAACCCGAGGTGAATAAGCGGTAGCGTTTCATGGCGGCCGTACGCGGGCAGATTTCGGTCTGGCCGAGCTTCCTTATTCCCTCGGTTTCTCACCCCTCGTACGGCAGCCACCCCAATCCCTGAGAAAGATTCGGATGGTTTTCATCTTTATGGAATGAGGATTGGCCAATGAACAAGCGTGTTCCCGACGCCCCTATCACCACGGCAGGGGTCGAAACCTTTCTCGAAGCAGGCAATCCGCCCGCAGATCTCTTGCGCGTACAGCCCGGCATTCCCATCGACGATGCCTACGAGCACGTATCTGTGCTGCTGGGCTACATCAAGCATCTTGTGCGCGAGGGAGATATGGAGGACGACCACAAGTTGTTGGGCGCTTCCGACTATCTGCTCGCACTGGCCAAGGCGCTGATGAACGACATCGAGATTGCCAGGAACAAGGCGCACTGATTCAAGGCCGCTTTCGCGGGCAAGCCCGTTCCCACAGGCCACGGTAATCCAGCTCGTATTTCTGCTGGTATCGAGGACGCCCGCCTAATCGAATTTTTGTTTATGCACAAGAGGCATTATCGCCTTGCGCGAAAGGCATGCCGTTTCGCACAGCCGCCGGTCTTTGCGCAAACGCCTGTTTTTACTGGCCTTCAGGCGAGGGTCGGAATAAGCCAAGCGTTTGAAATAGCGCTTGGATCCAACCATTCATCACAAGCTTGTTCACAGACTTATCCACAGGTTTTGAAGCGCTTAAACGCCGCGTTCAGCCAGCAGCAGCAGGTTGCGCGGGGTGAGTGGATAGTCGCAGAAGGTGCCCAGGCGGACTTGGTAACCCTGTTCTTCGAGGAACAGGGCGCGATCGAGCACCAGCCATAGCTCCAGCGGGCGGCGGAACAGCTTGCGCAGGCGCTCGAGGTTGCGCACTTCGGCCAGGCGTTGCCAGCCGGCGGCCTCCAGCGCAGCCCAGTCCGGTTTGCCGTGCAGTTCGACGTTGCGCAACTGCGCCAGCTCCCGGCAGTACTGCTCGAAGGGCTTGTGCAGCCAGGCGGTCGGCAGGGAGGGGGTGGGCAGGTATTGGTCGCATTGGCGCTGCTCGCGCTGCAGCAAGTCGAAGGCCAGGCGCCGGGCCATGGAGCTGTCGCGTTGCTGGCGCACGCGGGCGCTGGCGGTGACGGCTTCGCTCAGCGGCAGGCCGAGGTCGATGATGTCCAGACGCAGGGGCGACTGCTGCGCGGCTGTGGATAACGGCTGGTAGTGCTCGCCGGGGATGCGGTTGTAGCAGCAGGGCGCCACGGCCAGGTGGCGGCAGCCCTGGGCGCTGGCCTGGCGCAGCAGGTGCACGTGCAGTTCGCCGCAGGCGTGCAGGGCCACCACGCTTTTGTCGGGGCCCAGGTGCTGGGCGCTGCCGGCGGCCATCACGTCCTGGCGGATATGGCTGGCGGGCAGGTGGTGGTGATTGCTCAGGGCCTGGCCGTCGGCCACCAGTTCCGGGTCGTATTCCAGGCAGGTCAGCTGCTGGCCGGGTTGCAGCAGGCGGCGGCCAAGGTGGCCTTTGCCGGAACACCAGTCGAGCCAGTGGCGGGTCTGCTCGCGGAAACCCAGGTGGCGGCTGAAGGCTTCGATCTGCTGCCATTTGCGGCCGGGGACGGCGACGTCGAGGCGATGGCCGGCGGGGGGCAGGCCGGCGTCCGGCAATTCGCCCACGGCGGACAGGTGCTCGGCCTGTGAGGCGAGTTGTGGGAACGGGGCAGGCAGGTGCTGTGGGGCGATGTCGGCTTCGGCGTCGGCCAGGGGGCATTGGCGCAGGTGGGCGGCGAGTTCGGGGTAGGTGCTTTCCCAGTCCAGGCGCAGGGTGGTGAAGGGCCTGGGTTTCCACAGCGGTTGGTGCTCGGTCAGGAACTGGTCGAGGGCCTGGAAGCGGTCATGCAGCTGAGGGCTGTGGAGGTAGGAGGGCATGGGTAGGTTTGAGGGGGGTGTTGGTTTTCGGGGCCTCTTCGCGGGTAAACCCGCTCCCACAGGTATAGCGCCAACTTCAAGAATGGCGCGGTACTTGTGGGAGCGGGTTTACCCGCGAAGAGGCCAGTGGGGATCAGCGGCCCTGGGAGGCGTCGACGCGCAACCAGCGCTCGAGCAGCTTGAAGCCTTGCACCAGCACGAACGAGATCACCAGGTAGAACACCCCGGCGGCGAAGAAGATCTCCACCGGCAGGTAGGTCCGGGCGATGATCGTGCGGGCCATGCCGGTCAGGTCCAGCAGGGTCACGGTGCTGGCCAGGGCGCTGGCCTTGAGCATCAGGATCACTTCGTTGCTGTAGGCCGGCAGGCCGATGCGCGCGGCGCGCGGCAGCATGATGTACCACAGCGTCTTGCCGCGCGACATGCCCAACGCCCGCGCCGCCTCGATCTCACCCTTGGGGATCGACTGCAGCGCGCCGCGCAGGATCTCGGCGATGTAGGCGGCGGTGTGCAGGGTCATGGTCAGCACCGTGCACCAGAACGGGTCGCGCAGGTACGGCCACAGCGAACTGGAGCGCACCGCGTCGAACTGCGCCAGCCCGTAGTAGACCAGGAACAGCTGTACCAGCAGCGGCGTGCCGCGGAAGAAGAAGATGTAGCTGAACGGCACCGCGCGCACGTACCAGTGGCGCGAGGAGCGGGCGATGCCCAGCGGGATGGCCAGGATCAACCCGGCGATCACCGCGATGGCCAGCAGCTCCAGGGTCAGGGTCGCGCCCTGGGCCAGGCGCGGCAGCCATTTGAGGATGACTTCCCAATTCATTTATTCGGCCCTCGCAAAGCCGCGAGCGGCGCGTTTTTCCATGAAGTGCATGCCGGTCATGGCGACCACGGTCAGGCTCAGGTAGATGCAGGCGGCGACCATGTAGAAGGTGAACGGCTGTTTGGTCACGGTCACGCCGATCTGCGCGTGGCGCATGATCTCTTCCAGGCCGATCACCGACACCAGTGCAGTGTCCTTCATCAGGATCATGAACAGGTTGCCGAGGCCGGGCAGGGCGATGCGCCACATCTGCGGCAGGATGATCCGCGACAGGATGCGGCCCTTGGACATGCCCAGCGCCAGGCCGGCCTCACGGTGGCCCTTGGGGATCGCCAGGATCGCGCCGCGGAACACTTCGGTTGCGTAGGCGCCGAAGCACAGGCCCAGGGCAATGACGCCGGCGGCGAACGCGCTGAGCTCCAGGCCCGGCATGTTCAGGGCGTTGCCGAGGCTGTTCATCAGCCCGACGGTGCCGAAGTAGATGAGCAACACCCAGAGCAGCTCGGGCACGCCGCGCACCAGGGTCGAGTAGAAACCGCCAAGCCATTGCAGTGGCTTGACCGAGGAAGTCTTGGCCAAGGCGCCGAGCAGGCCCAGGACCAGGCCCAGCAGCAAGGCGCAGAGCGCCAGTTTTACGGTCATCAGGGTGCCGGCCATCATGGCCGGACCGAATCCGTGCAGGTCGATATTCATGGGCAACTGTGTTCAAGGGACAGGCACCGCGCCAGCGGCGATGCCTGTCGGGGCGAATCAATAGATGCTGAACGGGAAGTACTTGTCGTTGATCTTCTTGTAGGTGCCGTCGGCGACAATTTCCTTCAGCGCGGCATTGAGCTTGTTACGCAGCTCGGTGTCGCCCTTGCGAATGGCAATGCCGACCTTGTCGCTGTCGTTGACCGGCTCGCCCTTGAACTCGTAGTTCTTGCCAGCCTCGGACTTCAGCCAGTCGTAGTTGGCGTACTTGTCCGCCAGCAGGGCGTCGACACGGCCGGAGGTCAGGTCCAGGTAGGCGTTTTCCTGGGTGTCGTACAGGTTGACCTTGAAGTCGCCGTCCATGCCGCCGTTGTCGTCCAGCCAGGTCGCGGCCTGGGTGGCGCGTTGGGTGCCGAGGGTCTTGCCCTTGAGCGAGGCGCGGTCGGTCTTGAAGTCGACGTTCTTCGGCGCGATGAACTGCTGCTTGTTGGAGTAGTACGGGTCGGTGAAGTCCACCGCCTGCTTGCGCTCGTCGGTGATCGACAGCGAGGAGACGATGAAGTCGAACTTCTTGGCGTTCAGGGCCGGGATGATGCCGTCCCAGTCGGAGGTGACCACTTCGCACTCGACCTTCATCTTGGCGCACAGGGCGTCGCCGATGTCCTTGTCGAAGCCGACGACCTGGCCGCTGGCATCCTTGTTGTTGAACGGTGGGTAGGCGGCTTCGATACCCATGCGCAGTTTTTCCGCGGCCATGGCATTGGCCGACATCACCAGGGTGGCAGCGGCTGCCAGGAGAAACTTCTTGTAAGTGTGCATGTATTGCTCCGTTAGCGGTGGCTGGACATGAATTGCTTGCAACGCGCCGAGGTCGGGTTCTCGAAGACCTGCTGCGGCGATCCCTGCTCTTCAACCAGGCCCTGGTGCAGGAAGACCACTTCACTGGACACCTGGCGGGCAAAGTTCATCTCGTGCGTCACCAGCAGCATGGTACGGCCTTCTTCGGCCAGTGCGCGGATGACGTTAAGCACTTCCTGGACCATTTCCGGATCGAGCGCCGAGGTCGGCTCGTCGAACAGGATGACCTTGGGCTTCATGGCCAAGGTACGGGCGATGGCGGCACGCTGCTGCTGGCCACCGGAAAGCTGGGCGGGGTAGCTGTGGCGCTTGGCATAGATGCCGACCTTGTTCAGCAAGGCTTCGGCGGCTTCGATGGCCTCGGCCTTGCTCTGGCCGAGCACGCGGCGTGGCGCCTCGATGATGTTGTCGAGGATCGACATGTGCGGCCACAGGTTGAAATTCTGGAAGACGAAGCCGATTTCGCTGCGCAGGCGGTTGATCTGGCGGTTGTCGGCGGCGACCAGGTCGCCGTTCTTGGCGGCCTTGAGCTTGAGGGTCTCGCCGGCGACGAGGATTTCGCCCTGGTGGGGGTTTTCCAGCAGGTTGATGCAGCGCAGCAGGGTGGACTTGCCGGAGCCGGACGACCCCAGGATGGAGATCACGTCACCGTCGCGCGCGGTCAGCGAAATGCCCTTGAGAATTTCCTGGTCGCCGTAGCGTTTGTGCAGATTGCGGATTTCCAGCGCGGGCGTGGCCTGGGCCATGTGCGGTCCTCATGTGTTCGGGTGCGTTCCCAGCTGTTGGCGGCCTTCCTGGCGAGCGCCAAGCTAGCATAGCGTCATCAGGGCGGCCAACAGGGTCGCAGGGGGCTCGAGGCTGTGCCGGGGCAGTTTGTCGCATCGCTGCAGTGCAACGTCGCGCAGATGTCCGCAAAGGGTTGGCCCCTGCTCCATCGCCTCGATGAAAAAAGGCGCGATGGTGCCAGTTTTGGGCAGTTCATGGAAGCGCTTTCGGACCATTCGCGGGGCAAGCCCGCTGCCACGGGGTGATACTTCAGCCCCGGTTTTGGCGATATTCGGGTTGTACCTTTGGGTTGCACTTTTTGCCTTGCGCTGGTGCATAGGTGTTACCGAGGAGCACCTTTGGTGCGTTTGTAAGTGGGTATTTCCGTAATCCGGATTTGGCATGGGGATTTGGCGATCATTCGGTCAGACCATGGCCTAATGCCCGGCAAGCCGCGCCGTTTATGGGCAGTCGGACCTTTCTGACGAATGCATTCAGCACATGGCCCACTTATTGCCATCTGGAAGTCACCGATTGCAGCGTCGCCCGAATCGACCCTCGGCACGCTCGGCTTTCGCAATCGAGTAGTCCACTCCTTACAAAGGTAGTTTTATGAGCGGTAACAATTCCAATGACCTCGCTCAGGGGCTCAAACAACGGCATGTGACCATGCTGTCCATTGCTGGCGTGATCGGCGCCGGCCTGTTCGTCGGTTCCGGCCATGCCATCGCGGCTGCCGGCCCGGCCGTGCTGCTGGCCTATGCGGCCGCCGGTACCCTGGTGGTGCTGGTGATGCGCATGCTCGGTGAAATGGCGATCGCCTCGCCCGACACCGGTTCGTTCTCCACCTACGCCGACCGCGCCATCGGGCGCTGGGCCGGTTTCACCATCGGCTGGTTGTACTGGTGGTTCTGGGTGCTGGTGATCCCGCTGGAAGCCAACGCCGCTGCAGCGATCCTGCACGCCTGGTTCCCGTCCGTGGACCTGTGGGCCTTCTCCCTCCTTATTACCCTGGCGCTGACCCTGACCAACCTGTGCAGCGTCAAGAACTACGGTGAGTTCGAGTTCTGGTTCGCCTTGCTCAAGGTGCTGGCGATCATCGGCTTCATCGTCGTCGGCTGCATCGCCATGTTCGGCTTCGTGCCTAGCAGCCAGGTGAGCGGCGCGTCGCACCTGTTCGACACCCAGGGCTTCATGCCCAATGGCCTGGGCGCGGTGCTGGCAGCCATGCTGACCACCATGTTCTCGTTCATGGGTACCGAAATCGTCACCATCGCCGCTGCCGAATCGAAAGACCCGGGCAAGCAGATCAGCCGCGCCACCAACTCGGTGATCTGGCGTATCTGCCTGTTCTACCTGGTGTCGATCTTCCTGGTCGTGGCCCTGGTGCCGTGGAACGACCCGGCGCTGGCCGAAGTCGGCTCCTACCAGACCGTGCTCAGCCGCATCGGCGTACCGAACGCCAAGCTGATCGTCGACATCGTCGTGCTGGTGGCAGTGACCAGCTGCCTGAACTCGGCGCTGTACACCTCGTCGCGCATGCTGTTCTCGCTGAGCAAGCGTGGCGACGCCCCGGCCATCGCCCAGCGCACCACCAAGGCGGCGACCCCGCATGTGGCCGTGCTGCTGTCGACCGCTGCCGCGTTCCTCTGCGTGTTCGCCAACTACGTGGCCCCGGCCCAGGTGTTCGAGTTCCTGCTGGCCAGCTCCGGCGCCATCGCCTTGCTGGTGTACCTGGTGATCGCCGTGTCGCAGCTGCGCATGCGCAGCCAGCGTGAGGCCCGTGGCGAGAAGATCGCCTTCAAGATGTGGCTGTTCCCGGGGCTGACCTGGGCCACCATTGCCTTCATCGTCGCCGTGCTGGTGGTGATGGCGCTGCGTGAGGACCACCGGGCCGAGATCATCGCGACGGCGCTGCTTAGCATCGGTGTGGTGGCGGCGGGCTTGCTGGTGCATCGCAAGCGCGAGGCTAACGCGCGGGTGGCGCTGGATAACTGATCCGCGCTGGCTGAAATGAAGAAGGCCGCGTCCTCTGCAGGACGCGGCCTTTTTTGTTGCCGGTGCGGGCCCTTTCGCGAGTGAACCCGCTCCCACAGGGTTTACGCTGGCCTCAGGCCTGTGGCTAGCCCTGTGGGAGCGGGTTTATCGAGGCGTCGAACCGCCGCGAAGAGGCCGGAGCAGGTTACATGGCCCGATCAGCCAAACTGCTTCTGCTGCTGTTGCTGCTTGGCCACCAGCTCGGATGCCGCGATGTAGGCTTCCTGGAACTCATCGCTCTCCAGCCAGGCCATGGTGGTGTCTTCGTCGGCGCCGTCGAGCCAGGTGCGGTAGGCGTTGAACACCAGCACGATGTAGTCGGTGGCGTGCTCTTCCTTGTGGCCTTTGAGCACCAGTGCCAGTAGCGGGTCGACCAGGAACACCGAGATCATCGCCACCAGGCCGGTTTCCTGGGCGGCCTTCATCTTGTCGAACAGCTCTTTGTAGCTGTCGGTCTCCATGGCCTTGTTGAACACCTGCTCGATGCTGGCGCTGTCACCGGCGCTGGCCTTGACCGCCTGGCCGCTGCGCACCATGCGGTTCTGCTTGGCCTTGCTGGCGGCGCGCTTGGCGCGTTTCTGTTGCTTGGTAGGGGTGGCCATGGGAATCCTTGGAGGGTGTGGCTGAAAAGTGGGCGTATTGAAGCGTAGTTGCCCGAGAAACCCAAGTGCTGGCGCTGGGATACCCATCGCTTTGATGCAGGCTGCCTCCGGGCTACAAACAGTTTGAAACACGCCCGAATTGATGTAGTGTGAACTACGGTTTACATTTTTCCCATGCACACACTATTACAAACCGACAGCTACAAAAGGTGGTTCGCTGCGTTGCGGGATGCTCGTGCACAGGCTCGAATCAATGTGCGCTTGCGGCGAGTCGAGCTTGGCGCGATGGGCGACTGTAGGCCGGTAGGTGAAGGAGTGTCCGAACTGCGGATCGACTATGGTCCGGGCTATCGGGTGTATTTCGTTCAGCGAGGCTATGAGGTGATCATCCTTCTGGCGGGTGGCGACAAGTCCAGCCAGGCCAAGGACATCAGATCAGCCCTCAGGCTGGCACGCGAGCTCTAGGAGGCCGCCATGACTGATACCAAACTGACCAAGTGGGATGCCGCAGACCACCTCAAGACCGAGGAAGACATGGCCCTGTACCTCGAGGCCTGCCTTGAAGAAAACGACCCGGTGCTGCTTGCCGCTGCCTTGGGCGATATCGCTCGCGCCCGGGGCATGGCACAGCTGGCGCGTGATACGGGCCTGACGCGCGAAGGTCTTTATAAGGCTTTGTCGGCAGAGGGTAACCCTAGCCTGGCAACCATCATGAAAGTAATGGCGGCGCTCGGGCTGAGGCTGCATGCCGAGGTGGTGGCTCCGCGAACTGCGGGGTAGGGCGTTGAGATGGGGGCAGCCATAGGTGCTGCCATCCGGAAAGCAAAAAACACAGACAACAAAAAACCCGCACTGGGCGGGTTTCTTGTTGTCGCTTCGGGTAACTTTGCAACCACCAGAAGCTTGAAGGTGGTGCCCAGAGACGGAGTCGAACCGCCGACACGAGGATTTTCAATCCTCTGCTCTACCGACTGAGCTATCTGGGCGACGAGGTGAATTAAATAGATTTTCTGACGGCCCGTCAACGACTTTTTGAAAAAATTTTAAATTAATTCCGTCGCTTACGATTCGTGGGGTCATTCCGAGGGTGGAACGTAGCCTTCCGCCTGGGCGTATTCCTCACCGGCGAAAAACTTGTCCATCTCGGCCTGGAGGAATTTGCGGTCCTCGCCGTTCATCATGTTCAGGCGCTTTTCGTTGATCAGCATGGTCTGGTGTTTCTTCCAGTCTTCCCAGGCTTTCTCCGAGATGTGGTCGAAGATGTCCTGGCCCTTGGCGCCTGGGTAGGGCGGGCGCTCCAGGCCTGGGAGTTCTTCTTTGTACTTGCGGCACATCACGGTGCGGGTCATCGGGCTTCTCCTGCAATCAGTTCGTCGGCCGCGCGTTTGAGCAGCTTCTTGACCGGGGCGGCGAGGCCCAGGCGCGGCGGGGTGGCGAGGTTATACCAGAGCCAGTCGGCCTCGGCCACGTGCTGGCCGACCGGGTCGACGCGCACCAGCCAGGGCTCGATCGCCAGCTGGAAGTGGCTGAAGGTGTGGGTCAGGCCGTCCAGCGCGCGGCTGTCGGCCAGGCGCAGGCCGTGCTGGTAGGCGAGGTCGTCGAGCTGGGCGATGTCTTCCAGCTCCGGCAGGCTCCACAGCCCGCCCCACAGGCCAGAGGACGGCCGGCGGTAAAGCAGGATGGCGCCTTCGTGGTTGGCCAGCAGCGGCATCAGCGTGCGCCGCTGGGGCAGCGCCTTGCGTGGCTTGGGCTCGGGGTAGCGGGTTTCTTCACCGTGCAGGTGCGCCTCGCAGCCGCGCTGCAGCGGGCAGATCAGGCAACTGGGCTTGCTGCGCGTGCACAGCGTGGCGCCCATGTCCATCATCGCCTGGGTGTAGTGGTTGGCGCGCTGCTGCGGGGTGAAGCGCTCGGCCGTGGCCCACAGCTGGTTGGCCACCTTCGGCTCGCCGGGGTAGCCGGCCTGGGCGGTGTAGCGGGCCAGCACGCGCTTGACGTTGCCATCGAGGATCGGCGCGCGGATGCCCATGCTGATGCTGGCGATGGCGCCGGCAGTGGAGCGGCCGATGCCGGGCAGCTCGGTAAGCTGCTCGACGCTGCGCGGGAATTCGCCGCCATGCTGCGCGACGACGATCTTCGCTGCCTTCTGCAGGTTGCGTGCGCGGGTGTAGTAGCCCAGGCCCGTCCACAGGTGCAGCACTTCGTCCTCCGGCGCCTCGGCCAGGGCCTGAACGGTCGGCAGGGCCTGCATGAAGCGGTCGAAGTAGTTGAGCACGGTGCTGACCTGGGTCTGCTGCAACATGATTTCCGACACCCACACGCGGTATGGGTTGATGCCCTGTTGCCAGGGCAGGTCGTGGCGACCGTGCTGGTCGTACCAATCCAGCACGGCGCTGGAGAACTGCGTGGGGGTCATCGCTTGAACAGCCCCTTGAGCGCGTCTTTCAATTCTGGGCTCACTTTGTCTCCGAGTTTTTCATCGAGCTTTTCGTCGATCTTGTCTTTCAAACGGTTGCCGGCCAGTTTGGCGGCGACCTTGCCCAGGCCGTCCTGGTCCAGGCGGCAGGCCTTGGCGCCGAGTTCCAGCGGGCCGCGGCAGCGCAGCGGCACTTCGATGCCGACGAAGCGTTCGCCCACCTGGCAGGCCGGGTCGGGCATGGCGCGCTGGTCGCCCTCGACGATCACGCCGACGTTGTAGTCCATGCCCAGCACGCGCAGGTCGAGGTCGCCATGGCCGTTGACGGTCAGGCCCGGGATGCGTGCCTTGAGGTCGGGGTTGCTGGCCACGCCGTTGCGGATCACCAGGCTGCCGCGCAGTTCCTGGAACGGGGTGTCCTTGCTGCGTGGTTCGCCGCTCAGGGCCTTGCGGTTGAGGGTGGCGATGGCCTGGCAGAGTTGCTGCTCGAGGTTGGCGTTGACCAGCACGCCGTCGTTGATGGTGAAGTTTGCGCTGCCATTGAGGGTGTCGACCAGTGCCTTCTGGCTGTTTCCGCTGGCGGTCAGATCACTGGTCAGGGTCAGCAGGCCCTTGACCGGCGGGGTCTGTTCCTTGCCTTCGGCCTTGATGAAGTGCTCCACCGGCACGCGGTTGATCCTGGTGTCGATACCGAGCTGCGGCACGGCAGGGCGCACGTCGACGCTGCCCTTTGCCTCGAAAGTGCCGTTGTAGAGGCCGCCACGCAGGGTCTTCAGGGTCAGCAGGCCGCCTTGGCCGGTGGCTTGCAGTTGGGCATCGCTGATCGGCAGCTTGTCCAGGGTCAGGGCGCCGAAGCTCAGGTCGGCCTGCAGGTCGAGTGCGCGCAGGCGGTCGACCGGCAGCAACTTGTCGTCGCTCCAGGCCACCTGGGTCGGGGCGTTAGGCAGCGGCGTGCTGCCGGCACCGGCCACGGCGCTGGCTTCCTGTTGCTGGACCTCGGCCTGGCGCGCCGCAGTGGCGCCCTTGGCCTCCTCGCTCTTGGCCGGCAGGTAGCGGTCGGCGTCGAACCTGTCGCCCTTGAGTTGCAGGCGCAAGGCCTGTCTGGCGAAGTCCTCGATGGCCACCCGGCCAGTGAAGGTGCTGTCGTCCAGCTTCACGGCGAGGTCGTCCAGGGTCAGGCTGGTCGGCGTGCCTTGCAGGCGGGTCACCAGCTCCAGCTTGCCGAACACGGCCGGGTCGTTGCTGGCCGGCAGCGGGTGGCCGATGCCGTCGAGGAACACCCGTGGGTTGAACTGGGCGATGGACAGGCCGCCGCTGACCTGCGGGGTCTTGTCCAGGTCGCGCACGTTCAGCTCGCCGAGGGCGCGCAGTTGGTTGGCCGAGACTTTCAGGCCGCTCCACGACGCCACGTTGGCCGCCATGTCGACCAGCAACTGGCCCTGGGCGCCGAAGGCGACGGTCTTGCCGCCGGTGGGCTCGCCCGAGGTTTCGCCGCTCAGGCGCATGTCCTCGAAGTTGTAGCGCTTGAGCTTGCGGTCGAAGCGCAGCTCGCCGGCAAGCTCGGTGCGGGCCTTGATGGCTGGCTGGCTGGCGCTGAGGAAGGCACTGGCCTTGAGGGCGATGTTGGCGCCTTCGTGGACCGGGCCGGTGCTCAGCTGGATGCTTTCGGCGCTGTAGCTCTGGCCACTCTTGGCGTCGCTGAACTGCACGCTGGCGTTGTTCACGGTCAGGCTGTCGATGTCCAGCTTGACCGCGCGTTCGCTGCTGCTTTCGGCGGGTTTGTCCGGCTGCCCGGCAGGCGCCTGGGCCGGTGCGCTGGCCGTGCCGTCCGTGGCGGCCGGCAGCGGCTTGCCGATGTCTTCCCAGTTGCCGTGGCCGTTTTCGTCGCGGGCCAGGGTCAGGTTCAGCCCTTCGACGCGCACGTCGCTCATCTGCACTTCGCGGCGCAGCAAGGGCAGCACGCGCACGGAGAGGCCGAGCATCTGCAAGTCGGCGAACGGCTCCTTGGGTTTGGCCAGGGTGGCGATGCTGGCCTCGTGCAGCTCGAGGCCCAGCCACGGGAACAGGCTCCAGCCGATGTCGCCGTTGAGGGTCAGCTCGACGTGGGCCTTGTCGCGCGCCAGCTGGCGGATCTCGTCTTTGTAGTCGTTGGGATCGAAGAGGTGGGTCAGGGCGAAGCCCAGCGCCACGATGATCAGCAGCAACCCGAGAAGCCCTAGTCCCAGGATTTTGCCGAACGCTTTCATGGGCGAGTCCTTGTAGTTCGTAGAGTGAATTTCGAACGGCAGAGTATAGCGCCGCGGGGGTGGGCCCTGCGTATACGACAAGAGATACGGGGCATTTCCTACATTTGTGGGATTCGACAGTTGTGGTTTCGGCAGTTCCTTCGGTGTTGGATTCTTCGCGGGTGAACCCGCTCCCACAGGGACACCACCACCCTGAAGGGCTGTGAAGGTCCTGTGGGAGCGGGTTCACCCGCGAAGAGGCCGGCACAGAAAGCACCGAAATACCGATTCAGCCACGCAAAAAATAACGATATCAAATTGCTTTCATGTCATCTTCGAGCTGGTACCCTTGTGCCGCTTTGCGGAGCGCCCGCGACCCATTGTCGCGGCCGTTGCCCAGGGAAAAGGCCAGTTCGCCCTGCGTGCGAGCACAAGAGCCCGGGACTCCTTCCGCCAGCACCGTCTACCTACAAAAGGATCGAATCCATGAGCAGTACCATCACGGCAGGGGGCCAGGCCAGCGCGCCAGGGTTCCTGTCGAAGGAGCGCATCATCGCCCGCCCGGGCTTCAACCGCTGGCTGGTTCCACCGGCAGCCCTCGCCATCCACCTGTGCATCGGCATGGCCTACGGCTTCTCGGTGTTCTGGCTGCCACTGTCGCAGGCCATCGGCATCACCGCGCCGGTCGCCTGTTCGGCGGACATGGGCTTCATTGCCCGCCTGTTCAGCGCCGAGTGTGACTGGCCGATTTCGATGCTGAGCTGGATCTACACCCTGTTCTTCGTCTTCCTCGGCTGCTCGGCCGCGGTGCTTGGCGGCTGGCTGGAACACGCCGGCCCGCGCAAGGCCGGCCTGGTTTCCGCGCTGTGCTGGTGCGGTGGCATGGTGATCTCGGCGATCGGCGTGAAGACCCACCAGCTGTGGCTGATGTGGCTCGGTTCGGGCGTGATCGGCGGTATCGGCCTGGGCCTGGGCTACATCTCGCCGGTGTCGACCCTGATCAAGTGGTTCCCGGACAAGCGCGGCATGGCCACCGGCATGGCCATCATGGGCTTCGGCGGCGGCGCCATGGTCGGCGCACCGCTGGCCACCGCGTTGATGGGGCATTTCGGCAACGAACATGAAGTGGGCGTGTGGCAGAGCTTTGTCGCCATGGCCGCGATCTACTTCGTGTTCATGGTCGCTGGCGCCCTGGCCTACCGCATTCCGCCGACCGGCTGGAAGCCTGAAGGCTGGACCGCCCCGGCGAAGAAAGCCGGCAACGGCATGGTCACCGACCGCCACGTGCACGTCAGCGTCGCCTGGAAAACCCCGCAGTTCGCCCTGGTGTGGCTGGTGCTGTGCCTGAACGTTTCGGCCGGCATCGGCATTCTCGGCATGGCTTCGCCGCTGCTGCAGGAGGTATTCGCCGGCAAGCTGCTGGGCAACGGTCTGAGCTTCAGCGAGCTGAACGCCGCGCAACTGGCACAGATCGCCGCCATCGCCGCCGGCTTCACCGGCCTGCTGAGCCTGTTCAACATCGGTGGTCGCTTCTTCTGGGCGTCGTTCTCCGACTACATCGGCCGCAAGAACACCTACTTCGCCTTCTTCGCCCTGGGCGTGGGCCTCTACAGCCTGGTGCCGAACATGGGCCACCTGGGCAACGTGGCGCTGTTCGTGGCGGCGTTCTGCATCATCCTGTCGATGTACGGCGGTGGCTTCTCCACCGTACCGGCGTACCTGGCCGACCTGTTCGGCACGCAGATGGTCGGCGCCATCCACGGTCGCCTGTTGACCGCCTGGGCCGCAGCCGGCGTGCTTGGCCCGGTGCTGATCACCTACCTGCGCGAGTACCAGCTGGCGGCGGGCGTCGAGCGTGCGGCAGCGTACGACATGACCCTGTACATCCTCGCCGGCCTGTTGGTGCTGGGCTTTATCTGCAACCTGCTGATCCGCCCGGTGGCCGACAAGTACTTCATGAGCGATGCCGAGCTTGCCGCCGAGCGGGCGCTGAGCCATGACAAGGGCGCCGATGGCGCGCGTTCGCTGGAGTGGCATGCCGCGCCGGGTAGCCTGCCGCTGGTGCTGATTGCCTGGGCGGTGGTGGTGATTCCGCTGGCCTGGGGGGTGTGGATTACCCTGCAGAAGACCGCAGTGCTGTTTCACTGATTGCTGAAATAGCCAGCAATTGCTGGGCCTGAGAGGGCCCTTTCGCGGGCAAGCCCGCTCCCACAAGGACTGCACAAGCCCCTGTGGGAGCGGGCTTGCCCGCGAATGCTTTGTGCCATATGTCATCCGCGTTTCAAGCCGGCGCGTTCTGGGCCTATAATGGAGCCCTTTTCGCCCAATGATTTTGCGGAGCTGGTGATGGTCGAACGTAAGGCTTCCGTCGAGCGCAATACCCTGGAAACCCAGGTCAAGTGCTCGATCAACCTCGATGGCAGTGGCAAGGCCCGATTCGATATCGGTGTGCCTTTCCTTGAACACATGCTGGACCAGATCGCCCGTCACGGGCTGATCGATCTGGATATCGAGTGCAAGGGTGACCTGCATATCGACGATCACCATACCGTCGAGGACGTCGGTATCACCCTGGGCATGGCATTCGCCCAGGCCATCGGCGACAAGAAAGGCATCTTCCGCTACGGCCACGCCTACGTGCCGCTGGACGAAGCGCTGTCACGGGTGGTCATCGACTTCTCCGGCCGCCCAGGCCTGCAGATGCACGTGCCCTACACCCGCGCCTCGGTGGGCGGCTTCGATGTCGACCTGTTCCAGGAGTTCTTCCAGGGCTTCGTCAACCACGCCCTGGTGACCCTGCACATCGACAACCTGCGTGGCCACAACACCCACCACCAGATCGAAACCGTGTTCAAGGCTTTCGGCCGCGCCCTGCGCATGGCCGTGACCCTCGACGAGCGCATGGCCGGGCAGATGCCGTCGACCAAAGGGTGCCTGTAAATGCAGACGGTAGCCGTAATCGACTATGGCATGGGCAACCTGCACTCGGTGGCCAAGGCGCTCGAGCACGTCGGCGCCGGCAAGGTGCTGGTCACCAGCGACGCCGCAGTGATCCGCGAGGCGGACCGCGTGGTGTTCCCGGGTGTAGGCGCGATCCGCGACTGCATGGCTGAAATCCGCCGCCTGGGCTTCGACAGCCTGGTCCGTGAAGTGAGCCAGGACCGCCCGTTCCTCGGCATCTGCGTCGGCATGCAGGCCCTGCTCGAGCACAGCGAAGAAAACGACGGCGTCGATTGCATCGGCCTGTTCCCCGGCCAGGTGCGCTTCTTCGGCAAAGACCTGAAAGAAGACGGCGAGCACCTGAAGGTGCCGCACATGGGCTGGAACGAAGTCAGCCAGGCCGTCGACCACCCGCTGTGGCACGACATCCCGGACTTGGCGCGTTTCTACTTCGTGCACAGCTACTACATCAATGCCGGCAAGCCGGGCCAGGTGGTCGGCCGCGGCCACTACGGTGTCGACTTCGCCGCCGCACTGGCCGACGGCTCGCGCTTTGCCGTGCAGTTCCACCCGGAGAAGAGCCATACCCATGGCCTGCAGCTGCTGCAGAACTTCGTCGCCTGGGACGGGCGCTGGTAAATGAGCCGTTCGAAGACCAAGGCCCCGGTGATGACCCTGGCCCCCGAGCAGGAGCGCGCCGCGCTCGATACCTTGCAGCGCTTCCTTGAAGACCGCTTCGAGCTGGAGCTTGGCTCGTTCGAGGTGGCCGAGGTCCTCGAGCTGTTCAGCAAAGAAATTGCACCCCTTTACTACAACAGGGCGATCGCCGATGTTCAGCTGCACCTCAAGGAGCGGTTCGAGAGCATCGAAAGCGATCTGTGGGCGCTCGAAAAGCCCTGAACCCCCAAGAACAGACAGGTTCCCAAGATGCTGATTATCCCCGCTATCGATCTGAAGGACGGTGCCTGCGTGCGCCTGCGCCAGGGCCGCATGGAAGACTCCACGGTATTTTCCGACGACCCGGTGAGCATGGCCGCCAAGTGGGTCGAGGGTGGCTGCCGCCGCCTGCACCTGGTCGACCTCAACGGCGCCTTCGAGGGCCAGCCGGTCAATGGTGAGGTGGTCACCGCCATCGCCAAGCGCTACCCGACCCTGCCGATCCAGATCGGCGGCGGCATCCGCTCGCTGGAAACCATCGAGCACTACGTCAAGGCCGGCGTCAGCTACGTGATCATCGGCACCAAGGCGGTCAAGCAGCCTGAGTTCGTCGCCGAAGCGTGCAAGGCCTTCCCGGGCAAGGTCATCGTCGGCCTGGACGCCAAGGACGGCTTCGTCGCCACCGACGGCTGGGCCGAGGTGAGCTCGGTGCAGGTCATCGACCTGGCCAAGCGTTTCGAGGCAGATGGCGTCTCGGCGATCGTCTACACCGACATCGCCAAGGACGGCATGATGCAGGGCTGCAACGTGCCCTTCACCAAAGCCCTGGCCGAAGCCACGCGCATCCCGGTGATCGCCTCGGGTGGCATCCACAACCTGGGCGACATCAAGGCCCTGCTGGATGCCAAGGCCCCGGGCATCGTCGGCGCCATCACCGGCCGTGCCATCTACGAAGGCACCCTCGATGTCGCCGAGGCCCAGGCCTTCTGCGACAACTACCAAGGCTGAGGACTGAACCATGGCACTGGCCAAGCGCATCATCCCTTGCCTGGACGTGGACAACGGCCGGGTGGTCAAGGGCGTCAAGTTCGAGAACATCCGTGATGCCGGCGACCCGGTGGAAATCGCCCGTCGCTACAACGAGCAGGGTGCCGACGAAATCACCTTCCTCGACATCACCGCCAGCGTCGATGGCCGCGACACCACCCTGCATACCGTCGAGCGCATGGCCAGCCAGGTGTTCATCCCGCTGACCGTGGGCGGTGGCGTGCGTACCGTGCAGGACATCCGCAACCTGCTCAACGCCGGTGCCGACAAGGTTTCGATCAACACGGCCGCGGTGTTCAACCCGGAATTCGTCGGCGAGGCCGCGGACCGTTTCGGTTCGCAGTGCATCGTCGTCGCGATCGACGCCAAGAAGGTCTCCGCGCCGGGTGAAGCACCGCGCTGGGAGATCTTCACCCATGGCGGGCGCAAGCCGACCGGGCTGGATGCCGTGGAGTGGGCGAAGAAGATGGAAGGCCTGGGGGCGGGGGAGATCCTGCTGACCAGCATGGACCAGGACGGCATGAAGAACGGCTTCGACCTGGGTGTGACCCGGGCCATCAGCGATGCGTTGGGGATTCCGGTGATCGCGTCTGGTGGCGTGGGTAACCTGCAGCACCTGGCTGACGGGATTCTGGAAGGGCATGCCAGCGCGGTGCTGGCGGCCAGTATCTTCCACTTTGGCGAGTACACGGTGCCGGAGGCCAAGGCCTACATGGCTTCGCGCGGGATTGTCGTTCGCTGATGAATTGATTGGGGCTGCTTTGCAGCCCATTCGCGGCTAAAGCCGCTCCCACAGGGATACGCGGTCCCCTGTGGGAGCGGCTTTAGCCGCGAATGGGCCGCACAGCGGCCCCATGGCGTCACCCGTGATTCTTGCCAAGCAACGCGTGATAGAGCTCGGTATCCCCAAGAATCCCCACCACCTTGTCATTCTCCTGCAGCACCAGCTTGTTCCCCGTCTGGTAACGAATCTGCAGCGCCTCACGCATGCCAATGTCGGCATGCACCAGCGTCGGTTTGCGCCCAAGCCCTTCCACGGCCTGCCCCGGCGCCCAGTTCTGCATGTCCAGCCCATTCTGCCCCTGGCGCGCGCGCTTGATCGAATTGCCTTCGCCCAGGTCGATCCACGAATCGCCACCCGGATCCAGGCAGATCGAGCCATTGACCCGCTTGCAGTTGTCCAGGCTGCGCATCAGGCTGCGCCCGCACAGCACGTTCAACGGGTTGGTGTGGGCGACGAAGGTACGCACGTACTCGTCGGCCGGGTTCAGCACGATCTCTTCCGGCTTGCTGTACTGGATGATCCGCCCGTCCTTCATGATGGCGATGCGGCTGCCCAGCTTCAGCGCCTCGTCGAGGTCATGGCTGACGAACACGATGGTCTTGCTCAGCTTGGCCTGCAGGCCCAGCAGTTCGTCCTGCAGCCCCTGGCGGATCAACGGGTCGAGGGCCGAGAACGGTTCGTCCATCAGCAGGATGTCGGCATCCATCGCCAGCGCCCGGGCCAGGCCCACGCGCTGCTGCATGCCGCCGGAGAGTTCGTCCGGCTTCTTGTTGCGCCACTGGGTCAGGCCCACCAGCTCGAGCTTCTCGTCGACCAGCTTGCGCCGTTCCTTCTCCGGGCGGCCCTGCATTTCCAGGCCGAAGCTGATGTTCTCGCGCACCGTCAGCCAGGGCATCAGGGCAAACTTCTGGAACACCATGGCGATGCGCTTGGTGCGCATCATCTTCAGCTCCGCCGGGGTGCAGTGGGCGATGTCGATGTGCTTGCCTTCGTGCTCGACGAACAGCTTGCCGCGGCTCACCGTATTGAGGCCGTTGATGCAGCGCAGCAGGCTCGACTTGCCCGAGCCGGACAGGCCCATCAGCACGCAGATCTCGCCCTTGTTGATGTCCAGGTTGGCCTTTTCCACGCCGACCACCAGGCCGGTCTGCTTGAGGATCTGCTCGCGGGTCTGGCCCTTGTCCAGCAGCGCCAGCGCCTCGCGCGGCTTGTTGGAGAAGATCACGTCGACGTCTTCGAAACGAATGATGCTCATGCCTCACCCCTTACCGGCAGTTCCGGTTGCTTGCAGATACGGTCGAGCATGATCGCCAGCAGCACGATCGCCAGGCCCGCTTCGAAGCCCAGGGAGATATCGGCGGTGTTCAGTGCGTTGACCACGGGTTTGCCCAGGCCGTCGGCGCCCACCAGGGCGGCGATCACCACCATCGACAGCGACAGCATGATGCACTGGGTGACGCCGGCGGCGATGCTCGGCATCGCATGCGGCAGTTCGATGCGGGTGAGCAGCTGGCGGCGTGAGCAGCCAAACGCCTTGCCGGCGTCCAGCAGTTCTTGCGGGACGTCGCAGATGCCCAGGTAGGTGAGGCGGATCGGCGCGGCGATGGCGAACACCACCGTCGAGATCAGCCCCGGCACCACGCCCAGGCCGAACAGGGTCAGGGTGGGGATCAGGTAGACGAAGGTCGGCACCGTCTGCATCAGGTCGAGCACCGGGCGCATGGCGGTGTAGAACATCGGCTTGTGCGCGGCGAGGATGCCCAGCGGCACGCCGATGGCCACGCAGACCACGGTGGCGAAGGTCACCTGCGCCAGGGTCTCCATGGTTTCCTGCCAGTACCCCAGGTTGAGGATCAGCAGGAAGGACAGGGCGACAAACGCGGTCAGCGCCCACTTGCGCTGGATCAGGTGCGCCAGCCCGGCGAACAGGGCAATCAGGACGAACGGGTTGAAGAAGGTCAGGGTACTGGTGACGCCATGGATCATGAACTCCAGGCCTCGGGCGATGGCGTCGAAGTAGTTCGCGCCGTTCTGGGTCAGCCATTCCACGAACGACGCGATGTACTGGCCCAGGGGTATTTTCTGATCGATAAGCATGATAGCGAGCTTCCACCTGCAAAGATTGAAATCAGTCCGGGGCGGGCACGGTCCCGCCCCGAGGTAGCGCTACGACGTACTGCGTTATTGAGCGAGCTTGGCCTTGGCCGCCTCAAGGCCGGGTTTGCCATCGACTGTGGTGACGCCCGCCAGCCAGGTGTCCAGCTTGCCGGGGTTGTCCTTGAGCCACTTCTTGGCGGCCGCTTCGGGCTTCATCTTGTCGTCCAGGACATAGCCCATCATGGTGCTCTCGTCCTTGAGCTCGAACTGCAGGTTCTTCAGCAGCTGGCCGACGTTGCTGCATTCCTGCGCATAGCCCTTGCGGGTGTTGGTCAGCACGGTGGCCTTGCCGAACTCGGGGCCAAAGTAGTCATCCCCGCCGGTGAGGTACTGCATCTTGAAGCGGGTGTTCATCGGGTGCGGTTCCCAGCCCAGGAACACCACCGCCTCGCCACGCTTCTGCGCGCGGTCGACCTGCGACAGCATGCCGGCCTCGCTCGACTGGACGATCTTGAAACCGGCGTCCTTCAGGCCGAAGGCGTTCTTGTCGATCATGCTCTGGATGGTGCGGTTGCCATCGTTGCCCGGTTCGATGCCGTAGATCTTGCCCTCCAGTTCCTTCTTGAACTTGGGAATGTCGCTGAAATCCTTCAGGCCCTTGTCATACAGGGCCTGGGGCACGGCCAGGGTGTACTTGGCGTTCTCCAGGTTGGCGCGTACTGTCTCCACCGTGCCGGCATCGCGGTACTGCTTGATGTCGTTCTCCATGGTCGGCATCCAGTTGCCGAGAAACACGTCCAGGTCCTTGCCGGCGGCCAGCGACTTGTAGGTCACCGGTACCGAGATCATGGTGGTGTGGGTCTTGTAACCCAGTGCCTCGAGCACAACGCTGGTGGTCGCCGTGGTGACGGTGATGTCGGTCCAGCCGACATCGGAGAAGCGTACCGTCTGGCACTGCTCGGGTTCGGCGGCCTGGGCCAGCAACGGTGCGGACAGCATCGCGACCAGCAACAGCGAGGGTGAACCTTTCATGGATGGACTCCTGTGATTTTGTCTTCGGGTTCGCATGGGTCGCCGGGTGTTCTCAGGGTCCGGTCGACCAGGCCTGCAGAGGGCAGGTTGCGTGGCCGTGCTTTACGAGTCGCTTTCGATAATCCTCCAGCGCTGGGCAATCGCCTACTGGTGGGGTCGTAACCAGTACGGAACGGGTCGCTTCCAGTACGGGCGATGTCGTTTATGGATTTTTCCCACCCTGGCGCCGCGTTTTTGCGTCACCAGAGCGCTCGAAAGCGGCGCGCGGCTGGCCGAAATGGCAGCGGCGCTGGCGGACAAAAGTACGTCGGTTGCAGACGGCGAGGGGGTAGGCAAAAGCCCGATGATGCGTGCATTCCTGGCGGCTCGCAGCTTCAGCCTAGCAGTTGCCCCGCCCTGCGCATGACGCGCAGAGACAAGCCCAGCAAGAGGTGATTCGACGATGGCCATCAGTGTGTTCGACCTGTTCAAGATCGGTGTCGGGCCCTCCAGCTCCCACACCGTCGGCCCCATGCGCGCTGGCGCCCTGTTCGTCCAGGGACTGCGTGAACGCGGCGAGCTGGAGCACGTGCAAAGGGTCGAAGTGCGCCTGTACGGCTCGTTGTCGGCCACCGGCGTCGGCCACGGCACCGACAACGCCACCATCATGGGCCTGATGGGCGAATGGCCGGACGCCATCGACCCGACCCAGATCGTCCCGCGTATCGCCGACCTGCGCGAAACCAACACCCTGCAGCTGGACAACCGCCTGCCCATCGAATTCGTCTGGGCCCGCGACATGCTGCTGCTGGACGAGAACCTGCCGTACCACCCCAACGCCATGACCCTGATCGCCGAAGGCGCCGAGGACGAGCTGCACCGCGACACCTATTACTCGGTGGGTGGTGGCTTCGTGGTCGACGCCGCCCAGGCCGCCAGCGGGGTGCTGGATGCCGACCAGACGGTGCTGCCGTACGATTTCGACAGCGCCGCCGAGCTGCTGCGCCTGTGCAAGCAAAACGACCTCAGCGTGTCGCAATTGATGATGGCCAACGAGAAGGTCTGGCGCAGCGAGGACGAGATCCGCGCTGGCCTGTACAAGCTCTGGGAAGCCATGCAGGAGTGCGTCAACAACGGCCTCAAGTACGAAGGCACGCTGCCCGGCGGGCTCAACGTGCGCCGCCGCGCCGCCAAGCTGCACCGCAGCCTGCAGGAGATCGGCAAGCCCAACGTGATCGGCTCGACCATGAGCGCCATGGAGTGGGTCAACCTGTTCGCCCTGGCGGTCAACGAAGAGAACGCCGCCGGCGGGCGCATGGTCACCGCGCCGACCAATGGCGCAGCCGGCATCATCCCGGCGGTGTTGCACTACTACATGCGCTTCAGTGATGCGGTGGACGAGTCCAACGTGGTCGACTACTTCCTGGCCGCGGCGGCCGTGGGCATCCTGTGCAAGAAGAACGCGTCGATTTCCGGTGCCGAGGTCGGTTGCCAGGGGGAGGTCGGTTCGGCCTGCGCCATGGCCGCGGCGGGCCTCGCCGAAGTGCTGGGGGCGACCCCGGCGCAGGTGGAGAACGCCGCCGAAATCGCCCTGGAGCACAACCTCGGCCTGACCTGCGACCCGGTCGGCGGGCTGGTGCAGGTGCCGTGCATCGAGCGCAACGCGATTGCCGCGGTGAAGGCCATCAACGCGGTGCAGATGGCCCTGCGTGGCGACGGCGAGCATTTCATCTCCCTCGACCAGGTGATCCGCACCATGCGCGACACCGGTGCCGACATGCACGACAAGTACAAGGAAACCTCGCGCGGTGGCCTGGCGGTCAGCGCCATCGAATGCTGACGGTTTTTGCCTCACGCAAATTTTTGTAGGAGCGGCCTTGTGTCGCGAAAGGGCCGCAACGCGGCCCCGGCGATTTGTGCATCACGGCATAAATCCTGGGGCCGCGTTGCGGCCCTTTCGCGACACAAGGCCGCTCCTACACGGATCGCGTTGCACTTCTCCTGCGCTTGTTTGGTGCATGCCAGTCGTCGGCTGTCGCAATCAGTATGGGCGTTGTCGGTGACACTCAAGAGAGTCGTTTCTGGGCAACCTACACTGCGCGTGTCACCAAATTGCTCAGCGGTTACACGAAAGGCGCTAGCACGCTGGTTTGCGTAGCCTGGCCAACTCGACCGAAGTTCCTGATTTGCCGAATGAACGCGTCGTTTTCAGGTTTTTTTGGATAGCCGTTCAATTTCAGGCACGGCGTTTGCGTTGAGATTGGCAACAAGCCCCAGCACACCAAACCGGGGCCATAACAAGAAATCAGTGCCTGCCTGAGGCACACCCTGCATTTGTGTGAGGAGAAATCGCGATGACGTCGTACACCTCCGGGAATCCAACCCAGAACCGCACAGCCCCCCAGTCCATCGGGTTTCTTCTTTTGGACAACTTCACCCTGATCTCCCTGGCATCGGCCGTCGAGCCGCTGCGCATGGCCAACCAGCTGTCCGGCCGCGAGCTGTACCGCTGGCACACGCTGACCGTCGACGGCGGCCAGGTGTGGGCCAGCGACGGCCTGCAGATCACCCCCGATGCCGCCATGCACAGCGCGCCGCCGATCGACACCGTGATCGTCTGCGGTGGTGTCGGCATCCAGCGTACCGTCACCCGCGAGCACGTCACCTGGCTGCAGGCCCAGGCCCGCCAGTCGCGCAGGCTTGGCGCGGTGTGCACCGGCAGCTGGGCACTGGCCTGCGCCGGCCTGCTCGACGGCTTCGACTGCAGCGTGCACTGGGAATGCCTGGCAGCGATGCAGGAAGCCTTCCCGCGGGTCAACATGAGCACTCGCCTGTTCACCCTCGACCGCAACCGCTTCACCAGCTCCGGCGGCACCGCGCCGCTGGACATGATGCTGCACCTGATCAGCCGCGATCACGGCCGCGAGCTGTCGGCGGCGATCTCGGAGATGTTCGTCTACGAGCGCATCCGCAACGAGCAGGATCACCAGCGCGTGCCGCTCAAGCACATGCTCGGCACCAACCAGCCGAAGCTGCAGGAGATCGTCGCGCTGATGGAGGCCAACCTCGAAGAGCCGATCGACCTCGACGAACTGGCGGTGTACGTGTCGGTGTCGCGTCGCCAGCTCGAGCGCTTGTTCCAGAAGTACCTGCATTGTTCGCCTTCGCGCTACTACCTCAAGCTGCGGCTGATCCGCGCGCGGCAGCTGCTCAAGCAGACGCCGATGTCGATCATCGAGGTGGCTTCGGTGTGCGGCTTCGTGTCGACGCCGCACTTCTCCAAGTGCTACCGCGAATACTTCGGCATTCCACCGCGTGACGAGCGCGTCGGTTCCAATACCACCCAGCAGGTGGCGATGATGCCGATCCCGCAGGCCATGACCCTGTCGCCGCACAGCGGGCCGATGGCGGCCCTGAGCCAGGCGCGCAACGAATCTACCTTCGCCAGCGTAAGGCTCTGATTCGGCGCCGCCTGCTTCGCGGGTGAACCCGCTCCCACAGGTACTGCACAGTATTCAGCATCTGCGCGATCCCTGTGGGAGCGGCTTTAGCCGCGAAGAGGCCAGCCCTGCAACACAAATCCAACGGTTGATAATGATTCTCGACTACGGGTAACATCGCCGCCCCCGAAACCCTCTGGCATACCCCCGTGGCGGACGAAAAACTCCAGCTCTACCTGGCCCACCGGGCGGCGTTGCTCGACTATGCCGCGCCGATCGTCGGCTGCCGCGCGCGCGCCGAGGATGTGGTGCAGGAAGCCTGGCTGCGCTTCAGCCGCCAGCAGGACGATGCCGAAATCCGCCACCCGGCCAGCTACCTGTACCGCATCGTGCGCAACCTGGCCCTCGACCAGACCCGCCGCAGCGCCACCGAAAAGGCCCAGCCCGGTGGCGACGAGATTCTTGCCGAGCTGCCCTCCAGCAGCGCCTCGCCGGAACAGGCCGTCACCCAGCAGAGCGAACTCGGCGCCATCAGCCGCGCCCTCGAGCAATTGCCCCTGCGCACCCGCGTGGCGTTCGAGATGCATCGCCTGGGCGGGCATACCCTGCAGGAAGTAGCGACGCACCTGAACGTCTCGGTGAGCCTGGTGCACCAGCTGGTGCGCGAAGCCCTCAGCCACTGCATGGCCTGCCTGGAGGATGACCTGTGAAAAAAACGCATGCTGCCGCGTCTTTTGCCCAACGGGTCGACTCTGTGCGACCCTTCGCGGCCATCCGCCCCCCAGAGCACCAGGAGCCATGCCCGACATGACGTCAGCAGACCTCACCGCCAGTCGCCGCGAGCAGGCCCTGGACTGGCTCCTGCGCCTGCAGCAGGCCACGCACGACGCGCAACTGCGCGGCGAGTTCGAACAGTGGTGCGCGAGCGACGCGGCCAATGCCGAGGCCTATCGCAAGGCCGAGAAGCTCTGGCAGCTCAGCGGCCAGTTGAGGCCGACCACCACCGAACATTGGCCCAAGGCAGCGGTGGTGCAATTGCCTGTGCGCCGCCGACGCTGGTGGTTGGGGGCGGCTGTAGCGGCCTGCCTGCTGGTGGCCGTGGCGCCTTCCCTGAGCCTGCGCCTGCAGGCCGACTACCGCACGGCCCAGGGCGAGACCCGCGACGTCACGCTGGCCGACGGCAGCGTGGTGCAGATGGACAGCGACAGCGCCATCGCCGTCGACTACTCCGGCAACCACCGGGACGTGAAGCTGCTCGCCGGGCAGGCGTTCTTCGAGGTCAAGCCCGACAAGACCAAGCCATTTCACGTGCGCGCCGAGGCGCTCAAGGTGACCGTCACCGGCACGGCCTTCAACGTCGAGCTGCGGCCCGGCAGGGTAGGGGTGGACGTGCAGCATGGTTCGGTGCGGGTCGAGGACAGCGCCGATGGGCACATGCTCTCGGATGCCCTCACGGCCGGGGAGCGGCTGCGCTATATCGATGGCATCGTCCAGGTGAAGACCTTCGTGCCTTCGCAGACCGCCGCCTGGCGTCAGGGGCAGTTGATTGCCGATGACCAGCGTGTCGCCGAGCTGGTGCAGCAGTTGGCGCGGTATCTGCCGGGCAAGGTGGTGCTGCGTGATGAGGCGCTGGGTGACAAGCGTGTAACTGGCGTTTATGACCTGCGCAAGCCGGAGGCGGCCTTGCGCGCGGTGATCCGGCCACATGGTGGCGAGGTGCGCAGTTATGGGCCTTGGTTGCTGGTGCTTGGCAAGCCCTGACATTGCTGGGGCCGCCTTGCCCGCGAAGGGCTGCGCAGCAGCCCCAAAACCCCGCTGAAAAAATAATTTCACAATTTTCTGAAAATTCCCCGGACTGCCTCGTCTTCTCCCCCGCGCGCAACAACTGATATCGATTCGTATTCAATTTTGCTTCCCGGCGACTGCCCGGGGCGGGGATGTGGCATGACTCAAACAACAAGCCGGAAGCCGCACAGTGTGCGGGGTTGGTCGTTGCGCCTGAAACGCGTGCTGGGCAGTGGCCTGCTGGGCCTGGGCTGCCTGTCGCCGGCGCCGCTGCTGTGGGCCGCCGAGGCCCCCGCGCAACTGGCCCAGGTGCACGCCTTCGCCATTCCGGCGCAGGGCCTGGCCGCCGCACTGATCGCCTTCGGCCAGCAGAGTGGCTTGCAAGTCAGCGCCGATGCGCAATTGCTCGAAGGCGCCCAGAGCAACCCGGTGCAGGGTCACTTCAGCAGCGAGGCGGCACTGTCGCGCCTGCTTTCCGGCAGCGGCCTGACCTGGGACGCGGAGGGCGACGTGATCAGCCTGCGCCTGCTGCACAGCCAGGCCGACGCCGGCGCGCTGGAGCTGCACGACACCCTGGTGCTGGGCGATACCGCAGGCAATGGCTACCTGGGCGCGACGGTCATCAGCGGCAAGGCCATCCGCGCCTTCCCCGGCGCCAACGGCGACATCACCACATTGCTGCAGATGCACCCCAGCGTGCAGTTCTCCGGCTCGCAGAAAAGCTCCAACACCCCGGGCGAGATCGACCCTGCCGACATCAGCATCAACGGCGCCAAGTTCTACCAGAACAACTTCATGATCGATGGCATCTCGATCAACAACGACCTCGACCCCGGCGCCCACGGCTACAGCGAGAACCGCCAGTTCGATTCCGCGCCCAGCAACCCCCACGGCATCGCCCTGGACGCCGACCTGCTGCAGGAAGTGAAGGTCTACGACAGCAACGTGCCGGTCGAGTACGGCGGCTTCAACGGCGGCGTGATCGATGCCATCACCCGGCGCCCGAGCCAGGGCTTGCACGGCAAGTTCTCCTACGGCATCAGCCGTTCGGAGTGGACGCGCTACCACATCACCCAGCACGACCAGGAAAGCTTCGACAACTCGTCCAACGAGCAGTACCAGCCCGAGTTCGAGAAAACCACCCTGCGCGGCATGCTCGAAGGCCACCTGACCGACAACTTCGGCGCAATCCTGAGCTTTTCCCAGCGCCGCTCGGTGATCCCGCTCAACCGTTACGCAAACGGCTACAGCAGCCCCAACGCCGACAGCAGCGAAGACCAGACCCGCCAGCTCGACAACTACATGCTCAAGACCTACTGGGACGTCAGCGACCGCCTGACCCTGGAAGGTTCGTTCATCCAGGCGCCGCAGGAGAACGTGTTCTTTCGCGAGAACTACATCAACTCCGGGTTCACCAACACCAACGGCGGCTGGCAGGGCTCGCTGAAGGCGATCTGGGAAGGTGACCAGGCACGCTGGACCCACACGCTGGCGTTGACCAACCTGTACAGCTCGCGCAAGTCCGACGAGACCGACACCGTGATCTGGTTCTACTCCGACGAGAAGAACTGGGGCAACCCCAGCAGCAACACCGCCAAAAGCGGCGAAGGCGCATTCGGCAACCTCGACCAGACCCAGCGTGGTATCGACTACACCCTCAAGGGCGAGTGGCAGACCTTCGACTTCGCAGGCATCAGCCACGCGTTCACCACGGGTCTGGAACTGTCCCAGCAACGCGCCGTGTGGGAGCGCGAAGAAACCGGGCAGGGCGTCACCACCTTCACCCGCGACAAGGGTACCAGCTGCTCGGGCAGCGACCCCTGGTGTTCGGTCAGCCCGTTGCTCGATGGCAACACTCGCCAGTGGGGCAAAACCCGCACCCAGTACAACGCCGGCAAGATCGACCTCACCGAAAACGCCTACGCCTTCTTCATCGACGACCAGATGCAGATCGGCAAGCTCAGCCTGCGCCCGGGCCTGCGCTTCGAGGGCGACGACTACATGAAGCAGAAGACCGTGTCGCCGCGCTTTGCCGGTGACTACGATTTCTTCGGCGACCGCAGCACCGTGCTGGTGTTCGGCGCCAACCGCTACTACGGGCGCAACCTGTTCAAGTACCGCCTCGCCGATGGCCGCCAGGCCCTGAACACCACCTATACCCGTGCCACCCAGACCAGCGCATGGGTGGGGCGCCGGCAGCTCGACACCAACCGTCTCGCGGACATGAACATCCCCTACGACGACGAACTGATGCTGGGCCTGGAACAGCGCTGGCTGGACACCGACTTCCGCCTCAAGTACGTGCACCGCAAAGGTAACGACCAGGTGGTGCGCGCCTCGTCGCGGGTGCTCGGCCTCGACCCGGCAGAGGGCTACCAGGCCATCTACTACAACTACGTCAATGCCGGCTCCAGCGAGAGCGACAACGTCACCCTGACGATCACCCCCAACCAGTCGTTCCGCGTGCTGGGCAGCGTCACCAGCCTGCAGATGGCGCTGGACTGGTCGCGCAGCAAGAACGCCTACAGCACCTACGAAGCGGGTTTCAACGAAACCGAATACGCCGATGGCGACGTGCTCTACGACGGCAAGCGCCTGGCCTACAGCGAATTGCCGGCCAGCGACTTCAACCGCCCGTGGACTGCACGCCTGACCACCATCACCGAGATCCCCAGCTGGCACCTGAGCATCAGCAACTTCTTCCGCTACCGCGGCCCCTACGAGCAGATCATCGACACCGGCCGCACCCAAGAGGTGGATGGCGAAACCTTGCAGGTCTATGACACCGCCTCGGTGGCCGCCGCGCCGACCTGGGACATGCGCGTTAAGTGGGAGATCCCCACGGCCCGCGAGCAGGCGCTGTTCGTGGCAGTGGACGTGACCAACGTCACCGACAAGGTCAACCCCATTGTCAGCAACAGCAGCAGCGCCCGCACCACCTATGAAGTCGGCCGCCAGTACTGGCTGGAAGTCGGCTACCGCTTCTGACCCCATAAAAAAACCGTGGATAACCTGATGAACAAGCTCATCGCGGGCCTGCTCGGCCCGCTGCTGCTCGGCGCCTGCTCGGCGCTGCCCGAACCCGACGCGCCGCTGCCCTGGGATGGCCAGGTGGTGCAAGGCCAACTGGCCAACGGCCTGGCCTACCGGCTGGTGCGGGAAACCTCGCAACCCGGGCGACTGGACCTGCGCCTGACCGTCAAGGCCGGCTCTGTGGACGAAACCGACGACCAGGTCGGCGTGGCCCACATGGTCGAACACCTGGCCTTCCACAGCCGCGCCGGTGGCGAGCAGAACCTGCGCCAGCGCATGAGCGACTTCGGCTGGGTCCAGGGCCGTCACTTCAATGCGGTGACCAACTACGAGCGCACCCAGTACCTGATCGGCCCACCCGCTGGCGTGCGCCAGGCGCCACAAGCCCTGCAGGCGCTGGCCGACCTGGCCTTCGCCCGCGACTACAACGCCCAGGACCTGGAGCGCGAGCGGCCGATCGTGATCGAAGAGTGGCGCGGCGGCCTGGGCGTGGCCCAGCGCATGAACGAACAGCGCACCGCCTCCCAGCGCACCGGCTCGCGCTACCCCGAACACCGCACCATCGGCAACGAGGCGGCGATCCGCTCGGCCAGCCTGGCCAGCCTCAAGGCCTTCCAGAACCGCTGGTACCTGCCGAACAACATGGTGCTGTCGGCGGTGGGTGACTTCGACCCGAAGGTGATGCAGGCGCAGATCGAGCAGGCTTTCGGCCAGGCCAAGCCCGGCCAGCTCGCCAGCCGCGAGCAGCGTGAGCTGCCGCTCGACGACAAGCTCAAGGTGTTCCGCCTGCAAGACCCGCAATCGGGCAGCAACCAGGTGGCGATGCTGTTCCGTGCCCACGAACCGGACAGCCGCGGCACCACCCACGCCGCTCTGCGCGAGCGGCTGATCGACCGCATGACCCTGGCCGCCATGCTCGACAGCCTGCGCCGCCAGCCGTTGCAACCGGGGGTACGCAGCCTGATCGTGCAGAAAACCCTGATCGGCGAGCACTCCACCGTGCTGGGCATTGCTGCCGGTGTCGAAGGCCAGGCCCACGACCAGGCGCTGGCGCAGTTGCTGACCGAGATCGAGCGGCTGCGTCAGCACGGGTTCAGTGAGGCGGACCTGCAACGGCAACGGGAACATATTCGCAAGTTGGGCGCCAAGACCGTGGCCAATCAGGCACCGCGCACCTTCGAGCAGTGGGTCGAGCAGCTCAACAACGCTGCCGTGCAGGGCAATGCAGTCACCGAGCGCCAGGCCACCGCCGAACGTTATCTGGACGTGCTGGACAGCATCGACCGCAAGGATCTGGACGCCCGCCTGCGGCGCTGGCTGGCCAGCCCGGACCGGGTGTTGCAGGTCAGCGCGGCGGGCGCTTCCCAGGTGGCGCTGCCCAGTGTTGCCCAGGTTGAGGCACAGCAGGCCGAACTGGCTGGCCGTGTGCTCGGCGCGCCGGTACAGCAGGCACCCGTGGCCGCCACGCGGCCCAAGGTGGTGATGCCGGCCCTGGCGCCTGCGGCCGACATCGTCGCGCGCAAGGCTTTCCCGGCGCAGCAGGTCGAGCACTGGCAGTTGAGCAATGGTGATCGCCTGGTCTGGCTCAAACGCAACGGTCCCGAGGGCAAATGGGTGCTGCAGGCTGAATCGTCCGCCGGCTACCAGCAGGCCGGCGTGCCGGTCTGGCGCCTGCAGATGGCTGCACAGTTGGCGCTGCGCAGCCCTTTACCGGGCATGGACCCGCAGGCGCTGGCCGACTGGCGCCAGCAGCAGCGTGCCACGCTCAGCCTCGAGCATCTGCCGCAACGCCTGCAGATCAACCTTGGTGCCGCGCCCGAGCAGTTCCTGTTCCTGTTGCAAAGCTACCGCATGAGCCAGATGGTCAGCGTCGATCCGGCCATCTTCGACGAGGCCCGCGATGAACTGCTGGCGCGCCTGCGCAGCCGCCCCGACGATGTGCGTGGGCGCCAGGAAAGCGCCCAGCGCACGCTGAAGTATGGTGTCGATCACTGGCAATCCCCGGATGTCGCCAGCCTCGAAGGGCTGACGGTAAAGCAGCTGAGCGCCGACTGGTTGCGTCTGGCCAGCGCTCCGGTGACCTACTACCTGATGGCCGACATCGACCAGAAACAGCTCGAACCGCTGGTGCGCGAGGTGCTGGCGACCATTCCTCGCCGGCAGGTGGTACCTGGCCAGCCGGCCTTGCAGCAACCTGGGCAACGCCGTGAGGACCTGGCCATCGCCCTTGAGCCGCGTGCCGTGCTGCAAGCCAGCAGCTTCCAGCCGCAGGCCTGGAGCCCGGAAGCCGCGGCGCGTGTCGCACTGCTGCGCGACCTGGCCAACCAGCGCCTGAAGGCGCAGCTGCGCGGCGAGGCCTCCGGTGTCTACCGCCTGCGTTTCGACAGCGAGCTCAATGCCGACACCCAACGTGTGGAGAGTAGCCTGAGCTTCACTTGCGACCCGGCGCGGGTCGATGAACTCTGGGCCATGGCGCAAAAGACCCTGGCCAGCCTGCAACCGGATGCGCAATGGTTGGCAAGCGAGCGTGCCGAGTTCCAGCGCCAGGAGAACAAGCGCCGCGACGACCCGCAAACCCAGTTCAAGCGGCTGATCCTCAGCGATCGCCACTGGCACGACCCGCGCTACCTGAGCACCCAGGCGCAGCTGCCTGAAGCCTTGACCTTGCCTGAACTGCAACGCCAGGCCAGGCAGTTGTTCCCACGCGCCAACCAGGTGCAGCTGCGCCTGCTGCCGTCGCCGCTGGCACTGGAGCAGGGCCTGTGAACACGCTGCGAACCTTCTACCGGCTCAGCCGCCCGTTCTGGGCCAGCCGCCAGCAGGGGCCGGCCTGGCTGATGCTGGCGGCGGTGATCGGCCTGGGCCTGCTGGTGGTGCAGATCAATGTGCTGATCAACAGTTGGAGCAAGACCTTCTACGACACCCTGGCGGCGTTCGACACCACGGGGCTGTACGGCCTGGTCGGCGAGTACGCGCTGTACCTGGGCGGCTATGTGCTGATCGTCGTGGTCATGGACTACCTGCGCAAAGCCCTGGAACTGCGCTGGCGCCAGGCGATGACCGGGCGCCTGACCGACGCCTGGCTGGGCGACCAGGCGTTCTACCGCCTGGGCCTGAACGGCGAACCGGACAACCCCGACCAGCGCATCGCCCAGGACATCGACCTGATGGTCGGCCTGAGCATCGAGCTGGTGGCCTCGCTGGTGATCAACCTGGCGCAGGTCGGTGCGTTCGTGATGATCCTGTGGAACCTGTCGGGGGTGCAGACCTTCAGCCTGTTCGGCGAAACCTTCACGGTGCATGGCTACCTGGTGTGGATCGTGCTGGTCTACACCCTGCTCGGCAGCCTGCTGACGCACCTGATCGGCAAGCCGCTGCATGCGCTCAACTATGAACGCGAACACCGCGAGGCGGATTTTCGCGCCAGCCTGCTGCGCAAGCGCGACCACGCCGAGCAGATCGCCCTGTACCGCGGTGAGGCGGTGGAGCGCGAGCACCTGGCGCAGCGCTTTCGCGCCATCGCCGACAACTGGCGGCAACTGATGGGGCGCGAGCGCAACCTGAGCTTGTTCACCGTTTCCTACGAGCGCTTGAGCTTGATCATCCCGGTGTTCGCCGCCTTGCCGGCGTTCATGGCCAAGACCATCACCTTGGGCGGGCTGATGCAGATTCGCAGTGCGTTCAATGCGGTGCACGGCTCGCTCAGCTGGTTCATCAAGCTCTATCACAAGCTGGTGCGCTGGAGCGCGGCATTGCAGCGACTGGAGCAGTTCGAGCAGGCGATCGCCGCGAGCCGCCAGCAGGTGCTCGCGGCGCCGCAGGGGCACTGCCTGTGTGCCCAGGGGCTGACCCTGTGCAAGCCCGATGGTGGCGTGCTGCTGGAGGCGCTCGACCTGCGCGTGGCCCAGGGTGAATGGGTGCGCCTGGGCGGACGCAGCGGGCTTGGCAAGTCGACCTTGCTGCGCACCTTGCAGGGGCTGTGGCCCTACTGCCGGGGCGAGTGGCAGTTGCCGCCCGGGCGCAGCTTGCTGTTGCCGCAGAAGCCTTATCTGCCACGCATGAGCTTGCGTGGCCTGCTGGCTTATCCACAGGTCGAGGTGGTGGATGATCGGCTGTTGCTGGAGGCACTGGCGAAAGTCGGGCTGGCCGGGCAGCTGGATGACGAGCAGGAGTGGGACCGGGTGTATTCAGGGGGTGAGCAGCAGCGGCTGAGCCTGGCACGGGCGCTGGTGTACCGGCCGGATACCTTGTACCTGGACGAGGCGACCAGCCAGCTGGACATGGAAAGTGCGCGGGGGTTGCTGGAGATGCTCAGGCAAGAATTGCCGGGGTGCACGGTGGTGGGGGTAACTCACCAGGAGGGGCTGGCTGTTCTGTTTGACCGGACCCTGGAACTGGAAAAACTGGCAGAGCCTGCATAAGCCAGTGCCGGCCTCTTCGCGGGTAAACCCGCTCCCACAAGTTACTCATCGCCCTGAGGCTGGTGATTTTCCTGTGGCTCCCACAAGCTACTCATCACCTTGGGGCTGGTGATTTTCCTGTGGCTCCCACAAGTTACTCATCGCCCTGAGGCTGGTGATTTTCCTGTGGCTCCCACAAGCTACTCATCACCTTGGGGCTGGTGATTTTCCTGTGGCTCC